>NZ_JBIVHM010000005.1:0-370522 GCF_044749185.1 Paenarthrobacter sp. NPDC089675 | reverse complement strand
TTGAGTTCTCAAACAACAGGTCACTAATCCAAAGCAGTACCACCACCAACCCCACAGGGCCACTGGATCGCTCCGGAGCAACTTTTCAAACTTACCCGAACCACCAGAACTTTGCAAACCAACGCTACCGCGATTCACAACCCGATCATCGGCCCCACCCACAAACGGCACACTCAAAAGCGAACCATATTCCAGGCTGTCATCAAGGGGGATCGTCACCATCAAAACCGCATCAGCGGCGGCAACTCGAATAACTTTACACACCCCCCACACCACAAACAAATCCACACACCGTGAACCCCATCACACCCCCAACACCAATGAAAAAGGAACCCCCAAAAACCCGCGGGACGTGAGAGAAGAACCCCGAAAACCCCGCAGGACGTGAGAGAAGAACCCCGAAAACCCCGCAGGACGTGAGAGAAGAACCCCGGAAACCCGGGCGGGACGTGAGAGAAGAACCCCCGAAACCCGGGCGGGACGTGAGCGAGGAACGACGGGAACGCAGAGGGCGGGAACGCAGAGGGCGGGCAATCACCCGGATTGCCCGCCCTCTGAATTGGTCCTTTGGCTTGCCCGCCGAGGTCGGAGGTCAGGGAAGCACAGGGAGAGTCAGTGGCCGCCGTGTGCGGCTGCGCCCTCGGTTCGCCGCATCATGGCGCCAAGCACCACTGCTGCTACGGCAATGATCGTCGCGGCAAAGAACGCTGCCTGCATGCCGGCCACCAGCCCGGACGAAGCCGAAACCACAGCAAAGATCGAAACCAACAGAGCAGTACCTGCAGCACCGGAGACCTGCTGCGCGGTGCTCATAATGGCGGAGCCATGCGAGTACAGGTGCGGGGGCAGCGGGTTCAGCCCCGTGGTGAATGCCGGCGTGAACAGGAGGGCCAGGCCGAAGCTCAGCACTACGTGGAGCGCGATGACCCAGCCGAGGGCGCTGTGCTCGTCGAGACGAGAGAACTGCCACAAGGTGAGCACCATAAGGACCGATCCGGAAACCGTGAGGGGCAGCGGACCTACCTTGTCGAAGATCCGCCCGATCACGGGTCCCAGCAAGCCCATGGCCAAACCACCGGGCAGCAAAGCGAGGCCCGTTTCCATGGGCTGCAGGTGCAGGGTGTTTTGCAGGTACAGCGGGAGCAGGATCACGCCTCCGAACAGCGCCATCATGGCCACCACCATCAGCAACGTTGAGACGGTGAACATCCGGAAGTTGAAGGCCCGGAGATCCAGCAACGGGGCGTCGGATTTTTGGAGCCTCAGCTGCCTGAACACGAAGAGCGCCAGGGAAACAACGCCCACAACCAAGGCTATGACCGGGACGACTCCCGCATTGGCCCCGCCGATTTGGCTCAGGCCGTACACCAGTCCACCGAAGGCCGGCACTGTCAGGATCACGGAACCGATGTCCAATGTGGTCTTGCCGCGCTCACCAACGTTGGTCAGGAACTTGGCACCGATGGCCAACGCCGCCAGCGCCACAGGAAGCACGAAGACGAACATGAAACGCCACGAGAAGTGGTCCAGGATGATGCCGGAGACTGTGGGGCCCATGGCCGGAGCCACGGAGATGGCGATACTGACGTTGCCCATCACGGCCCCTCGCCTGGACATGGGTACCAGGGTGAGGATGGTGGTCATCAGCAGCGGAAGCATGATGGCCGTACCACCGGCCTGCACAATGCGCGCAAGCAGAAGCACGGTAAACCCGGGTGCCAAGGCAGCCAGCAGGGTACCGCCACTGAACAGGCCCATTGCCAGCATGAAGGAGGCGCGGGTGCTCAATCGCTGCAGGATGAAGCCGGTGGTGGGAATGACCACGGCCATGGTCAGCATGAATCCGGTAGCCAACCACTGGACCGTCGGTGCATCAACGCGGAGATCGGTCATGAGCCGCTGCAATGCCACGTTCATGATGGTCTCGTTGAGGATCACCACAAAGGTTGCCACCAACAACGTGACGATGACCGTGACGGATTCGCGGGACATCTTGCCCGATACCGCGGGTGAAGCGCCGCTTGTGGCGGCGGAAGCACCGGAAACGGAGTCGCCGGAGGCCCCGGACGTGACGTCGGTAGACATGGAAATTCCCTTGGCTTGAGATTTGGTTTCCGGCGACCAATGCCGGTGAAGACAGGAACAGTCTAGACTCCCCCGACATTCCCGTCAGCAGAAAATCCAAACGTTAGGAATCCAGTGGTGCGTTGTCTATCAAACGGACAGGACCCACCTTTGCAGCGATGATCGCCAGCCCTTCGCCGCGGAAGGGCGTCTCCTTGCAGTTCTCCGCGAGCGGTTCCAGTGTGGTGGGGTCAACGACGTCGAAATAGTCCAGTTCCACCAGTGGCTGGGATTGGACAAGCTCGACGGCGGAGTCCAGGTCCAGCGGTTCGTGGGCGTTGGCGCGGGACTCGATCACGCGCAAAGCCCGGGACAACACAAGGGCCGCCTCCCGCTCTTCATCCGAAAGGAAACGGTTGCGACTGGACAGTGCCAGGCCGTCTTCGCTGCGGACAATGGGCACGGGAACGATCTCCACGGGGAAGTTCAGGTCCGCGACCATCCTCTTCACCAAAGCCAACTGCTGCGCGTCCTTCTGCCCGAAATAGGCGCGGTAGGCCGCCGTCGTGCCATCTGCCGCGGCCCCACCGGGAAGACCGTAGTGCAGCAATTTGGCTACTACCGTCAGGGCACCATCGAAGTGGCCGGGGCGGGAGGCGCCCTCCCACTTCTCGCCGAGGGGACCGGAGGTGACCCTGACCAAAGGCTGGCCGCCGGGGTACACCTCCTCGACGGTAGGCGCGAACACCAGGTCCACACCTTCGGCGTCCAAGAGGGCCATGTCGGCGTCGAGGGTTCGGGGGTAGCGTTCCAGGTCCACGGCGTCACCGAATTGCAGCGGGTTCACGAAGATCGTGGCAACCACGACGTCGTTCTCGGCCACGGCTTTGCGCGCCAGGGCGGCGTGCCCGGAGTGCAGGGCTCCCATGGTTGGCACCAGGCCCTGTGAAGAACCGCCCTTCGCCGCGAGAAGCCGTGCGCTCTCGCTACGGAGTTCAGCCGCGGTGGTGACGAGTTTGATGGACATGCTGTTCAGTTTCCTTCCGGCGACGAATCCCCGCTGTGCGGTTCGGACCCATTTTCCAGTGCGTCGTTGATCTCAGCCAGTTGTTCCGGCCGCAGGAGCCCACGGTTGCCGGCGCGACGGGCCGTGGCCCGGGCCATGGCTTGGTACGCCGCGAGCACATCGCCGCCCGCACCGCCGTCGTACTCTTTCAACGCCTGGGCGTGGGCAGCAACGGTGCCCACATCGCCACGGGCCACGGGCCCGGTCAACGCTGATTCGCCGGACGCCAAGGCGTTCTCGAGCGTTGCCCGGAGCAGCGGCCCCAGCATGGATTCGGGAGCCTCCACGCCGATCTCCCTCAGCAACTGCGAGGCTTGGGCCACCAGGGTAACCATGTGGTTGGAGCTGTGCGCGAGGGCGGCGTGGTAGATGGTGCGGTCGGCCTCGGCAATGGCCACGGGTTCGGCACCCATTTCCACCACCAGCGCCTGCGCGATAGGCAGCATCGCGGCATCGGCCGTGACGCCGAAGGTGCAGTCCATGAGCCGCGTCAAGTCCAGGCTCATGCCCGTGAAGGTCATTGCAGGGTGCATCGCGAGGGGTATGGCACCCGCCGCACGCACCGGCTGCAGGATCCCGACGCCGAACCGGCCCGACGTGTGCGCCACAAGCTGCCCCGGCTGCCACGCGCCCAGCTTCGCGAGCCCCTCCACCAGGTCACCAAGGGCGTCGTCAGGAACCGCCAGAAGCACCAACTCGGAACGCTCAACGATGTCCTGGATCTCAAGAACGGGCACGCCTGGCAAGAGGCTTTCAGCCCGTTCGCGGCTCGCCTCGGAAACGGCGGAAACCCCGACGACGGCGTGCTCGGCCGCGCGCAAGGCGGCACCGAGAACGGCGCCCACTTTGCCGGCGCCGATGATGCCGACTCCGAGTCGTCCTGGCCTAGCCATGGTGATGGTCCTCCTGGGTTGTTCTGGTGGATACCTGCGCGAGCCACTGCTCGGAGGTCTGCCGTTTCCTGGCCTCGCGGGCGCGTGCCGCCTGCTGGTCGAAGAGCTTGACTGCCTGCGCGACGTCGGCTTGGTAGAGCCTCGGAGCAACAGGACCGGGCGTAGTGTGCAGGACAAGGTCGGCCACCCCGAACCTGCGCGCGAGTGGTCCTTGCTGCAGTGCCATGGATTGGGTGCGCTGATGCGGAACCAGTACTAGCGCGTGCCACCAACGTCCGGAGCGCAACAGGAGTGCAGTGCGGGTAGCCAGGAACCCGTTGCGCCGCCAACCAAGGGGCGCCAGGAGCCGCGCACGGCGGGGAGTGGTGGTGAACCCGTCCACGTCCCCGGCCACTTGCGCCAGACCCTCGAGCCCTGCGGAGAAAACCCACTGCGGATCTTCGACGCCCGGATCCGGAAGGACGAGCGAAAGCATCATCATCACATCGGACTTCATGCCCACCGGCAGCAGGGTGGTCCGCGCAGCATTCTCGTGGCCGGGAGCACCGCCATAGCCCGCAACGTTGACGTGCATGCGGTACCAACCAAACAGCCGCCAAAGCGGAGACTGCGTGATTTTGAGCGCCTGGATGCGGCCCGGCGGAACCGTTTGGGCCTGCGTATCAAGGAGGCCGTAACGCAACCTGATCCCGTCCGGGGAAATCGCGGCGGTGAAGTTGTAGCCCTTGTTGAACGAACTCCAATAGGCCGCGCCGATACCGAGGATTGCGGGTATCAGGGCCAGGAAAATGGCGCTGTTCTCGGTGTAGACGGAGATTGCCACGGATGCGGCCGCCGCAAGCAGGATTCCAACAGTCTGTTCGCTGAGGAGCAACGAACCGATCAACCTCGACGGCGGCACGGACAGGACCCGCTGCTCCGGCGCCTCTGGAATTTCCTCAATGGATTCCTCCCCGGTGACCACGCCGGCGGCCCGTGCAAGAATGGCCGCCCGGAGCTGCTTGGCCTGGGGCAACCGAAGGTAAGCCAGCCGCACGGCGGATTCCCCGGCGTCGGCCACCTCAAACTTGAGTTCGGCGAGACCGAAGATGCGCGCCAGGAGAGGCTGCACGATGTCGATCGCCTGCACGCGGTCCAGCCGGGCCTGCCGCTGCTGTTTGAAGAGCCAGCCCGTATTCACGCGGACATAGCCCTCGGCCACCTGGTAGCGCGTGAAATACCAGCTGAGGATGAATCCACCCACCGCCAACAACAGCACCACCCCGCCGCCGGCCAGCAGCCACAGCACACGTCCGTTCAGGTGCGGGTCCAGGAAGTCGCGGCCCTGCAGGACACGCTCAAATGAATCACGTCCAAAGAAATACAAGACCGCAGCCAGCGCCACCCAGCCCCGCACGAACGGGGACGCAGGATGCACGCGCCGCCAATCGCCGTCGATGGCTTTGCCGGGCACGGCCACTTCCGGGCTCACAGCCCGGCCAGCCTGGCTTCTCCACGTGCGGACAGCTGCTCGCGCAGCCGCGCGCCCTCAGCTGCGGGCAGCCCGGGCAGGTGGGCGTTGGTACCGGCCGAGGCCGTATGGAGTTTCAAGGTGCAGAGGCCGAGGCTGCGCTCAACAGGTCCCACTGCGACGTCTACATACTGCATGCGCCCGTAAGGGACCACCATGGTGCGCTGGAAGAAGATGCCCCTGCGGATCAGGAGATCGTCGTCGCGCTCTGCGTAACCAATGGCCCGGACCTGGCGCGGAATGAGTACCAATCGCCACAAAGCCAGGACAAGCACGAAGGAAGGCACGGCAATGGCCAGCCACAACGGGGGCCAACGCCACCAGCCAAGCTGCACGAACACAAGGGGCAGGCTTAGGACCGCAACCATCACCAGATTGCCCAGCGCCCATTCCACCAGCCGGACGGTCACGTACTTGGGCGAGACCCGCAGCCATTGAACGCCGGGAGGGTCAATCGCCTCGGTATGCATACTCGCCTTCGCCCTTGGATTCGCCGCGACGCTTCTCTGTTCCGTTGCCGGCGCCGCCCTCAAAGTCCTCCGGAGGAATGCGGCAGAACCGCTCCACCACAAACCCGACGACGATCATCACCACTCCGCCGCCGCCCATCAACAGCGCGTTCCACAGGATGCCCTCGCCGCTGCGCAAGGTTCCGATCCGCAGGAGGTCAAGGGAGATGCCCGCGTGCCAGCCGAGCAGGAGGGTCCCCGCGTAGGCGCATGCCTGGGCAAGGACCAGTGTCCGGGCAGCCATGATGGGATCCAGCATGGCCTTCTTCTTGCCGTTCCGCCATCGAAGCACCTGGATCCCCATGACCAGGGTCAGCAACGCGATAACGCCCATGGTTACCAGTGCCGAAAGCGGCAACACGGGAGTGGGCATGCTGTAGCGGTTGGTTGCCGTTGTGGCCACCCAGCCGATCAAGGCGGAGACGACGGCGATGATCACCAAGACCCACGGACGCATGGCTTTCATGGGCTACTCGACAGCTCCCGTGGCGGGCACACCGGCAACGTCCCCGTACCCGTCAAAGCGCCGGATGCCCGGCATGTCGGCGGCGACGGCGGCCAGTTCCGCGACCTTCCGGCCCTGCAGCAAGGCGTTGGGTTCCAGGAGGGACCACGGGTAAAGGACGAAGGCCCGTTCAGCCGCACGAGGGTGCGGGATGGTGAGGATGGGGTCGTCACTCTCCACGTCTCCATACACGATGACGTCCACGTCCAGCGTCCGCGGGCCCCACCGGACTTCACGGGTCCTGTGATGCTTCTGCTCCACCGCGTGGCAGTGGGCCAAAAGCTCCAGCGGAGTCAGCGTGGTCTCGACAGCTATGACCATGTTCAGGAAATCCGGCTGGCCTTCAGGGCCCCCAACCGCCTTGGTCTGTACCACCGGCGAGACACCGAGCAGGCGCACTTCCGGCGGATCGACCAGATCGGCGACGGCTGTGGAAAGGGTATCGTTGCGCTCCCCCAGGTTGCTGCCCAGCGCCAAAATCGCTTTCGTGTAGCCGCTGGTCATGTGCGCTCCCTGTGCACGCTGACCGTGACGTCGCCGAACGGCACCTCAATGGGGGCCTTCGGCTTGTGGACGGTGACGTCGACGGCGGCAAGGCTCCTGTAATTGGCCAGGATGCCCTCGGCGATCCTGACGGAAAGGGCCTCGATCAAGTTCAGGGGCTCCCCCTCAATGTATGAGGTGATGAGCTCGGCTACCTCGCCGTAATGTGCTGTGTACTGGAGATCATCGGTTTCGGCCGCCTTGGTGAAATCCGTGTGCAACACGGCGTCCACCACGAACGGCTGGCCGTCGCGGCGCTCGAAATCGAACACACCGTGATAGCCGACGGCGGTGACGCCGGTCAGCGTGATCTTGTCCACAGCGGCTCCAATCAGCGGGCGATCCGGGCGGCGACCTTGACGGCGTCAAGGCTTGGACCGACGTCGTGGACGCGGACAGCCCAGGCGCCCTTCGCGGCACTCAAAGCAGTTATGGCGGCAGTGGCGGCGTCACGTTCCAGCGGGGAAGCGGCCTTGCCGGCAACCGTCAGCAGCGAACCAAGGAAGCGCTTGCGGGAAGCAGCCACCATCACCTTGTGGCCAAGCTCGAACAGGCTGTCCAGGTTCTTGAGGATCTCCCAGTTCTGGTCCTCGTTCTTGGAGAAACCAACCCCTGGATCAACAATGACCTGTTCCGGGGCCACGCCGGCGGCGTACAGCTTGTCACGGACACCCTTGATCTCCGCGATGACTTCGCCCGTCACGTCCTCATAGTCGGCAAGGCCGTCCATTGTCTGCGCATCGCCCCTGCGGTGGGTCAGGATGTACGGAACCTTGGTTCGTGCCACCAGTTCCGGCATGCCGTCCTCGATGGTAAGGCCCGAAACGTCGTTGATGATCGCGGCCCCGGCCTCGACGGCGGCAGCGGCCGTGGATACGTGCATGGTGTCGATGCTGACCAGTGCGCCGGCCTTGACCAGGGCACCGATCACCGGGAGGACACGGCGCTGCTCCTCCTCCGGGGACACCGGCTCAGCGCCCGAACGCGTTGACTCGCCGCCGACATCGATGATGTCCGCCCCGGCGTAGAACATGCGCAGGCCCAAGGCAATCGCGGAGTCGGCGGTGGAGTGCTTGCCGCCGTCGCTGAAGGAATCCGGAGTGACGTTGAGGATTCCCATAACGAGGGTTCGGTCCGTTGGCAGGTCTTCGAACCTGGCCGCGGGTCGCGGCTTGCGGAGAACCGGCAAGGGGCTTGTGGCCGGGCCGGTTCCGGGTGCTGCTGCGAGGGAATCCATAAATTGCTTACCTTCCGAGTATGAGGCTCATGGCTTCGGCACGGGTGGCCGGGTCATGGAGTTGGCCGCGTACCGCACTGGTAACGGTCTTGGCACCCGGCTTGCGGATGCCGCGCATGGACATGCACATGTGTTCGCATTCGACTACTGCGATTGCACCGCGCGGGTTAAGGTGCGTCACCAAGGCCTCCACGATCTGCGTGGTGAGGCGCTCCTGCACTTGCGGGCGGCGGGCATAGATGTCCACGAGCCGTGCCAACTTGCTGAGGCCGGTCACCTTGCCGTCATGTGACGGAATATAACCAACATGGGCAACGCCGTGGAACGGCACCAAGTGGTGTTCGCACGTCGAATAGAAGGGGATGTCCTTGACCAGGACAAGCTCTTCATGGTCCAGGTCGAAGGTCGTGGACAGCACCTCTTCGGGGTGCTGGTGGAGGCCGGCAAAGACCTCCGCGTAGGCCTTGGCCACGCGCTTTGGCGTGTCCTGCAGGCCCCCGCGATCAGGGTCTTCGCCAATGGCCAGCAGGATTTCACGTACTGCCGCTTCAATGCGCGGGCGGTCCACCTTATGGCTTCGCTTGGAATCGCCGGCTGAGCCGTGGGCGGCGGCGAGGTCGTCGTCGTCGAAATGAGTCACAGCAGAAAGCTTAGCCGTGAAGCGTGGAGTCGTTGCCGCCGTCGGGTCCCGGGGCCTGGAACGACTCCTGGCTGCTGACGCCCTGCGCATGCGGCGGCACGGTGTCCAGCGGCTCGTCCATGCGGGCCTTCTTGGCTTCTTCCTGGGCTTCCCGTTCGGCCCTCTCCGCACGCGACTCAACCGGCGGGATGGTCTGTACCGGCCGGGACTCCTTGGAAAGCCAGATTTCACGGAAATCGCGCTTGCGGACATCGCGGAAGATGTCCGCAATCTCGGCTTGGTTCAAGGTTTCGCGCTCAAGCAGTTCCAAGGCCAAACGGTCCAGGATGTCCCGGTTCTCGGTGAGGATGGCATAGGCCTCGTCATGTGCCTGGTCGATCAAACGCCGCACTTCTTCGTCCACTACGTAGGCGATCTGGTCCGAGAAGTTGCGCTCCTGTGCAGCGTCGCGGCCCAGGAACGGCTCGCCGCCGCCCTGGCCGAGCTTCACTGCACCCACACGCTCGCTCATGCCGTACTGGGTAACCATCTTGCGGGCGGTGCCGGTTGCCTTCTCGATATCGTTGGAGGCGCCCGTCGACGGATCGTGGAAAACGATCTCCTCAGCGACGCGGCCACCCATGGCGTAGGCCATCTGGTCCAGCAGTTCGTTGCGGGTCACCGAGTACTTGTCGTCCTCCGGGACCACCATGGTGTAGCCGAGTGCCCGTCCACGCGGGAGGATGGTGATCTTGGTGACCGGGGCAGAATTGCGGAGCGCAGCCGCAACCAGCGCGTGGCCACCTTCGTGGTAGGCGGTGATCTTGCGCTCGAGTTCCTTCATGACGCGGCTGCGCTTCTGGGGGCCGGCCATGACTCGGTCGATGGCTTCGTCCAAGGCGCGGTCGTCAATCAGGTTGGCGTTGGAGCGCGCGGTCAGCAGCGCAGCCTCGTTGAGCACGTTCGCCAGGTCCGCACCGGTGTAGCCCGGGGTCTTCTTGGCCACAGCCTTGAGGTCGATTCCGGGGGCCATCGGCTTGCCTTTGGCGTGGACGTTGAGGATCTGCTCGCGGCCCACCAGGTCCGGGGCTTCCACGGTGACCTGGCGGTCGAAACGGCCCGGACGGAGCAGGGCGGGATCCAGCACATCGGGACGGTTGGTGGCTGCGATCAGGATGACGTTGGTCTTGACGTCGAAGCCGTCCATCTCCACGAGGAGCTGGTTCAAGGTCTGCTCACGCTCGTCATTGCCGCCGCCGATGCCGGCGCCGCGGTGACGGCCAACGGCGTCGATTTCATCCACGAAGATGATGGCCGGAGAGCTCGCCTTGGCCTGCTCGAACAGGTCACGCACTCGCGATGCGCCAACACCGACGAACATTTCCACGAAGTCCGAGCCGGAGATGGAGAAGAACGGAACGCCGGCCTCGCCAGCCACGGCACGGGCCAGGAGGGTCTTGCCGGTACCCGGAGGGCCGTACAGCAGCACGCCCTTGGGGATCTTGGCTCCGACAGCCTGGAACTTGGCCGGTTCCTGCAGGAATTCCTTGATTTCCTGCAGTTCTTCCACGGCTTCGTCCGCGCCGGCGACGTCAGCGAAGGTCACTTGCGGCATGTCCTTGTTGACCAGCTTGGCCTTCGACTTGCCGAACTGCATCACCTTGGAACCGCCGCCCTGCATGCGGGACAGCAGGAACCAGAACAGGACGCCCAGCAGCAGCACCGGAATCAGGAGCGAGAAGAGCCCGGAGAACCAGTTGTTCTCAACGGGCTGGTCCGTGAAGCCCTTGTCCGGGTTGGCGTTGGTCACGGCCTTGACCACGTCCGGTCCACGGTCAGTGACGTAGAAGAACTGGACGTTCTTGCCCTTGTCCTGGCCATCGATGTTCAGGTTGTCCTTGAGCACCAGATCGACGCGGTTCTCGGCATCGAAAATTTTCGCCTGCTCAACCTTGCCGCTCTGGGCGAGGAGGTTCAGGCCGTCCTTGGTGTCGATCCTCGTTGAGCCACCGGGAGCCAGAGTTGCGAATGCCACCAGGAGCAAGCCAACAACGACAACAATCCAGATGCCCGGGCCCTTGAAGAAATTCTTAGCTTTCATCTGATCGGGGTTGCGCCCCGTCCCTCCTGGTAGTGCTGCAAGGCGCAACTTCTGCGCGCAAGTGGTGCTGCTTCAGTTTCTAGCTATACACCGTTCCCAGTAATTCACGCACTGGGAAGACCAAAAGTTCCCTCTGGGCGTACACGGGGAGGGTCTGCACCGGGGCGCGGCGCGGGAAGCGTTCGCTGTAGGAGGCTTACTCGTAGACGTGCGGAGCGAGGGTGCCCACGAAGTCCAGGTTGCGGTATTTCTCGGCGTAATCCAGTCCGTAGCCAACGACGAATTCGTTGGGGATGTCGTACCCGACGTACTTAACGTCGATTTCCACCTTGGCGGCAGTGGGTTTGCGGAATGCCGTGCAGATTTCCACACTGGCCGTGCCACGGGACTCCAGGTTGGACTTGAGCCAGGAGAGGGTCAAGCCGGAGTCGATGATGTCCTCGACGATCAGGACGTCCTTGCCCATGAGGTCGGTATCGAGGTCCTTGAGGATACGGACAACACCGGAAGACTGCGTACCCGAGCCGTAAGAGGACACCGCCATCCAGTCCATGCTGACGTGGCTGTGCAGGGCCCGGGCGAGGTCCGCCATGACCATGACGGCACCCTTGAGGACGCCGACAACCAGGATCTCGCGGCCTTCGTAGTCCTTGTCGATCTGCGCCGCCAGTTCGGCGATGCGCGTCTGGATCTGCTCTTTGGTGTAAAGAACGTGCTTGAGGTCTGCCTGGACGTCGTTTGAATCCACCAATGGCTCCTGTTTGATGCTCGGGGTGCGGCTACTGTTGGGCCGATTTCTGATGCCGGAATACTAGCTTCCCACAGCGCGCGCCTTCACGGGGACCGGCCTGGGCAGATTCATCAGTGCCCGCAGCCCGCTCCTGCTCCAAATCGCTGAGGGACAGGCGGAAAACACTGACGTGGCCGGGCAGCTCCACCGGCCCCGCCGAACCCTGCCGGCGCAGCAACGCTTCCGCGGCCTGAAGGCGGCCGTAACCCGGCTGTTGACCCCCGACGTCGGCAGCGGCCTTGGCGATGACCCGGAACCGAAGCGCCGGGGCAAGGTCACGAACGGCATCCTCCGGAAGCCAGGCCCCATCGGGCGTACGCGTCACCAACGAGAGATACGTCTCATTGGCCAGGTCTTCAAGGAAATCGGCATCCTGCTGGAGGATTGCGGCAGTCCGGGCCAGCGACTCGGCAACTCCCGGGCCCAGCTTTTCCTCCAGTACCGGCATCACTTCCACGCGGGTGCGGGACCGCGCAAAGGAGGGATCCGAGTTGCTGGGGTCATGCCACGGAGAAAGCTCCTCGACGTCGCAGATCTCTAGGGTCTCGGAGCGGCGCAAACCAAGGAAAGGGCGCAGCAAACGCCCGCGTGCAGGCCGCATGCCGGCAAGCGAACGGGTCCCGGAGCCCCGCGCAAGTCCCAGCAGCACTTGTTCGGCTTGGTCGTCCAGGGTGTGCCCCAAGAGGATCGCGCTGCAATCAAGGTCCTTCGCGGCGGCTTCGAGGGCGGCGTGCCGGGCATCGCGGGCTGCGGCTTCAGGCCCGAACCCGGTGGAAGCCACGCTTACGGCCCGCACCTCAACAGGTGAAAGTCCAAGATCCCGGATGGCTGCCGCGGCCTTGGCTGCCACCTCTGCTGAACCGGCTTGGAGTTGATGGTCCACCACCACCCCGGCAACGGAGACGGGATGCCCGTCCACGTGGCCGCGACGGGCAAAGTAGGCGGCAATCGCGGCCAAAGCTAGGGAATCCGGGCCGCCACTGCAGGCCACCAGAACACGCGACGGGTAGCCTGCGTCCGCCAAAGCGTTCTGCAATAGCTTCCGTGCTTTGCCGACGACCGGGGCCAGCCGGCCGGGCCGACGTCGACCCTTCCCCGGAAGACCAGGCGTGACGACCGGTGAGCTCAAAGCCCCATCCGCTCGAGCCAGAGCTTGGAATCGTGGATTTCCTCTTCAGTAGGCAGGTTCTCCGCGGAATCCCATACCTTGTTGAAGCCATCCATCCCGGCTACGGCCACCACGCCGCGAACAAACTTGGCTCCATCCGTGTACTGGCGCATCTTGGCGTCGAGCCCGAGGATGTTCCGGATGAACTTCTCAACAATGCCCCGGTCCTTGCCGCGATCGTTGAAGCGCTGCCGGATGGTCTTGACCGAAGGCACGATGCTGGAGTCCACGGCGTCCATCACCACGTTGGCGTGGCCCTCGAGCAAGCTCATGACCGCCGTGAGGTGGGACAGCGAAGCCTTCTCCTCAGGGTCCTGCAAAAGGTCCAGGATCGCGCCACGTCCGGGGACATTGCCCGACGCCGTCCGGTCCTTCAGCGACTTTGCCACAGCGCTGGCCCGTTCAACCAGGGAATCCATGTTGCCCAGCAGGTGTCCGCTGAGCTTCTCGATCTCCTCAAGCATGTGGTGGCGCAGCCATGGCGCGGCCGCGAACTGAACCCGGTGCGTCTGTTCGTGCAGGCAGACCCAGAGCCGGAAGTCGTCCGGGTGGACGTTGAGTTCGCGCTCCACGGAGATGATGTTCGGCGCCACCAGCAGCAGCCGGCCTCCCGGCGGCACACTGGAGCCAGGAGCAAGCGCCGCGAAGGGGTCGTACTGGCCCAGGACCTTGCTGGACAGGAAAGCGAGGATGGCGCCCAGCTGACTGCCAGTGATGGCCCCGCTGGCAGTGGCGGCAGCCGGAGACATGGCGGAATTGCCGCGCGTTTCCAGCAGCTTCTTGAGCGCGGGCTGGAGCATGACGGCGAAGCTTTGGGTATTGGCCTTGGACCACGAGGCCCTGTCCACCACCAGAACATGGGAGTCGCGGAGGTCCCGTGCAGCGTCGAGGCCGGTGATGTCATGGACGTGCGGGACGGAGATGTCCGCATTGAAGCGGAGGTTGTCCACGGCCTTGCCGATCTCCGAGGCACTCAAGTCCGGGCCGGGAGGAGCGAGCCGGGCAGCCGTCGCTGCGGCCAGGTCCCAGTTGATCAGGGACGAGGCCCCTGCTGACGAATC
Source organism: Paenarthrobacter sp. NPDC089675 (assembly GCF_044749185.1). Classification (NCBI taxonomy): domain Bacteria; kingdom Bacillati; phylum Actinomycetota; class Actinomycetes; order Micrococcales; family Micrococcaceae; genus Paenarthrobacter; species Paenarthrobacter sp. NPDC089675. The sequence goes on along the minus strand of NZ_JBIVHM010000005.1, from coordinate 356,456 downwards.
TCGGGCTGAGGTCACCATACGCACCATCACACCACACCTGACTGACTGACAGCCCTTAAGTTCGCTCCGCGCGGAGCTTCAGCCCCGGCAACCGCAGGCTGCCAGCACGGAAGCAGAACGGTCCATGGCTGCTTTGTTCCCGGCTGCACCTGGCTCCAGCCCGTTGCCGATGAACGAAAAAACCAGGAGCCGGCCGTCAGCGTCCACCACGTAGCCACTGAGTGCAATCACTGTATTAAGGGTGCCCGTCTTGGCGCGGACCAACCCCGCTCCGCCGGCTGTGCCCGGATCCACGTACCGGTTATCCAGAGTGCCGGTCAGTCCGGCCACGGGAAAGCCGTCCAGTGCCGCCCTCAGTGACAGCTCGGGACCGCTGGTGATGGCCCGGACCACTTCGGCGAATGTCCGCGCGCTGACCTGGTTGTCCAGCGCGAGCCCGGAAACATCGGCCAACTCCATCGAATCCGTGGCGATTCCCAAGTCAGCCAGCCTTTGGCGCACCGCCGTCGTGGCGTCGTCGTACGTTGCTTTCAGGCCAGAAGCGGCAGCGGTCATCCGCCCCAAAGCCTCAGCGAGGAAGTTGTCCGAGGTTTCCAGCATCAGGTCCACTTGCTCGCTGACCGTTGCGGACTCCGCGCTGGCCAGCACTTTGGCGGGGACGCCTTTCCCACGTTCGACGCCGGTACTCACCGCGACGCCGGCGGCCGCCAACTGCTCGGCGAACGCCCGGGCGGTGGTCACAGCTGAATCCTGCGGTCGCGGACCGGCGATCACCGTTGGAGAATAGCGTCCGGAATTCAGGGCGAGCGGAAACAAAGGGGCGGTCTCGCCGGCGGCAACGTCGTCCAGGCTCCACGCCGGGTTCAGGGGTGCTCCGGAAAAGAGGGAGTCGTCCACCTGCACTGTCACCGGCCCCTTGATACCCGCGGCAGAAAGCGCGGAAGCCGTATCCGACGCCAAGGTCGCCAGGCCGGCCCTGCCCATCACAGCCGAGGGATCGGACGCGCCGCCGCCCAGCAACACATCGCCGCCGCCGGTCAGCACCACGGTGGAAGGGTCCTCGGATCCAAGCACGCGCGTGGTGAAGCGGGTTTCCGGGCCCAGTGCCTTCAGTGCGGCGACGGCGGTGAGCAGCTTCATGTTCGACGCCGGAATCCGTTTGGCAGAGCCTTGGCGGTCGAAGAGGACCTTGCCCGTGGAAGCGTCCAGGACCACGCCGCTGATGGACCCCGATCCGTCCGGTTTGAGTGTCCCGTCCAGAAGCCTGGCAACCTCCGCCGGAACAGGCAGCTGCGCGGCGTCATCGAGGGGAAGCACGGTGCCGGAGCCGGACAACGCTTCCGGTTTCTGCTGCCAGGCCGGTACCGGGTGAGGCTGTTTGGGTGTGCCGAGGAGTCCCGGAACCATCCCGCTCACGACTACGGCTCCGAGGCACAGCAGCACAACTGCCAAAAGCAACGGCCATTTCAAGCGCCCCCATGCCGCGGACAACCCGCTGCGGGCATTCCCGTTCTTAACGCCCATCATGGAAGTTGCTTGGTCCTGTCAGTCCTGAAAATGTCCCCGCCGGTTCAAGAAACCCGGGTGTCTCGCTATATCCTCAATAGTAGTCGGCGGCGTCGGCTGTACTTTCGCCTGCCGCCAGCCCTGGGCTGAGCAGACTGCCTGGGGACCGCCAGCCGTGGCGGCCTCCATTTCAGGGCGGAGCCAAGCCCCACCCAGAACCGTCAAGGAGCATTCCATGAAGCACGACGTGACCATCGAGATCCCCAAGGGATCACGCGTCAAGTACGAAGTTGACCACGAAACCGGCCGTGTCCGCCTGGACCGCGTCCTGTTCACCTCCATGCAGTACCCCACGCACTACGGCTTCTTCGAGAACACCCTGGGCGAAGACGGCGACCCGTTGGACGCACTGGTGCTCCTCCAGGACTTCGACCTTCACCCCGGCGTCATTGTCGAGTCCCGCCCGATCGGCGTTTTCAACATGACCGACGACGGCGGCGGAGATGCCAAGGTCCTCTGCGTACCGGTCGACGCACGCTTTGACCACATCCAGGAAGTCAGCGATGTCAGCGAGTTCCTGATCAAGGAAATCGAGCACTTCTTCACCCGCTACAAGGACCTCGAGCCCGGCAAGTGGGTCAAGGCTGAAGGCTGGGGCGACCGTGCCGCTGCCGAAGCCGAGCTGGAAGCTTCCATCAAGCGCTTCGCAGCCGAAGGCCACTAGTCCTTCCCCAACGACGGCGGGTGGTGCGGTTCCCTACGGGACGGCACCACCCGCCGTCGTGTTTTAACGCAACGATGGGCACTGCTCCCCATCGCGGCACTTTGCGGGTACGCCTAGGCTGGGACAAGACTTTTCACTGCACACAGGGGGTTCCACATGGCCGGGTTCTACGGCGCGGACATCGCACAGCTTCGCAGTCTGGCCGGCGTCATGGGCAAAGCTGCCGACGCCATCAACATGCAAAGCGCGCAGCTCTCCAATGCCATCAACTCGGCCACCGCCTGGCAGGGCCGGGATGCCACCATGTTCAAGAACGACTGGAACAGCCAGCACCGCCAAAGCCTGGTCCAAGCCGCCAACATGCTTCGGGACAACGCGAGCCTGCTGAAGAAGAACGCCAACCAGCAGGAGTTCGCCAGCAACAACGACGCCTCGCGCAGCTCCGTGGGCGTCATCAAAGACGTGTACGACACCGGAATGGGCGTCAAGGAACTCGGCTCGCAGCTGTGGACGGCGTACAAATACGGCAAGCTGGGCCATGACGAATGGGTCAAGACCCGCGAAGTGCTCACCAACTGGCGTGCCGGCGGGACCGTGGTGAGGGACGCGCTGACCGCCCTGCGCAACGGCGAAAAGATCACCGACGTCATCACCGACCTCAAAGCCAACATCCCCTATAGCCAGGCGTTCCAGGATGCGAGCAGGTTCTCCAAGGGGCTTCGTGTGGCCGGCGCCCTGGCAGCGCCGTTGAGCATCGTGGGCGGCATCGGCGACATGATCAGCCCCGAACACGATGGGTGGCGCGGTACGGGCGACCGCGTTGCCGGCGGCCTCTCCGTGGTTGGCGGCGTGGGCAGCATCATGCTGATGACAGCGGGCGGTGCGGCCATGCTCGGTCCGGTAGGCGCTCCGATCGTGATCGGTGCAGGCATCGTTGCCGGAGCCTGGGCCTTGGGCAACCTCGTAGCCGACAACTGGGACTCCATCACCAACTTCGCCCGGAATCCCGGCAGCTACATCGCGGACGGGGCAAGGGAGGTGGGCAACTTCGCCAAGGACGTAGGCAGTAAGGTGGCAGACGGGGTCGGTAGTGCCGCCAAGTCAGTCGGAAACTTTGTCGGAGGGATATTCGGATGACCACCAACACCATGAAATGGACGGCGCGGGACATTGAGGCTGCCGCCAAAGTCCTTGAATCGGCCAGTGCCACGGGTGCCGCCCTGCCAACGCTGACGGACGAGGAAGTTGTTGCCCTGGATGGCGTCCAGCACGAGCAGATCGTCGCACTCCCCTGGCTTTCTTCCCAGGACGCCAGCAAAGAACTCATGTGCGCCGTGGCCTTGCGTGGACTCCTCGCCAAGGAACTTGTATATCCGGTGATCTTCGAGGGCGAAACGGAGCCTTCCCGCCTGCACGCCACCGAGGAGATCACCGGCGCGCTGACCTTGCGCCGCAGCGGCAAGAGCGTTGTCTCGGTGGAGCGCACCGTTTCAACGGGCAAGCGCTGGCTTTACGGCTACGTCCACGAGGACGGCGTGCTGCTGGAAGAAGTCGACGACGGCGGCCTGCACGGCTTCACTGTGGTCACCCGGGACCAACTGGTTCCGCGGCTCGTTGAATTCGTTGATCCCAAGAACGCAGCACAGCGCGATTCCGACCCCGCGGTATACACGGAAACGGGCTTCGAAGAATACGCCGCCACAGCGCTGGCTGACACCGAGGCCGCCAGCAACGTTGTGGCCTTCAACACCGACACCAACGAGTTCCCCACCGTGACGGTGTACACCCGCCCGTCTGCCGTGCACGTGCTGACGCCGCGCGTGGAAGGCGAAAGCGAAACCGTCAAACTGGAAGTCAAGGAAACGTCCGCGGCAACGCTTGCGGGAATCCTGGGTGGGCTCGCCGGACTGGAATGACCGACCCGGCCAAGCCGAACCACCGCCGTCGAACCGAAAGCCCCGCATGAGCAAGCCAACGCAACAAACCGCAACCGGACTGGTTGATGCCGCCACCGGCAGGCCTGTCAGACGCCACACGTCCACGGGCGCCTACTACGTCAAAGCCTCCGGAAGCGCCCATTTCTGGGGCCGGGTGCTGGATGCCCTCGTTTTCCTGGCGGCGTACGCCGTGCTGGCCGTGATCGCGGCCGTTGCCCGCAACGCCATGATGAACAGCGGATCAGTCCTGGCATACAACGACGGTTTTTGGCTGGCGCTGTACGCAATCCTCTGGTTCGTGGGCCTGTACGCCTACGGCATGATCTGGGGAACCGCGGGGAGCGTAGGGGACGCCGCTGCGGGCATGCGCTCGGTCCGGATCACGGATGGCACGACGGCGGGACCCTGGCTGGGTGGCTGGCGCGCGATCTGTTGGTCCTTCTTCCCCTTCTTCGTGGTCATGGTGATCGCGGCGGCGTTCAGCGGTGGCTCCGGCGATACGTGGGACCCGAAGTTCATGGCGATTGACCGCCGTTCGGGTCTCGCGCAAGGCCGGCAGCCGGTTCCCGATCCCAAGGCAGCAGCCGCCGGCCAAGCCCGCCCGTAATACGGAAATTAGCCCTTGCAGAGCGGCTACCAGCCGGTAGCATTTGTTCCACTATGTTCACCCTGACCATCAACCAACGCGACAGCCGGCGCGACGGCGACCTGGTGCCCAAGCTGTTGAAAGACCTGCGGCACATCCCGGCGCGGCTCGACTTCGACCGTTCCGTTGAAGACGAAGTGCAAGGCATAGTCGACTCCGCCCACCAGGCCGTGGAGTGCGCCCTGATAGCCCTTCGCAGCGGCCAGTGGTACGTGGGAATCGGCGTTGGACCCATCAACGAACCCCTGCCCAACCTGGTCAGGGATGCGTCCGGGCACGGCCTTGTCTATGCCCGGAGGGCCGTGGACCGGCTCCGCAACGGCAAGGAACGTGTCCCCGTTGCCGTGGACGGGCCTTACCCGGCCGAGGCTGCCGAGGCAGAGGCTGTACTGCGTCTGCTCGGGCACATTGTCCAGCATCGGAGCGCGGCCGAATGGCGGGTGCTTGATCTGCTGACCCCCGGCGTCCGTGGACAACAAAAGACGGTCGCCCAGGAATTGGGGATCACCACCCAGGCGGTCAGCAAAGCCCTGGCCCGCGCCCAATGGGCCGAGGAACATGCGGCACGACCGGCCGCAGCCCGCCTGCTGCAGCTGATCCTGGACGTGCGTTAAACAGTCTTGCGTTAAGCAAAACCGGACCGCATTCCTTGCCCGGTGAGGGGGTGGCAAGGAATGCGGTCCGGCAGGCCGGCCCAGCTACTGGTTGCCGAGATTGTCCTTTGCCGTGTTGGCACGATCCTGGACTTCCGCAGCTGCCGCCTGGCCTTCGTCCTTGACGTTTGCGGCCGCTTCAGTGGCGGTTTCCTTCACGTTTTGGACGGCTTCGGTGGCCGGTTCCTTAAGGTGCTCAGCAACTTCCTGGGCTGCATGGCTCAATTCCTGGGTGAGCGGCTGCGCTGCTTCCTTTACTGCCTGGGCAGCTTCCCGCTCCTTTTCCGAAGGCGGGAACAGGGCCGAGACCAGCAGGCCGGCTCCGAAGGCGATCAAGCCTGCGGCAACAGGGCTTCCCTGCGCCTTCCGCGTGATGACCTGCGGGGCATCGGCGATATCGGAGGCAACACCCGAAACGGCTTCATGTGCCTGGTGGGCGGCGTTGCCTGCTGCGTCATGGGCGTCGTCCCGGGCGCCGAAGACGGCAGTCTTGATCTTGTCCACCCGCCGGTTGACGATGTGCGAAGGGGTGACCTTGTCAGCCACGGCGTCAACGTTCGTACTGAGCCGCCTACGGGTCTGTTCGATGTCGGCGCGCAGGGCGTCGGGGTTCTGCGTCATCGTGTCTCCTCAGTATTCGGTTTAAGGGTTGGAGGTATTTCCTTGACTGTCTCGGCCGTGCGCGGCAGGCCCTGGATGGTCTTCAGTTCCTTTCGGCCCATGCTCGCGAGCACGGCGGCGATGATGCCCCAGATGACGGCGACGATCACGGCGGACCAGCCAAGGCCCACCAGTTGACCAAGCGCCCACCAGAGGGCGAGGGACAGGAACACAACGGCCAAGTGGCCGGCCCAGGCGGCGCCGCCAAGCATTCCGGCGCCCTTGCCCGCCTTGGTGGCGGACTCCTTGAGTTCGGCCTTGGCCAGTTCCACTTCCTGGCGCATCAACGTGGAGACGTCGCGCGTCAGGTCGCCCAACAACTCACCAAGCGGAACGGTCTCCGCCTTGATGTGAGCCTCCGTGGGAGGCAGATCGGCCGGACTGCTCATCGGGGTCCTCCGTATTCCGGGCTGTCCGGATCATCCAGAGGATCTGCCAACGGATCGCCCTGCGCCTTGGTGCCTCCGGTGGTTTCCGGGTAGGCGGCTGTGGACCCTTCCAGCCCGCCGGTGGTACCGGCGTCGTAGGCTCCGGTGGTGGCGTCATAACCGGTGGTTCCCGTGCCGTAACCGGCTGCTCCGCCGGCGGCGGTGACACCGGCGGTGGTGCCGTAGCCAGTGGTCGGCGTGGTGCCGTAGCTGGCAGTCGTGGCGTCCGGACCGGGGAGGTCGACGGCGGGCGGCGGCACAGCGCCTCCGGAGCTCGGGTAGTACTCGGCGCGTGGAGCGGTGGTTCCGGTGCCGGAAGAATCGGCGGATGCGTTGTCCGCCATCCCGCGTCCAAGCCGGCCGGCCAGCACACCTGCGCCGGCAGCCAACAGGAGGAACGCTCCCGGGCGACGGCGGGCGAAGCTCTTGACCTCATTGAGAAGCGAACCTGGATCGCGGTTCTCCAGCCAGTGGGCAATGGAGGACGAACGCTCGGCAGCCTGCTGGACCAGGTCCGTGGCCACGCCGCCGTTGTTCGAAGCATTGGCCATGGTGGACAGCTCATCGGAGATGGACCGGAGCCCTTCCGCGACGCGCTGCTGCTGGGTGGCTGCCTGGTCGGTGAGCTCACCCTTGGTCTGCGTCAGCAACTGGCGGGCATTGAGCTTGACCTCGTGGGCCACGTTGGCGGCCTCGTCCTTGGCGGTGTCCACCACGCCGCTAGCAGCATCCTTGGCAGTGTCTGCTACGCCCGCGGCTTCCTGCTTGGCGGTTTCCACAGTGCCCGATCCCGAGGTGCCCGATCCCGAGGTGCCGGTCTGGTAGCCGGTGGTCGATGTATCGGCAGTATCCGTTTCAATTTCAACTGGCGAGTCCAGGTAGCTTCCGGAGTAAGGTTCGGTCCCTGCGGGGACCCCATTCCGTGGCGCCGCGAAGCTTCCGTCCTGCGGCGATTGGCTCTCAGTCATTGTCGCTCTCTTTCCACAGTTGGCAGGCTGCGGACAGCAGCCGGGATAGTAAGGCTCGTTACTATCATTTGGGTGTGTACCCGGTTGCCGCGGGTTCAATCACACAAATTTCGATTGATCTTGGGATGCACCTCCCGGCTCGACACGGAGCGGAAGACCTGCCTACGTTGGAGCCATGAGCCACATGCCCAACAGGCAGCGGCTGATCTCCGCGCTTCGAAAAACCGTGACCCGCCGCAGGCTCCTGTTTGCCGCGAAAACTGCCCTGGCCGCAGGAGTGGCCTGGTTCCTGGCGCCCTATATGCCCGGACCGGCCGCCGCCTACCCCTACTACGCTCCCCTCGGCGCCCTGGTGAGCATGCACCCCACTGTTGCTGCGAGCGCCAAGCACGGGTTGCAGAGCCTGCTTGGCCTCGCGCTAGGCATCGGCATGGCCTTTGCCGTCACCACCTTCGCTTCCCCCACCACCTTCTCGGTTGCCTTGGTGGTGGGACTCGGCGTCCTCATCGGCGGCCTGCCGAGGCTCGGCACTGCGTCCGACTGGATTCCGATGGCCGCCCTGTTCGTCCTGGTGCTGGGCGGTTCGAATGCCGAGAGCTTCTCCTTTGGATACGTGCTTCAGATGGCCATGGGTGTGGCTGTGGGACTGGCGGTGAACTGGCTGGTGTTTCCGCCCCTGCATCTGGAGGGCGTGGACCCTGCCTTGGCCGGCCACCGGAGCGCCCTCTCCCGTCAACTCACGGACATGGCCAGGGCCATGGAAGAGTCCTGGCCTCCGGACCACGAGGCCTGGGCAAGCCGCAGCGGCGAACTGTCCACGACGGCGGCAGGGGTGCGGACTGCGGTCCATGAAGCGGAAGTCAGCGCCAAAGCGAACCCCAGGTCCCGGCGTCGTGCGGGCCGCCTGCCGGGTGACCTTGCAGGTTTGCGGACCATGGAACGGCTGACGTTCCATGTCCAGGACATCACCGACGTACTGGCGAGCGTGATCTGGGAGGAGGGCGCGGACACGGTGATTCCCGATGGCGTCCGCAGCCACCTCGCCGCCGCCCTTGAGTCCGTGGGCGACGTCATTGAGTTGTGGCGCAACGGCGAAGCGCACGGGTTCGAGGACGGCCTGGCCGAAGCCCGGGAGCAGATCGCGGACCTAAGCGACGCCATCAATGAAGCCGCCGCGGGCCAGGCTTCCGTAAACGCGGCAGCATCGGTGGCCATGAGCCTGCGCCGCATGATTACGGTCTTGTCCTCGGAGTAGCCAGCGCGCCGGAAGGGTCAGCGCGGCTTCAGTGGCGGTGAAGCCGGGCGGCCGACTCCCCCACCGAGCCCGTCGAGGATCTCCGTCAACGCCTCCAGCGACGATTTGTGCGGCATCCACCCCAGCACGCTCCGGGCCCGGCCCGTGTCCATGATCGGCGCGCCGGCGGCCATATCCACCCAACCAGGGTCCGTCACCTGCAGCCGCAACCGCCACGTGGCGCTGACGACGGCGCGAAGCACGGAAAGAGGCAACGGCATGTACCGCCGGGCCTTCAGGATCCACGCGAGCGCGTTGGGATCCAGGACCGGTTCGGCAGCGATGTTGAAAGCGCCTTCGGCCCGCTGCTGCACAACCCTCCAGTAGGCATCCGCCACATCGTCAGCGTGCACCGCCTGGAACACGAGCTCGCTGGGCAGGGGCAGGATGGGCAGCCACGGTTTGCGTGGGATCAGGCGCGGCAGCAGCCTGCCCAGGAAGTAGCGGCCCACCTCGCTTCCGGCATCGGACCAGAAGATGAGCCCCGGCCGCAGCCGTGCCACCACGATTTCCGGGTTTTTCCGGGAGAAGTTGTCCAGGAGCCGTTCCTGGGCTGCCTTGTCCACGCTGTAGTGGGAGCCTTTGATGCCCCCCGCCCGCCAGCTTTCCTTGGTGCGCTGGTCCTTGGGAGCCGGAGAGTATGCACCCACCGAGGAGGCGCACACAATGTGTCCCACGCCGGCGTTCTTCACCGCGCCGAGCACGTGGGCGGTGCCGGCTACGTTGGTGCGGCGGAGGATTTTGCGGTTGTGGTTCGGTTGGATCTGCCATGCCAGGTGCACCACCGCATCCGCCCCGGCGAAGACCTCCTCCAACCGTTCGCGATCCTTGTAGTCACCAACATCCAGGGTGTGCCATTCGACTCCGTTGTAGGGGGCCGCCTTCATGTCAGGGGCGCGGCGGGCGATGCCTACGAGCTCCAGCTCCGCGCCCTCCCGTGACCGGGCAGCCTGCAGCCGTTTCAGGAGCGCGGTGCCGGCGTTTCCCGTGGCTCCCGTGATGACGATGCGCATGCGCGCCTCCTTGCTCAAGTGGTGGGTTCGCCCGTGGAGCGGATCCGTTGCAGCACGGCAGTGGTGGAGTGTTCGGGCACGTAGTCCAGGATGGTCACGGTTCCGCCGCAGCGTTCCACGGCCTCGGTCTCCGCGAGCATCTCCGGAGTGTAGTCGCCGCCCTTGGCGTAAACGTCAGGCCGCAGGAGTTCGATGAGCGGAATCGGAGTGGGGGTGTCGAACACTGTCACGTGGTCAACGCAGCTCAGGGCCGCGATCACGGCTGCCCTGTCGGCTTCATGGTTTACCGGACGGTCGGGGCCCTTGAGTTGGCGAACGGAGGAGTCGCTGTTGAGGGCCACCACCAGGACGTCGCCGAGTTGCTTGGCCTGGTTCAGGTACCGGGTGTGGCCACGGTGCAGTACGTCGAAGCAGCCGTTGGTGAGGACGATCCTGCGGCCTTCCTGGCGGTGGGCTTCGACCTGCTTGGCCAGCTCAGTGTCGCTCAGCGCAGTATCGGCGAATTCGCGCAAGTGCCGGGCCAGTTCCTCGGTGCTGCACACCGACGTCCCGGGCCGATGGACCACCACATCAGCCGCCGCCTGGGCCAGGTCGACGCTGGTGGTCAGCGGCAGCCCGGCCGCCCGTGCCAGGGTCAATCCGGCCACGAAGGTATCGCCGGCGCCGGAGGCCTGCTTCTCGGTTTCGGGCCGGGCCCATGTCCTGTGGGTAACGGTATTGCCTTCGTTGTCCACGCGCACCGTCAGCGTGCCGTCGCGGTCCAGGGTCACGACGACGGCGGCCGCGCCTGATGCAGCGAGGAGCTGGTTGGCGTGGGCCTCCACAAAGGGCGACCTGGCGGCGCCGCCAGGCAGTTCGACGCCGAGCAGCAACGCCGCTTCCTGTGCATTGGGCGTAGCCAGGTCCGGCATCAGTCCGGCCCAACGGCCCGGATGGTGGGCGTCCACCACAACCAGTTCGTTCCTGCGCACGGGGCCGTTGTCCGCGGCCGGACCCAAAGCTTTCAGGAGCGCATCCCGGACTTCGCCCTCCAGGGCGCCGGCACCATAATCGCAAAGGATCACGGCGTCGGAACCCTCCAAGGATCCCGGGATGGCCTCGGCCAGGCTCCGGAGGGCGTCGGCCGGCACCCGCTCCGCCTCGTCGTCCAGGCGCAGCATGACCTGGCCTGCGCTGCTGACACGGAACTTGGTAGTGGTGGTCATTTCCGGATGGGAGATTACCTGGGTGACGTCCACACCGGCCGCAACAAGCCGGTCTTTGAGCTGTTGCCCCGCCGTGTCTTCACCGACGATGGAGACGAAGCGCACCCGGGCACCCAGGGCTGCGAGGTTGACGGCGGTGTTTGCCGCGCCGCCGGGTGCGAAGTCGCGGCGCTTCACCTGGACCACAGGGGCGGGAGCCTCCCTGCAGAAACGCTCGATCAGCCCATCCCACCAGCCGTCCAGGATTGCATCACCAATCACGGTGATCACGGGGTTTTCTTCGGCCAAACGGCCCGGCAACCATTCGGCCAGACCTTCTTGGTTGGAGAGGCGTGCCATGGGGTACCTTCCGGTTGAGGCGGCAAGTTCCTGCTCCCCTCAGGTACCCAGCAGTTTGGGCTTCACACGCCGAGACAGCAGTTTTCCAATCGGGCACTGAGCTTCCCGCCGGCGCCACGGAGCAGCCGCGGCGAAGCCCCGATCTCTCCACGAAAGGGCCGTATCCATGGACAGTTCACCCGAAACGAACATCTCGCTCGAATCAGGTGTCGGCCCCGTTCTGGACAAGTTCACGGGCGTGGAACGCATCGCCGTCCTCCGGGGCGGGGGCCTGGGCGACCTTATCTACACGTATCCAGCCCTGAGTGCCTTGAAGGCCGCCTATCCGAACGCAGAGGTGACCCTTCTGGGCACTCCCATCCACAAAGCATTGGCTGCCGCGACGGATGGGCCCGTGGACAGCGTGGAAATACTGCCGTTCGCGAACGGCGTGCGGGACGGGGACGAAGATCCGGAAGCGCTTGCAGCGTTTTTCGAGGACATGCAGGAGAGGAAGTTCGATCTGGCCGTCCAAATGCATGGCGGCGGCCGCTTCTCCAACCCGTTCCTGCTGAAGCTCGGCGCCCGGCACACCGTGGGGACGCGAACCCCGGACGCGCAGCACCTTGAGCGCAACCTTGCCTACATCTACTACCAAAACGAGCCCGACCGCTGGTTCGAGACGGTTGGATTGGCCGGTGCGCCCACCATCATCCCGCCGCTGTTGAAGCCGAAAGCGGAATGTGTCCAGGCCGTCGCCGGGCTGAAGGATCCCCGGCGCTCCTCCCTGGTGGTCATCCACCCCGGTGCCACCGATCCCAGAAGGCGCTGGCCGGCGTCGTACTTTGCCGATGCAGCGGCGGGCCTCGCCGCGGAAGCCGCGCAGGTACTGGTGGTGGGCGACAACTCGGAGAAGGCCTTGGCCCAGGAAGTGGCCGAACTCGCCCAAGCGAGGAGTCCGGAGCAGGACCGTGAAGCCGTGCGATCGGTAGCGGGCGAACTGGAGCTCGGCGAACTGGCGGCGCTGTTGGACGAAGCGACCGTGATGCTCGCCAGCGACAGCGGACCCCGGCACCTTGCCCAGGCGCTCGGCACACCCACTGTGGGAATTTTTTGGGTGGGCAATGTCTTCAATGCCGGGGCGCGGGGCCGGAGCCTGCACCGGATCCACATGTCGTGGGTGACCCGGTGCCCCACGTGCGGTGCCGACGTCACCCAGGTTGGCTGGACCGCTCCGCACTGCGGCCACGACGACACCCTCATTGAGGGCATCGCCGTGGCCGACGTTGTTCAGGACGTGCGGGACCTTACGGCCACGAGCCTTCTTCTGCGGGGGTAATGAGGAGTTCGCGGACCTCGCTGCCGAAAGGCTGCGAGAGGGCGAACACCACCGCCTGCGCCACGTTCGCGGGATCGTTCAGCTTGGAGTCGTCCTGCGGCTTGTACTGCTCGTCGCGGTCGTCGAAGAAGTGCGTCTTCATGCCACCCGGGATGATGGTGGTCACGCCGATGACGCCGCCGGTTTCCGCGGCGAGCGCCCGGCTGAAACCGATCACTCCGAACTTGGAGGCGCAGTAGGCAGTGGCATCCGGCAGGGCGCGAAGGCCCAACGTGGAGGCGATGGTGATGGCCCGCCCCTTGGACTCCTTCAGGTACGGCAGGGCGGCCCGGATCGTGGAAACGGTGCCCAGGAGGTTCACTCCAATAACCTTTTCCCATTCTTCGGCAGCTACGTCGCCCAGCTTTCCGCAGCGGTCGATGCCGGCAGCGGTTACTACGCCGTCCAGGCCGCCAAGGCTCTCGGCTGCTTCCTTCACTGCCGCTTCCACGGCCTCGCGGTTGGAAACATCGACTTCCAGGGCCTTCGCGCCGGAGACGTTGCTGACGTCCCGGTCGAAGACCACCGGGGTGCCGCCCGCGTTGCTGATCGCTTCCACGATCGCAGCTCCCAGGCCGGAGCCGCCTCCGGTAACGATGACGCGGCCAACTGTTTGCGTGTTCATGCGGTTCCTTTCGTTAGGCGGTTCTGTACAGGTTCAGCCGACCTTGGCGAGTGCTTCCGCCAGGCCGCTGGTCGATCTGGCCGGATGGAAAGGCACGGTGACGCATTGCCCTCCCCACGTGGCCAGCAGCCGGGCTTCCGGCAGTTCATCGGGTTGGTAGTCCCCGCCCTTGACCCACACACGGGGCCGGATACGGGCAAGGCATTCCTCCGGGGTGTCCTCCTCGAAGACCACCACGGCGTCCACGCAGGACAATGCGAGCAACAGTTCGGCCCGGTCTTCCATGCTGACGATCGGCCGGTGCGCTCCCTTGAGGCGTCGGACGGATTGGTCGGAATTCAGGCACACGATGAGGCAGTCACCCATCTCCCGGGCAGCGGCAAGGGTCCTGGCGTGACCGGCGTGGAGGAGGTCGAAGCAACCCCCTGTGGCCACCACTGTTCCGCCCTTGCCGCGGACCGCTTGGGCGAAATGGACGCCGTCGGGCCCGTTTGGCTGCTTGCCGAAAAGTTCGACGACGGCGGTCACTTTGTCCGGTGGGGGCGCGGGGGCCGGGTGCTCCGGTTCCATGGCGTCCGTGTCGACGATGAGCGATGCAGCGCCGCCTTCAGCCAGGAAAGCCGAGGCGTCCGAGACTGCCCGCGTTGCCGCATCCTCCAACCCAAGGCCGAGTCCCAAGTACACCGCCAGGCTCCCGGCCAAACGGTCACCCGCGCCACAGGGGTCGTCCACCGAGGTCCGGGGAGCCGGGACGTCCACGGACCCACCGGCCTGGACCAGCACCGCTCCGGCTTCGCCCTTGGTCACGAGCACGGCGTTGCTTTGCCAATGTTCCAGCAGCTGCCGGCCCGATTCCGCCACGTGCTTCCCTTTTTGGTCCAGACCGGCTGGATCAAGGCCGGCATCGTCCAAACCGGCAGCTTTAGACAACGCGCGTGCTTCCACCAGGTTGGGTGTCACCGCAGCCACGCCTGTCACGGGCTGGGAGCCGGAGGGGTGGGGGTCCCACACCACCGGCACCCTCCTGGCAGCATTTGCCAGAGCGGCCCGGATGTCCTCGTTGAACGTGATGCCACGGCCGTAGTCCGCCACCACAACTGCGTCCGCGGACTCGATTGCAGCCCTCATCTCCGCAGTACATTCCGGAACAGCTGCAGGGGCGCACCCCTCATCGAAACGGACCATCGGATGCGAACCGATGCGGACCCTCGTCTTGGTGGGCGTCGGAGCCATCGGGCTCCCGGCGAGCAGCGCTACACCGGAGAGTGCCCGCCGGAGGTGGCTTGCGCCGTCGTCGTTGGATACAGCGGTGACCAGGGTGACGTCATGGCCGTCGCGCTTCAGCAGCGTGGCCACGAGACCCGCCCCGCCCGCCCGACGCCGGACGCCTGCCACGTCCACCACGGGAACAGGCGCGTCCGGGCTGAGCCGGGTCGCGGTCCCGTTAATGTCGACGTCCAGAAGCAGGTCGCCCACCACGGTCACTTTCACGGCTGCACTCCCCGCCCGGATGATCCGGTCCGGCGGGCTACCTCCGCGTCGAAGGCACGGCATACCGCATGGACAGCGATCAGGTGGCCCTCCTGGGCGTTGGCGGAGATGGCTTCAACGGTGATGGCCTCGTCGCAGGCTTCGGAGAGCGGGTTGGGACCCGGTCCGGTGAGCGCCCACGTGGCGATTCCGCGTTCGCTGGCCGCCCGGACTGCCCTGAGGAGGTTGGGACTGCGGCCGCTGGTAGAGAGAAGAACCAGCACATCCCCGGAGCGGCCATGGGCCCGGACCTGGCGGGCGAAGACCTCGTCATAGCCGTAATCGTTGGACAACGCCGTGACCGCGGAAGACTCCGCATGCAGGGAAATGGCAGAGAACGGTGCCCTTTCGGCATCGAACCGCCCTACGAGCTCAGCAGTCAGGTGCTGGGCTTCGGCCGCGGATCCGCCGTTGCCCGCCGCAAGCAAGCGCTGCCCGGCGAGGAGCCTGTTGGCCAGCTCCGTGCCCCATTTTGAGAGCCGGCCGGCCTGCGAGCGCAGTGATTCGAGGGCTGGGAGGACGTTGTCCAGATGGGTGGTGACTTCGGGGTTGATGTGGTCAGGCCCGGTCCAGCCCGCGGGGACGGTATCGGGCACGGATTTGAGGTTTGCCGGGCTCTTGATGGTCCCCAAGCCTGTGGTCGTAACGCTTTTCGGGTTCACAGTGCCGTTCCTTCCAAGGGTTCAAGACCTTCCCCGGCTTGCCGGGACAGACCGGCGGCGAGGACGGATCGGTACGCTTTTTCGGTATCTGCCGCAATACGGTCCCAGGAATAGCGCGAACGGGCGCGCCGCATTCCCGCGCGACCCATCTCGGCACGCAGCGCGGGGTCGGCAAGCAGCCGGCCCACGGCGTCGGCGATTGCTTCCGGGTCCCGCGGCGGGACCTGGAGGCCGGTTTTCTGGTCAACCACCGTTTCGCGCAAACCCCCGACGGCGGCAGCCACCACGGGTACGCCGCTCGCCATGGCCTCCAGCGGCACGATGCCGAAGGGCTCGTACCAGGGCGTGCAGATGACGGCATCCGCGCTGCGGAGGATGCCTGGCATGGTGTCGCGGGGGACTTGGCCGCGCATGGTCACTTTGTCCTCGACGCCAAGTTCCTTGGTCAGCGCGCGGAGGCGTTGGGCTTCCGGGTCCTCCTCGAGGGTCAGGGCGTCACCGGAACCACCGACGACCAGGAGTTCGACGTCGTCGAAGCCGGCCTGCTCCAGCAGCGGCAATGACTGGATCACCAGGTCCACTCCCTTGCGCGGCACGAGCCGTCCGACGCTGAGGATCCGGTGGGTGCGTGGTTTGGCCTCGGGCTCGGCAGTCCCGTCGAAGAGTGTTAGGTCCACTCCGCAGGGAGCGATGGAAACCTTGGACTTGTTGATGCCCAGCGCCTTCAGCTCGAAGACCTCGTCCGGGCAGGTGGCGATGACCCAATCAGCGGTCCGTCCCACCCACGGCTCAAGCCACGCCCTGGCAGGCGGGCTGGTGTCCGCGGCTCCCTGGTGCCGGCGCTTCACCGAGCCCAGGGCGTGGAAGGTTTGCACCACGGGAACCGGATCAGCGGCACCGGCACGCCGGGCAGCCTGGACTGCGGCCAGGCCGGACATCCAGAAGTGTGCATGGATCACATCCGGCACGTCACCCGCCCAATCGGCGCAGATCCCGTCGGCGAGCGCGCCCATATAGGGGAGGAGTTGGTCCTTGGGGATGTGCGTTGCGGGGCCGGCATCGATGTGGACAACCGTGAGCCCCGGCGAGACCTGCACCTTTGCAGGCAAATCCGGGTTGTCGCGGCGGGTGTACACGGTGACGTGGTGTCCCCGCTCGGCAAGGCTCGACGAAAGTGCCGCCACGTGGACGTTCTGTCCGCCAGCGTCCACTCCTCCCAGGGCTGCCAACGGACTGGCGTGCTCGGAAACCATGGAGATCTTCATGGGTGTGTCCTCTCTGCATCATGGCCAAGGGGGAACGGCTGGCGTTCCAGGTGCACCGTGCCCAGGTCCCCAAGGACCTCGTCCCAGGCACGGTGGAACTTGGCTAGCCCGTAACGTTCCAGGGCTGCCTCGCGGGCCAACAACCCCATGGCGTAGGCGTCGTCGGGATCGTCGAGGAGCCTCCGGGCGAAGCTTTGGAGCTCCTCGATATTGGTGGAAACCAGCCCGGCGCCGCGTGGGACCGCACGGTATGCCTCGGTGGTTCCCAACGCCAGCACCGGCATGCCCAGATGCATCGCTTCCAGGAGCGCCAGTCCAAGGGAAGTCCAGCGGAGCGGGTGCAGATACAGCCGGCAGCGGGAAAGCTGGGCAGGGAGCCCGGAGGCCGGAACATCCCCGGCAATCCTGAGCCGTTCTTCGCTGAGTCCGAAGCCCTTCAGGTTCAGAGCCTCCGGCAGGCCCTGGGTACCCATCCCGAAAACGCGCAGCGGGCCCACTCCGGCGAAGCCCGGGAGGAGGTCCGTGCCCGTTACACGGCCCCTCCTCACGGGCTCGTTTACCACGACGCCCATCTCCTCAAGGTCCCCCGTGTAGAGGTGGCCGGGGTCCGGGATGCCGTGTTCGATCACCACTGTGCTGGCCGAGCCGGTGTCCCAGAACAGCTGGTTGAAGTAGGTCACGTGGACCACAGGGATGGTGCTCTGGTCCGCCATGGGATGGATCGTGAACGGCACCTCCCCTTTCGGGGTGTTGTGCTCCAGGTAGACCGCAGGCAGGTCCACGCCCGGCCTGCGTCCCAGCGTCCGGGCAACTGCAGCTATCTCCTCCGGGCGTTGCAGCACCACGGCGTCGATGCTGTCCGGGTCGAGCGTCGCCAGATCCACTTCAACCGCGTTGGCCGGCCAGTCACGGCCGCCGCGCCCCAGTCCCCACGGACCGCCGTCGGGCTCCACCGGCAGGAGGTATTCATGCTGTCCGCGGACGAAGGCCTCCATCCATCCACCGTGGACATGCCACACCAGGATTCTCATGGCTTCCACACCTTTCGTCGCGTGGCCAGGGAAGAGACACCGCCGAGCAGGCGTTCGACGGCTTCGAGGACCTGCTCCGGCGTGACGGAGCTCAGGCAGGGATGGCCCGGGACGGGACACGTGCGGGCGCGCGTGTTCTTGCAGGCCGCCTCCTGGTCGCCGAGCAACTCCAGCGGAACCCCGTAGGGCGCCCAGCGGATGGCCGGGACGACAGGTGAAAACAGGCACACCACCGGAGTTCCCACCGCTGCGGCCAGGTGCGCCGGTCCTGTGTTGCCGGTAACCACGACGGCGGCTCCCTGCAGTACCGCTGCGAGCGTGCGAAGGTTGGTCTTGCCTCCGAGGTTGTGCGCGGAAGGTCCTGCCACCGTGGCAGTCAGGGAGGTCTCGCCGGGTCCTCCCGTCACCACCACCTTGTGCCCGTAGGCTTCGAGCAGCTCAACCGTGGCCGCGTGGTGCAGGGCAGGCCAAGCCCGGGCTGGAACGGCCGCCCCGGGGTGGACCACAATGTAGGGCCCTTCTTCCGCCAGTTCATCAACCAGCTCATCGGAGGCGGTTTTGACGCGGAGTTTGCCGTCGTCGCCCTGTGGCAGGACAAAACCCGCGGCTTCGGCGATACCCAGGGCACGGATGGCTTCGGGCTGGTCCTCCGGAAAGTCCTCTCCCGGTTTCAAGCGGACGTCCAGCAACGAGCCTGCGTAGTCTGTGGAGACACCGGTGATCTTCCGGACACCCGCCAGGCGCAGCAGCATGGCCAGCGGAAGCGGCGATTGGTGGAAGGACGTAAGGATTACGGCTTCCTCGATCCGGGAGTTGCGGACGTAGTCGATCAGGCCGTTCGTGAGGCCTTCGGTGACAGGCGGGGCAGGGTTGACGATCCAAGGACATGCCCAGGTGTGGACCTCCGTAACGCCCGGGAGCATCTCGGCCGCACCCGTGCCTTCGGGGCCGCACAGCAACACCACGTCATTGGGCCGGCTGCCATCCGGCCTGGTTCCGTTCGCAACCGCACGCAGTGCAGGCCCGGAAACGAGGACGTCGCCCATGCTGTCCAAGCGGGCCACCAGGACGCGGCTCATGCAAGCGCACCATTCTGCGCGGCGTTCAACGGCACTGGGTTCAAAAAGGCCCGGTTCAACGGCTCGGCGTTCAAGGAGGCCCGGTCCAACGGCAGTCCGTTGAGCAACAACTCCACCGCATGCCAGAGGTCGTTGGCCACCACGTCCGCGGCTTCGATTTCCTCCTCGCGGGTCACCGGCGTCGGTACCAGTATTGCGCGGGCTCCTGCGGCCTTCGCGGCACCCATGTCAGCACCGATATCGCCAACCACAGCCACTTCGGAGGGGTGGAGGCCCAAGGCATCGCAGGCCCTGTGGATCATCCCCGGCGCGGGCTTGCGGCAGTCGCAGCCATCCTCCGTGCCATGCGGGCATATCTCCCACACGTCGAAGGGCCCCAAGAGCTCATCCACACGCTGGTTCACGGCGTGCACTTGATCGAGCGTCAACAGCCCCCGGGCAACTCCGGATTGGTTACTGACCACACCTGTCGCCAATCCTGCCTGGCGCACTTTCGCCACAGCCGAACGGGCGCTCTCCATGGGCCGTACCAGTCGCGGGTCACCGTTGTAAGGCACGTCAACGACGAGCGTTCCATCGCGGTCAAACAGGACCGCTTTCAACGTTCCGGTTCCTCCCATACCGGCAACGTTCCCAACTTCTCCTCGGCCTAAACAGCGCGGCGAGGAGAAGTTTCCTGCCGCTAGACTCCTAGCGGGAGGCCACTTTGAACATTGCCGAAAACAACGATCAACCCGTCCTGCTCGCCCTCCGGGCCCTGAAACTCGGGGATTTACTGGTTGCGGTTCCGGCCCTGCGCGGGCTGCGAAAGGCATTCCCGGACCACCGCATCCTCTACGCCGCACCCACGTGGATCGGCGAGGCCTTGGAGCTCGTGGGCGGCATCGACCACCTGCCAACACCCGGACTGGATGATCCCCTCACCATCGCTTCCGGGGTGGTGGATGTGGCCGTGAACCTGCACGGAAACGGGGCCGAGAGCCGGCAACGGATCGAGGAACTCCAGGCCAAACGCATCGTTGCGCACCGCTCCCCCGGACTCGACGGACCCGCGTGGACCACCGGGCTTCCGGAGCGGGAGCGGTGGACCAGGCTGCTCAACTGGCACGGCATCGACGCCGATCCGCTCGACTACCGGCTCAACAAGCCGGCCGTACCTTCCCCTCACCCCGGCGCCACGGTAATCCACGTGGGAGCGGCCTACGGCAGCAGGCTTTGGCCGGTGGACCGCTTCGCGGACGTGGCCGTGGAGCTCACCAGGGCAGGACACGATGTGGTGTTCACCGGAGGCACGTCGGAGCGTGAACGCGCCGAGCGAACGGCCGCTTTGGCAAAGGCCAAGGGAGCAAACCTCGACGCCGGTGTACTGGCCGGGCGGCAAGGGCTCGCCGAATTTGCCGCGACCATTGCTGAGGCACGGCTTGTGGTCTCAGCGGACACCGGCGCAGCCCATTTGGCCTCCGCCTACGCGCGTCCCTCCGTGGTCCTGTTCGGCCCCGCGCCCGCCGAGGAGTGGGGTCCGCCGCCTGGACCGCACGTGGTGCTGACCGCCGTCGAACTTCGCCGCGGTGATGTTTTCGCGGCCGATCCCGACCCCGCAATCCTCGCCGTTACCGTCCAGGACGTGTTGGACGCGGTTGAAGGGCTTGGCTGCTGAACAATCGCGTGCCTTGTTGGTCGTGTTCTCTTTAGCTGTGGCCCGTACCATCCTGGAGGTGGGCCTGGCCGTCCAGCAGTTGTGTCTGCAGGGCTACCAGGATCTTGGACAGCTTCCTGGAGACCTGCATCTGCGACATCCCCAGCGCCTCGGCGATGGTTGACTGCGTTTCTTCGCGGTAATACCGGCGGTACAGCAGGTGGCGGTCCTCTGCGCTAAGCGTGCGGATGGCGTTCCGCAGGGCCAGGACGTCCTCGAGTTTGTCTGTCGGGCAGCCGATGCTGGACAGCGACCCCTGCAGCCCGTCCCTGCCCTCACCGGCGGGTGCGTCCAAGGAGTCCGGCCGTTTGCTGGTGCCTGCCATGAGGGCTTCGCGTACTTGGCAGGGCTCCATGCGCAGGTCCTCGGCAACTTCTTCCGGTGATGGAGTGCGCTGCAGGGCCTGCGTCATTTCCTCTGTCCTGGCCAGCACCTGACGACGCATGTCCTGGATGGGACGGGGCGGGCGGACCACCCAGCAGTGGTCGCGCAGGTACCTCTTGACCTCGCCTGCAATGGTGGGTGCGGCGTAGGCCGGGAAGCTGACGCCTTTTTCCTCGTCGTAGCCGCGGGCGGCCTTGATCAGTCCCATGTAGGCAACTTGCCGCACGTCGTCGAGGTCATGGGTGTGGGCGGAATACCTGGCGGCGATGGACTTTGCCAGGTTCAGGTGGTCCAGTACCAGCCCGTCCTGGAAGCTCTGCCGGATGGTGCTTTCCGGCGAATGCGTCGGGTACGGAGCGTGGAGTGGTCGGGCTTGTCGCATGGGCTTCAATCCTTAGACCTTCGGGTAAGAGGGGTGAGCCCACGGCAAGACTCCTTAAAAAGAGAAGCATACTTATCATTAGCTTTCAACGGGTCTCCGGTACTAGTCTCGAAGAGTAGCTTCGTCCAGTGATCGGAGGTCCGCGTGGAAGATCAGCAACAAGCGGAGCCACATGTGGTAGCAGCGGAAATACAGGACCTGCTCCTCGACAACCCTGACGTCGAGGCATTCCTCACCGAGCTGGCCCGCCACTCGGTGGCCATGTTCAGCAAGCCCGGAGCCCAGGTCTTTTGCGGCGTAACCATGCTCCGGCACCGCTCAGCGGCCACCGCCGCAAGCAGCGGTGAACGCGCGCTCCTGCTCGATGAACTGCAGTATCAATTCGACGACGGGCCATGCCTGACCGCTGCGCGGGAGGGGGTCCAGGTACACATTCCCGACATTGAGAAGGACAATACGTGGCCCGAATACGGCCGGGTGGCCTCGGAGCAAGGGATTCGCTCTATCCTTGCCCTGCCGTTCCCCCTCTCCGATGACAGCGCCAAGGCCGGCCTGAATCTCTATTCGGAGCGTCCCCACAGTTTTGACCAGGCGGCCGTGCAGCGCGGAACGGACTATGTACAGCAAGCCTCGAAGGGCCTGCGCCTGGCCGTCATGATTGCCCAACACAGCCAAACGGCAGCGAACCTCCGCGCGGCCATGGCTTCACGCACCGTCATCGACATCGCAACGGGCATTGTCATCGCCCAGAACCGATGCAGCCAGGCCGAAGCCGTGGAACTCATCAAGAAGGCCTCCAGCAACCGCAACGTCAAGCTCCGCGAGGTTGCCCAGGCCATTGTTGACCACGCCGGAGGTGGCCCCATAGCCACACACTTCAAGTAAGGGGTTTTTTCCCATGCAAACCGTTACCAAAGCCGTTGAGGTTGAGGTTCCCGTATCCGTGGCCTACAACCAGTGGACCCAGTTCGAAAAGTTTCCCGAGTTCATGTCCGGGGTGGAGAACGTCCGGCAAATCGACGACACCACACTGCATTTCTCCACGAAAGTGGGCGGCGTGAAGCGCGAATACGACGCCCGGATCACCGAGCAGGTCCCCGATACAGTCATCCGCTGGGAGAGCACCGATGCGCCCCGCAACGCCGGCGCCGTGCGCTTCGACAACCTTGGCCCCGCACACTGCGGCGTGAGCGTGACCCTTGAGTGGGAGCCGGAAGGACTTCTCGAAAAGGCCGGTGCAGCCCTCTCGGCGGACGAGATGCAAGTGGCCGCGGACCTCGAAAAGTTCAAGGAATTCATCGAGGGCCGCGGCAGCGAAACGGGTGGCTGGCGGGGCGAAGTAGGCTGACTGCCCGTCCGCCCAGGGTTACAGTCGGCCCGGGGTTACAGCAGTCCGCGCAAAACCAAGGCCGCGCCGTCGTCGAGCACTGATGCGGTGACCTCGTCCGCCACGGCGAGCACCTCATCCGGGGCTTGGCCCATGGCCACGCCCCGGCCTGCCCACGTGAGCATCTCGATGTCGTTCCGGCCGTCCCCGATCGCCAAGGTGTTGTCCGGGTCGGTGCCAAGCTGCAGGCGAAGCGCCTCCAGGGCGCTTGCCTTGGTGACGCCCTCGGCCGCGATGTCCAGCCAGGCCGTCCAGCCCACCGAGTACGTCACGCCGGACAGGCCCACGTGGCGGATGGCGGCATTGAACTCCTCCGAGGTGTTCTCGCTGCTGAACACCACCACGCGCACGGCCGTGGAGTCCAGCATGGTCTGGAAGTCCACGCCGATGGATTCCACACCGAAGCTGGCATCCTGGAACCGCTCGGTCGAGAGGAAGTTCCCTTCCTCATCCTCCAAGGCGTACTTGGCGTTGGGCAGGCGTTCGCGCAGTGCCCTCAGGGCGGGAGCGGGATCGAACGTCGCTTTGTGGATGATCTCGTAACCCTGCTCCAGGTTGGGGTCCAGCCGTAGGGTGACGCCGCCGTTGCAGCACACCGCATAGCCGCGCTCAAGGCCGATCTGTTCGATGATGGGCAGGGTCGCATTGAGCGAGCGTCCAGTGGCGATCATGACGTTGTGGCCGTCGGCTACGACTCCCTGCGCAGCCTCCCGGACAGCCGGCGACATGTGGCCGTCGTGATCCACGAGCGTGCCGTCCACGTCCAGGGCGATCATGAGTTTCTTGTTGTCATTTGGCTGGTCATCGATGCCAGCAACTGGAGTATCAGTCAAAATAGTCATGCTTCCAGTACAACAGACGCCCCTGACAAGCGACTAGGACCGGCGCCACAGCAACGGCTTAACGCCTGGTGAACACTGGCTCCAACTTTGCACCCACCCGCTTTGCACCCACCCGCGGACAATTCACCTGCGCGTGCACGGGTGAATTGTCCAGAACGCGGTGCTTTCTTCGGACGCTTTCCACATAGCTCCCTTGGGCCCGGACCTCGTGGCTTGGGCATGGCAACAGTGGTTCATGGACAACATGAACGAATTCATCGTGGCTTCCCGGTACGGGTTGGAATCCGGCTCGGTACGGGAGCTGAGCCGCCGGTACAAGAAAGGCGAACTCGTCAGGGTTCGCAAGGGAATCTACGTGGACAAGCAACATTGGCTCGGCCTCAAGCCCTGGGATCGATACGCCGCGACTGCCCGGGCCGTAGCCGCAGAGAACCCATCCGCAGCGTTCTGCTTTGAAACGGCTGCGCTCTTTTGGGGCCTCCACATAGTTGGTGTGCCTTCGCACATCCACCTTGCCACGGCGTCGCGTGGCCACTGCGGGACCAGAAGCCCGAGCACCACCGCGGCCGTGGGACCCTCCGGAAGCACCGGACTGGAGAGGATCCGGACCTATGGCACCTACCGGCACTACTACCCCACCAGCACTGTCTCCCTCCGTGGATTGCAGGTCACCGACCTTCCGCAAACGACAGTAAATGTCCTGGCCAGAGGGCCATTCACCAAGGGAGTTGTCTTGGCCGATCATGCGATCAGCGCGAAGAGGTTTCCTACACTGGCGACGAGCAAAGACGCACTTGCAAGAGCCGCCGAAAGCCTGGCTTCCAAGGCCAAAAGGCAGCGGGTCAACGCAATCATTGGCTTCGCTGACATAAATTCCGGATCTGCGGGTGAATCACTCAGCCGTGCCCAGATGCACTTGTTGGGCTTTCCCCTTCCGGAGTTGCAGTGCGAATTCCACGATGCGCTGGGTTTCGTTGCCCGAACGGACTTTTTCTGGCGGGACCAGGGAATAATTGGGGAGTTCGACGGCGACGCAAAGTACCTGAAGGACGAGTACCTGCGCGGCCAAAGTGCACGGGAAGCCGTACTCGCGGAGAAGAAACGTGAGGACAGGCTGCGCGCCATGGGCTTCAGGGTGGTGCGCTGGGACTGGGCTACGGCAAACGACCCGGCCAAGCTCGGCGCAAAACTCTTGGCGGCCGGGCTCAGGCCACAAAACACCCCCAAACGGACAATTCACCCCCGCGTGCGAGGGTGAATTGTCCGTTGGGCGGTGTGTAGCAGCTACAGGACCGGGAGGACCTCAAGGCCACCCAGGTACTTCTGCAGGGCCTTCGGCACATTCACGGATCCGTCGGCGTTCTGGTGGTGCTCAAGGAGGGCTACGATCCAGCGGGTCGTCGCGAGCGTACCGTTCAGCGTTGCCACTGCACGGGTGCCCTTGGCTACGCCTTCCTCGTTGACCACGCGTTCGCGGATGTTCAGGCGGCGGGCCTGGAAGGTGGTGCAGTTGGACGTGGAGGTGAGCTCGCGGTAGGCGTTTTGCGTGGGGACCCAGGCTTCGCAGTCGAACTTGCGGGCGGCGGACATGCCGAGGTCACCGGCCGCGGTGTCAATAACGCGGTAGGGAAGCTCGCACTTTGCCAGCATCTCCTCTTCCCAGGCAAGCAGGCGCTCGTGCTCAGCAGCAGCCTCTTCAACAGTGGTGTAGATAAACATCTCCACCTTGTTGAACTGGTGCACGCGGATGATGCCGCGGGTGTCCTTGCCGTGCGAGCCCGCCTCGCGGCGGTAGCAGGAGCTCTGGCCGGCGTAGCGGATGGGGCCGGCGGAGAGGTCCAGGATCTCGTCTGCGTGGTAGCCGGCGAGGGCCACCTCGGAGGTTCCCACAAGGTAAAGGTCGTCCTCGGCGAGGCGGTAGATCTCGGCGTCGTGCTTTACATCGAAACCGGTGCCCTGCATGGTCTCGGGACGCACCAAAGTGGGGGTGATCATGGGAACGAAGCCGGCTTCGATGGCTTGGTCCATGGCCATCTGCAGGAGCGCCATCTCCAAACGGGCACCCACGCCGCGCAGGAAGTAGAAGCGCGCACCGGAGACCTTGGCGCCGCGCTCCATGTCGATCGCGCCGATCAGTTCGCCGATCTCGAGGTGGTCCTTGGGCTCAAAGTCGGTGAACTCGCGCGGAGTGCCCACGGTCTTGACCACAACAAAGTCGTCCTCGCCGCCCTCGGGGACGCCGTCCACCACCAGGTTGGGGATGATGCGCAGCAGTTCATCCTGCTTGGCCTGCGCGGCGTCTGCTTCGGCGGAGGCTGCCTTCACGGAGTTGGCGAGTTCCTTGACCTCGGCCAGCAGGGCCTGCTTCTCCTCGCCCTTGGCCTGTGCCACCTTCTTGCCGAAAGCGTTCTGCTCGGCGCGGAGGGTTTCGTAGCGGATCAGGGCCGCGCGGCGGTCGGAGTCTGCGGAGATGATCGCGTCCACAACGGACTCGTCGGCGCCACGGGCGCGCTGGCTTGCACGGAACTTGTCCGGGTTTTCGCTGAGGTCTTTTACGTCGATCACCACACAAGAGTATCGAATAGGCCACGATTCCCCGCCCCGCGAAGCCCAATGGGCAACCGCGGGAAAACGGCGCTGCCGGGGACGATAGTGTTGGAGCACAATGAGCGACTGGATCTGGTGGGTGATTCTCGCTGGGGGCGTGGCATTTGCCGTCTCCAGTTGGTGGGGCGTGCGGCGCTTGAAAGCCCGGCACATCAGGAGTGCCGTAGCGGACGATCCCCACAAGCCGGATCCAGGCCACCAGAAGGTCGCGGTGGTCCTCAATCCCGTGAAGAACAAGTCGGCTGAGACGCGCCAGGCGATCATTGATGCCTGCGAGCTTGCCGGCTGGGACGCGCCGACGTTTTACGAAACCACCCCCGAGGATCCGGGTTACGGACAGTCGCGCCAGGCACTTGAGTCAAGGGCCGACGTCGTTCTCGCGTGCGGCGGCGACGGAACCGTGCGGGTGGTGGCTGAGTCACTGGCGCACAAGGGCGTGGCCATGGGCCTGATTCCGTTGGGGACCGGAAACCTTCTGGCGCGGAACGTCGAACTGGACGTCAACGACATCGCCGACTGCATCCAGGTGGCCCTCTTCGGTCACCAGCGCTACATAGATACAGCCACCATGGGCATTGAGAACAACATCACCGGGGAGTCCTCCACCCACACCTTCCTGGTCATCGCCGGCATGGGGCTGGACGCCGAAGTGGTCGGCGATACCAAAGAGGACCTCAAGAAAACCGTTGGCTGGCTCGCCTACACGGAGGCCGGCGTCCGGCACCTGCCTGGACGGCGGAAACGCGTCACCATCACCATGGACGACGACTCGGAACAGTCACGGAAGATCCGTAGTGTCCTCTTTGCCAACTGCGGCCTCATCCCCGGCGGCATCGACTTCATTCCGCAGGCCATGATCGACGACGGCATGCTGGACATCGTGGTGATGAGCCCGCGCAGCGCCGTCGGCTGGATTGCCATGTACACGAAGGTCCTTTTCAAGCACAACCGGAACCTGCCGGTGATGAACTTCTACCGTTCGCGGAAGGTCGCCATCCGGAGCCAGGAACCTATGGCAACACAGCTCGACGGCGATCCGTCCGGCGAGGCAACAGAAGTCACCGTCCAGGTACAGCCGGGTTCGCTGTTGGTGCGGGTACCAAAGGCCGCCCTTTAGATAGCGCCTTTGTCCGGCTCCGCGGCATTGCGATCAGCTTCCTCAGCGGCCGCCTTGGCTGCAGCACGCGCCTCGGCCTGCTCGCGGATCATGGCCTGTTCTTCTTCAAAACGCAGTCGATCCGCGCGATCGGCTTCGTCACCGTCCCAATCGTCCTTGTTGTCACCGGTGGGCTTGGGATTCACAATCATGCCCTGGCCTTCTTGGTCATCGCGGTGTGCTGTCATGACCACTCCCTTCGTTTGGGCATTCGTCCATCGTCTATGGATCAAGCAAGCATACGCACAGTTACTGCACCGCGAAAGGGGCTTGAAGCGTCAATAATTCCGCTGGAATCGGGGACGGCCGAACAAACAATCAGCCCTTCAGGATTGACTCGACCCAGGCGTGCGCCGAGGCAAAAGACGCGTCCGAGGTGTGCGGAGCAACCACTGCAGGCTGCTTGTCGGCACGGGCGTAGGAGCCCAAAAAGCGGGTGCCCGGGCTGATCCTGTGCAGCCCGGCCAAAGCGTCCGCAACGCGGGAATCGGACACGTGGCCATCGGCGTCGATACTGAAGAAGTAGTGGCCCAGGTACTGTCCGGTGGGGCGGGATTCGATCCTGCTGAGGTTAACTCCGCGGGAGGCGAACTGGTCCAGGATCGCCATCAATGCGCCGGGGTGGTCTTCGGGCAGCGGAACAACCACGGTGGTCTTGTCGGCCCCGGTTCGTTCCGGCAATGCGCCAGGGCGGCTCACCAGGATGAAGCGCGTCACGGCGTCCGGGTTGTCGCCGATGTTTTCCGCCAGTACGTTCAGGCCAGGCTGTTCAGCCGCCACCAATGGCGCGCAGATGGCGGCGTCGTAGTGGGCGTCGTCCTCCAGGAGTCCCATGGCAGCGGCAGCCGTCGAGGAGCCCGGAACATAGTCCGCATGGGGAATATGTTCGTCCACCCACAGGCGGCACTGTGCCCAGGCGTGGCCGTGGGTGGAGATCCGCTTGATCCGGGAAAGTTCGACGCCGGGCCTCGCCACGAGCACAAACGTGATGGGAACAAGGGCCTCACGGATGATTCGGAGCTCCGGACCTGTGGCGATGGCGTCCAGCGTTGCGGTGACGCCACCCTCCACCGAGTTCTCTATCGGAACCATGGCAGCGTCAGCCGCACCGCTACGGACACGTTCCAAGGCGGTGTTGACGTTGGTACACGGAACCCGGGTGGCTTCGCCCGCACCGGGTACCTGCAGGAGCGCTGCCTCGGTAAAGGTACCCTCGGGGCCGAGGAAGGTGTACGTGGGTACTGCCATGGATATATTCCTTGCGTGGTATTAGAGGACGACCGGCTTGAGGCCGTTGTCCGAGACCATGGGTTTCCCGGCTTCGAACCACATGTCCATGCCGCCTCCAACGTTGACGGCGGAGTAACCCTGCGCCACGAGCCACTGCACCACGCGGAACGAACGTCCACCCGTGCGGCAAATAACGAACAGGTCGTCATCCGGGTCCAGCTCTTCCAGGCGGGCCGGAAGTTGGTCCATGGGAATGTGGCGGGCACCCTCGGCGTGGCCGGCTACCCACTCATAGTCCTCGCGGACATCCAAAATGCTGGCACCGGCAGGGATGTCGCCCACCGGCACGGTTTCGAAGTCGCTCATTGGCAGTCCCTTCCATCGGTTCACGAGTCACCAAACAGCCTAGTCCCCGCAGCCCCCGCCGCGCCCGCCACGTGGGCTTTGCTTGCATGCACCGGCCTTCGCGCGAAGACTTGTCCCAACTACCCGCAGAGGCGATAAGGAGCGGACGCATGGCTGCTGGCCAACCAACGATTCTTGCGACGTCCGGCGGATACAAACCGGGCAGCCGGTCGCGGATCGAGTTCGATGCCCTGCTGCATTACGCGGTGGAACTGTCCGGAGCAAGCGGCCGCGCCCCGAAGGTGGCCCACATCGGGACCGCCGGCGGTGACCAGCGCTGGTGGGCCGCGGAGGTGGACCAGGCCGCGCGCATCGCCGGATTCGACCTGGGCCATCTCAACCTCTTCACCATGCCCAACGTCGAGGACCCCGAGGCTTACCTGCTGGAGCAGGACGTGGTGTGGGTCAATGGCGGTTCGGTGGTGAACCTGCTGGCCGTCTGGCGCGCCCACGGACTGGACCGGATACTCCGGAAGGTGTGGGAAAGCGGTGTGGTCCTGGCCGGCGTCTCAGCGGGATCCATCTGCTGGTTCAAGGGCGGCGTCACCGATTCTTTCGGGCCTGACTTGAAGCCGGTCACAAATTCCCTGGGCTTCCTCCCGTACCACAACGGGGTCCATTTCGACTCGGAACTCCGGCGACGGCCCACGGTCCACAAGCTGGTGGCCAACGGCACGCTCGGTGAGACACACTGCACGGACGACGGCGTGGGGTTGGTTTACCGGGGCACGGAACTGGTGGAAGTGGTTTCCTCCGTGAAGAACAAGGCCGCATTCCGTGTCACGGCGGGTGCGGGAGAGAGCGTGGACGCGGTGGCCGTCGAGGAACGGTTGGAGTCGCGTTTCCTTGGTTGATTCCCTCGCAATCCAGCATCCGGAAATCGGGCAGCTGAGTGCGGTGGAACTCCGCGATGCCTTGGCCGGCGGAGAACTCCCGGCACGTGAAGCCACTGCCCACTTCCTCTCGGTCATTGAGTCCCGCAACAAACACCTGGGCGCGTTCATCACGGTCACCGCCGAACAAGCCATGTCCGACGCCGCCGCAGCGGACCTCCGCTATGTCCGCCGCGGCCGCAAGGAACTGCCCTTTCTCCACGGGATACCCCTCGCCTTCAAGGACCTCACGGATGTGGCCGGGGTACCCACCACCCATGGCAGCGCGGCCTTGGAGCACAAGCCTGCGCCCGAGGACGGCGCACTCGCGGCCTCCCTGAAGGCCCAGGGCGTCGTCTCGCTTGGCAAGACCCAGGTCCCGGAATTCGGGCTCACCGCCTACAGCGAAAACCGCGTGGCACCGCCGTCGCGCAATCCGTATTCCCTGGCCCGCAGTTCCGGCGGCTCGTCCGGCGGCAGCGCAGCCGCCGTGGCGGCCGGGATGATCCCGTTTGCACCAGGAACCGACGGCGGCGGCTCCATCCGCATCCCCGCGGGCGCGTGCGGACTGGTCGGATTGAAGCCGGGACGCGGACTGGTTCCCTCGGGCGACAGCGCCGGGGACGCCGCAAAGCTGGTGGTAGCGGGCCCGCTCGCCAGGAACGCCGCCGATGCCGCGTTACTGCTGGACGCTTTGGTTCCTGCCCGGGACAAGCCCGACGGCGGCTACCTCGCCAATGTCGGGCGGGCGCCGGAACCCCTGCGCATCGGAGTGAGCTTGGACAGCCCGTGGGCAAGCACCTACCCTTTCGAGGTGGAAGCCGAGGCGCTGGATGCCTTGAACCACGGCCGAACCCTCCTCGAGCAAGCCGGACATAAGGTGGGCGAAGCGGACATCCGCTACGACAACCGCTACCCCCAGGCGTTCACCACAGCCTGGACTGCCAGCGTCGGGAGCGCCCGGATAGCACCCCAACGGGAGGCTCTCCTGACCCCGCTGACCCGTACGTTCCGGCGTCGTGCCCAACAGCGGAGTGCCGCGAAATTGAACGAGGCCCTTGGATTCCTCCGGCAGTTCCAACAGGACACCATTGCCCAATACTCGCAGTGGGACGTCATCCTCACGCCTACGTTGGCGCAGACGCCGCGGCCCATCGGCTGGTTCACGGGCGGCGGGCACAGCACCGAGCAGTGGCCGGGCGAGTGGGCCGGAGACGCGGACGAAGACTACAAACGGCAATGCGAATACGCCCCCTGGAGTTCCATGGTGAACGTTTGCGGGCTGCCCGCTGTCAGTGTCCCGGTGCACACCACCGAGGGCGGCCTGCCGATGGGAATCCAACTCATCGGCAGCATGGGTTCTGAGCTGCGGCTTCTCCAACTTGCGGCGGTCCTGGAGGCCGCGTAGACCGGATGTCTAGCATATGGAATGCAGTTGCCTGGGGCATTGGTCGATGTGACAATGCCCGCAGTCAGTGCCAGCATTGAGGAAATGAGCACACCCCAAACCACGGCGCCGCCTGCCAAAACCACGGGCGATACGTCATTCTTCGGCCACCCAAAGATGTTGGCCAGCCTTTTCTCCGTGGAAATGTGGGAGCGATTCTCCTTCTACGGCATGCAGGGAATCCTGCTTTACTACATGTACTTCACGGCGGACCAAGGTGGCCTGTCCATCGATAAGGGCCTCGCCGCCGGGCTTGTCGGCGCATACGGCGGCGGCGTCTACCTTTCCACCATCCTGGGCGCGTGGCTCGCCGACCGCCTGTTCGGCTCCGAGAAGGTGCTGTTCGGCGCCGCCATCATGATCATGACGGGGCACATCGCCCTGGCCCTGATTCCCGGCATTCCCGGACTGATCGCGGGCTTGGTTTTGGTGGGCGTCGGCTCCGGCGGTTTGAAGGCGAACGCCACCGCGCTGGTTGGCACGCTGTATGGGGAGAAGGACGAACGCCGCGACGCCGGCTTCTCCATCTTCTACATGGGCATCAACATCGGCGGCCTCATCGGCCCGTTGGTCACCGGCTGGCTGCAGGAAAGCAACGGCTTCCACTGGGGCTTCGGCGCGGCAGCGGTGGGCATGGCGATCGGCTTGGTCATCTACGCCTTCGGCCGGAAGCGCCTGCCTGAGGAAGCCCACCGTGTTCCGAACCCCCTGCCCGCCAAGGACCGGACCAAGTACGGCCTGATCTTCCTGGGCATCCTCGCGGTGATCGGAGTGCTTCTGGGTACGGGGATCGTCAACGCGGACAACCTCGCGCGCAGCATGGCGTACGCGGCCATCGGCGCCTCGATGATCTACCTGTTCCTGATCTTCCGCAGCCCGCTGGTTTCAGGCCTGGAACGCAAGCGCGTGCTCGCGTTCATCCCGCTGTACATTGCTTCGGCAGCGTTCTGGGCACTCTTCCAGCAGCAGTTCACCTTCATTGCCGTGTACTCGGAGGAGAAGCTGGACCGGAACCTGTTCGGTTGGGAAATGCCCGCCGCCTGGGTGCAGTCCATCAACCCGGTGTTCATCATCATCTTCGCCGGTGTCATGGCCGCCTTGTGGACCAAGCTGGGCTCCCGTCAGCCGAGTTCGCCCTTCAAGTTCGCAATGGGCCTGTTCATCATGGGCCTTGCGTTCCTGGCCTTCATTCCGCTGGCTGGCGACGGCAAGACCCCGCTGCTGGCACTCGTGGGCATCCTGTTCCTCTTTACCCTCGCTGAATTGTGCCTCTCCCCCATCGGCCTTTCCGTGAGCACCAAGTTGGCGCCGAAGGCCTTCCATACCCAGATGGTGGCCCTGTTCTTCCTGTCGGTCTCGCTGGGTACCACGTTGGCCGGCATCCTCGCGGGCCTCTACAACCCGGACAACGAGCTGCCGTACTTCCTCGGCATTGGCGGTGTGGCAGTGGTTCTCGCTGTGGCACTTGCGGCGGCAACTCCGGCAATCAAGAAGCTGATGGCGGGCGTGCGGTAGCACCCGCTTAACGACGACGGCGGCCCTCGGCTCCGGTGGGATTCCCACCCGGGGCGAGGGCCGCCGTCGTTTGCGTTTTAGTAGTTGTAGCGGCTCGAGGCGCCCAGCGCCGCGAAGAAAATAATCCCGAAAATCACGGTCAGGACCACGCCGATGTATCCCATCACGAGGCCGGCAATAGCCATGCCTTTACCTGCCGGCTCGCGGTTCAGCGCAAGGTGCCCCAGGATGACTGCCGCAATCTGGGGCAGGATGAAGAACCCGAAGCCCACCAGGGTGGCAATACCGCAAATCATGCTCGCGATGCTCAAACCCTTGGGCTGCGAGGGCATGGCGTAGTAGGCAGGCTGGCCATAGGGGTTGGTCTGCGCGTACGGCGAAGGCTGTTGGTACGGGCTTGGCTGGCTGTAGGGCGACGGCGGCTGCTGGCTGTAGTCACCGGGCGTGTACGAGCTCGCCGGCGGCGCTGGCTGAGTGTAGAAGTCGCTCTGGCCCTGCGCGTTCTGCGTGTAGGCGCCCTGGTCATATGGCGGGAGCGGTTGGGTAGCACCGGCGGGAGCGGTTGCTTCGTACGACGGCGGCGGCGGTACGGAACCGCTCTGGGAAGGCGCACTGAATTCGGCCGGCGGAACGTACTGCGGCGGTTCGTAGCCTGCGGGTTTGTCTTCGTTGCCCTTGGCTGGTTGCTCTGACATAGGTATCCCCCTGTGATTGGTCTTTGATCCCCAGACTACAACCGCCGGATGCGGCGCATAAGTAGCGTGCCATTACGGCGCTGTAACCGCGTCCATCTGTGACTCACACCTCGCCGGCCCGTGACGGGATTCATGCATATGCATGGAATATGAGCGAGCCGCACACGGTTGTCCCTAATAGCGACATAAGCAGCGCTATCTACGAAATCAGCGGGACCCGTCCCGCGAAGGAGGACATCATGGGAAACTTCCAAGGCAAAACCGCACTTGTTACCGGCGGCGGTTCCGGGCTCGGGGAAGCGATCAGCAAGGACCTCGCGAAGAACGGCGCAAACGTGGTTGTTGTGGACGTCAATCTTGACGCTGCAACGCGTGTAGCCGACGAGATCAACGCGTCCGGCGGCAAGGCAAGTCCGTTCAAGGCCAACACTGCAGTGGCCGAGGACAACAAGAAGGCCGTCGACTTCGCTGTTGAGACCTATGGTGCCCTTAACTACGCGGTGAACAATGCCGGTATCGGCGGCGCCAACGCACCCGTTGGCGAAGTGGATATCGAGGATTGGGACCGTGTCATCTCCATCAACCTCAGCGGCGTGCTCTACGGGATGCGCTACCAGATCCCCGCCATCCTCGAGGCCGGTGCGTCCGAAGGCGCGATCGTCAACATGGCTTCCATCCACGGCGCCGTCGCAGCGCTGGGCAATGCCGCCTACACCGCCGCCAAGCACGGCGTGGTGGGCCTGACCAAGAATGCCGCTGCCGAATATGGAGCCCAGGGCCTTCGCGTCAACGCAATCGGCCCCGGCTACATCGAGACGCCCCTACTCTCCGCCGCACCCAGTGAAGTCATCGCCGGCCTCGAAGCCAAGCACTCCCTTGGCCGCTTGGGCCAGCCCGAAGAGATCGCGAACGTCACCACGTTCCTGCTGTCCGAGAAGGCGAGCTTCATGACCGGTTCGTACGTCCTGGTGGACGGCGGCTACACGGCTGTCTAGCTGAGCCCCTTACGCTGCATCCCTCCCGAGCCCCAAAGGATCGGGAGGGATTCTTTATTTCTTGTGCCCGCCAGGCGGTGGCAGTGTCCACTATTCGGCGTCACAGGGGCCGCATCACGGACATTTCCTACCTGAGTGGGCGGGGGTCTGGCATGCTGGACCCCATGGCTAGCCGAGCGGGCACAGTTGCCCTACCCCAGGACCTTGTTGACATTACTGCCCTGCTGGACGCGTACTTCGACGTAGTTCCGGATTTGGGCGATCCCGCGCAGCGCGTGGCGTTTGGAACGTCGGGCCACCGTGGATCGAGCCTGAAGGCCTCCTTTAATGAGGCCCACATCCTTGCCATCACCCAGGCGATCGTTGAATACCGCGGCCGCCAGGGAATCACCGGACCGCTCTTCATTGGCCGTGATACCCACGCCCTCAGCGAGCCTGCACAGAACTCCGCCTTGGAAGTGCTCGCAGCCAACGGCGTCACTGTGCTCGTAGACGCCCGGCACGGCTACACCCCCACGCCGGCGCTGAGCCACGCCATCCTGAAGTACAACCGCGAAGCAGCGCCGGGCACTCCCCAGGCTGATGGCATCGTGGTCACCCCCAGCCACAACCCGCCCGCTGACGGCGGCTTCAAGTACAACCCTCCGCATGGCGGTCCTGCCGACACCGACGCCACGGCTTGGATCGCCGAGCGTGCTAACCAGCTCCTGGAGAACGGGCTGCGCGGCGTCAAGCGCGTCCCCCTGAACGATGCCCTCAACGCTGACACGACAAGGAAATTCGACTTCCTCAGCAGCTACGTTGACGATCTCCCCTCCGTCCTGGACCTCGACGCGATCCGCAACGCGGGTGTGCGCATCGGCGCCGATCCCATGGGTGGCGCATCAGTGGACTACTGGGGCGAGATCGGCGAGCGCCATCAGCTGAACCTCACCGTGGTAAACCCGACGGTGGACCCGCAGTGGGCCTTCATGACCCTCGACTGGGACGAGAAGATCCGTATGGACTGCTCCTCGCCCTCGGCCATGGCTTCTCTGATCAAGCGCATGTCTTTGGGCGCTGACGGCAAGGCCGCCTATGACGTCGCCACTGGTAACGACGCCGACGCCGACCGCCACGGCATCGTCACGCCGGACGGTGGTTTGATGAACCCCAACCATTACCTCGCCGTCGCCATCGACTACCTGTACCGCAACCGCAGCGGCTGGAACCCCGAGTCCGTGGTCGGTAAGACCCTCGTCTCATCGTCGATCATCGACCGCGTTGCTGCCGGTCTTGGCCGCAAGCTGGTTGAGGTTCCCGTCGGCTTCAAGTGGTTCGTTCCCGGCCTGCTATCCGGTGAAGGTGCGTTCGGCGGCGAAGAGTCCGCAGGCGCCTCGTTCAACAAGCGTGACGGCAGCGTGTGGACCACGGACAAGGACGGCATCCTGCTGGCTCTGCTGGCCTCCGAGATCACGGCCGTCACAGGTTCTTCGCCGTCGCAGCTTTACAAGGGACTGACCGACCAGTTCGGTGCGCCCGTGTACGCCCGAATCGACGCCGCCGCCACCCGCGAACAGAAGTCCAAGCTGGGCAAGCTCTCCGCTTCCGATGTCACGGCAACCACCTTGGCAGGCGAAGAAATCACCGCGAAGCTCACCGAAGCCCCCGGCAATGGCGCTTCCATCGGTGGCCTCAAGGTGGTTACGGAAAACGCCTGGTTTGCGGCACGACCCTCCGGCACCGAGGACGTCTACAAGATCTACGCCGAGTCCTTCAAGGGTGCCGACCACCTGAAGCAGGTCCAGGACGAAGCCAAGGCCCTGGTGGACGGCGTCATCGCCTAGGCAGTTTGTGAGTCCGCGCCTTCCGCCGCGTCCTGGGTCCACAGCCTGAGGATGCGGCGGATGGTGTGGTTCCCTTCAGGGGCCATATCCACCAGTGCTATCCGGTCAAGGACGACGACGTCTCCCGGGCTTGGCCGCTTGCCGTCATGGTGGGAGATGTGCGGCCGGTAGTGGTCCAGGATGTAGTTCGGCGTTGCGATTCGTGCCCCGTTGCTGACGGCGGCTTCAACCAGCTCCACGTGGAGTCCCTGCAGCAACGGGTTGCGTTCGATCAGGCTTACCGGGATTGAACCCAGATGCCCAAAGCCCGCGTCCGCGCCAACGGTCAGCTCGGCTCCAAGGGCACCGCCGACCGGCGCCGCGGCGAGGTCCGCGAGTACACCGGCGACGTCGGCACTTCCGTCAGTGCCGACGTCGAACCTTAACAGGGTGATATGCAGCGGCCAGTCGCTGCGCGGAAAAACCAGCCCCTCGTGTACGGGCTCCGTGAACGCCACCCAAATCAGGTTCCGCATAGGCATAGTTTGCCACTCGCCTCCCGGTCGCGCGGGTGAGTGGCGGGATGTGATCGAGGGATCCGGAAAGGGCGGAGGGATGTGAGCGAGCATCGGAAGCTCCAGGACCCTCTCTCACGTCCCACCCGCTTTGATGGCTTCCTCTCTCACGTCCCACCCCTCACACGCCAACGCTCCTGCACTTTCATGCAGGAGCGTTGGTGTTTAAAGGAGTAAATCAGACCGTGCGTACAACGTCCTCGTAGGCGAACTTCGGCTTGGCTTCGCCCCAGGCGTCCGGGCCGGGCTGGCCGATGTTGACGATGAGGAAGCTCTTCTGGTCGCCGTTGGGGAAGAACTCCGCGTCGATGGCTGCGAAGTCGGCGCCGGTCATCGGGCCGGCAGCGAAACCGAGCGAGCGGACGGCGAGGATGAAATAGCCGGCCTGCAGGTGGGCGTTGTTGTTGCCCGTCGCGGCGGCGAGTTCGGCGTTCTCGTCGTACATGGCCTTGGGTGCGCCGTAGGCCGGGAGGAACTTGTCCCACTGGCCCTGCCAATCGGTGTCGTAGGACAGGATGGCCACCAGCGGCGCGGAAGCGGTCTTGGCCTGGTTCCCGCGGGACAGGTGGTCAACCAGCTTGGCGCGGGCCTCGTCCGAGCGGACGTACGTCACGCGGAGAGGCTGCGAGTTGAAGGCGGTGGGGCCGAACTTGGTGAGTTCGTAGATGGCACGGGCCTGCTCTTCGGTTACTTCGCCGGAGAAGCTGTTGGCTGTGCGGGCTTCGGCAAAGATGGCGTCGACTGCTGCGGCGTCAATGACTGCTTCTTCGTGTGCAATCGTCATGGATAAACCTTTCGCTGTGCCCTCGCCTCTACGGGTGGCCGGGCTCTTCTGCTTTCCATGGTTGCAACTTCAACTTCGCGTGTCCTCTTCCCGTGACGGCGCGTGACGTTAGGCACACACGGCGTTGCGGGGCCTGCTCTGCGTGCCAAATCGAACGCGAGGCGCGTACAGCGGGCCCCACAACGGCGGTAATGTTGCACCGAACCCCAACTTTTCATCTGAGGAAGGCACGCCATGAGCATGCTCGGCACCAAGTGGAAGCTCCACGGCAACGGCAAAACCATCCGGCCCGGCCACGTGGTGGCACCCGACGAGCGGCTCGCGTGGCCACTGACCATCGGCATCGGCATGCAGCATGTTGTGGCGATGTTCGGCGCAACCTTCCTTGTCCCGATCATCACAGGCATGCCACCGGCCACCACCCTGTTCTTCTCGGGTATCGGCACGCTTCTGTTCCTCGTGATCACCAGGGGGCGCGTGCCCAGCTACCTGGGTTCGAGCTTCGCGTTCATCGCCCCGATGCTCGCCTCCAAGGACCAGTACGGCGTTGCCGGCGCTTTGGGCGGCGTGGTGCTTGCCGGCGTCGTACTGGCGCTCATTGGCGCCGTCGTCCAAAAGTTCGGCGCCGAGTGGATCAACCGGCTGATGCCCCCGATCGTCACCGGCGCGATCGTCGCGCTGATCGGCCTCAACCTCGCGCCGGCCGCGAAGAACAACTTCGACGCCGCACCCGTCACCGCACTCATCACGCTGGTCACGATCATCCTTATTTCCGTCCTGTTCCGCGGAATCCTGGGCCGCCTCAGCATCCTCGTTGGCGTCGTGGTGGGATACCTCGTTGCCATGATGCGCGGCGAGGTTTCCTACGAGAAGATGGACGGCGCCGCCTGGGTTGGCCTGCCCACCTTCCAGACTCCAGAATTCCACATCGGCGTCGTGGGCCTGTTTGTCCCTGTGGTGCTGGTGCTGGTGGCTGAGAACGTGGGGCACGTGAAGTCGGTTGCCGCGATGACCGGCCAGAACCTCGACGGCGTTTCCGGCCGCGCGCTGATGGCCGACGGCGCGGCGACGGTACTTGCCGGGTTCGGCGGCGGTTCCGGCACCACCACCTATGCGGAAAACATCGGCGTCATGGCCGCCACCAAGGTCTATTCGACGGCGGCCTACTGGGTTGCCGGTATCTTCGCCATCCTGTTGAGCTTCTCTCCGAAGTTCGGGGAACTGATCGCGACCGTGCCCGCCGGTGTCCTTGGCGGGGCCGCGACGATGCTGTACGGCATGATCGGCGTCCTCGGCGTGAAGATCTGGGTGCAGAACAAAGTCAACTTCTCCAACCCGATCAACCTGACCACCGCCGCCGTCGCGCTCATTATTGGCATCGCGGACTACACCTGGACCATCGGCGACCTGAAGTTCACCGGCATCGCCCTTGGGTCCGCAGCTGCCTTGGTGATCTACCACGGCATGAAGGGCCTGGCCCGCTGGCGCGGGACCGTTGCCGAGCCGGAGACCGAGACGGCGGGACTGCCGCCCGCCGTGAAGTCGGCGATGAACGCTGCGGCGAAGCGGAGCGGGAAGAAGAAGTAACTAGCTTGGGAGGTCCGCGCCCTCAAATATTCGCGGAGCCCTGGAATAGCGAAAATGTCGCCACACCTTCGTTGAGCAGGTCAGAGACGGCTGCGGGAAGTCCGGCAAAGATCAGTCCGATGGGCAAACCTTCGCGGATGAAATGCTGCACGTCCGCGGCCCCGAGCGCCCGTGAATATCGTCAGGAGCCCTGGTCCTGTGAATCCTTATGAATCTCGTGAATCTCTGTTCAGCCTACTTGTCTCAACCGCTTCCCTGCATCGCCAATATCCCACCCGGCTAGCAATTCACAGAAAAAATAGTCAGCTTGCTTACTAACTCCTCTTTCCCTAGGCTGGATCAGGTCAGAGAAACAACTCTCGCAGCAGCGGCAGGCCAAAAGCCCGCCAGGCGCAGGGCAACAAACGCCCCAAAGCCAAGCAGCATACAGGAGGAGGAACAATGTCAGAACAGAGCATCGCAGGCAAGAAGGTCGCCTTCCTGTTGACGGACGGCGTGGAGCAGGTGGAGCTGACCAGCCCTTGGCAGGCAGTCAAGGACGCAGGAGGCGAGCCCACCCTCATTGCCCCCGAAAAGGGCAAGCTCCAGGGTTTCAACGGCGTGGACAAGGGTGACACGTTCGACGTCGACCTCGCAGTGGCCGACGCCAACGCCTCGGACTTCGACGCACTGGTACTCCCGGGCGGCGTCGTCAACGCCGACCGCCTCCGCGTCGACAAGGACGCCCAGAACTTCACCCGGGCCTTCTTCGAACAGCACAAGCCAGTGGCCTCGATCTGCCATGGGCCGTGGATCCTGATCGAAGCGGGCGTCATCAAGGGACGCAACGTCACCTCGTACCACACGCTCCAGACGGACCTCCGGAACGCCGGCGCCAACTGGAGCGACGAGGAAGTCGTCGTCGACCAAGGCCTCGTAACAAGCCGCAATCCGGACGATCTCCCGGCCTTCAACAGCAAGCTCGTGGAGGAAATCTCCGAGGGCCAGCACGCCGGCCAAACAGCTTAGCGCTTACCCGCGCCACCCACATACGGCGAGTGCCGCCGTCGTACTTTCACAAGAAGCACGACGGCGGCACTCGCCACGCCCAGCCACGTCACCAAAAAGACAACCCCGGAAAATTACACCGTCGTAATGTTGCGTAGCTCACATTCGATGCCTAGGCTGGGGGACGCTGCAGCGTGGCAGCAACCTGATGAAAGGCAACAAATTGACCAGCGAGAAGCTCTCCGTAGTTGTTCGAGTCGACGTTGACGGCGAACAGATCCAGATTGCAGCAACCGGTCACGTGACAACCTCGAGCCTCCAGGGCCTCTACCCCGTGGTTCAGCGCACCAAGAGCCTCGGCGGCGGGCTGGACGTTGAGATGGACCTTTCACAGGCCACCGTCGATGCCGACGCCCTGGACGAGTTGCAGATTTACGCGGAGCTCTATGAAGTTCCTGTTCGCCTGAACCCGGAAGCAGGCAACGTGACTGCATTGCCCTCCCGTCGTCGATTGACAACGGCCGCGGCCTGACCACCTCAAAGGTTGTATCGGGGGCCCTCGCCGCCCTTGTCCCGAAATAGTAAGCATGCTTATGGTAGTGGTGCACCCGGCAGTTCTCACGGAACCAAAGGAGGAGCACCATGACCATGACCGAAGTCGCCGACGGCGTCCACCGCTTCTCGGACGCCTACGTCAATTTCTACGTCGTCGAGGGTCGCGAAGGCCTCACGCTCGTGGATTCGGGGCTGCCTGCCATGTGGACCCCTTTGGAACGTGCGCTCCAGGGCCAAGGCTTCGAGCTGCGGGATATCCGGGCGCTCGTCCTGACCCACGCACACTTCGACCATCTGGGCCTGGCCAGACGGTTGCATCAGGAATTGGGGATTCCGGTTTGGGTCCACGCGGAAGATGCCTATATAGCCGAGCATCCCTACCGCTACCGGCACGAGCGCTCACGCTTCGTCTTCGCCCTTACACACCCGCGGGGTCTTCCCGTGCTGGCCTCCATGGGGAAGGCCGGCGCGTTCAAGGTGCCCGGAATCCGGGACGTGCGGCACTTCCCCGGAACGGGTGCCCTGCCGGTCCCCGGAAGCCCGGAGATCGTCTACTCGCCGGGCCACACGAGTGGCCACTGCGCCCTGTTCCTGCGCGAGCGGAGCATCCTGTTCAGCGGCGACGCCTTGGTGACCCTGGATCCGTACACCCAAAACAAGGGCCCCCGGATCGTTGCCGGAGCAGCAACGGCTAACAGTGCGCTGAATCTGGCCTCCCTCAAGCAATTGGCCCGAACCGGCGCGCAACTGGTACTTCCCGGGCACGGAGAACCTTGGACGGGCGGGATCGAAACGGCCGTGTCCATCGCCCGCGCCAACGGGCCGGCCTAGGATCGGATCACGAATGCGGCAACTACTTCTTTCCGGCCTTCAAATCGGAGACCACCTTGGCAACGCGGCGGGCCCTGGTTTCCGGCGTCTTGGCGTCCCCGAGGGGCTCAACGTATCGCCGCTGCGCGCTGTAGTTCAACGTCCCGTAGAACGCTTTGGCCTCCGGCTCATCCTCGAGTGCGGCGGCAAGATCCTCCGGAATTTCGACGACGCGCGGCTGCGTATCCACTTCCAGCCCCACTTCCAGGGTGTCACCGGCCGAAACGCCTGTCAGCTCCCTGTTCGCCGAGCTCACCCCCACCATGTATTTTCCGCCCATCACCGCGATGCTGCTGCGGTAACTCCGGCCGTTCATCGTCACGACCACCGGCGGCCGCTTGCCCGCGCCGAGCGCCTCGACAATTTCCTCGGGAACCTCAATCCCGGCCTTGTTTCCATCGCCAACGATGGTGGTGGTGAATTCCATGTGCCAAGTATGCCGGTAGACGCACGCTGTGGGCACGACTACGTTCGAAGATAACGCCCAACCCAAGCAAGGAGAGATCAATGGACAACCAGGACCTGCTGGAACGGATCCAGTCGCTGGTGGACGAGGAACACCGCCTGCGCGAGGCCTCCGAGGAAGACGGCGACGATAACCGCGCCAGGCTCGCCCAGCTTGAGGCGCAACTGGATCAGTGCTGGGATCTTCTCCGCCAGCGCCGTGCCAAACGCGACGCCGGCGAAAACCCGGACGACGCCGAGGCCCGTCCCATCAGCGAAGTCGAGGGTTACCGGCAGTAGGAGCTACGCCCCTTCAAGGACCTGACTGGTTGCCCAGGCCACGTACTTTCCGGCGTTGGCCACGGCGTCGGCGATGTCCGGGACGCCGTCTTTACGCTGGGCGACGTCCAGCAACTGGGCGGCGGCAACGATCCCATGCTTCGCCAGGTCTTCCGGCGTCACGGTAATCCGCCCTGCAACAGCCACCACGGGGATGCCATGGACGCTCGCTGCGTCCGCCAGCGCGATGGGCGCCTTGCCCGTGAGTGACTGCTCGTCCATGGAGCCTTCGCCGGTGATCACAAGGTCGGCCTCACCCAGGTGCTTGGCGAGTCCGGTGAGTCCGGCCACCAGCGCAAACCCGCCTTCGAGCGCGGCGTCGGTGAAAGCCAGGAACGACGCCGGGAACCCGCCTGCCGCTCCGGCTCCCGGAACGTTCACGTCACGGCCTGTAGCTTCCCGAAGGAGCGATGCCCAGTTGCGGAGACCGGCGTCGAGCTTTTCAACGGCGTCCTCGTCGGCGCCCTTCTGGGGGCCGAAGACGTGGGCGGCCCCCTCGGTGCCGTAGAGCGGGTTTTGGACGTCGACGGCGATGCGGAACTTCACGCCGGAGAGACGCGGATCCAGCTCGGAGACATCCAGGGCAACAACGTCGGCAAGGGAGCCTCCGCCGAGCGGCGCCACGTTTCCCGAAGCGTCGAGGGGCTTCAATCCCAAGGCACGCAGCGCTCCGCTGCCGCCGTCGGTCATCGCGGAGCCGCCGAGGCCCAGCACAATCTCGGTGGCACCAGCATCCAACGCCGCTGCGATGAGCTGGCCACAACCATAGCTGTGGGCGCGCAAGGAATTCTCCGGCGTAGGCTCCATGTGGGCAAGGCCGGATGCTTGGGCCGTTTCGATGACGGCTGTAGCTCCGCCAAAGGAATTCTTCCGGATGGCCCAGGAAGCACCAACAGGCTTAAGGATGGGGCCCACAACTGCGTTGTTCCGTTCCTCGTAGCCCGCTGCGATGGCGGCGTCGAGGGTGCCTTCCCCGCCATCTGCTACGGGAAACTGGGTGGTTACAGCGTCCGGGTAAACGCGGAGTGCACCTTCGGCCATGGCTGACGCGGCTTCGGCGGCGGTCAGTGATCCCTTGAACTTGTCAGGGGCAATGAGGATACGCATGAGATATATCATGCCAGCCCGCCCCGGAAAGCGCTTGCCCGAACGTAATGTTCGAAGCATTTGCGGGTATTTCTTCGCGCGCCGCGGCGCCGGATTCAGCCGTTGAGCACCCGCACAGGCGAACCGGCCAACCAGGCTTTCACGTCCTCGAACGCTCCGCCGTAGAACTGCCGGTAACTTTCATGCGTGACGTAGCCGATGTGCGGTGCGAGTACGGTCCGCGGAGAATGCAATAGGGCGTGTCCGGCGGGCAGTGGCTCTTCGTCGTAGACGTCAAGGGCCGCCCCACGAATCCAGCCTTCTTCCAAGGCCCGGCCCAGCGCGGCTTCGTCCACCAGCGGACCGCGGGCGGTGTTGACCAACAAGCCTTCAGGGCCGAGGAGTTGCAGTTCATGCGCTCCCACAATTCCCCTTGTCCGATCCGAGAGGCGCAAGTGGAGAGTGACGACGTCGGACTCCCTGAACAGCTCCTCCTTGGTGACCTTCCGCGCTCCGGCGGCCGAGGCCGCCTCAGCCGTGAGGTTCTGGCTCCAAGCGAGGACATCCATTCCGAAGGCCTGCGCGTAACGCGCCATGCGCGAACCGATTTTGCCCAGGCCCACGATTCCGAGCGTTTTACCCTCCAGTTCAAACCCGACGGCGGACTGCCAGTTGCCGGCCCGCAGCGAGTTCTCCTCCACAACCAGGTTGCGGGCGAAGGCGAGCAAAAGAGCCCACGCCAATTCGGGCGCCGCAGCCGGAGAGCCGGCCGTCCCGCAGACAACAATGTCACGCTCGGAAGCGGCCTCCATGTCTATGGCTGCGTTGGCCATTCCGGTGGTGACCAGCAGTTTGAGGTTGGTGAGCGAATCAAGGACGCGGCGAGGGAAGCGGGTTCGCTCCCGCATGGCAACGATGATGTCGAATGAGCCCAACGCCGCCACGGCTTGCTCTTCCGAAACGAAAGGCGCACTGAACACCGTAACTTTCACGTCGTCGTCCAGCAGTGACTCCCACGGCGCGTAGTCACCGGAGACCTGCTGATAGTCATCAAGGATGGCCAAACGGTATTGGGTCACGTGAATCTCCCTTGGCTCGCAGGCTGGACGCGTGGTTCCAG
This sequence comes from Paenarthrobacter sp. NPDC089675, assembly GCF_044749185.1. NCBI lineage: Bacteria > Bacillati > Actinomycetota > Actinomycetes > Micrococcales > Micrococcaceae > Paenarthrobacter > Paenarthrobacter sp. NPDC089675. The sequence continues at coordinate 311,769 of NZ_JBIVHM010000005.1, read as the reverse complement.
CCTCTCACGTCACGTGGCATTGATGGACCGAATCCGGCAATCCCTCGCATCCTGCAGCCAAAGATTCTAACGTTGTAAAGACGAATCTTTGCGCCATCGAAGGAGTTGCCTTGACCCACACTGACATTCCCAAGCCAGAGCACCCGCGCCCGCAACTCGTCCGCGATACGTGGCTGAACCTCAACGGCACGTGGGGCTTCGAGATCGACGCCGGGGATTCCGGCTTGGAGCGTGGCTTGCGTACGCGCGAACTCAGCCGCGACATCCTGGTCCCCTTTGCGCCGGAGTCGGCGATTTCGGGGGTGGAGCACGTCGATTTCATGGAAGCGGTTTGGTACCGGAAAGCGGTCACCATCCCGCCGGAGTGGGCCGGCCTCAAAACCCTCCTCCACTTCGGGGCGGTCGACCACGACGCCACCGTGTGGGTGAACGGCGTGGAAGTTGCCCGCCACCGGGGCGGCTTCACTCCCTTTACGGCGGACCTCAGCGACGTTGCAGAACCGGGTGCCGAAGCCGTGATTGTTGTGCGCGCACGCGATTCCCGCCATGACATGCAGGCGCGCGGCAAGCAGGCCACTTGGTACAACAACACGCACTGCCAATACACGCGCACCACCGGAATCTGGCAGACCGTGTGGTTGGAGGCCGTGCCGGATATCCACATCAAACGCCTCCGCATCACGCCGAACCTCGCAGACGCCAGCCTGACCGTCGAAGTGCCGGTTTCCCGGAACAGGAAAGGACACACGGTTGCCGCCACACTCAGCAGCGGAGAGGGCACTGTGTCCGAGTCCAAAACCAGCGCGGACCTTGATCTCGCCCCGTCTGTCCGGCTTAGCATCCCCGAGGATCGCCTCCGGCCGTGGTCCCCGGAAGATCCTTTCCTGTACGACCTGCGCGTCAGCATCAAGGATCCAAGCGGCCGGATCGTGGACGAGGTCAAGAGCTACGCCGCGATCCGCTCCGTCGCCCTGGACGGCAAGGTGGTCCGCATCAACGGGAAGGCGGTGTTCCAACGCCTCGTCCTCGACCAGGGCTATTGGCCCGAATCGCTCATGACCTCCCCGGACGATGCCGCGCTGGTCAAGGACATCGAGCTGTCCATGCAGGCGGGCTTCAACGGTGCCCGCCTGCACCAGAAGGTCTTCGAGGAGCGCTTCCTTTACCACGCAGACCGGCTCGGTTACCTGGTCTGGAGCGAGTTCGGGGATTGGGGCGTCTCCGGCGGCGGAACTATCGGCCACAACCAGCAGCCCACGGCCAGCTTCGTGGCGCAGTGGCTGGAAGTCCTCCAACGCGATTACAACCACCCCAGCATCATCGGCTGGTGCCCGCTCAACGAGACCCACCAGCACCTCCACGACCGGATCACCGTCCTGGACGATGTCACCCAGGCCATGTTCCTGGCTACCAAGCTCGCCGACCCCACGCGACCGGTGATCGATGCCTCGGGCTACTCCCACCGGGTCCGGGATACGGATATCTACGACTCCCACTCCTATGAACAGGATCCGGACAAGTTCCGGCTGGAACAGGAAGGCCTTGCCGAGGGCAAACCATTCCTGAACCGCGCCCACGACGGCGAAGACTACTCAGTCCCCTATAACGGACAGCCATTCTTCGTCTCCGAGTTCGGCGGCATCTGGTGGAATGAGGCCGAGGCCCGCCAGGCAGCGGAAGCCGCCGGCACCGACGTCGAAAGTTCGTGGGGCTACGGCCAGCGCGTGGCGAGCGAGGAAGAGTTTTACGCGCGCTTCGAGGGCCTCTGCAGCGTCCTGCTGGATAACCCGGACATGTTCGGTTACTGCTACACGCAGCTGACGGACGTGTTCCAGGAGAAGAACGGCATCTTCAATTTCGACCGCGGCGGTAAGTTCGATCTCGATAGGATCCGGGCCGTCCAGCAACGGCAAGCAGCCGTCGAGCGCGAATAACCCGCCGATTCCTGACAGTCAGATGCCCGACGGCGGCACGCGCCGGCGTCGGGCATCCCGCCTTGGTTGCCACTAGGCCTCCGCAGGCACTTCCGGACCTGTGGGCCAGCGAAGCAGGGCCGCCACCTGAACGCCGTCGGGCAGGGCGCCTGATGGAACCAACTGGACCCGTGCATCAGTCAGGGCCGCGGCACGAAGCAATGCTGCCGGAGCGGAGACTTTGGCTACCACATCGGCCCCCAGGTATTCGCCCTCGGTCGTTGCCACCCACGGCTCGGCGCTTAGGGCCAGCAGGGTGTGGTCGGCGAGCGCTCCGTCGTCGAGGACCAGGTCGTCAACCTGAGCCTGCTGCAGCGCGTGGACCACTGCGCCGGGTCCTGTGGCGGACAAAGAGTTGGCCTGCCCTTCCTGCTCAGCCAGCCTGTCCATGAGTCGCCGCTGCTCCTCCGCCCACTGCCGGGCGACCAGGGAGTTGACCTCGTCATCGAACTTTTCGCGGTCCGATCCGGGGGCGAGGGTGTGCGAGTCAATGGTGGAAAGAACCGCTTTGGCAGCCTCGGACAGCTGATCTGCAACCAACTGGCGGGCCCGGATATCACCGGACAAGATCACCAGCTTCGCTTGCCGTTCCCGCACCAGCTTGTCGACTTCCTCAGCCACCTGGTCCGCGTTGCGGCGCCAGACTTCCTCTGTGTGCCGCTGGTACCTGCCTTGCGACCATCCGCCGACGGGGACCTTCTTGATCGAGTCATCGTCGCCCTGCACGTGCTGGCTGGCCTCGACGCCGGGCGCGCCGGCCCTGTACAGGCGGATCTCGCCCTCGTCACGGCTGGCCTCCACAACCACGTAAGCGAAGCCGTCAGGATGGTGCTTCAGCAAGGGCAGGAGGTCCGGGACGTCGTCTTTGGAAACCCGCTCCGGAACAACCAACGCGCCTGGAAGGACCTCGTTGATCACCACTTCACCTTGGCGCACCAGGACAAACCGGCTGACCGGCGATGGCTGACCTTTGGCAGGTTGGATCGCTCCCTCGATGGCTGTGAGGTCCTCCTTCGAGGCACCCAGACCCTCCAAGGTATTCCGAACGTTGTCCGGCTGCACGTCCGCGTTTTCCAGACCGTCAACGGTGCCCGTGCTCGCGTCGACATAGGCCACGCACCAAGGCCCGTCCTGCCGGTAGAGCCCGGAGTACTTGGACAAGCTGTCAGTCATCAGGCCCACCCCCGGCGTCGCCGTTGCCGGTTTCCGGATTCAGTGCGTCCAGCACTTCCTGAGGGTCTGTTTCATCGGGGAACGGTTCAGTTTCCCGGCCTTCTTCGACATGCGGGGGTTTGGTTCCCCTGACGATTCCTTCGGTCTCGTGCTTCATCTGGTCGTCCAGTTCCGAGCCGTGCTTGGTGTTTCCTCGTTCAGCCACAATGCTCCTCCTTTTTACTTCGATGTGCCCTTGGATCAATGGGCGGTCAGCGGTTGACGAGCTTGAAAAAGGTGCTGTCCTCGCCGCTCGCCTTCTTTGCCGGAGGCAGGTACGGACGCTGCTGCCGGCGAAGATTATCCGGACACTTTCGACCCTAGCCCGGATGAGGGGGAAATAGAAAGGGTACTGATTATTTAATCGCTGAAGTTCTCTTCTCGTTGTGGCATCAGACCCACTGATGCCGGCGGATCAGCACTTCTTTGAGCAGGTCCAGCCGGTCCGAGACAATGCCGTCCACGCCAAGGTCCAGGAGCCGTTCCATTTCAGCGGGCTCGTTGATGGTCCACACGTGCACTTGCTTGTCCAGGCGGTGTGCGCGCCTGATGAACCCAGGGGTCACCACAGGCAAGCGGCCGTAGCGGACCGGGACCTGGAAAACGTCGACGCCGGCAAGCAGTTTGTTTGCCAAGGCAGCGGGGAGGACAGGGCCCAACAGGACAAACAGCGCAGTCAAGGAGCTGCCTGCGGAGGACGCGACGCGGCCCGAGAGCTTGGACAGGACAGCCCGACGACGCCTGTCCGAGAAGCTCGTGACCAGTACACGGCGATGGATTCCATGTTTTTCGATGGCTGCGGCCAGCGGGCCCACGGAGTTCCAGTCCTTCACGTCGAGGTTTAGCCGGGCCTCCGGGAAGGACGTGACGAGCTCGTCGAAGGTGGGTACGGGTTCCCGGCCTCCGATCCGCGCTTTGGCCACCTCGTTTGCCGCCAATTCCGCGACGCGCCCGGTGGAATCGGTAACACGATCCAGTGACTCATCGTGGAAGACCAAGACGACGCCGTCCCTTGTTGTGTGGACGTCCGTCTCAAGGTGCACAGTCCCCAACTCGATGGCAGCACGGAACGCTGCCATCGAGTTCTCCAAACCATCCAAGGAGAAGCCCCGGTGGGCGAAAGCCAGCGGACCGGAAGAACCGTCCTTGCGCAGGAAATAGGGCAGCGTCACACCCGTAGCGTAGCTGAGGCGCCCGCAGGCATTCAGCCCTCGCGCGGGACGATCGCCACGCCGTCGCTGACGTGCACAAGCGTCCGGCCGCGACCGCCGTCGAGCTCCACCCAAACGGCCGTGGCATCACCGGTGACGTCGTCCACCACGCCGTGCTCTGCGAATCCCGGATTCAGCGTCACGCTGACGCGGTCACCGCGGCGGAGTGAGCGCCAGTGGTGGTCCGGCTCGACACGGCGAACCGGTACGGAAGAGAAGTCGTTGATCCGACGCTTGGCCATGATGCCCCCTGCAAAATCCGAACGGTCCTTGGCCTGAAGCCTACGGTTGCAAGTTGAACGGCGGTTGTATGAAAACTGGGAAGTTGGTGACTGCTGGCAAACTATGGGAATGACTGTGTTGATTGCCGGCTGCGGTGACCTGGGGACTGAGGCGGGGCTGCGGTTCGCGGCGTCAGGGCACCACGTGGTGGGCTTGCGCCGCTCCCCCGAAAAGCTCCCGGCAGAGATCCAGGGCATCCGCGCGGACCTCTCCGTGCATGTCCCGGAGTTGCCTGCGGATGTGGACACTGTGGTCGTGGCTGTCGCGGCGGATGCCTCCACGGAAGAGGCGTACCGCGCGGCGTACCTGAACGGCGTGAAGAACGTGCTGGACGCGCTGGACCGGCAGTCGATCCAGCCGGGGCGCATCCTCTTTGTCTCGTCCACGGCCGTGTATCCGGATGCAGCCGGTGCAGTGGTTGACGAAGACACGCCCACCGTACCCACGCGGTTCAGCGGGAAAGTACTGCTGGAGGCGGAAGAATTGCTGTTCGCCCGCGCAGGGCAGTCCGAGGCGAGCGTCCTTCGCCTCGGCGGCATCTACGGCCCCGGGCGCACCCGCCTGATCGACCAGGTGCGTAGCGGCAAGGCCACGATTCCTGCCCAGCCCAAACACACCAACCGCATCCACAGGGACGACGCCGCAGCCATGATCGTGCACCTCGCGCTCATGGAGCAACAGCCCGAAGCCGTGTACCTCGGGGTGGACGACGACGCTGCCGAATACGGCGACGTCCTGCGCTTCCTCGCGAAAGAGCTGAAGCTTCCGGAACCGCCCGTCGGGCCGGCGTCCGACGGCGGTGCGGGCGACAAACGCTGTTCGAACCGGCGGCTCCGGTCCACGGGCTTCGAGTTCACCTACCCGACGTACCGCGAAGGCTACCGCGCGATCCTGGCCGGGGAGGGTGTTCGCCACCCATGAGGCTGCGTTCGGGTTCCGTTCTGCAGCCGTGGTGGCCACGGTCTGGACCGGACTCGTCACGCTGGCTTTGGCTGTCTTCGCCACCATCACCACGCAGGCTGGCTGGGGAGTCATCGCGATGACGGCGGCTTCGGCCTGCTCGGTGGCCGCTCTTTGCCTGGTTCTCCTGGGCCGAATACCTACCGAGTGGGTTCTGCGAGGTCCATTCGCGTTCCGGCCCGCTGCCCAGCGGCCCACATCAGGGCACGTACTCACCACGTTCATGCAGCTGGTCGTTTTCTGGGGCCTGTTCCTGGGAGTAATCCCGCTGGTCCTTTTCGCCCTGGAAAAGCGCTGGGCCCTGGCCGTTCCGTTCCCGTTGCCCACCCTTGTTCCGGGAGTCGTCCTGCTGCTGCTTGCCAGCGCCCTGGGCATATCTTCGGCCATTGCCATGTCCACCAACGGGAACGGGACGCAGTGGCCGGCTCGCTGGTGTGGAATTACGCGGTCAGGCCGCTCGAGGAAGCCGATCTCAGGCTTCGATTCGGGGCCGAGTTTGAACGCTACCGCCAAAGGGTCCGCTGCTGGATTCCCCGGTTAGGCGCCGGCTAGACCCGCTGCTCGGTGAGTTTTGCTTCGAGGATTTGGGCCACGCCGTCGTCGTCGAAATGGGGTGCCTGCTGCCCGGCGGCGAGGATCGCTTCCGGGTGACCGCTCGCCATGGCGTAACCGTGGCCGGCCCAGCGGAGCATCTCGATATCGTTCGGCATGTCCCCGAATGCAACAACGTCCGCTGCTTCGATACCGAGCGACTCCGCGTACTTGGCTAGGGTGACTGCCTTGTTGATGCCGGGGACGGACATTTCCAGCATGGCGGTCTTCGGAGCTGAGTGCGTGGTGGACACCAAGTGCGCCACAGCCGGCTGCACCTCGGCAAGGAATTCGTCCGGGGTGCCCTTTCGGGTAATCGCAAGGAACTTCACGACGGCGTCATCTGCCTTGAGCGTTTGGTCCAGGGGCGCCGGGGTGAATTCGGCGAGAAGCTCACTGGTTTCGTTCTCGATGAAGCCCGGCTCAAGGTGGAAGCCAAGCAGCGTCTCCGCGCCGAACAAGGCATCGGGGCGCATCGACTTGATGATGCGGCGCGCCTCGAAAACAGACTTGATGTCCAGGGCAGTGGAGGAAATGGGCTTCTCCGTGGCCAGGTCCCACACCACGGCGCCGTTGGAACAGATCACGATTCCGCTGTGACCAAGCTGCTCCTGCAAGGGGTAGAGCCAGCGCGGCGGGCGCCCGGTGACGAAGACCAGCTCAACCCCGGCATCGCGGCAGTCCTGGAACGCTTTGATGGTCCTGTCGCTGATTTTTCCGTCGTGACCCAGGATGGTGCCGTCAATATCACTTGCTACTAGCCGCATCTTGCCAGTCTACGTGGGCCGGCAGCGGCCCCGGAGCCTGGTTCCTCGCCCGCTCCGGTAAGCACCACATAGTGTGGGTCCATGAGTGACACCAAAGAAGAGCACAGCACCAAAGGCGCATACGTTACCGGCGGCGAATTCAACCGTGACACCAACTACATCGAAGACCGCATCACCCGCTCCGGCGCAGAAGGGCCGAACGGCGAGCCCGGCTGGCCCGTGGAACCCGGACGATACCGGCTCATCGCGGCGCGGGCCTGTCCTTGGGCCAACCGCACCGTCATCGTCCGCAGGTTGCTGGGGCTTGAGGATGCCATCAGCCTCGGGCAACCCGGCCCCACCCATGACGCCCGTTCCTGGACCTTTGACCTTGATCCTGATGGCAAAGACCCTGTGCTCGGAATCGAGCGTCTCCAGGAAGCGTTCTTCCGCCGGTTCCCCGACTACCCCCGCGGCATCACGGTACCGGCCATCGTGGATATTCCCTCCGGCGGAGTCGTGACCAACAACTTCCCGCAGATCACGCTGGACTTCTCCACGGAATGGACTGACTTCCATCGGCCCGGGGCACCCGACCTGTACCCGGAACACCTTCGCGAGGAAATCAACGCCGTCAACAAGCGGGTCTTCACCGAGGTGAACAACGGGGTCTACCGCTGCGGCTTTGCAGGCTCGCAAGAGGCCTATGACGCCGCTTACGAACGGCTCTGGACGGCGATGGATTGGCTTGAGGAACGCTTGGCCAAGCAGCGCTTCCTGGTGGGTGACACCATCACGGAAGCGGACGTCCGGCTCTTCACCACGCTGGCCCGCTTCGACGCCGTCTACCACGGCCACTTCAAGTGCAACCGCAACAAGCTCAACGAGATGCCTGCTCTTTGGGGCTACGCCCGGGACCTCTTCCAGACCCCCGGCTTCGGGGACACGATCGACTTTGTGCAGATCAAGCAGCACTACTACATCGTGCACGAGGACATTAATCCCACGCAGATCGTCCCTGCCGGCCCGGACCTCTCAGGTTGGCTCACTCCCCACGGCCGCGAGGCGCTCGGGGGCAGGCCCTTCGGCGACGGCACCCCTCCTGGCCCGGTGAAGGCCGGCGAGGAAGTTGCTCCGGGGCATGGGGCCGCTTAGCCCCTAGCCGTGGTTAAGCTCGGACCTCGACGGCGGGTTGGCCCCTGCGCGTGAAACAGTGACGGCCGCGGCCCGCGCTGCATGATCCATGATCGCGGCGAGGGTTTCGGCCGGCATGGCGCGGAGGTCTTCGCGATTTTGGGCTCCGTCCAGCCCACGATCCACGATTGCGGAGAGCAAGCCGGCCATGAATGAATCGCCGGCGCCCACTGTGTCCACCACGTCCACCTTGGGCGCGGGAACTTCGGCCTCGCCGGACCGGGTGGTACCCCAGGGCCCTTTTGCGCCGCGGGTCACCACCACCAGCGCCGGGCCTTCAGTGCCTCCCAAAGAGAGCCAACGCCGCGCAGAGTCCAGCGGATCAACGCCCGGATACAGCCACTCCAGGTCCTCGTCTGACGCCTTCACCACGTCAGCCAAAGCCACGAAACGTTCGGCCTGTTCCCGCGCATATTCCCGATCGGTAATGATGCTGGGGCGGCAGTTCGGATCGAAACTGATGGTGCTGTTCGGGTGGGCATGCTCGACGGCGGCAAGCACCTCTGCAGCGCCCGGCTCCAGTGCTGTCGCAATGGAACCCGTGTGGAGCAAGGTGGCGCCCTGCAGCATGAGCGGCAGCCGCGCGCTGAGTCCCGGCAGTTCCCAGGCGAGGTCGAACGTGTAGGTGGCGGCGCCGTCGTCGTCGATCAAGGCGGTGGCCACGCTGGTTGGCTTGCTGTCCGGCGGGATCGGAACCATCACCGAACTCGACCGGAGGTGCGCCCCCACCGAGTCCCCGTACGCGTCCTGCCCGTACCTGCCGAGGAACTGCACCGGGTGATCCAGCCGCGCCAATCCTACGGCGACGTTCAACGGGCTCCCGCCAACGTGAGCCTCGATCCCGCTCGGTCGCTGGACAACGTCAACAAGGGCCTCGCCAATCACAGTCAGCATGGCACCACTCTGCCAGAGGCGGCCTGCTTGAACCAGCGGTCAGGAAAGCAGCCGCTGCACCAGCTCGCGGCACTTCTTGTAGGCCACGGCTTTGGGGTCGATGAGGTCGAAGTGGTCACCCGGGACGCGGAGAAGCTGCGCGGTACCGCCCGACGCGGTGCTGGCCGCGACATATGCCTCGGACTGGCTGGCCGGAACGTCCTCGTCTTCCGTGGCATGGACGGCGAACACTGGAACGTCGAGGGGCAGCGAAGTCATGGGATCGGCGTACTTATGCCGTTTGGGGTATCTTGCCGAGTCACCGCCCATCAGGTTGCAGACCGCCCCGTTGCTGAGGTTCAGGCGCTCCGCGGCCGCCAGGTTGAGCAGCCCCGACTGGCTGACGACGCCGGTCAGGTGTACGGCGTTCGACTCCGGTCCGCGCACGAGTTGGCGATCGGCGTCGGGCGTTCCGATTGACGACAGACGCTCGCGACCGGCCGCCCAGACAGCCAGATGGCCACCCGCCGAGTGGCCCAACGCCACCACTTTGCCCAACTGGAGGTCGTGTTTGTCCGCGATCTCGGCAAGGTGGTCGATCCCGGCGAGAATGTCTTCGAAGGTGTGGGGCCAACCACCGCCGTTGCCCGCCCGCCGGTATTCGAGGTTCCACGCGGTGATCCCGTGGGCCGCGAGGTCCCGCGCAAGCGGCTCGCCCAACTCGGCGCCGTACTGGGAACGCCAGTATCCGCCATGGATCACAACGGCCACGCCACCCGCGATCGCCGCAGGACCGCGATGGTTACCGTTGCTTGGTTCAGGTATGAAGAGTTCGCCCCACTGACTGGGGTGTTCGCCGTAGCTGTACTTGTGCCGCAACATTGCGCCCTCCTTTGTACCGAGCCTATCGCGAGGATCCGCAGGTTTGGCTAGATGCAATTCGACGGCGGTGTCCGGCTTCGCTGTCAGACCCGCACCGTAAGCTGGGGGCATGGCAAGCAACTGGGACAGGCTGGACCCTGAACAGCAAAAGGCCGTGCAGGCAAACGTGGAACTTTATGAGCGGGTTCGCCCTGCTTTGAAGCGGATTACGCGGGATGTCCTGCTGACCTTGCGCGGCATTTTGAAGGAAGCCGAGGTGACGCCGCTGTTCGTGACAGGCCGCACCAAGACGGTGGAATCCTTCCGGGAAAAGATTTCCCGGACGGACGATCCTTTGGAACCCGGCGGCCCGCGTGTCCTCAAGTTTCCAGACCCATTCCGGACGTTGAACGACATGGTGGGCATCCGTGTCATCACCAAGCTTCCGGCCGACAATGCCGCTGTTGCCAACATCATCAAGCGCCAGCGCCAGCTCTTCGATTGCCGCGGGGACCGGGAGAAGGACATCGGCTCCATCGAATCCGGCACTTACGGTTACTCCAGCCGCCACCTGATCCTGCGGACCATCCAGAACGAGACTGTGAAGGAATACCAGCAGGTCTTCAATCCGGACCTTCCAGCCAACGGCAGTTACTTCTTCGAATGCCAGATCCGTACGGTGTTCGCGCATGCCTGGAGCGAAATAGAACACGACATCCGCTTCAAGGCCGATGACCCCCGGGCCTGGACCCCCCAGTTCGACAGGCAATTCACGGCCACCGCGGCAATGCTGGAAACCGTGGAGAGCGCCTTCGCGGACCTCCACGAACGCTACGAAGAAGTACGCAGTTACTGGGACCTCTCGGGCGAAGGCGCATCCCCGCTGACTCCCAACCGCGTCCGTGACGTCTGGCGTACGCTCCTTCCGCACGTTGACCGTAAAGTGGATGACGACTGGGGATGGGCGGCAGAACTCCTCGCGGCCCACGGACTTACCAAGACCGTGGAACTTGCCGGGCTGCTCAGTGCCAACCGGATCACCGAGGTCCGCAAGGCCCTCGACCACCGCTACTCCCCCGGCCCGGACCGCCTCCTGGATGACCTCCTGCTGTGGCAGTACGGAACCGAACACATTGATCTCACCGCTGAGGCGCCCGACGTCGTTCCGCACCCGCGGCGCGACAGCCTCCTGCGGCGCCTTAAGCAGATTGAGCGATACCGCCAGACTGCACTCTAAGGACCCATGACCCCCGCGCAAGCCACCCCCGAGCAGCTCATGTCACTCCGGGCGACCTTCCGATCGCCCCGCCGCCTATTGACTGAATCCCTTGCCGGGCTCGTGGTGGCGCTTGCCTTGATCCCGGAAGCCATCGCGTTCTCCGTGATTGCCGGGGTTGATCCGCGGATCGGCCTGTTCGCGTCCTTCACCATGGGTGTGGTCACCGCCCTGGTGGGTGGACGTCCGGCAATGATCTCCGCCGCGACCGGTGCCGTGGCGTTGGTGATCGCCCCCGTGATGAAGGAGCACGGCCTCAACTACCTGATCGCGACAATCATCCTCGCCGGTGTCTTCCAAGTCCTCTTGGCAGCGTTGGGTGTCACGCGACTCATGCGCTTTGTTCCGCGGTCAGTGATGATCGGATTCGTGAATGCGCTGGCCATTCTGGTGTTCATGTCGCAGATGCCGGAGCTCTTCAACGTCCCGTGGATGGTCTACCCGATTGTTGCTGTGGGGCTTGCCATCGTGTTTCTGCTGCCGCGGTTGACCAAGGCCGTGCCGGCTCCCCTCGTGGCGATCGTGCTCATCACCCTGGTAACGGTGCTGGGTGGAATAGACGTGCCCACGGTCAGCGACAAGGGCGAGCTCCCGGACAGCCTGCCCGGCTTCTTCCTGCCCAACGTGCCGTTGAACCTGGAGACGTTCCGGATCATTGCGCCATATGCGTTGTCGATGGCCTTGGTGGGGCTCTTGGAATCACTCATGACGGCCAAGTTGGTGGACGACATCACTGACACCCGGTCCAACAAGACACGGGTCTCCTGGGGCCAAGGCGTGGCCAACATCGTTACCGGTTTCCTGGGTGGCCTGGGCGGTTGCGCCGTCATCGGGCAAACCATGATCAACGTCAAGGGTTCCGGTGCCCGGACGCGGCTTTCCACCTTCCTGGCCGGCGTTTTCCTGTTGATCCTGGTGGTGGTCCTGGGCGACGTCGTGGGCATGATCCCCATGGCCGCCTTGGTCGCGGTGATGATTTTTGTTTCGCTGATCACCTTCGACTGGCACCCCATCCGCCCGTCCACGCTGAAGCGACTACCCAAGTCTGAAACCGCGGTCATGGTCCTGACTGTTGCCGCGGTGGTGGCAACCCACAATCTTGCAGTGGGGGTCGGCGTCGGCGTTTTGGCAGCGAGCGTGCTGTTCGCCCGGCGCGTGGCACACTTCGCCACCGTGGACCGGACCGAAATGGAACTCAACGGTGAGACCGTGGCGACATACACGGTGGATGGGGAACTCTTCTTCGCCTCGTCCAATGACCTCTACACGCAATTCGACTATGCGAAAGATTCCTCGGAAGGCATAGATCGGGTCATCATCGATCTTCACCGTTCGCACATCTGGGACGCGTCTTCGGTTTCCGTGCTGGATTCGGTTACCGAGAAGTACCGGAACCATGGGCGTGACGTGGAGTTCATCGGCCTCAATGAAGCCAGCGTTCGGATGCGCGAGCGGCTGGCCGGCAAGCTGAACGGCTAACCCACCCCCAACTGTGGGACAGCAGACGTCCCACTGGCGGCTGAGTGGAGCAGTTGCTGTCCCCGAGTTGGGAAGGGATGACGGATGTCTGACATATACGCCGCGCCGCAAGTAACGAAGTCGTCCGCGCCAGCGGCTTAGTGTGAGCATGGATAAATGCTTGAGGCAACGAATTCTCCGTCAGAAACAACGGCCCCGCTGAATCCGGCCCTCGCCGCCGAGGCCAGGATTGCCCGCATCGCCGTGACGATCTTCCCGATCCTCGTAGTGGTGGCCGGCGTCGTCGGATTCCTTCTGCCTGACGTCTTCAAGCCTCTCGGCCTAAGTGTTCCCTACCTGCTGGGAATCATCATGTTCTGCATGGGCCTCACGCTGACGCCACCCGACTTCGCTTCGGTGGCCCGCCGACCGTGGGCTGTGGCCCTCGGCATCGTGGCGCACTATGTCATCATGCCCGGCGCGGGTTGGCTCATCGCCGTCCTGCTGCAGCTCCCGCCCGAGCTCGCCGTCGGCCTCATCCTCGTAGGCTGCGCTCCGTCCGGCACTGCCTCCAACGTGATGGCGTTCCTTGCCAAGGGAGACGTTGCGCTGTCGGTGGCCGTGGCCTCCGTCTCCACCTTGATCGCGCCGCTGGTCACCCCCGCGTTGACCCTGCTGCTTGCCGGTTCCTTCCTGAACGTCGACGCCGGCGCCATGGTGCTGGACATCGTGAAGACTGTACTCCTGCCCGTCATAGCGGGCCTGCTCGCACGTTTGTTCCTTTCGAAGCTCGTCGCAAAGGTACTCCCCGCACTTCCGTGGGCATCCGCCGTCGTGATTTCACTGATCGTGGCGATCGTCGTGGCAGGCAGTGCGAGCAAGATCGTTGCCGCTGGCGGCATCGTGTTCCTTGCGGTGGTGCTGCACAACGGTTTCGGCCTGGGCCTCGGCTACCTCGCCGGCAAAGTAGGCCGGATGGACGGCAAAGCCCGCCGCGCCTTGGCATTCGAGGTGGGGATGCAGAACTCCGGCCTTGCCGCGACCCTCGCCACGGCGCACTTCAGCCCGCTCGCAGCCCTACCCTCCGCCGTGTTCTCCCTATGGCACAACATCTCCGGAGCCATCGTGGCCGCGTGGCTGGCACGCCGCCCGCTGAAGGATTAACCCAGGGTGGTCCCGCGGCGGTGCAACTTCCAGGGACTCGGCATGCGTATACCTTCGGCCGGGGTCACCCCCGCCAACCGGTCCAGCAGCATGCGGACCACTTGCTCGAAGATCGGATCGGGGCCGACGGTCGTCAGTGGCGGATCGAATTCCTGGCCTTCGGTTGAATTGCCCACACCAACGATCTGGATATCCTCCGGCACCCGGAGTCCCAAACGATAGGCGGCCCGGATGGCCTGCAGCGCTTCCATGTCGTCCGTGCAAAGTATGGCCGTGGGCCGCTCCGGCAGCTGCAGCAACTCCAGGGCTGCCTGATAGGCGAGTGCCGGCCTGTGCAGGGAAGTCCGGACCAAGGATTCGTCCAACGGAATCCCGGCTTTCGCCAGGCCTGCCTCATAGGCGGCGAAGCGGCTCTTTGTCCGGCCGGCGGGGTCGGCCCTTCGGATGCAGGCGATCCGTTGATGAGAAAGCGTAAGGAAGTCCATGCACTCCTTGAGGCCGGCATCCTGCCGCGGAGCGAGGACATCGAATCCTGCGGGTTTGAGCGATCCGGAGATCACCACTTGCGCGACGTTTCGGCGTGCCAGCTCCGAGAGGGTCTCATCCGCCTCCGTCGATTCCGGAAAGAACCCCACGATCACACCGTCGGCACCTCCGGACATGGCAAACTTCCGCCAGTCATCACCCAACAGAATGACGGGCTGATATCCGTGCTCGGGAAGCATCCGGGCCGCCGTCGCAGCGAGGGCGCGGTCCCACGGCCATTCGAGATTGCCGATGGCGATGGCCACCACATCCGTCTTCCCGCGCCGCATCCCCCGCGCTGCCTGGTTGGGGACGTAACCCAATTCCTTGACCGCCGCCAGGACCCGGTCTTGGGTTGGCTGGCTGATCCGGGTGGTGCCGCCATGCCTCCCCGAAAGAACGTACGAAACCGTGGTCAGCGAGACATTGGCGGCCGTGGCCACGTCCCGGATGGTGGGCTTGGATCCCTGGCTCACGCAATGCTCCTGCTCGACGACGGATTCTTGAACTCTAGCCGCCGCTGTCTGGACACACCTTGACGGAGCCAATTGTTAGCGCAAACAATCAAGGGAAAGACTCAAACCGTCACGTGGGAAGATCAGTCAATGAAGAACTGGGCAGGAAACCTCGAGTACTCGTCCGCAAAGGTCCACCACCCCTCCACCGTGGACGAGGTACAGCGCCTCGTTGCCGACGCCACTCGCGTGAAGGCACTCGGATCCAGGCATTCCTTCAACCGCGTCGCGGATACGGACGGCACCCATATCCTGCTCGACTCCCTGCCGCAGGACATCGAGCTTCTGGCGGACAAGGGCACCGTCAAAGTCAGCGCCGGCATCAGCTACGGAGCCCTCTGCCGCGCACTTGAGGAACGCGGCTTCGCCATCCACAACCTTGCCTCGCTCCCGCACATTTCGGTTGCCGGTGCCATCCAAACCGGCACGCACGGAAGCGGAGTCAACAACCCGTCCCTGGCTGCCGCCGTCGTGGGTATCGATCTTGTGCGACCGTCAGGAGAGCTCGTCACGCTGACCGCGGACGACGACGACTTCCTCGCCTCCGTTGTTGGCCTGGGCGCACTCGGTATTGTCACGGGCCTGGAACTGGCTGTCCGCCCGAGCTATGACATGCGGCAACGGGTGCTTACGGATCTGCCTTGGGACCGGGCTGTGGCTTCATTCGCCGAGATTGCGTCGAGTGCCTACAGCGTCAGCTTCTTCACCAACTACACCGGCGATATGATCCCCCAAGTGTGGCTCAAGGCCTTGGACTCCGAGGCTGCGCTGCCCGGGCTTTTCGGCGGAACGCCAGCCACCGCCGCGCTGCACCCGCTGCCGGGAATGTCGGCCGAGAACTGCACCATCCAGCTGGACGAACCCGGTAAATGGCTGGATCGGCTCCCCCACTTCCGTCACGAATTCACGCCGAGCAACGGCGAAGAACTGCAAAGTGAGTTCATCCTGCCCCTTGGTGCCGCCCCGGCCGCACTGGAGGCCGTCCGTTCTCTCGCCGACAAGCTCGCCCCGCTGCTTTTCATCTCCGAAATCCGCACCATTGCCGCCGACGAGTTCTGGCTCAGCCCGTTCTACCGGCAGCAAAGCGTCGCACTGCACTTCACGTGGAAGCCGTTGCAGGCGGAGGTGGAAGCTGTGCTGCCCGAACTTGAGTCCGCGCTTGCGCAGTTTGGTTCCCGGCCGCACTGGGGCAAACTTTTCACTCCGGCTCTTTACGACTTCGCCGCGCTGTACCCGCGGTTCGAAGACTTCCGGGCGCTGGCGCAGGCCAACGATCCCGCCGGAAAGTTCCGGAATGGTCTTTTGGACAGCGTGCTGGGCGTCGCGGCTCCCGCGAACAGCTAAGGGACGTAGGCGCACGACGCCGGTCATCCCGCCGCGCGCTGCTGCTGGAACCCGTAAAGCCGCCTACTCGATGTGCGCCAGCACAGCGCCCGTGGTCACTACCCCGCCGGGAGCCGACAGCACTTCCGTGAGCGTCCCTGCGCGGTGCGCGCTAACTTGGGTCTCCATCTTCATGGCCTCGAGGACAACAAGGGGATCACCTTCGGAGACCTCTGTGCCGGGTTCAACGAGCCACTTGACCACGGTGCCGGACATGGCCGCGACCAGGGCGGACTCTGCGTGCGACGCGTCCCCGCTAGGGACAGAAGAACCATCAATGGTGGCTGCGGCAGGCAAACCTTGCCCCGACCGGGCCCACCCATCCAGCAGGTCAGCGGGCAGGCCAACAGCCAGGCGCTTGCCGTCGAGCTCCACGGTGATGGTCTTCCGTTCACCGCCGGGTGCCACGGCACTGTAGTCGGGATCGTTGGGGATCTGGTCCGCGAACTCCGTCTCGATCCACCGGGTGTGCACCTTCAGTCCCACCACTGATGCGAAATCCTCCGATTCAAGGACCGCACGGTGGAACGGCAGCACTGTGGGAAGCCCGGTGATGTTGATTTCCGCCAGGGCGCGGCGCGCACGGCGAAGGGCCTGCTGCCGATCGGCACCTGTGACGATCAACTTGGCAAGGAGTGAATCGAATTGCGGTGCCACGATTGAACCTGCACGCACACCTGAGTCCAAGCGGATGCCCGGACCCGTGGGCGCTTCCAGGGACTCCACTGTCCCGGGGGAAGGCAGGAATCCACGGCCGACGTCCTCGGCATTGATGCGGAATTCGAAGGAGTGACCACGTGGGGCAGGGTCCTCAGTGAGGCTCAGGGGCAGACCAGCGGCAATCCGGAACTGCTCCTGTACAAGGTCCACGCCGGCGGTTTCCTCGGTCACGGGGTGCTCGACCTGCAGGCGGGTGTTGACCTCGAGGAAGGCCACTGCGCCGTCCGCCGAGACCAGGAATTCCACGGTGCCCGCGCCGTAGTAGCCAGCCTCGCGAACGATTGCTTTGGCGGCGTCGTAGATCTGCAGCCGCTGCGAATCGCTAAGGAAAGGCGCGGGTGCTTCCTCAACAAGCTTCTGGTGGCGACGCTGAAGTGAACAGTCCCGCGTTCCCGCCACAATGACGTTGCCCTGTTTGTCGGCGATGACTTGGGCTTCCACGTGGCGGGGCCGGTCGAGGTACTGCTCTACGAAGCACTCACCGCGCCCGAACGCCACTACGGCTTCACGGACTGCGGAGTCGAAGGCTTCCTCAACCTCGGCGAGCTCACGAACCACCTTCAGGCCGCGCCCACCGCCACCGAACGCCGCCTTGATGGCGATGGGAAGGCCGTGTTCCTCTGCGAACGCACGGGCTTCCGCAGACGAGGCAACCGGTCCGTCGCTGCCGGCAACCAACGGGGCACCGGCCCGGACCGCGATTTCCCGGGCTGTGATTTTGTTGCCCAACTGTCGGATCGATTCAGGAGAGGGACCTATCCACTCAAGTCCGGCGTCGATCACGGCCTGGGCGAAGTCGGCGTTCTCGGAGAGGAAGCCGTACCCGGGGTGGACGGCATCAGCGCCGGACCGCGAAGCCACGTCCAGGAGCTTGCCGATGTTCAAGTACGTGTCAACGGGGCTGTTGCCGCCCAGGCTGTAGGCCTCGTCTGCAGCTGCGACGTGCATGGCATCGGCGTCGATGTCCGCGTACACGGCTACCGAGGAAATCCCGGCATCATCGCAGGCTCGGGCGACGCGGACAGCGATTTCGCCGCGGTTCGCAATTAGGACCTTGCGCATCAAATACTCACTTTTCTGGGATCGAGGTGAAGGCTGGGGAGTCCGAAAGGAACCGGAAGCGGATCCGTCCGCCGATGGGGACCTGCGCTGCGAGGTCCAAATGCTCGTCGCGCACCACGCCGATCACTGGATATCCACCGGTGATCGGGTGGTCCGCAAGGAACAGGACCGGCAAGCCGGCAGGCGGGATCTGGAGTGCCCCGGCCATGGTTCCCTCGCTGGGCAGCTCGCCTTCGCGATTGCGTTTAAGGGGTGTTCCGTCCAACCGCATGCCCACGCGGTTCGACTGCGGCGTGACCACCCATTCCTGGCTGGTCAGCGACTCCAACGCTGCTGGGTCGAACCAGTCGGCACGCGGCCCCGGCACGACGTCCAGCACGGTCACGCCCTGACCGGGGAAATCCGGTTGGAGTTCGGGGCTGCCGACGGCGGTGGATACCGTTTCCGTGCCGACGGCCAGCATTTGCCTGGGCTTCAGGGCTGCCGGCCCAATACCGGACATGGTGTCCGCGGATCGGCTGCCCAGGACCACCGGCGCATCCACCCCACCGCGTATGGCCAGGTAATTCCGGAAGCCGGCCTCGGGAGCACCGACGGTGAGCACTTCGCCGTCGAGCAACGCAAAAGGTGCCGCCATGGGGACGGTTCGGGTGGCACCCGGTGTGGCGCCGCCGTCGGGCTCTTCGGAATCAACACCGAACGACGGCGACTGGACGCTCAACGCGGTGGGCGCACCTGTCACGGCAAGCACCTGGTCCCCCACCGCCTCTACCGTCAATCCGCCTCCGACCGACTCGATGGCCGCCGCTGAGGACGCGTTGCCCACAAGGCGGTTGGCGCGGCGCAGGGAGGCTCGGTCCAAGGCTCCCGCGGCGGAGACTCCAAGGGGTCCGTAGCCACGGCGGCCCAGGTCTTCAACGAGGCTTTGCGCGCCCGGGCTGATGATCTTCAGGCCGGCGGCGGTGTGGTGCTCCGCATCGGGTTCGACGTGGTGGGACGGCGCCGTAACAACCTCACGAACAGCCCTGTACTGGACCCGGTCGCCGGGCCGAACGAGGGCCGGTTGCTCCCGGTCCAGGTCCCACATCCGGGCACCCGTGCGACCAATCAGCTGCCAGCCTCCCGGCGAACGGCGTGGATAGACAGCCGAATACTGGCCCCCCAATGCCACTGATCCAGCTGGAACCGCCGTGCGCGGCGAGGAACGGCGAGGTACGGAGAGCGACTCGTTTTCGCCCACCATGTATCCGAAGCCCGGAGCGAAGCCGGCAAAAGCAACCGTCCAAATCTGGCCCGTGTGGGAAGCAACCACGCCGTCCACGCTCAAGCCGGTGAGCTCCGCGACGTCGGCAAGGTCCTCGCCGTCGTAAACCGTCTCAATGACCACCAGTCGGGAGTCCGTGTCCTCGGGAGGAGTGAGCTCCAACTCCATCAACCTGGCCCCGATAGCCCGGGTGGCCGACGCCGACTCGCCAACAACCATGACCGTTTCGGCCGCAGCCAGCACATCAACCTGTCCAGGCAACGGCGATTTGTCCAGCATGGCCTGCAGGGCGAGGACATCCCCGAGTCCGTCGAGCTCGGCGAGGACTGCCCGGGTGCCCACGGGCCTCACGGAACGGACCTTCTTGGTGGTTGCGGTTTCCATCACGGTTTCCATCATTCACTCGCAAGCCGATCAGGCGTGCGAACCCTCCAGGAGGTGGACTTCCTCTTCCGGCTTGGGGTCGCGGCCCAGGAGCATGCCCACGATCGTGACGACGGCCGTCAGCAGGAGGTAGCCGGCAATGAGGTACCAGCCACCGGACGCCGCGCCGTAAAGGGCCGTGAAAATGATCGGAGCAACCGCGCCACCGATAACCCCGGCCAGGGTGTAGGCCAAGGAACTGCCTGCGTAGCGTAGCCGGGCCGGGAACTGCTCAGTGATGAAGGCGGCCTGTGGACCGTACATGAAGGCGTGCAGGGCAAGACCGATGACAACGCCAATGGTCAGCATCACTACGGACTTGCCTTGGATCATCAAGAAGAAGAGCGGGATGAAGATGGCAGTTGCTGCGGCCGTGACGCCGTAGACCAGCCGCCGGTTGATGCGGTCCGTAACCGCGCCGGCCAAAGGAATGAGGAACAGCTGGAAAGCGGAGCCGATAAGGATCGCCGCCAGGACATTGCCCGTTGTCATGCCGAGTTCCTTGGTGGCGTACACGGCAACGAAGACCGTGAAGAGTGCGTAGAGAACATCGGGGCATACACGGGAAAGCGCTGCTGAAACCAAAGCCTTGGGCTCCTGGGTGAACACTTCCTTGATGGGTGCCTTGGGCCGGTCACCCTGCGCCTGGATCGCCTTGAAAACGGGGGTTTCTTCCAGCTTCAACCGGATGAGCAGGCCGAAGCCCACCAGGAGCGCGGATGCCAGGAAAGCGACACGCCAACCCCAGGACAGGAAGGCTTCGTTGCTGAGCGTGGCAGCCAGGACCGCCAGTACGCCGTTGGCCATGAGGTTGCCGGCGGGAGGACCGATCTGGGCGGCCGAGGACCAGAAGCCGCGCTTGTTGGGGTCTCCGAACTCACTGGAGAGCAGGACGGCTCCGCCCCACTCGCCGCCTACACCGATGCCTTGGGCCAGTCGAAGAAGCACCAGGATGGTGGGTGCGGCGACGCCAATCATGTTGTAATCCGGCAGCGCGCCGATGAGCACGGTAGCTACGCCGATCAGGACCAGCGTGAAGACCAGGACGTACTTACGGCCGATCTTGTCGCCCAGACGGCCGAAGATCACTCCGCCGATGGGACGGGCCAAGTACCCGACTGCGAACGCCGAGAAGGACAGCAGGAGGGCAACAAATTCGTCGTTCGAGGGGAAGAAGATCTTGGGGAACACGAGCGCCGACGCCACGGAGTAGATCGCGAAGTCGTAGTACTCAAGAGAGGTGCCGGTGAGGCTGGCGATGTAAGCCTTGAGGGCGCCGGCCGGTGGCTTCCTTGTCACGGCCTTTGCTGCCTTGTTGGTGCTGGTCATGGTTTCCTCCGGGGGGATGAGGGTGCTGCTGGGCCTGTTTGGCTAGATAAACGAGCCGATGGTTACACCGGCATCGCTGAGGGCGGACTTCACTTCGGTGGCCATTGCGACGGCCCCCGGTGAGTCTCCGTGAACGCAGATGCTTTCTGCGCGGATGGTGAACGTGGAACCGTCGATGGCTTTGACGGATTGCTCCGTTGCCATGCGCAGGACGTGCCGGGCAACCTCGGCGGGGTCGTGAAGTACGGCGCCCGGCTGCGAACGGGAAACAAGCGTGCCGTCCGGGTTGTAAGCGCGGTCCGCGAAAGCTTCGGAGACACCCCTCAGGCCTGCCTCCTCGGCAAGACGCAGGACTTCCGAGCCGGGGAGGCCGAGGATCGGCAGGTTGGGGTCAACCGACTTCACGGCATCCACTACTGCGCGTGCTTGCGCGGTGTGCTTCACGATTGCGTTGTACAGGCCACCATGCGGCTTCACGTACTGTACGCGGGCGCCGGACACAGCGGCCAGGGCTTGGAGCGCGCCGATCTGGTACACGACGTCGTCGGCGAGTTCCTTGGGGTCGATATCCAGGAACCGCCTGCCGAAGCCCGCCAGATCGCGGTAGCCAACGTGGGCACCGATTGCGACGCCGGCCTTGGCCGCCTTTTCGCACGTGCTGCGGATAACGCTGGGGTCACCGGCGTGGAATCCGCAGGCAACGTTTGCGCTTGAAACGGACTGGAACATGGCAGCGTCGTCGCCAAGGGTCCAACGTCCGAAAGACTCTCCGACGTCGCTGTTCAGGTCGATGCTTGCCATGGTGTGATCCCTGCCTCGTGATGCGCGTTACATCAAGCATGCATCAGATCGCTGGATTGTTCAACAATCCGGCGATCCTTATTTTTGGCAATCGTGTAATTTTGGATTCATGGCAAGTGCAGAGCAGCAGACAAGCTTTGACACCGCGCGCGCCCGCGTGCGGATGCGGGTCCCGTCCGTTGCCGAGCGCGTGGCGGAGGAGCTTCGCTACCAACTGGCCGAAGGATTCCTTGTTCCCGGGGCCAAACTCACCGAGGCCACTATCGCCGAAGACCTCGGCGTATCCCGGAACACTGTTCGGGAGGCCTTCGCCGAACTGGCCAGCGAACGCCTCCTGGTCCGCCAACCCAACCGAGGCGTTTATGTGGCAACCCTGGAAGCGGGCGACATCCACGATGTCTATACCGTCCGGCGGGCCATCGAAGTCAGTTCGATCCGGGGCGGAGGCACTCCCGAGCGCATCGCCGCCGTCAGGGCCGCCGTCGACGAAGGAAAACGGGCGGCAGCCGCGGATGACAACGACGGCCTGGGCAGCGCCAACCAGCATTTCCACGGCGCAATCGTGGCCCTCGCGGAGAGCAACCGGCTCAACACGATCATGCGCCAAGTACTCGCCGAGATGCGCCTGTACTTCCATAAAGCCACCGCTAACGCGCACTTCTACGCTGACTGGCTTTCCGAAAATGAGCAGATCTGCGCCGCCTTGGAAGCAGGGGAACTTGAGAAGGCCGGTGATCTCCTGCTGGCCTACCTCAATCGTTCAGAGCAGCAGCAGTCCGCAATCCACGGCGGGTAAGCGGGTTCAGCGCTTTCCCTTCTTGCGCGAACCGCGTCCACGGCCCTTGTCCGGATTTGGCGCGTAGCGTTGCGCGACGGCGGGTTTTTTCGCACCCGACGAGCCCCGGCGGTCCGGTTTGGGAGCCTTCTTCGGCTTCTCCGCCTGCGCGGACGGTTGCCGCGAACTCTGCGCGGTCCGGCCACGAACGATCCCGATGAACTCCTCGATCACCGGACTGTCGTTGCCTACTAGCCATGCAAGGCCGATCTCCGTACCGGGCACTCCTGACAGGCGCCTGCTCACGGTTTCCTTGTTGTTCAGGTGCCGGGCAACAGGCATTGGCAGGATCACGAGGCCGGCCCCGGAGGCCACAACCTGCAAAGCCATGTCCGGCCCGCCCATCTCAGCTACGTCCAGGAAGTTCTCCTCGGACAAGTCCTCGAAGGCCACCTCCTCGAACACGGAGATTTCATGCCCTTTAGGTGCCACCACGGCCTGCTGTTCCTCGTACAGCGGGATGACGTGCAGGCCCTCCCGGTCTACGGGCAAACGCACAAAACTAAGGTCGACTGAACCGTCGTGCAGCACGGAAAGCTGCGAGTCGTCGTCGGACATAAAGGAGTGCAGCGGAACGTCGGGCATCCGCTCTTCCCATCGCCGGATCCATTTGCCCGGAGTTACACCCGCCACATAAGCGAAGCGAAGCTCGGTTGTTTCGGGGGACTCTTCAGCGTCTGGCACACACTCACAGTACCGGGCCGGATACCCTTGAAGCATGACTCCCAAGAACTCCCAGACCATGAAGCCGGCAACAGCTGCCAAGAAACTCGGCATCTACCTGCCCGCTGCACCCCAGGAGTTCCAGGACTCGCCCGTTACGCGCGACGACTACGCCGAGCTCCAGTCCAACCCTCCGGAATGGCTTTCCGAACTCCGGCGCAACGGCCCGCACCCGCGCCCTGTGGTGGCCCAGAAGCTCAACATTTCCATCAGCGGCCTCACCCGCGGTGGCATTACCGAGCCATTGACGACGGCGGAAATCGCCGAGCTGCTGCAAGCACCCCCGCAGTGGCTGGTGGTGGAGCGCGCCACCCACGCTGCCGTTCGGGCAGAGGCGCTGCGCGTCAAGGAAGAGCAGCGGAAGAAGGCAGCCACCAAGCTGGCCAAGGACAATGCCGCTGCCAAGCGCGAGGCTCCCAAGGGCACCAAGCGCAATTCGTAACTCTTGAAGGAACCGCGGCCGGGACACCAACGTCCCGGCCGCTGTTCTTTAGACCGCGGTGCTCTGACTAGTCCTGGTGCAGCATGACGTAGTTGCCGCAACCGTCGTCGAAAACCGCAGTGACACCGGAGGGATCCTCCGCTGGTTCGCCCTTGAAAGTCACGCCTGCCGCGAGCAACCGTTCGTACTCGGCCCGGACGTCAGGGACACCGAGGACGACGGCCGGCATCCCGGCGTCGTACACAGCGTTCATGTAGTTGGCCCCGATGGGGTTGTCGCTGGGCTCCAGAAGAAGCCCTGGCGACTTCTCTCCTGCGCCAGGGTCCTTGATGATGAAGAGATTCGCCTCGGGCATGGCCATCAAGGTGTCGAAACCGAGTGTTCCCGTATAGAACGCGTGGGCCGCGGCGGGGTCCTTGACGTGGATGCTGCACATTTTCAGTCTCATGGCCCAAGGCTACGCCGGAGCACCGACAGCCAAAACGCCGTGTGCGGCGACGGCCACGGGACAATCCCGCAGCACCCCCTCCCACAGGACAGGGTGCGACCGCACAGCGTGTTTGCACAGCGTGCGCGCAGGGGCATACTCTTGAAGTGTGGGTTTCAGGAGTATGCCCTGAACATCGCACCAAAGAGCGCTTCGCGCTGAACGAAGGACCCGATTGCACTCGGGTCCTTCGTTATTTACGAGGCGGCGGACTTTTGTCCGGTTACACGAGTGTACCGAGAGTTGGCTACCCGATTTGGACCGCCAGCCCGCGATGTTGAAATCGCCCTGTACCCAAAACCAGCGCGTCAACGCATACTGAAAACACAGCCTTTTGCGTCCTGGAGGTGCTCCGATGCTGATGTGGAGTTTGGCCCTGATCCTTGCAACAGCGGCCACGACATTCGTCCTCCACCGCAAGCTCACGCATGGTCGAGGGCCGGAGCCGGACACCATCTTCTGGGATCTTTTCGCGGGACTGACCGTGATCGGGCCCGCTGTTGTGGTGCCGTCCGTTGAGTCCCCTCCTGCGGGTTTGGTGATGGTCGCCCTGGCAGGAACGACGGCGGCAGGAACCTTGGTGGCCGCCCGGAAAGTGGATCGGGTGCGCGCTACCGAGCCCCGACGTCGTGCAGGTTTTGCACATGACGCCGCAGACCACGAAAGGCTCCTCATGCAGTGGCGGAGCTACGAACTCGACCCCGCCCGGAGCATTGACTACCCCGCGATGACCGATGTCCGAGTTTCTGAAACCGCCGCCTTGGCCAAAGCCCTGCGCGAGGCCGAACGCTGCAAGGTGACCGCCGGGACGGACTACCGTGCCGCCGTCGAGCGCTTGGCCCAAGCACTCGGGGAGGCCGAGCGCGCGGCCGGTGTCCCAACAGCTACGTTGTGAGGCCCGCTCTGCGCCCCAAAATGGAGACTTAGCGCGCATAGCGGGCCTCGCAACGCGGGGCTAGCGCGAGAAGTTCCGGAAGAACTCCGGCCGCACCCGGTACATCACCAGCATCACCACCACGCCGAGCAGGATCACGCCCATACCAAGGATGAACACCAGGCCCACGCCGCCGACGGAGGAACCCGAGCCGTACTCCGGGTCCAGGGAGTCGATGGCGGTTTTCACGAACATCACCAGCAGGATCACCCCGCCCAGCAAGGGTGCCAGGAACTTGAAGAAGAACGAGCGGACACCGGCAAAGGCCGCCGCCCTGAAGTACCAGACGCAGGCCAGTGCCGTGATGCCGTAGTAGAAGCAGATCATCATGCCAAGCGCGGTGATGGTGTCCCAGAGGGCATTTTCGGAAACGGTCCGGGTGATCACGTAGAAGCCCGCGGCGGCAATGGCCGCGGCTATCGTGGCGGTGCTCGGTGACTTGAACGTGGGGCTGATGCGGCCGAACTTGGGCGGGATGGCGCGGTAGTGACCCATCGCCAGCAAGGTCCGGGCCGGTGAGACGAACGTCGACTGCAAGGATGCCGCCGAGCTGCTCAGGATCGCCAATGACATGAAAATCGCGAAAGGACCCATCACCGGGCCGGCCAGCACGG
This sequence comes from Paenarthrobacter sp. NPDC089675, assembly GCF_044749185.1. Lineage (NCBI taxonomy): Bacteria > Bacillati > Actinomycetota > Actinomycetes > Micrococcales > Micrococcaceae > Paenarthrobacter > Paenarthrobacter sp. NPDC089675. The sequence goes on along the minus strand of NZ_JBIVHM010000005.1, from coordinate 285,911 downwards.
CGAAGATGCTGGACTGGTTCTCCGGGTTGCCCGCCCCCAGGCCCGTGTCACCGACGCCCGCGAAGGACAACGTCGCCAACGCCACGGTCATGTAGATGACCACAATCACCAGCACGGTCACGGTCGCGGCGCGTCCCGGCGTCTTTTCGGGGTTCTTCGTTTCCTCGTTCATGGTGAGGGTGACGTCCCAGCCCCAGTAGATGAAGATCGACAAGGACACACCCGCAGTGAACGTGGTGAAGGAGTCGACGGCGAAGGGGTTGAACCAGTCGGGCGAAATGGCGGTGGCATCGAAGGCAGTGCCATTGGCAACATGCGCGAACGCGGAAACAGCGAACCAACCAAGAACCAGCAACTGGAAGGCCACCAGCACGTATTGCACGCCCTTGGTTGTTTCCATGCCCCGGTACGAAATCCAGCAAGCCACAGCGATGAACACCAGCGTTGTGGCGATGTTCAGGGGAAGGATCTTGCTCAGCTCTGCAAGCGACGGATCGCTGAACACCTGCCCGAGCATCAAATAGAAGAAGTCGACGGCAACCGCGGCAAGGTTGGACAGCACGATGATCGTGGCGGCGATGAGCCCCCACCCACCCATCCAACCGATCCACGGACCAAAGGCCCGCGTGGCCCACGTAAAGGAGGTTCCGGCGTCGGGCATGGCGTTGTTGAGTTCGCGGTAGCCGAGCGCCACCAGCAGCATCGGGATGAAGCCCACCAGGAAGATCGCGGGAAGGTGGACACCCACCTCGGAAACGGTGGGGCCAAGGGCGGCGGTAAGCGTGTACGCCGGCGCGATGCAGGAAACGCCGATCACGACGGCGCCGATGAGGCCCACCGATCCGGCTTTCAGGCCCTTCTCACTCAGGGCCGAATCTTTCGACTGGACCGTCTTTGGTGCAGTTGACATGGGTATTGCCTCTCAGGCGACGGGTGCTAGGAGCGCTGTCGCGTGTAGTCGCGGGGAACCACGATCATGGGAACTGGCAGGGCACGCAGGATCCGGTTTGCGGTAGTGCCCAGGAAAGTGGCGCGGTGCTGCGCCAGGCGGCTGGAGCCGATGAGGAGGATTTCGCCGTCTTCCCAGTCGAGCCGGTCCACGGCTTCCTCGATGGTGCGGCCTTGCGCGACGACGATCTCGGGTTCCGTGCCTGCGTCACCCAGGTCGGAACCTCCGACGGCGGCAAGACGGTCGGCGGCATGCACCCAGGCGGCGTCGGCGAGCCCGGGCGAGTTACCGCCGTCGAGCGCCAACAGGGAGACCAACCGAAGCGGGAGGTGCCGGTCGCGCGCTGACTCGACGGCGACGTCGAGCAGTTCATCCGCACCGGGCCGCGCGCCGAAGCCGCAGCTTAGCCGGGTGACGCCTTCAGTGCGGTGGTAACCGTGGGGCGCCAGCGCGACCGGGACCGGTGAAGAATGGAGCAGTGAACTGGCCACCGAACCGATGGTGAACCGCTTGAAGAGGCCGTTGTTGGTGGCGCCAATAACAAGTGCGGCCGCGTCGAACTCAACAGCCGCGTCGATGAGTGCCTGCGCTTCCGAGTCTCCGCGGCGGATGTGCGCGCGGGCGGTGACGTCCGCCGGAACCAGGGCCAGGCCGCCGTCGAGCCACTGCCGGGCTTGCTCGTTGAGGATCGAGTCGTAGCCGGGCTCGGGCGGGTACACGGCGTTGTACGGCGAGTCCTCGGGGACCACGAGGACCAGGTCCAGGCTGGCGTCCTGCCCGCGTGCCATCGCAATGGCGAGGTGGACGGCGTCGCGACCCCTGGCGTTGGCGGTGTAGCCGACAACGTATCGCATGATTCTCCTTAAACAGTGCCGCCGGCAGTCCGGGGACGGCACTTCCCCCGGACTGCCGGTTACTGGTTTTGCGCTCTTCCGCGGGGCTTAGACCGCTACCGAAGCCAGCTTGTCGGCTTCGACGATGCGTGCTGCGGTGGCCTGGCCCATGCGGACCGCGCCATCGACGTGCTGGTAGCCCTCAGCCGCGAGGTCCGACGAGGACCAGTAGATCGGGCCGACGTTGGCGTGCTGGTCCTTGCCGTAGCGGTGCAGGCCGCCGAGGTCGTAGCTGGAGGCGTAGGCGCCGCGGGTCCACTCTTCGGAGCCCCAGTCGGACTCGTAGTAGACCTCGGGGGTCAGGGCCTTGTCACCGAGGAACCCGGCAATGGATTCCAGGATGGCTTTCTTGCGGTCCTCGGCGCTTAGCTCGAACACGGCGTCGGCCTTTTCGTCCGACACGAAGCCCACCAAGGTACCGCGGGTGTCGCCGTGGTTGGTGTTGTCGTAGACCTCCTGGACCAGTGCACCGGCGCCGAAGCCCGTGCCGGACAGTCCGTCTTCGCGCCAGAAAGGCGTCTCGTAGACGGCGTGCACCTTGATGACCAGGCCCAGGGACTGGTGCTGGTGCATCTGGTGCTGGCGGCGCGGCAGCGGCGGGTTGAAGGAGACGCGGGAGTACAGGTTCGGCGGAACGGCCATGATCACATAGCGGGCGTTGACGGTAGCGCCGTCCGAGACCACGGTGACGTTGTTGTCTTCCCAGTTGATGGTGCGAACCGGGCTGTTAAGGACGACGTCGGAGCCCAACTCCGCTGCCTGCAGCAGCGAGACCTGCTGCATGCCTCCGATCACGCGCTTGTCCAGGATGAAGTCCTCATCCGTCAGGTGTGTGAAGGAGCCGGCCGAGGCGGCCATGAGGATGGCCTGCAGGGCCGAGAAGGCGTGGGCGGGCTTGGTCAGCATGCCACCAGCGATGAAGAGGCCGATGTTGTTGCAGGCTTCCTCGTCGTTCGAGTTCTGGCGGAGCCAGTGGTGGAAGGAGATCGTGTCCAGCTCGCGGGCCTTGCGGTGTGCCCAGGGTTCGGTGGGGCCGATCTCCGCGGCGAGCTCATCCAGGATGGCAACGAGTTTGTCCATCTCGGCCTTGGTGGTCTCGTTGACCGGGAAGGTGTCGCCGGTGTAGCGGGTGGGCTTACCGTCTGCGCCAATGTAGACGGATTCGCCATCGCGGTAGCGCGGGTACATTTTCAGGCCGAGTTCGTCCAGCAGTCCCATGAGGGCCGTCTGGTCCGGGGAAACCCACTGGCCGCCGATCTCCAGCATGGCGCCGTCGATGGTGTCGGTCCAGGTGCGGCCGCCCACGCGGTCGCGTGCTTCGAGCACTGCGACGCTGAGTCCGGCCTTCTTCAATTCGCGTGCCGCCGTCAACCCTGACGGTCCGGCACCGACGATCACAACGTCGCGATCAAGATTCTGCATGATGTCCTCTCCGTGGCCGTCCGTTGGTGGCTGACCAATAAATGAATGGCATTCATTTATATCCATAGTAGCCCGTGAGTCGGCGGCTGTGAAGACCCGATGGAATAATGCAGGGGACACTGGCAGCAGAAAGGCTCCCGATGCCCGCACCAACACCAGCCCCCTCGGCGACGTCCCGGCGGCGCGCCGGCCGACCAACTGCGGCGATCCTGGACCAGGACGGCATTACGACGGCGGCGCTCAGCTTGATCAGCAGCAAGGGCTACGACGGACTCACCATGGCAGCGTTGGCCCGGTCGCTGGGAGTGGCCCCGTCGGCGCTGTACAACCACGTGTCATCCAAGGACGATGTGCTGGTGCTGCTCGAGGACCACCTGGCCGCGATGGTGGACGTCTCGGCGTTCGGGGTAGAGCCGTGGGATGTTGCCGTGCGCCGCTGGGCCTGGTCCTACCGGGACGTTTTCTCCGAGCACACTCCCCTGATTCCGATCATTGCCGTGCTCCCCGTTGCCAACGCCCCCAAGACCCTCGCCATGTACGAGGCCGTGACCGCCGGATTCCGCGAGGCGGGCTTCCCGGAGGAACGGATCATCTCCGCGATTGTGGCGCTGGAAGCCTTTGTGTTCGGCGCCGCTTACGACGTCACCGCGCCGGAAGACATTTTCGATGCCGGCAACCTCGCCGACCAGGTCCCGAACTTCACCTCCGCCGTGGACCGCCTGTCACTGGCAGGGCACGAGCGCCCGACAGATACGGCGTTCAGCCTTGGACTTGAAGCGCTGATCGTGGGTTTTGGGGCTATGCGCGCTTAGTGTGCCTAGGCTTGACCCATGACTGAAGCGCTGGATGAAGGTCCCTTTTATCACGGCACAAGAGCCGAAGTACGGGCGGGCGAGATCCTTTCGCCGGGCTACCGCTCGAACTACAAGCCCGACGTCGTCATGAACCACATCTATTTCACCGCACTGCGCGACGGCGCGGGACTGGCGGCTGAGCTCGCCGTCGAACTGGCCGGAGGTCACGGGACGCCACATGTCTATCTCGTGGAGCCGACCGGGCCATTCGAGAACGATCCGAACGTGACGGACAAGAAGTTCCCAGGCAACCCCACTCGTTCCTATCGGAGCAGTTCGCCGCTTCGAGTGGTCGAGGAAGTTACCGACTGGACGCGGCTGACACCCGAGGCCTTGCAGATGTGGCGGGAGCGGCTGGCCGCTATCCGGGCTGACGAACGGGCTGAAATCATCAACTAGGAATCTCCTCGGTTACTTCATTGCCAAGATAGTGCAGTATGCTGCACTACATGGATGACAGTGCAGAGACGCTGGCGCGCGCCATTGGAAAGCGCGTCAAGCAAGAACGCAAGGGCCGGGGCTGGACTCTTGACCAGCTGGCCGAACTTGCCGGCGTGAGTCGCCGAATGCTCGTCAACGTAGAGCAGGGTGGCGTGAATCCGAGCATCGGAACCCTCCTTCGGATCAGCGACGCCTTGGGCGTGGGCTTGCCTGCACTTGTTGAGCCTCCCGCGGCACGGGCAGCCCGGATCACCCGCTCAGGCGAAGGGGCGTTGCTCTGGACCGGCCCTTACGGCGGTCGCGGCGTGCTGGTCGCAGGCACCGAGTCTCCCGACGTCGTCGAGCTTTGGGACTGGACATTGGCGCCAGGCGAGCTACATGAGAGCGAGGCGCACTCTGCGGGTACACGTGAGCTGCTGCAGGTCCAGGAGGGTTCACTCACCATTGAGGTTGAAGGCGATAGCCATGAGCTCCTCACCGGCGACGCCCTGACCTTCCGCAGCGATGTACCGCATTCGTATGCCAATCCCGGCGCTGTGCCCGTTCGCTTTACCTTGGCCGTGTTCGAACCGGGAGTCGGAGCGGGTCATCGAACGGAGACTTCCCGTGCGTGAACGTTTGTCCGGAACGATTGGCGGACTTCCGCCATGGTCCTTGGCTGTTGCAGCGATGATGGCCGTCCAACTGTCGAATGCTTTGTCTGTGGCTGTCATCAATCAGGTGGGGCCCGCCGGTACCGCATGGCTGCGCATGTGCTTCGGCGTCGTCTTCCTGTGGATGGTCAGCCGCCCGGCCATCCGCTCCCTGCGGCGCCGCGACCTGCCGGCGTTGATTGCGCTGGGCGTGGTCACCGGTTTCATGACGACGTTCTTCCTTGCCGCCGTCGAACGCATCCCGCTGGGAACCGCCGTCGCGATTGAATTCTTGGGCCCGCTCACGGTGGCCGGCATCATGAGTCATCGCCGGAAGGCGCTGGTCTGGCCGCTCCTCGCCTTCATCGGCGTAGTTCTGCTGACCGAACCGTGGCACGGAACCATCGACCTGGCCGGTGTGGGCTTCGCCCTGGCCGCGGGTACGTGCTGGGGCTTGTACAACGTGCTCACACAGCATGTGGGCGACCGTTTCTCGGGGATCAGCGGGCTGTTACTCACCATCCCTGTTGCCGCCGTGGCCACACTTCCCCTGGGCTTGCCGCAGGTCCTCGGTGGCTCCCTTGAGTGGTGGGTTCTGCCGGTCGCTGCTGGGATCGCCCTGATTACGCCGGTCATTGCGTTTGGCCTGGAAATGCTCGCGCTTCGGCGCATGACCCACACGGCCTTCGGCACGCTCCTGTCCATTGAGCCTGCGTTCGGCGTGCTCATCGGGCTGCTGGTGCTGGCACAGGCGCCAACCCTGATGCAGATTCTTGGGATCGCGTTGGTTGTGGTGGCGGGGACGGCGGCGCAGCAAGGTGGACGGCGTTCCACCAAGCCGGTGGTTACCAGCGACGTTCCGGCTACGCCGGCCTAGGTGTTTGCGCCGGCTCCGCTGGTTTCCACACCTGGACGAATTCGGGGACGTTCCCAGTAGGTTAGCCCGGCCAACTTTAGGGATCGCTTCGAAGGCCAGCACGCCCGGCCAGTCGGAGCGCAAGGCACGCCTGGACCGGGCGTAGCCGAGCTTCATTTCAGATATAACGATCATGGTTGCCGTTGGCGCCCCCTCAACGTGCATTTCACCGTGCGGATCGTAGACGCTGCCACCGAGGTTGAGGGCCACCCCATTTCGAGTGAGTTCGTCCGCGATGTCCCTGGCGTCGGGCAGCGACCGGGCGAGTCGATCTAGTTTGGTCACCACCACGGAGTCACCGTTGCGGCAGGCTGCCAGGGCTTTTCCAAGGCCGGGCCGTTCACGCTGGGTTCCGGTGAATCCGCAGTCGACCTAGATCGCGTCGGAGTCCACGCCCAGCGCTGTAAGAGCCTTCCGCTGGGAGGTCAGATCCTGGGTGCTGGAGGAAACGCGGGCGTAGCCGATCAGCATGACGCCGAATGTAGCGTTTAAGGTACCTTCACCGGGCAGTTTTGCGGGCGGGTCTTACGGGAATCTGTTTCCCCCCCGAACGAGGCCACTTTTGAGGAGCGCGACCTGGGACCCCGCGGTGTCCAGTGAAGGACCGGCTTACGGGCGGACTTAAGAGGCTTTCTGCTGGCTCACCTCGGCTCTAGTTGGTCATCCGGCAGCTACCAAGGCAATTTCCGGCGTTGCGCGGATCCCGGCGCGGAGAAGTCTCCCGGCCTGGTGCGCCCACTTCAAGAAATGGGATGTTGGGGCAGTGAAATCACTGGTATGGCTGGTAGGACCCCTGCGAACTTAGGCTCTCCTCGGTGGGTTGTAAATGCCCGGCGGGAGATCGAGTGGTTCCCGGTTGCAGAGTATTTCAGGGATGACAGACGCGACAGCGAGGGGTGCCATTTGGCCCTCGGTGTAGGTTGCCGAGTATTCGGCCGGAATCCACGGTAAGTTTTCGGGACCGAGAACGTCCGTGAGGGCGTCGCGGTCCAGTGGCTCGTCGCTGAAGGCACGGAACAGCCCCCCGCTGTGCTCTTCGGCGCTTGGACCAAGAAAACGACCAATGCCGGGTGCGAGCCGGTGTCCGGCCCATACCCACCAGAGCGGGTAGGGCTGGAAACCCACCCACTGTGGGGGGCGCATGTTGAAGATGGGCACGCGGCGCGTGTCTTGGTAACGTCTCACTTCGGCCGAAGCGTAGAGCGCCCCGAGTTCGGTCGCCACGGCAAGGAAGAACCGGCGAAGTGCGCTCCTGAGCGCACTATCGGCGAGAGCATGACCGTCCACGACCAGGGTGATTTGGGTGAACGGGTTACCTGCGGAGAGCTGCGGAGCCGCGATCTTTCCGTAGGTGACCGGTGGCGGGTTCATGTAGTAGATGTCCCAGCCGTTGGAATCGTCGTTGTAAAACTCATTGATGAATCCTTCTTCACCGCTGGAGTCGAACCGGAACGGAAGGGGTTCGTACTTGCCGAAACGCACCGGGACCGCTTCGGGGAGTACCTCCCTGGCTATCCGGAGATAGCCCTGCAGAAAGTCTGTTGGGAGGTCCTCTTCGAGGATCAGCCAACTGATCCAAACGTCCCGTCGCTCCGGCTTCGGCTCCGTTCTTGCTGGTGCTTTTACTGCCCGGGGTTCGGGCCACACCTCCGAGGTTTGCTCGTCGAGGACTACGCCATGGCAGGCTTTGGCTAGTTTCCGGGCGAAACGGATACCGTGCGGGATCTCAGCCTCCTGGGTGCCTTCGACCAGGACCTGGAACATTGTCGTGGCCTCAGGTAAGACCACGGTGATCTCCTCCGGGAAGTCTTCGGCCTCGACGGAGAACGGCCCGTCAACGGTGAAGCTGTACCCCCGCTTCACACCGCGAAGCACCACCACGCCGGCGTCCTCGGAAACGGTCGAATCGGGATGCAAGCCGCGGGTATTACCCACCAGCAACCGCACCTGATCGACCGTAGGGGATCCCGGACAGTAAATCGTCAGGTCATAAGACATGACCACAGGCTAAGGCGTTCGCGCCTTCATCAACCAAACGAGACGGCGCCCGGTAAAGGATCCCTACCGGACATTTACGGCCTTGGGTGCAGGGCGGGCCTCCGGTTGCGCCTTAGAGCCGCCGCAACGACGATGTGAAGAAACAATGGGGCTAGAGCTCCCCGGGGGGCTCTAACTGCATCGCGTAGCGCGTTGTTTCAGCGCTTATCGTCAGGCGAAAGAACTTCAATACTGGGGTCGTTGCCCCTTTGTATTGTCACGACGACGCCACTTGGCCAGTCCGCCATTCCGGCCTCGACTTCGGATTTCAGCGCGCTGAGGCTCTCATCGCCGGGCGCATGCTCTTTGTTCGTCGAGAATTCGATTCGGCACCATGGCACCATCCCACCGTCGCCCCAAGTGCTATCTATCGATGGCGCGGACCCGGTGGACTTCTCGATGACCGGAGAGAGCTCGTTCGCAAGACCGTCGCAGTCGCCGGACGCGGAGTAGTCGCCTACGCAGCCAGCAAGCAGTGGGGTCAGCAATAGAAGTAGCCAACCTCTCGCGAACGCCCGTTTCATGCTCAGACCATAACAGTCACGGCAGGTGCCGCCTCATGACGTGCCGTTAGCCAGTGGTTCACCGGAGGCCCGCTTGGGGATCCCTGACCGGGCACTCGACCTACTCATAAGTTCTGGCTGCAAGGAGCATATGGGCAAAAAGCTCCCATGACGGGACGCCGGGAAGGGGTTCGCCACGGTTCTTGAACCAACCGTCCATATCTCGAGTCCAAGCGGCTAACGCGTCTAAGAACGTGTCCAGATCTGGGTTCTCCCAAGACCCCGGCTCTCGATTCAGTGATTCTCTGGGTTGGTCGATGAGGTCAGCCAAATCGAGCCGCGTCATTCCATGGGTGGGCTGCGGATCCGATGCCATTGGTTGCCTCCTCGAATCACAATGGACACTCCATCGTTTCTGGTGCTGAATTTATAGCCTGCTCTTGCTGTTTCGAACTCCGAGCATTTAATGGGTCATGGCCCATGTCCGGTAAGGGATCCCTATCTGCAACACGGCCCAAGCAAAACCGCCGTCGAGTTTTCTGGACTGCCAGCCTAAGTTTGCGAGCCGGTTCCAGGCCATTCCCCGCCCCAGCGCGACAGCGCAACGATTGGCTCGCGCAAGGCGAGCCCGCGATCGGTCAGCGCGTAGGCCCGGGTGTTGTGCCGGAGGGGTAAGCGGTACAGCACGCCGGCAGCCTCGAGCTCGCGCAGGCGCGTCGCGAGTATGTTCGTCGGCACTCCGAGATCGCGCTGGAGATCCCCGTAGCGCTGTGGCCCGTCGAGCAGCCGCTCCACGACGAGCAAGGCCCAGCGTGCTCCCACGACGTCGAGGGCCGCAGCGAGGTTGCTCACGCGGTCGGATCAGTGTCCGGCTTCATCCAAAAAGGCGAGTAGTGATAGCCGTCCGGGTCGTCGAATTGGCGCTGGTACATGAAGGGGTAGTCGTCTGTGTCACCGATACGGCCGCCGGCAGCCCTGGCGCGTTCGGTGAGTTCGTCCACCGCCTCCCGGCTCTCGAGGTCGAATGAGACCGTGACCTTGGACGGCGTATCCGGGCCGCCGACCAGCTCCTCGGAGCCGCCGACGCTCGCGTACATCTCGCGGCTGCCAAGCATTACATACTGCTCTGGCGCGATCGCGAAGCATGAAACGTTGTGATCGGACATCTCGGCGTTTAGGGTCCATCCGAGGGCGGTGTAAAAGGCAGTGGAGCGCTCGATGTTCTCTACAGGGGAGGTGATAAAAAGGCTCATGCGGAGATACTTGCAAAATGCAAGTGCGGCGTCAAGACCCCGTTGCCACGCGGGGTCCACACCCCAACCCCCACGGCGCGCTTGTCGCCGTCGTCAATCAATTCAGCGCCCAGAAAAGGTATCTTGTATTACAAGTACGGCACTTGTATCCTGAGTAAAACCTACTTAGGAGAATCCGTGAGCACCCTCGACCTCATCCGGCACGTCAAACTGTCCACCGCCCGATTGCCCCTCACCGTGCCCATCAGCGATGCAAAAGTCTTCACGGGTCGCCAGAAGCCCATGACCGAGGTCGTTTTCCTGTTCGCCGAAATCACCACGGAACAGGGCCACAGCGGCATCGGATTCAGCTACTCCAAGCGCGCTGGCGGACCCGCCCAGTACGCCCACGCGAAGGAAGTCGCGGAGGGCATCATCGGCGAAGACCCCAACGACATCGGCAAGATCTACACCAAGCTCCTCTGGGCCGGCGCGTCCGTGGGAAGGTCCGGCGTGGCAACGCAAGCGCTGGCTGCCATCGACATCGCGCTCTACGACCTCAAAGCCAAGCGCGCCGGGCTCCCCCTTGCCAAGCTCCTGGGCTCGTACCGCGACTCCGTCCGGACCTACAACACCTCCGGCGGCTTCCTCAATGCCACCTTGGAGGAAGTCAAAGCACGCGCTACCCAGTCCGTCGAGGAAGGGATCGGCGGCATCAAGATCAAGGTGGGCCTGCCGGATTCCAAGGAAGACCTCCGCCGCGTTGCCGGGGTCCGCGAGCACATTGGCTGGGACGTACCGCTCATGGTGGACGCCAACCAGCAATGGGACCGCACCACCGCCCTGCGCATGGGCCGCCAGTTGGAGGAGTTCAACCTTGTCTGGATCGAAGAGCCGCTGGACGCGTACGATTTCGAAGGCCACGCAGACCTCGCCCGGATCCTGGACACCCCCATCGCCACGGGAGAAATGCTCGCCTCCGTCGCGGAACATAAGGGCCTCATCAACGCCCAAAGCTGCGACATCATCCAACCCGATGCACCGCGCGTCGGCGGCATCACCCAGTTCCTGCGGCTCGCAGCGTTGGCAGATGAAAAAGGGCTTGGCCTCGCACCGCATTTCGCCATGGAAATCCATCTCCACCTCGCCGCGGCCTACCCCACAGAGCCGTGGGTTGAGCACTTCGACTGGCTCGATCCGCTCTTCGAGGAACGGCTGGAAACCAAGAACGGGCGAATGATCGTCCCGGACCGCCCCGGCCTGGGCGTCACCTTGAGCGAACAGGCCCGCGCCTGGACCACCGAATCCGTGGAGTTCGGCGCCTGACAAAATGGGTAGGCCTGGACTCCAACGGGTCCGGGGCCAGTCATTCGCAGCATTACAAAAGGGTATTCAAGCTATTGTTTGCCGGTCTTCCCTGGGTTACCGTTTGTCCACCGAACGCACGTTCGTGACTTATTTCTGGGGGAAATACATGAAACGCTCTCTGTTCGCATTAACCGGGGCCTTGGCATTCGCACTCACAGCATCTGTCACTTCAGCCCATGCAGCATCCATCACGCCGGACCAGGTCTCCACCGGCTTCTCGGGAACCGCTTACGGTTCCTACATTTTTAACACGGACAAAACACTCACCTCCGGGCCGACGGCAAGTGCCAGCGTCGCCTGCACCAACGCTACGGGCAAAACGTCCACCAACACCGCGACGGGGATCAACGTCCCCGCTGTCGGGACGGTAGGCAATGCGTCCACCAGCGTGAAATCACTGCTCACATCAACTGGAAAACGATTGGAGTCCCGTTCAACCATCAACGGCGCGAACCTCCTGGGGGGCCTCATCACCGCTGGGGCCATCACGTCCGAAAGTATCGCCGAGAAAAGCACCGCTGGTACTTATTCCGGCACCAACACCACAAACATTTCCAACCTCAAAGTCCTCGGTGCCGCAGTAAATGCCAACCCCGGACCAAATACCGTTATTGATCTCAAAGCACCTGTAGTGGGCTCAGTGGGCAAGGTGACTTTAAACGGCCAGGTAAAGCGGCTGGTCAACGGCACTTACCAGGTTTGGACTACTGCAATTCGCGTTGAAATCCTCAAAGCCGGTTTGCCGGGCCTCAATGTGGGCACGGACATCCGGCTGGGCGTCACCACGGCCAACCTCACGGCACCACAGGCCGGATATCTGTCAGGTACCGGCTTCGGCACGAGGGCAACGTTGGCTACCGGAATCATCGGGTCCAGCCCAACAGCCTTGGCCTATGTCGGGTGCAGTGGCGGAACAACCACAGTGAACGCGGCCGGAGTCACCATCCCGGCCGTGGCATCGACGGGAACCATCTCAACAACGGCCACCGGCGCCCTTACCCCCGAGCTCAAGAGCACGGTGACAAACAACGTCGCCGGACTCAAGATCCTCAACAGTTTGATTCAAGCCGACGCCATCAAGGCCGAGACCAGCGCGAGCCGGCCAACGGCAGGGGGTGCAGTAAAACTGACTGACACGTCATCGTTTACCAACCTCAAGATCACCGGTTTGCCAAACATCAACGCATCGGTTCCTCCGAATACCGTCGTCCAGGTTCCTGGCCTCGGTACGGTCACACTGCATAAGGTCAGCAAGTCCTCGACGGCAATCATCGTCGTCATGGTCGATGTTGTCCTGAACCAGCCCCTTGGTGCCCTGCCCACAGGTTCGAGAATCCAGGTCGGCTATTCCAGCACCAGCATCACCTCATAGCACCAAACAAGTGAGTGTGGCCCGTCGGCACAAAAGTCGACGGGCCACATTGCTGCGACGCGTAACCTTGAACGCATGAGTCGCAACCTGACCACGGACCTCGCCGCCGACCTCCGTACCCGCATTGTCGACGGCGACATCCAGCCAGGTGAAAAACTCCCCAGTGAGAACACCCTGATCAACGAATACGGGGTCAGCAGGACGGTTGTCCGTTCCGCCCTCACCCGACTGCAGGCGGAAGGACTCGTCGAGACCGAACGCGGCCGGGGCAGCTTCGCGCTGACCCCACCCGATGACGGTCCCGCCCAGGCGCCCGGCACCCGCCCGGTTTCCAGCACCGAAGACCGGCTGAACATGCTCGACTTCCGCATCGGCGTCGAAACGGAAGCGGCTGCCCTCGCGGCGAGAAACCGCACGGACCGGCAACTCAAGGCGATCCACGGAGCCTTGGAACAGTTCAAGGCCAGCTCAGGACACCCCGCGCACTCCATGAAGGCCGATTTCGAATTCCACCGTGCCATCGCCGCAGCTTCCGGCAATCCCTTTTATACGGACTGCGTGGCCGCCCTCGGCCAAACCATGATCACCATGCCCCGCCCGCGCCTGGTTTCCCGCGAGGAACCCGAGTCACCGGAGCGTTTCGCCCAAGTGGTCCACGAGCACTCCTCTGTCTACGAAGCAATCGCGGAGGCAGATCCGGCCGCTGCCGCTGCGGCGATGCGCCTCCACCTGAGCAATTCACGACGCCGGTTCAAGGCTTCCGCACGCAACTGACCTCCCAACCGCTCCTCCAAACTGGGTCCAGATAGCAAAAGAGCCCCGGTCCTAAGACCGGGGCTCTTTCAATTGCGTGCGCGAGGGGGGATTTGAACCCCCACACCCTTTCGGATACTGGCACCTGAAGCCAGCGCGTCTGCCGTTCCGCCACTCGCGCGCAACTTCTTTTTCAGGAATTCCACCGAACCCGGCTTCGCTTCCTTCAAAAGCAGCGAGATCAAGCATAACGGACACCTCGGCGAAAACACCAATCGGCCGCAACGGAGCCCGCCAACAAGAGATTCATGGGCACGATTCAGGACCCGGCAGCTGGTTTGCCGAGGCAAAATTCAACCACCTTCCCGGCCTGTCGGAACAGACGTTCAGCGAACTTTTCCGGGTCGCAAGGCGTTGTGGATTAAGGCCATTCCCAGTCACTCCCAGTAGTATCGGGAAGTGAAAGGGCCGTTTGGCGCTCACTTCGGTGTGTGCACGGACGGGACCATGGACCGACTATCGAGCCAGGCACAACCAGTGCCGCGACTATGAAAGGAGAAGGACCATGGGTTTGCTGGACAAAGTCGAGCGCGGCATTGAAAAGGCTGTTCGCAACGTCTTCTCCACGGGGTCGCGGGCACGTGTTGAGCCGGTGGAGATCGCGAGCAAGCTGCGGCGTGAGCTGGACAACCAGTCCATCACCATTTCCGCCGGCCGCACGCTTGCTCCCAATGTTTTCGATGTCCTCCTCAGCAATGACGATTTCGCCAGGGCACAGGAGTGGGGCACACCGCTCGCGGAAGAGCTCTGCGATGTGGTCATCCAGCATGTCCGCAGCCAGGGTTACACCCTGCAGGGCCCGGTAAGGATCTCCTTCCGCCGTAATGACGAGGAACGTGCCGGCCACTTCGAAATCGCTTCAAGAACGGAAAAGTCCGACGGCGGCGCTCCCGCCGCCCAGGCCCCACGGCAAAATCTTCCGGCAGCACCCGCGAGGCAGCCCGTCAGGCTCCAGCCCGTGCTGGACCTAGGCGGCCAGCGGTATTCCCTCAACGCCCAGTCCGTAGTGCTGGGCCGCTCTTCCGAGGCCGACATCCTGGTGGACGACACGGGTGTTTCCAGGAAACACCTTGAGATCCGCACCCAGAACGGCACCACTTGGGCTGTGGACCTTGGCTCCACCAACGGCAGTTACGTCAACGGTCACAAGGTGGACGGCAGTGTGGAACTTACTGACGGCTCAACCATCACGATGGGACGTACAAAGATTATTTTCCGCCTTCTCCCCCAAAACCAGGGTGGCAACGCGTGAACGACATCAGCGAACTGACAATTACCGCTCTTCGCTTCGGTTTTCTCCTGCTCCTCTGGATCCTGATCTTCAGCATTGTGTCCACCATGCGCCGGGACTTCCAGATCGGCCGCAAGGCGGTGACCGGCGCTCCTACTGCCCGCGAAGTCCGCAAGCACCCCGAGCTCGCAGCAACGCCGCCGCCGGCCATCCAGCACGCGCGCAACCTCGTGGTTACTGAGGGCCCGCTGAAGGGCACCACCCTGCCTCTCGCTGCCAGCCCGATCTTGTTGGGCCGTGCACAGGAAGCCACGCTCGTCCTGGAAGACGACTACGCTTCCGGTCGCCACGCCCGCTTGTTCCCGCAGGGCAGCCGCTGGTTCATCGAGGACCTTGGCTCCACCAACGGCACCTACCTGGCCGATCAACAGCTCACCCGGGCTCTGCCTGTTGAGCTTGGCGTCCCCGTGAGAATCGGCAAGACGGTCATTGAATTGAGGCCGTAGTCCATGGCCTCCTCCGAGACCACCGAAGGCAAGGAAACGCCGGCGGGGCGCCCCCTCATCATGCGCTACGCCGCGCGTTCCGACGTCGGCCGGATCCGTTCCAAGAATGACGACTCAGCTTATGTGGGCCGTCATCTCGCCGTGGTCGCCGACGGTATGGGCGGTCACGCCGGCGGCGATGTTGCCTCCGCGTCTACGGTCCTGGACATGATCCACCTGGACCATGACGATTACCCCGAGGGCGCGGACACGGTCCTTGCGGACGAGATCCAGACCGCCAATTCCCTGCTGTCCGAACTCGTGCACCAGAATCCGAAACTTTCGGGCATGGGCACCACTGTTACTGCACTCCTCCTTGAGGGTCGGAAGCTGCATTTCGCGCACATCGGCGATTCCCGTGCCTACCGCCTGCGGAACAAGAAGTTCGAGCAAGTCAGCATCGACCACACCTTTGTGCAGCGCCTCATCGACGAGGGGCGCTTGCGGCCCGAAGAAGCCGAAACCCACCCCCACAAGAACGTCCTCATGCGCGTGCTGGGGGATGTTGATGCCAGCCCTGAACTGGACCTCGACATCCTGGACGTAGAACCGGGCGAACGCTGGCTTCTCTGCTCCGATGGCCTGAACTACGTTGCCGGCCACGTGGTGGAGCGCACGGTACGCGAAATCAAGGACCTGCGCGAATGCGTGGAGACCCTCGTGGACCTCACGCTTGAGGCCGGCGCACCGGACAACGTCACGGTTGTGATGCTGGAAATCGCGGAGGAAACCGACGACGACGTCTCTACGGCCGCCGTCGACGTCGTACCTCCCGCGGGGGCCGGCCCTGATACCGAGCCCGATACCGTGACGGCAACCAAGCCGGCGGATACCCCGCCGTCGGAGAAGAACGGCTCCAAGGACACCAAGGCTTCAAATGCCGGACCGACCTCCGACGACGGCAAGCCGGCCGGGAGCGGTTCGGCTGCTGATGACGCAGACAAAGAAGCAGACAAGTCAGACAAGTCGGACAAGGATGAGCAGGAAGAGGACAAGGAACCTCCCGCCACCACCGACCCAAACCTTGGCGAGCATCTCTCTGCCGAGGTGTTGCGTGAAGAACTGGCCAGCCGACCCCACGAATTGGTGGGCGCAGCAGCTACGGCGGCAGAAACCGGCTCCATACCCACCGTGGCGGGCCGCACTGTGGCCCGTCGCGCTGCAACCGTCCTGACGCATAAGGCCGAACAGGACCGGCTTCAACTTGAAGAGCCTCCGCGGCGCCGGGTGCGCTGGCTGATGCCGGCCGTCGCCGCCATCGTGGTCCTGGGCGTGGTGGTGGGTCTCTGGCTGGGCTACGCCTGGACCCAGACGCGCTATTACGTGGGCGAGTTCGATCAGCGCGTTGCCATTTACAACGGCATTTCACAGCGGTTGGGGCCGATCCAGCTTTCCCGCCTCGAGTCCGTCACCGACCTCCGCGTGGACTCGCTTCCCGAGTATGGCCGGCAAAGCGTGCGGCAGACCGTTCCGGCCGGCGACCTCAACGACGCCCAGCGCATCGTGGAAAACCTGAAGAACTTCGGCAGTGCTTCGGCAAGTTGCCCCAGCCCTTCGTCCAAGCCGACTCCGTCGCCCACTGCCAGCGTCCCCGTACCGAGCACGGCGGCGATTGCCACTCCGACGCCCTCGCCCGTCCCGACTGCATGTGAGGCGGCAAAATGATCCAGCCGGAAACCACCCCCAAGCCCCGCCGGAACGTTGAGCTGGTGCTCATCGTTCTTGCGCTGGCCGTAGGCATCGGCGCCAGCGCGCTGGTGAGCATCAACTCCGATTCCGGACTGGATAGTGACTTCTGGTTCCAGTCGAGCCTGCTTGCCGTGGCTGCTTTCGCGTTCCATGTGGTTCTGCGGCTGCGTGCAAAATATGCCGATCCGGTAATACTTCCGATTGTGGTGGCATTGAACGGCCTCGGCCTGGCCCTGATCCACCGGATGGACGCACCGGGAGAGGACACCGGAAACAACCAGCTCCGTTGGACCCTCATTGCCATGGCCGTTGCGATCGCCGTGATCTGGTTCCTGAAGGACCACCGCGTCCTGCGCCGATTCACGTACATTTCACTGGCGGTCAGTGCCCTCTTGCTGGTCCTTCCCCTGGTTCCGGGCATTTCCGCCGGCGAGGTCCTGGGCGCGAAGGTGTGGATCCGGGTAGGTCCGATGACCTTCCAGCCTGGTGAAATAGCCAAAATCACGCTGGCCATCTTCTTCGCGGGTTACCTGTCCTCCAACAGGGACCTCATTCTCCTGGCCGGCCGCAAGATCGGGCCCATGCAGTTCCCGCGCTTCAAGGACCTCGGCCCCATGATCACCGCATGGCTGGTGAGCATCGGCGTTCTGGTGTTCCAGCGCGACCTCGGCTCTTCCATCCTGTTCTTCGGCCTCTTCATCGTGATGATCTACGTAGCCACGAGCCGTATCTCGTGGGTTGTCATTGGCTTGGCGCTGCTCCTTGGCGGCGGCTTTGTCGCGTCCAAGATCTTCTCGCACGTCGCCTTCCGCATCGACAGCTGGATCAACGCCTTCACGCCTGAGGTTTTCGGCAGGTCTCCCGGCGGCAGCGGCCAGATTGTCCAAGGCCTCTTTGGCATGGCCGACGGCGGCCTCGTAGGAACAGGACTGGGCCAAGGCAGGCCGGATCTGGTTCCGTTCGCGAACAGCGACATGATCGTGGCCCTGATCGGCGAGGAACTCGGCCTGATTGGCCTGTTCGCGGTAGTCATGCTCTACCTGCTGCTGTTCACGCGCGGGTTCAGGGCGGCCCTCGGGACCCGTGATGCGTTCGGCAAGCTGCTCGCCTGCGGCCTGTCCTTCGCCATTGCACTGCAGTGTTTTGTGGTGATCGGCGGTGTCACGCGTTTGATCCCGCTGACCGGTTTGACCACCCCGTTCCTGGCCGCCGGTGGCTCCTCGCTGCTGGCGAACTGGATAATTGTTGGTTTGCTTCTGATGATTTCCAACACGGCCAGGGGTCCTGTGGACACTACACCCATGGTTAACAAGCCTCCGGCCACCAGCAGCACCCCAACGGCTGCCCCCAGGCCGGTAACCGGACAGACCCCCAGCACACCAACCGAGGCGGTGAAGCACCAATGAACCAGGCCATTAGAAGCTCGTGGATGGCCGCCGTCGCCATGTTCGCCTTGATTCTTGGTGCCATCAGCTACGTCCAGGTGATCGGCGCCGACGACCTCAACAAGAACCCGTGGAACCAGCGCGCCATCCTGGCGTCCTTCTGCAACGACCGCGGCGCGATCATCGTGGCAGGGAAGCCAATCGCCGAGTCAGTGACGGGCAATGAGTCCTGCGCCTTCCAACGCAAGTACACCGAACCCGAGCTCTACGCGGGCATAACCGGATACTTCTCCAAGGGGTTCGGTTCAACGGGCCTGGAGCAGTCCATGGGTGACACCCTTGCCGGCAACTCCGACCAGCTTTTCCTTGATCGTGTGAGCCAGATGTTCCTTGGCAACGAACCCAAGGGCGCCTCGGTGGAGCTGACGCTGGACCCCAACATCCAGAAGCTTGCCTACGATCTGATTCCCGAAGGCCAGCGGGGTTCCATTGTGGTGACCAACCCGCGGACCGGTGCCATCCTGGCCATGGTTTCCAAGCCGTCCTACGATCCCAACCTGATCGCCACCCACGACTCGAAGGCCGCGCAGAGCAATTACACGGCCCTGAACCAGATTCCCGGCATCAACCTGAACCAGAATGTGAGCGGCCCTACCGGCAACCTGCTCTCACCCGGTTCTGTATTCAAGCTGGTCGATACCGCTGCCGCATTGAATTCCGGCAAGTACAACAAGGACAGCGAGCTTCCGAACCCGGCAAGCCTTCCCCTGCCCGGTTCCAGTGCCAGCCTCCCGAACTACGCCGGTGGAAACTGCAACGTCCGCGAGACGGCTACGTTCTCTTTCGCGCTCGAAGAGTCCTGCAACACGCCGTTCGCCAGCATCGCGCTGGACCTTGGCCAGGACGCCATCCGCACCCAGGCTGAAAAGTTCGGCTTCGGGGATACCTTCGGCGATCAGCTCAAGCTCCAGATGGCTCCCAGCGTGTTCCCGAAGGACCTCGACCAGGCCCAGTTGGCACAGTCATCGGTGGGTCAGCGCGACGTCAAGGCAACCCCGCTGCAGATCAACATGATGACCGCAGCCATCGCCAACGGCGGTGTCCAAATGAAGCCGAACCTGGTGAAGACCGTCAGGGCTCCGGATCTCCGGGTCATCAGCGAATCCAAGCCTGAGGCACTCCGCACCAGCACCACGCAGCCCATCTCGAGCCAAATCACCGAGTGGATGACCAGCGCCGTGGACAAGGGCATCGCCAACGGAGCAGCGGTGCCGGGCATCAAGGTTGCCGGCAAGACCGGTACCGCGGAACTCGGCGACTCAGGTTTGAACAACTCATGGTTTACCGGGTTTGCCCCGGCGAACGACCCGCAAGTGGCCGTCACCATCGTCATGGAAGGTGTGGATGTGCTCAGCGGCGCCAAGCTAACCAGTCCGAACGCAAAGAAGATTTTTGAGGCGGTGTTGAATAAGTGAGACCTACTTCAGGAATCACACTCGGCGGCAGGTTCCAGTTGACCAGTCGCATTGCGATTGGTGGCATGGGCGAGGTCTGGAAGGCAAAGGACCAAATCCTTGGCCGGATCGTCGCGATCAAGGTGCTGAAGGAGGAGTACACCGGCGACCCCGGCTTCCTCCAACGTTTCCGTGCCGAGGCCCGCCACACCGCCCTCCTCAACCACGTCGGCATTGCCAACGTTTTCGATTACGGCGAGGAGGCCGGATCGGCCTACCTGGTGATGGAACTCGTTCCGGGGCATCCCTTGAGCGCCATCCTTGAACGGGAGCAGGTGCTGTCCCCGGACATGACCCTCTCCATCATTTCCCAGACGGCACGTGCCCTGGCCGTAGCGCACGCCCAGGGCCTTGTGCACCGTGATATCAAGCCGGGCAACCTGCTGATCACCCCCGACAACCGCGTCAAGGTCACGGACTTCGGTATCGCCCGCCTCGCGGACCAGGTGCCCCTGACCCAGACCGGGCAGGTCATGGGCACGGCCCAGTACCTCGCGCCTGAACAGGCGACCGGCCAGACTGCCACCGGCTCCTCGGACATCTACTCCCTCGGCGTCATCGGCTACGAATGCCTGACCGGACACCGTCCGTTCTCCGGTGAGTCGCAGATCGCCATCGCCTTGGCCCAAGTGAACGACGCTCCGCCGCCGCTTCCGGAAACCCTGCCGACTCCGGTGCGCGCGCTTCTGATGTCCATGCTCGCCAAGGACCCGAAGAACCGCCCGGCCAACGCCATCAAACTGGCAGAAGCGGCCGAGGCCATCCGTAACGGCGATATCGCCACGGCACACGCGGCAGTGCCCGGAATGCTCCTCTTCGAAGGCGCAACCGGCCCGATCACGGCACCTGTGAATACAGCCACGGCACCCACCGGCGTCGTAGCCTCGCCGTTCGGAAAAGAGCAGTCGACGACGGCGACTTCCGCACTTCCCGTGGTCGGCGCAGCCGCCGCCGGAGCTGCTGTTGGCGCGGCCGCTGCGTCCTCGGACAATGCTTTGTCGCGTGCCAACGCACTCGAGGCGGAGCGGCAGCTCAATGACGAAGAAGTGGTCTACAGCGACGACGACAATTACGACGACGCTGAGCCCGAGCGGAAGAAGCGCAGTCCGTGGACCTGGCCGTTGGTGGCCCTGATCCTCTTGGTGCTGTTCGCTTTGGTTGGATTCCTGATCTCACAGTCCGGGTTCTTCACGCCGAGCCCCAGCCCAAGCCAGTCGACGTCCTCCAAGCCGAGTCCGTCTTCCAGCCCCACCACTACGTCCTCCTCCCCGACGCCTACACAGTCGTCACAGACGCCTACTCCAACGCAGACCACGCCGCAGAAGATCAACGTGATCCGGGAGCAGTTCGTAGGCCAGCAGTTTGAAACGGTGCGCGCCCAACTGACAGGCCTTGGCCTCGCTGTGGATGGCCAGCAGGTCTTCAGCGATACCGCACCGGCCGGAGTGGTAGTTGATCTCAATCCGACAGGCCCGGTCGAGCCGGGAACGACCATCACGGTTCAGTACTCAAAGGGCCGCGAAATGGTTGCTGTTCCGAGCATCGGCGTCGGGTTGCCCGAGGACCAGGTCCGCGGACTTATCGAGGGTGCCGGCCTCCGCTGGGTGGCGGGTGACCCCGTGAACGGCTCACCGACGCAACAGCCCGGGACTTTCGTCCGCTCCTCGCCGGCAGCAGGAACCAACGTCGAGGCCGGTTCGGTCGTCACGTATTACCTGTCCAAGTCTGTTGTTCCCAGCAGCCCCGCCTCGTCCAGCAGCAGCCCCAGTGGCCGCCCGAGCAACTAAGTAAGCAACCCGTCATGTCAACGCCACGGCCCGGTCCGGCGCACCGAGAGGAGAGCACACCTGTGTCTGAGCAGCGCGTCCTCAACGGTCGCTACGAACTTGGTGACCTCATCGGCCGCGGCGGCATGGCCGACGTATACCGAGGCACGGATACCTTGCTGGGACGGACCATAGCCGTCAAGGTCCTTCGTGCCGATCTTGCCCGTGACCCGCAGTTCCAGGCGCGTTTCAAACGCGAGGCCCAGGCTGTGGCTTCGCTCAACCACACCTCGATCGTGGCGATCTTCGATACCGGCGAATATTCGATTCCCGGCGGCCCCGGAGAGGACGTCCGCGTCCCGTACATCGTGATGGAGTTCGTTTCCGGCCGGACCCTGCGCGACATGATCAAGGCAAAGGAACTCACGGTCGAGGACTCCATTGCGTACACGCTGGGTGTCTTGTCGGCGTTGGAGTACAGCCATCGCGCGGGCATCGTCCACCGGGACATCAAACCCGCCAATGTCATGGTCTGCGCGGACACCGGCGAGGTGAAAGTCATGGACTTCGGCATCGCCCGTGCCATGGCTGATTCCTCGGCCACTATGACGCAAACCCAGGCCGTGGTGGGAACCGCCCAGTACCTGTCACCGGAACAGGCCCGCGGCGAGACGGTGGACGCGCGGAGCGACCTCTATTCAGCGGGCTGCCTCCTGTATGAGCTGTTGACCAGCAGGCCTCCGTTTGTCGGCGATAGTCCGGTATCCGTTGCGTACCAGCACGTCCGTGAAACGCCGGATCTGGCCAGCGCCCACAACCCGGAAGTTTCCGAGGCGCTCGATTCGGTCCTCGTCAAGGCCCTCCAAAAGAACCGCACCGATCGTTTCCAGGACGCCGCTGCTTTCCGCCGGGCCTTGCGGGCCGCGAGCAACGGGGTTGTGGTTCCGGCTGTGCCTGCCAGCGAGGCCCCGACCGATCCGAACGACCTCGTGGACGACGGCGGTCCCGCCACGCAGCTGCTGAGTTCCACCGCCGTCGGGTTCCTCGACGTCGACCAGATCAACGACGATCCGGAGCCCGCCGACTACACCGAACCGCAAGGCTACGCGACGCATCACCACGACGAAGACCTTCCCTTGGGCCTCCCTCCGGAGCGCGAGCGGACATCCCGGCAGAAGTCCCGGCGTCGTGCCTGGGCCGCAACCTTGGCGATCTTCACCATCCTGGTCCTGGCGGGCGCCGGATTCTGGATCTACACGGTGGTCAACGCACCTCCCCCCGCGCCAGCCAAGGTTTCCGTTCCCACGGTGGCCAATATGACGGAAGCACAGGCACTGCAGGAGCTGTACAGCGCCAAGCTGGTTCCCAAATCAACGCGCGTGGCCAGTGATACGGTCGCCAAGGACATGGCGATCGGTACCTCTCCAACGGCAGGGACCGTGATGGAGCAAAACGCCGAAGTGACCCTTAACGTCTCCAGCGGCCCCAGCTCGGTGACCATCCCCAAGGACATCGTGGGCCGTACCGAACCTGACGCGCGCGACTACTTGAAGCGCCTGGGCATCACCGGCACCATCTCGAGCGTTCGGACCAACAGTCCAACCGTCCCTGCCGGCCTGGTTATCAACACGGGCCCGGCTCCCGGCGCACCCATCGCTGCGGGTTCCAACGTGGAACTGCAGGTTTCGTCGGGCAAGGTTCCCACGCCGCAGCTCATTGGTCTGGCTCAGTCCGAAGCCGAAGCCCTGCTTAAGGAAAACGGCCTGTTGATGGCCGTCGTCGAGCAGGAAAACACCCAGGTGGCGCCCGGTGTTGTAACGGCCCAAAGTGATGCCGCGAACGCCGAGGTGGATCAGGGCAAGACCATCACGGTCACGGTGGCGAAAGCCCCTGCACCGGACCCGACACCCACGCCCACCCCGACACCCACGGACAAACCGAAGCCGACGCCCACCAGGAAAAACTAGGTGGCGCCGCTCCGGTTCGGTTGTTAGTGCTGGATCAGTGGGCTAAGTTTCGCGGCGCGTTCGGCAGCTCCGCGCATCCCGAGGGATTCCAGCCAGTTACCGAGCATCTGGTAGCCGCCCTCCGTGAGGACCGACTCCGGGTGGAACTGCACCCCGCATAGTGGCGCATTCTTATGCTGCAGGCCCATCACCACGCCATTGGTGGTCTCCGCGGTGATCTCCAGGACGTCCGGGATGGAGTCGCGGACGGCTGCGAGCGAGTGGTAGCGGGTGGCCGTCACGGGGGAGGGTAGGCCCACAAAGACGCTCTTGCCCTCATGCTGCACCGGGGACGTCTTGCCATGCATGAGTTCCGGGGCGTGCGTTACCACTCCGCCGTAGGCCTCCGCGAGGGCCTGGTGGCCCAGGCAGACACCGAACATGGGCTTGACGTTCTCTCCGCACCACTTGATCAGCTCGATGCACACGCCGGCCTCGGCGGGCGTGCCCGGGCCCGGTGAAACCAGGACGCCGTCGCGAGCAGCGGCGAGTTCCTTCGCTTCGGCCAGCGTCACGTCGTCATTACGGACCACGGTGGTTTCGGCACCGAGTTCCTGAAGGTATCCAACAAGGGTGTAAACGAAGCTGTCGTAGTTGTCCACGACGAGGATTTTTGTTGTGCTCATGGCTGCTGTACTGCACCAATCGTTGAGTCGGTCAGGGAGGTGTATTGGGAGAACCAGGGGAAGAGGAACTGGACCATCAGGACCAGGACCCCCGCCAACAGGATTACTGATGTCAGTATCCGTACCCACAGGGGGCCGGGAAGGTTACGGAAGATCCATGCGTACATCGGCTACCCCTTTCCTTGGGCTTGGGCTACTTGTGCGGCGATTTCCGACGGCGGTCCAGCTGACGCAGGTTGCCAACTGTCCAGGACCGAGTAGGCAACGATGCGTTCCTGCGATCCGAAGCGGGGGTTGCAACTTGTCATGGTCAGGATGCTTTCCTGCGGAGTGGCTCCTGGTTGCGTGGGAACAGGCAGCAGGACGTCGGTACGGTTAGGGAGGACGATCTGGTTGTTGCGATACACGTAGGTGTAGTACCCGTCCTTGGTTTGGACATAGATCTTGTCCCCTGGGACCAGGGTGTGGATGTTGTCGAGCACTGCACCGTGGGTCTGGCGGTGTCCTGCCACGGCAAAGTTTCCCGGGGCTCCGGGCATGCCGGTGGTTCCGTAGTGGCCCAAGCCCAAGGTATCCAGGATGTCGGACCCGGTTCCCTCGATGATGGGTCGCGTGTAATTGGCCCCGAACCGCGGGATGTACATGATGCCGATTGTTCCGCCATGCCCGGGGGCAGTGCCAACGACGGGCGGGCCGTAGTCCGCAGGCGCCGCAGGAGTCACGGGGCCGGTGAATTCCTGGGCAAAACTTTTGACGGTTTCTGTCTGCTTGGCGTCCGCTTCCACGTTGGTCCACCACAGTTCCCAGGCAACGAAGAGGAGCAGGACCACGCCGGCGGTGATCAGGAGTTCGCCCAGGATCTGGCTGAATTTCCGGATTACGTCCGCCGGACGCAATTTCCGCGAGACAGGACGTTTCGGGGCCTCGTCGGACCCGGGCACAGCGGCAGAGGCTGACGTCTGCTGGTGCGCCACGGGGTCTCCTCGTCTCTGGACACGGGCGGCGCAAGGGGCCCCTTGGTTACGGCTAGACTTGACAGCTAGACCAACCCGGAACGCCGCGTGGCCGTTGACCGCTGGAATTTTCCTTCCTGCAGGATACCAAGGCAGGCTGTGACGGGTTTATTTGAACCAGCCAAGGAGGATCCGTGCCCGAGTCCAAGCCCCGCAAGCGGCCTGCCCGTCAGGAACAGCAGACTTCCGCAGCGCAGCAGTACAAGCCGAACCCCGTCTGGTACAAGCCAGTGATGTTTGGACTGATGATCATCGGGTTGATCTGGATCATCACTTTCTACATCAGCGAAGGCCAGTTTCCCGTCAGGGATTGGGCCTCCTGGAACATCGTGGCGGGATTCGGCATTGCGATCGTCGGCTTCCTGATGACCACCCGCTGGCGCTCCTAGAAATACCGCACCTCACATTTCCGTGCCCGTGAACGTCTACAGGATATGAACACCAGGCACACCACCATGGATTCCCCGTTGGGGCAGTTGACGCTGACTGCCCACGGGGAATTTTTGACGGGAATCTTCTATGA
Organism: Paenarthrobacter sp. NPDC089675; assembly: GCF_044749185.1. Taxonomy (NCBI): domain Bacteria; kingdom Bacillati; phylum Actinomycetota; class Actinomycetes; order Micrococcales; family Micrococcaceae; genus Paenarthrobacter; species Paenarthrobacter sp. NPDC089675. The sequence continues at coordinate 260,181 of NZ_JBIVHM010000005.1, read as the reverse complement.
GGGCCACTGGCATCTGCCGCCACTTGAATACTTCGGAGCCGCCGTGGACATCACGGATCCGGTCTTCTCCCGTGCTAAGACGGAATTGACCGAGTACTTGGACGGCGCCAGGACCTCCTTCGATATTCCTTTTGAAGCCAAGGGGAACGCCTTCCAGGAAAGGGTCTGGGAGCGCCTGCAACACATTCCTTTTGGCGAAACCGTGACTTATGGCCAGCTCGCTGTGGAGCTGGGGGACCCGCATTTGGCCCAGGCTGTTGGATCCGCAGTGGGACGCAACCCAGTCAGCATCATCGTTCCGTGCCACCGTGTGGTGGGCCACAAGGGTCAACTCACCGGCTATGCGGGCGGCTTGGCCAATAAGCGGTTCCTCCTGGAGTTGGAAGAACCTGCCCAGGTCAAAGAAGGCAAGCTCTTCTGATGAAACCCGTTGCCGGGACCCCTCCCAAGCGCCCCTTCGAAGCGATCGTCGCGGAACACGGCGCAACGGTGCTCCGTGTATGCCGGGCGGTGGTAGGTCTGCACGATGCCGAGGATGCCTGGTCTGAGACGTTCCTTGCCGCTTTGAGGGCTTATCCGGACCTTCCATCCGATGCGAATGTCCAGGCCTGGCTTGTCACCATCTCGCACCGGAAATGCATTGACCTTCTCCGAGCCAACAGCCGGCGCGCCATTCCTGTAGAGCAGATACCGGAGCAAGCCTCGCGCATCGGTATTCCGGGCGACCGCCATACCGAGCTGCTTGACGCCGTCGGGCAGCTACCTGCCAAGCAGCGCCAAGCGGTGGCCTACCACCACTTGGCAGGGCTTCCATACAAGGATGTCGCGGCCCTGGTTGGCGGAACAGCGGAGTCCGCCCGGCGCGCAGCATCGGACGGCATACGTACCCTCCGATCCGCCCTGCACAGTGAATCCACTTCCAACGGCCGGCCCTTGGTGTCGGCAGCCCCGAAAGAAGCAACCCGATGACCGCCCAATCCACTTTCGAGCCGCAGCCCGCCCCTCGGCACACCGACACCGCAAGACTCCTCGAGCCCATGGATTCGGGCCTTGAGCTGGCACTGGCAAACCTCCATGACCGCCTGGCCAGGGCGGCGCACCAGGACCGCCTGCTGGACATCGGCTACCGTGTGGTCGATTCCCCGATAGGAAAGCTCCTTCTGGCCGCCACGGAGGCAGGTGTGGTCCGGGTGGCCTTCGAGATCGAAGATCACCAGGCCGTGCTGCAGCGCTTGGCGGAATCCGTAAGCCCCCGCATCCTTGAGGCGCCCGAGCGTCTGGATGAGGCTGCGCGGCAACTGGAGGAGTACTTCAACGGCAAACGCCGGCAGTTCCACCTGCCGGTGGATTTCAGGCTCTCGCGAGGTTTCCGTTTGGACGTTCTCCACCATTTGCCGGACATTGCCTATGGGAGCACAGAGAGCTATGCACAGGTTGCCCGTGCCGCCGGCAGTCCGAACGCCGTCAGGGCCGTAGGAACAGCGTGTGCAACCAACCCCTTGCCGGTCATCCTTCCGTGCCACCGCGTTGTCCGCTCCGACGGTTCGTTTGGCGGCTACCTTGGGGGTACCGAAGCCAAGCGCACCCTCTTGGATCTGGAGGCCGCGGCATGAGCGATGATGGCTTGTTTCCTGTGGAGCTGGTCCAGCCTGAAACGGACGACGCCGGTCCCCGCCTTGTGGCCCCGGGCGCGGTGCACGTACCGGGATGGCTCACGTTTGAGCAGCAGCGCTGGATCGTGGCCCGCTTTGCTGAATGGACCCAAGGACCGGTTCCGCTCAGGGCTGCAACCCTGCCGGGCGGACACCAAATGTCCGTGAAAACGGTATGCCTTGGATGGCACTGGCAGCCCTACCGCTATACCCGTGAAGCTACTGATGTGAATGGCCGTCCAGTCCTCGATTTTCCTGATTGGATGGTCCGCCTCGGCAGGAAGGCGGTGGCCGCAGCCTACGCACCCGCCATCGTGGAGGACGCCTCCCTGAACAGCCTTGCGGAGGACTACACACCGGATGCCGCCTTGGTGAACTTCTACGACGACGGCGCCGCAATGGGCATGCACCAGGACAAGGATGAGAGGTCGGGCGCCCCTGTGGTCTCCCTCAGCATCGGTGACTCCTGCGTGTTCCGGTTCGGAAACACCAAGACGCGTACCAAGCCATACACGGACGTGCCCTTGCAGTCCGGGGATCTGTTCGTCTTCGGTGGATCTTCCCGATTCGCCTACCACGGCATACCCAAAGTCCACCCGCGAACCGCGCCCTCTGAGTGCGGGCTGACGCACGGGCGGATCAACATCACCATGCGGGTCACAGGATTGTCGTAGGCTCCGGGCAGAATATCCACAGAGCAAGATCTAATGGCCTGCGCTCCACGCTAAGGCCCGGAGGAGCAACAAATGAGCCCGGCGGAAAACGGCACCATCATTGGCGAGGACGGTCTGGCGCGTCCAGTGTGGGCTGCGTCCGATCCCTTACTGCAGGCTTACTACGACCATGAGTGGGGCATGCCCGTCCGGGATGAGCAAGGCATGTACGAACGCATCAGTCTTGAGGGTTTCCAAGCCGGCCTCTCCTGGGCCACTATCCTGCGCAAGCGGGAAGCCTTCAGGGAGGCTTTCCTCGACTTCCACCCGGAAAGCGTGGCTGCCTTCACTGAAGCCGATGTGGAACGCCTGATGCTGGATGCGGGCATTGTGCGCAACCGGATGAAGATCCGTGCGGCCATCACCAATGCCAAGGCCACCATCGCTTTGCGGGAGGAGGGTGGGCTGGTGGATTTCGTGTGGTCCTTCAAGCCGGATTCCACTCCTGCTCCCAAAACACTGTCAGACATTGCCACCACATCGCCTGAGTCAATTGCGTTGTCCAAAGCGCTCAGGAAAAAGGGCTTTGCATTCGTCGGTCCCACCACCATGTATGCCTTGATGGAAGCCGTGGGAATCATCGATACCCACCTTGTGGACAGCCATCGGCGGGGAACATCGGGCGTCTGGACCGGATCGGAAGCATTGAGCCGTAAACCTGTCCACAGAAGTGCGTAAAGTTTTCCACAGCCGGGGATAACTTCTGTGGACATCCACGTATTGAGGCTCGGATTCCGCGTCGTTGCAAGCTATAGACAGCGAAACCGCCTAGCCCGACGGTTATGCCCACTGTGCACTGTGCTGTGGATAGTGTTCCTCTCTTCACGAAAAGTTCACTGGCGAAACGTTGCGTCCTTCATCCCAGACGCGATCCATCGGAAACCGGCCACCGTCTGGGGCATACGTGAACCGTGAGCGACTTTCCACTTAACAACATGTGCCTTCCCACAAGTTATCCACAGATGGGGAAAAGTTGTGGGTTTCCCGAGCAAGATCCGCGCTATTGCTGGGGTATGAGCCTTGCAACTCGGCTGAATGACAGCCTTGTAAGTTATTAACAGTGTTGATAAGCCTGTTGATAGCACGTTCTTAACAGGATGATTAACAGCTTTATCCACAGATGGCTGAGCAAACCCTTAGTTGTCCACAAAACCCAGACTCACGGGGACAAAGTTATCCACAGATGTGGACAGACACATGCCATTCGGGGGATATCTACCCCTTATCGCCCGTCTCCGGGGGAACTCACCAGTAACTACACAACTGTAAGTTACGCACAGTGTGGATAACATCTGTGGATAAGAGACGGGGCGTGCTGTAGCAGTGGGGGAGAAGCGCAGATGGACCAGGCAATCAAGGTTGATTTCAAACGGCGGATCCAAAGCTACAAGGCCGTGTCCGGAGCTTTCACCCAAGTCCGGGTTCCGGACCTTCAGTTTCTGATGCTCGACGGCCACGGCGATCCCAACTCATCCCAGGCCTATAAGGACGCGCTGGCTACGCTCTATCCGGTCGCTTACAAGCTGAAGTTCTTCAGCAAGCAGAAACTTGGAAGGGACTATTCAGTGATGCCCTTGGAAGGCCTTTGGTGGGCCGACGACATGGAAAGTTTCACCAGCTCAAGGGATAAGTCCCAGTGGGATTGGACCATGATGATCATGGCACCCGACTGGATCACCCAGGAACACGTCGATGCAGCACGGACAGCCGTTGCGGCCAAGGGGGAAGCTCCAATGCTGGAACAACTGAAGTTGGACACACTGAAGGAGGGGTTAAGCGTCCAGACCCTGCACATCGGGCCATACGATGCCGAGGGGCCGGTGTTGGAGGAGATGCACCAGGGCTACATCCCGGAGCACTCCCTGCGGATGACGGGCAGGCACCATGAAATCTATCTCAGCGATGCGCGCCGAACTCCGCCGGAGAAGCTCAAGACCATCCTCCGGCAACCGGTCTCCCAGGATCGCTAGCCGGCGTTTACCCGGAACCAGGTGACGATCGCCAGCAGGGCTGCCACCAGGACCAGGCCACCCACCTGAAGAAATGTCTGGTTCTTCCCGCGCGGCGCGTAGGCGATGGCCGCTGCGGCCAAGCCACCCGTAATCAAACCGCCCAGGTGTGCCTGCCACGCGATGCCCTGGATAAAGAAGCCGATGGCACCGTTAATGGCGATCAAAACCCACAATTGCCGGGTGTCTCCGCCACGCTGCCGCTGGACCACCAGCATTGCCCCAAAGAGGCCGAAGATAGCGCCCGAAGCGCCCACCACTCCCACAGGCGGGTAATCGGGAGTCAGCAGCAGGAAGCCGACAGAACCACCGATGGCTGAGAGCAGATAAACGACGAGGTATCGAACGCGCCCGAGCAAAGGCTCAAGGGCTTGCCCGAAAATCCACAAGGTGTACATGTTCAACACAATGTGGAGCAAGAAGCTCTGCGAATGCAGGAAGGCCGCCGTCAGCATCCGCCAGGGTTCACGCTCAGCCAAAACATTGGCAAACGCAAATTGCTGGTAAACCGCATCGCCCGGGACAACCCACTGCAAGACGTACACCAGCACGCACAACGCAATGATCAGGTACGTCACCCAAGGCTTGCCTACGGCCAAGGCACCGCCATACGCCGAGCGGTAGGCCGGCGTCGCACGTTTTTGTTCGTTGACGCAGTCAACGCATTGGAACCCGACGGCGGCCGCCCGCTGGCACTCCGGGCACGCGGGGCGCCCACAGCGCTGGCACCGTACATAGGAGGGCCGGTCCGGGTGCCTCGGGCACACCGGGATGTCAGCGGACGGCTCTGCCGACGGGATTCCGTAGCTCATGAATGCAGGCTAGAGCTGTTCGATATCAATGCTGTTGATGACCACGTCTTCAACAGGACGGTCGCCCATGCCGGTGCGGACGGCCTCGATTGCGTCAACCACCTTGCGGGATTCCTCGTCGGTGACCTCACCGAAAATGCTGTGCTTGCCGAACAGCCAGTCGGTGTTGACCGTGGTGATGAAGAACTGCGAACCGTTGGTTCCCTTGCCCATCTGGATGCCTGCGTTGGCCATGGCCAGCTTGTAAGGGGCGTTGAAGGTCAGTTCCGGGTGGATTTCGTCATCGAACTTGTAGCCCGGGCCGCCGATGCCGCGGCCGAGGGGATCGCCGCCCTGGATCATGAAGTCCTTGATGATCCGGTGGAAGATCGTGCCGTTGTACAGGGGGGTTCCGGTCTTGTCTTCGCCGGTCTCCGGGTGCGTCCAGGACTTTTCGCCGGTCGCCAAACCAATAAAGTTGGCCACCGTCTTAGGGGCGTGGTTGCCGAAGAGGTCAACCTTAATGTCGCCCAGGCTCGTGTGGATGATTGCTTTTGCGGTTGCAATGGTCATGGGCCCATTGTTTCATGCAGGGTCAACGCCCGGGCGGCCGGAAAGCCGGTTCCGCGCTCGGTGAAATCAGGCAAGAATCTTACGGATGAATAGCCCGCGCTGTTTGGGGCACGTAGGCTAGCAACAAACCAGCATGTGTATCGGGAGGTAGTTGTGAAGAAATCAGACCGTATTGCCCGCGACCTCGAGACCACCGTTGCGGCCAGCGTGGACAACGCCCGCGACTGGGCAGCGCCCCGCGTGGAAGCAGCTGTCAACTGGGCTGTTCCGCGCATCCAGCACGGCATTGATACGGCTTCCCCCAAGATCCAAGAGGGACTGAAGTCGGCCGCCCACAACCTTGCCGATGGCGTTGAGAAAGTTACCCCGCGCATCCAGGACGGCCTGGCCCAGTTGGCGCCGAGGATTCATGATGTCGTGGAAGATGCCACGCCCAGGATCCAGGAGACGCTGAACAAGGCAACCCCCGCCCTCGGAATTGCACGGGACAAGGTTGTTGAGGAGTACCTTCCCAAGCTCTCCGAGCAGCTGGGCCAGGCATCCGTAGCCGTCCACCATGTACTGGAAAACGCCCCGGCACAGGTCGATGCAGTGGCACAGAAGCTTGTTGATTCGGGCGTTGTCCACAGCGTCCAGGAGCAGGCACAGGCCACGAGCAAGCAGATCAAGGCCGTGACGGACCAGACCACCAAAGCCGTTTCCAAGCAGCTGGCCAAGCAGCAGAAGCCCAAGAAGCGCGGCTGGCTCGTCGTCACGGTGATTGCGGCGGCAGTGGCTGCAGGCGTAGCGGCATGGAAGGCCGCCAAGCCGGTGGAAGATCCGTGGAAGACGCCCTCGCCCGTGAACCCCACTCCCGCTCCGGCCGATGCCGCCGCCTCGGCAACTGCCTCAGCGGCCGCCGGCACGGAAACGAAGGCTTCGGATCTCACCCCCGAAGAAGCCACTGCCGAGGCGCAGCAGGCAACCAAGGATGCGTTCGAGAAGACCGAAGAGTCCACTTCCCACGTAGCCACCGACGCCAAGACCGCGGTCAAGAACATTGCGGCCAGCATCCACAAGGACGAAGAAAAGGAAACGGATTCCAAGGAATCCTGATCCGGCCGGCAGGCCAAACACAAAGGGACCCCGGCCATACCGGGGTCCCTTTGTGTTTGTCACCTGGTAACCACAGCGTCCGCTCCTGGTTGATGCCCGGGTGTTAGATTTGAAGTGATGTCGGCTGATAGACCCCCAGAGGGTGAACTCGAGGACGTCCTGGAACCTCCGGGCGTTTCTATTGTCATCCCGGCGTATAACGAGGAAAGCGTCATACGCCAGTGCCTCATCGCTGCCATCTACCAGTCTGTTCCCGCCGAGGAAATCATCGTTGTGGACAATCTGTCCACTGACCGCACGGCACGGATAGTGCGCCAGATGCAGCAGGAGTATCCCGAGAGCCCTATCATCCTTCTGAAGCAGGGTGCCACGCAGGGGCTGATACCCACCCGCAACTTTGGACTGAACAGCGCCAAAGGGGAGATCATCGGCCGCATTGATGCGGATTCAGTGCTCGAACCGGACTGGGTGGAGCAGGTACAGCAGGCGTTCAAGGACCCCAACGTGCAGGCCGCCACCGGTCCCGTTGTCTATTACGACATGCCTATGCGCCGTTTCGGTTTGAAGGCCGATGACAAGATGCGCCAACTGATGCTCAGGCTCTCCAAGCACCAGTACCATTTCCTCTTCGGCTCCAACATGGCCCTGCGGCGCTCGGCATGGGAAACCATCCGCGACGAAGCCTGCCTTGACGAGAAGGACGAGATGCACGAGGACATCGATCTCTCGCTGCACCTTGCCGAGCACGACCTCCACATCCAGTACTGGCCGCAGATGGTGTCCGGGATGTCCGCACGGCGGCTCGAAGATTCACCGCGGGATTACCGCTACTACGTCACGCGCTTCGACCGCACCTACAAGGCCCACAACGTCAAGAAAATGGCCTTGAAAGCGCCCATGGTGGTCTTCTTCTCCGTCTATTTCCCGGCCAAGCTCCTTCGCGCCATCCACGTGGCCAACGCTGCCCAGGGCGGCGTCAAGCGCGGCGGCCTCTAGCCGCTTGCATTGACGACGGCGGCTGGTTCAGTCCGTGCCAAGTTCCGCCTCCCGCCGGCCTTCTTCGGGCCCCAGACGACGCTGGCCAAACACCACCACCGCCAGCCCCACCAAGATGAGCGCGAGCCCCGCGTAGGTCCCGGCGGGCAGGGTCTCGTTGAGGAAGATTGCCGCGAGGATCGCTGCACCCGGAATTTCCAAGAGAATGATCATGGAAACCACCAGCGGACTCATGGTGGCAAGCAAGTGGTTGAACGCCGTATGCCCTACCAGCTGCGCGCAGACGGTGATGGCAAGAATCCCAAGCCAGCCTCCGGCGTCGAACCCCGCCAATGGCTGGCCACCCACCAAAGCCATGACCGCAACCAAGGCTGCACACATTCCGTAGCAGAAGGTCGTGTACGTACCCGTCCCCATCGTCTGCCGCGCTTTACCGCCGGCAAGTGTGTAGAGGCCGGCGAGGGCTCCGCCGGCAATTGCCAGCACGTCTCCCAGCAGAGCCTCAGGTGAGGAGCCCATGTCGAACCCTGTGATGGCCACGACTCCGCCAAACGCGATCCCAAGGCCTGCCAGCACAGGCCAACGGTGCCGGGTTCCCCGGATCATCTGGAACACCGCGATCCATGCGGACTGCAGGCAAACCAGGGCCGTGGCAGCCGCGACTGAAGTCAGCTGAAGGGCCGTAATGAAGCAGGCGAAGTGAAAAGCAAGCGCCAGGGCTGCCAGGGCGGACCAACCGAATTCGTGCCTGGTCGTGCGGCCGAATTGCTTCGGTTCGCGAACAGCCACGGGGACGGCCATCACCACGGCGCCGATCGCGTTGCGCCAGAAAGCAATCGCCAACGCCGTTGCGGAGGTGGCACCCAGCGTCGCGGCGATCAGCGGTCCGGAGGAAGCGACGCCCAGGACCCCAAGCGCGGAAATGAGGAGGTTCACGCCTCAACCTTAGTTTGGTGTGAAAGGCGATCTTCCCCTATCTGCGGCGATGGCAGTGTGATTGTCTGGACACAACATTCAAACGGACCTAAATTCCAAGGGGATTCCCGAGTTGAGCGCAGCACCCGCCCGAGCACGGGGCAAACGCAGACGCAGGGCAATGCTGCTGTCTGCCGCAGGAATCCTCGTGGCTGCCCTCGTGGCCGGGTGGATTGTAGTCTCGCGGGATAGGCCGGACGCCCCCGGCGGAAGCCGCCCCACGGGCCTTCCAGCCATTTTCCCCGTGCCTCAACATGCCAGTGCAGGTTCCGGCAACCCCGTGTCACTCAAAGGCCGGGTGTATATCGTGGCACCTGCGGGGACCGACCAACCTTCCTTGGCGGCCGTCCAGGACCTGGTGGCGTCAGCCGGTGGTACCCCCGAGGTAAGGGCCACCTTGGACAACCCCGCGGAAGGCTCATCCGCCGTCTACCTCGGTACTGTGGGCACCACGGCCGCCGGCCAGTTGCTCAGCGAGCTGACGGGCAATGACGACGGGACCCGGGAGGCGTTGGGGCGGGCCGAAGGCTACGCAGTCGCTACCGGAGCGCCTAACGGGATTCCGACGGCGGTACTCACCGGACACGATACGGACGGCCTCTTCCACGCCGTCCAGACCCTGAGGCAGCTCCTGAAGGATGGCTCCGTGACGGCAGCACGCGTCAGCGACTGGCCCCTGATGCAGACACGGGGCGTAATCGAAGGCTTTTACGGAACCCCGTGGTCCCATCAGGCACGGCTCGATGTACTTGACTTCGCTGGCCGGCAAAAGATGAACACGTACATCTATTCGCCCAAAGACGATCCGCTGCTGCGGGACAAGTGGCGGGCACTGTACTCCGCGCAAGAACTCACAGACCTACAGGAACTGATCGATACCGCCACGGCCAACCACATCCGGTTCACCTACGCGCTCTCACCGGGTATCGACGTCTGCTACTCAAGGGATTCTGACCTGGACGACGCCGTGACCAAGCTCGAGTCCTTGTATTCCCTGGGCGTCCGTTCGTTTGTCATTCCCTTGGACGACATCGCCACCAAGGTCCAGTGCGCGGAGGACATCAAGGAATTCGGCTCCGGTCAGGCCAACCTGGCCAAGGCACAGGCTTCCTTCCTGAATGAGTTGAACCAGCGCTTCAGCGCCGGAAAGGACGGCCTGCAGCCGCTGGAGACCGTACCCACCTTTTACACCGGTTCGGGCAGCAGCCCCTACAAAAAGGAACTCGGAAGGGCCCTGGATCCTTCAATCGTGGTTCAGTGGACCGGAGAGGACGTGGTGTCCCACCGGATCACCGTGGACTCCGCAGAGACCGCCCGGCGCAGTTACGGCACCCAGGGCACCCCGCGGGATCTTGTCATCTGGGACAACTACCCGGTCAACGACTTTTCCCAGGACCATCTCTTCCTGGCACCCCTGATCGGCCGGGACACGGATCTGCACCGGGCAGTCCGAGGCATAGTCACCAATGCCATGATCGAGCCGTACCTCTCGCTTCCGGCGATCTTCAATTACGCCGATTTCTCCTGGAACGGACCGTCCTATAACCCTCAGCTCTCAATGGACGAGGCACTCCTAAGGCTCGCCGGCCCCGACAAGGACGTGCAAGCGGCCGTCAAGGCCTTCGCCGACCTTAACCAAGACTGGCAGGACGACGAACTGACGCCGTCGGCTCCCGCCCTGAGACGGGACATGGACAGGTTTTGGACAGGTTACGACGCCGGCAAACCGACTTCGGGAGACCTGCTCGCCCGAGCGAAATTGCTGCAGCGCCTTCCGGAGCTCCTGCCGAAGATGGCCGTGCCCGGTTTCGCCTCGGACGCCGAGCACTGGGCGGCCGCTGCAGCTGAGTACGGGCGTGGTGTTGAGGCCGCACTCGCCATGCTGGACGCCGCAAAACGAGGCGATGCAGAAGCCGTGCAAGCCGGTCGGAATCAGGTCCAAGGCGCTCTGACCGCAGCCGCTGCCAAGACCCAGCCAACCCTCGATCTTGGGGTCGTCACCCCTGTTCTGGGGGACAGCGAATTGAAATCGTTCCTTGAACGGGCTTTGCAGGCCGCGCCACCTAACTAGGTGACAGATAACGTCGTTCCCAGCCTTTGTAAAGACGTTATCGGTCACCTGGTTGGGTGAACGAAAAGAGCAGGATGCATTAAACCAAAAAGTCCCGGTCATTCCTGACCGGGACTTTTCTTATGGTGGAGGCAAGGGGACTCGAACCCCTAACCCCCTGCTTGCAAAGCAGGTGCGCTACCAATTGCGCCATGCCCCCATAAGAAGCAACCCGTCCATCATACCCTAACGATTGACTGGTTTTTACCAGTCCCCGCGGGCTCTTCGGCTAGTCGACCTTGTCGGTTGACTTGCTCCAGACATCTTTCCGGGCTTCGGATTCCTGAGCCTTTTTATAGACCAGGACACCTGCGACTGCCGCTGCAACTACAACCAGCAACTTCTTCACAAGTACCTCATTCCGATTCAGTTTCCTGAACCTGTAGGTTCCGTGGGCGTACCAGGACTTGAACCTGGGACCTCTTCGTTATCAGCGAAGCGCTCTAACCGCCTGAGCTATACGCCCCGATGCCTCATCGGGCCGAGATATGACTGTACAGCACATCCCGGCCCGATCTCAAATCGAGGCAATCCACCCTTCAATTTCCGCTGAAATCAGCGGCAATTCAGGGTATTTGGACTAGTCGTCCGTAAGGGTCACACCGATGCCGCCAACCAACGTTGCCGAAATGTTATAGAGCACTGCCGACAGCATTGAGAGGGCCGTAAGCAGGACAACATTCACTACGGCGATGATGGTGGCGAAGGACGCCACCTGACCCAGCGAAGCGATCTTCTTCAGCTCGAATCCGCCGCCTTCGGAACCCGCGAGCGTTCCAAGGAGGCTGTCCACCTGGTTGAAGATGCCGGTGAGGTCCAGGACGGTCCACAACACGATGGCGGCCACCACGGTGACAATGCCGAGCGCAACAGAGAGCAGGAAGGCCATCTTGAGGACGGACCACGGGTCCACCTTGCTGACCAGCAGCCGGGCACGGCGCACCTTGGCCTTGGGTGCAGGTTTTACCAGTCCGGGACCGCCCTGCGCGGGACGCTGCCCTGCGGATGCGGGCCGCTGTCCCGGCTGGGCCGGGCGCTGGCCCGGAGCTCCGGCGGGACGCTGCCCTGCCGACGCCGGGCGCTGGCCCGGAGCTCCGGCGGGACGCTGCGGGGATCCGTTGGGAGTTGCAGGCCTTGCTGCACCGGAACCGGTGCCGGGCCGCTGCTGCGGGCGTGCAGGCGTTCCAGCCTGCGCATTGCCTGACGGCTGCGCATTGCCTGATGGCTGCGCGTTGCCTGATGGCTGCCGGAGTCCGCCGGGGACACCTGTGCTCGGCTTGGGATATGAGTCGGAATTACTCACTCGTTACCTCCGGTAATGTCTTCATTCAGCTCCGCGCCGGCTTCGGTATCCGGGTCAGCGTCGTTTTGCGTTTCTGACGTGACGGTCGCCTCGGCAGCGCCGTCTTCTGCAGCCAACGTTACGTCATCGTCCTGTCCGTCCTCGGACTCTTCGCCTTCCAAACCGCGTTCGCTGTTGCGCGCAACCTCGATGATGCGGTCATTCTTATCCGGCTTGGCGAAGATGACGCCCATGGTGTCACGACCCTTTGCAGGGACGCCACTGACGGCGGAACGGACCACCTTGCCGCCTTCCATGACTACCAGGACTTCGTCTTCTTCCTGCACGATCAGGGCTCCGACCAAGTCGCCCCTGTCTTCGGCGAGTTTGGCTACCTTGATGCCCAGGCCACCGCGGCCCTGCAGTCGATACTCATCCACTGCAGTGCGCTTGGCGTAACCGCCCTCGGTCACCACGAAGACGAAGGATCCGTCCTTGACGACGTCGGCAGCCAACAGTTCGTCATCTTCACGGAACTTCATGCCCGTAACACCGGATGTGGCGCGGCCCATCGGCCGGAGGGCGTCGTCCGTTGCAGTGAAGCGGATGGACTGTCCCTTTCGCGAAACCAACAGGAGATCGTCGGTTTCGCTGACCAGCTGCGCTGACACGAGCTCATCCTCATCGCGGAGGTTGATCGCAATGACACCGGCCGAGCGGTTGGTGTCATAGTCCTCAAGCCTGGTCTTCTTGACCAGTCCGTTCTTGGTGGCAAGCACGAGGTACGGAGCCTGCTGGTAGTCACGGAGGTCCAGGACCTGAGCAATGTGTTCGTCGGGCTGGAAAGCGAGCAGGTTAGCAACGTGCTGGCCCTTGGCGTCGCGTCCGGCTTCGGCCAACTCGTAGGCCTTGGCGCGGTAGACGCGGCCCAGGTTGGTGAAGAACAGCAGCCAATGGTGGGTGGTGGTGACAAAGAAGTGTTCCACCACGTCGTCCCCGCGCAGCTGGGCGCCCTTGATGCCCTTGCCGCCACGCTGCTGCGAACGGTAGTTGTCGCTTCGGGTCCTCTTGACGTAGCCGCCCCGGGTAATGGTGACCACCATCTCCTCTTCGGGGATCAGGTCCTCAACGGACATGTCGCCGTCAAAGCCCATCAAGATGTGGGTCCGGCGGTCGTCACCGTGCTTGGCAACGATCTCCGCAAGTTCTTCGCTGATGATCTGGCGCTGACGCTCTTCCGAGGCAAGGATGGCGTTGTACTCGGCGATCAGTGCTTCGAGCTCAGCGTGGCGGTCCTGGATCTTCTGCCGCTCCAGGGCGGCCAGGCGACGCAGCTGCATGTCCAGGATCGCGCGCGCCTGGAGCTCGTCGATGTCCAGGAGTTCCATCAGGCCTTCCCGGGCGGCCTCTGTGGTGTTGGACGCGCGGATGAGGGCAATAACCTCGTCCAGCATGTCCAGTGCCTTGAGGAGGGCACGCAGGATGTGTGCTTCTTCCTCGGCCTTACGGAGGCGGTACCGGGTACGTCGCGCAATGACGTCCATCTGGTGGGCCACCCAGTGCCGGATGAAGGCATCCAGGCTCAAGGTGCGCGGAACGCCGTCGACAATTGCCAGCATGTTGGCTGAGAAGTTGTCTTGGAGTTGGGTGTGCTTGTACAGGTTGTTCAACACAACCTTGGCCACGGCATCGCGCTTGAGGACAATCACCAAGCGCTGGCCGGTACGGCCCGAGGTCTCATCGCGGAGGTCCGCAATGCCCTGGATCTTGCCGTCCTTGACGAGTTCGGCGATCTTGATCGCCAGGTTGTCCGGGTTGGCCTGGTAGGGCAATTCGGTGACCACCAGGCACGTCCGGCCCTGGAGTTCCTCAACGTTCACCACGGCACGCATGGTGATGGATCCGCGACCGGTCCGGTATGCATCCTCGATGCCCTTGTGGCCCAGGATCGTAGCTCCGGTGGGGAAATCCGGGCCCTTGATGCGCTGCAGCAAAGCCTCAAGCAGCTCTTCGCGGGTCGCGCCCGGGTTCTCGAGCGCCCACTGGACGCCATCGGCCACTTCGCGGAGGTTGTGCGGCGGAATATTCGTGGCCATACCCACGGCGATGCCCGAGGAACCATTGACCAACAGGTTCGGGAAACGCGCCGGCAGGATGGTGGGTTCCTGGTTTTTGCCGTCGTAGTTGTCCTGGAAATCGACGGTTTCCTCGTCGATGTCGCGGACCATCTCCATGGCCAGCTGCGCCATCTTGGTTTCCGTGTATCGGGGAGCAGCAGCTCCGTCGTTACCGGGAGAGCCGAAGTTGCCTTGGCCAAGAGCCAAGGGATAGCGCATGGTCCAGTCCTGGATCAGGCGGACCAGGGCATCGTAAATCGCCATGTCGCCATGGGGGTGATAGGTACCCATGACGTCACCCACAACACGGGCGCACTTGTTGAACGCGCGGTCGGGGCGGTACCCGCCGTCGAACATTGCGTAGAGCACGCGACGGTGAACCGGCTTCAAGCCGTCACGAACGTCCGGCAGTGCACGCCCGACGATCACAGCCATGGCGTAGTCGAGGTATGACCGCTGCATTTCGGTCTGCAGGTCCACCTGCTCAACGCGGTCCGTCAGCACGTCGCCTTCAAGTACCGCGTCCGCACCTTCCGGGTTTTCCGCCGGGACTTCGGGAGTTTCGTCACTCATAATCTAAGTTTTCCGTTTCAGGTATATGTCGGTCCAGGAATATTCAAGCGCCCGTTAAGGCCCTAGATATCGAGGAACCTGACGTCCTTGGCGTTCTGCTGGATGAAGTTCCTGCGCGATTCGACGTCCTCACCCATCAGGACGGAGAAGGTCTGATCGGCTGCCAGTGCGTCATCCATGGTGACCTGCAGGAGGGTTCGGCGATCGGGGTCCATGGTGGTGTCCCACAGCTCCGTGTAATCCATCTCGCCCAGACCCTTGTAGCGCTGGATGCCGTTGTCCTTCGGAAGGCGCTTGTTCAGGGCGGCACCCCTGCGGATGGTTTCATCGCGCTCACGGTCGCTGAAGACGTAGTCGTGCGCAGCGTTGGACCACTTGATCCGGTACAGCGGGGGTTGCGCGAGATAAACGTAGCCGTTCTCGATCAACGGGCGCATGTAGCGGAACAACAGGGTCATCAGAAGCGTCGTGATGTGCTGGCCATCAACGTCGGCATCGGCCATGAGCACGATCTTGTGGTAGCGAAGCTTGGAGATGTCGAAGTCCTCCCCGATGCCGGTGCCGAAGGCCGTGATCATCGACTGGACTTCAGCGTTGCCCAGGGCCTTGTCCAGGCGTGCACGCTCCACGTTCAGGATCTTGCCTCGAAGGGGAAGGATGGCCTGGGTTTCCGGGTTGCGGCCACGCTTGGCGGAACCACCTGCGGAGTCACCCTCCACCAGGTAGACCTCGCAGCGTGACGGATCCTTGGAGGAGCAGTCGGATAACTTTCCGGGCATGCCGAAAGATTCCAGCGGGCTCTTACGGCGGGCGTTGTCGCGGGCTTTCCGTGCCGCCATGCGGGCCTGGGCCGCGGAAATAGCCTTGCGGATGACATCGCGGGCAGGGCCGGGGTTGCGCTCAAGCCAATCGCCGAGCTGGTCGGTGACGACGCGCTGGACAAAACCCTTGACCTCGGAGTTACCCAGCTTGGTTTTGGTCTGGCCTTCGAACTGGGGCTCTGAAAGCTTCACAGAGATGACGGCTGTCAGTCCTTCACGGATATCGTCACCCGTGAGGTTGTCGTCCTTTTCCTTGATGATGCTCTTCTCCCGCGCGTAGCGGTTGATGAGCGAGGTCATCGCCGCACGGAAGCCTTCTTCGTGCGTTCCACCCTCGTGGGTGTTGATGGTGTTCGCGTACGTGTGCACGCTCTCGGAGTACGCGGTGGTCCACTGCATTGCCACCTCTACGGAGATGTGGCGCTCGGTATCCTCCGTTTCGAAAGCGATGACGTCCTCGTGGACGATTTCCACCTTCTTGTTGGAGTTCAGGTGCTTGACGTAGTCCAGCAGGCCGTCCGGGTATTCGTAAACTACCGTCCGGTGCTCGGCCGCCACCTCGCCTTCGGTGGCAACCGCATCGAGATCGAGGTCATCCTCGCCCTCACGCGCAGCGGGCCGCTCGTCGGTGAGGGTGATCTTCAGGCCCTTATTCAGGAAGGCCATCTGCTGGAAGCGCGCACGGAGTGTCTCGAAATCGAACTCAGTGGTCTCGAAGATGCTGCCGTCCGGGTAGAACGTCTGGGAGGTCCCGGTTTCTTCGGTGGCCTCGCCCTTCACGAGTTCGCCTTGCGGCTTGCCGCCGTCCGCGAACGACATGCGCCAGACGTGCCCCTGACGACGGACTTCCGTCTCAACGCGGCGGGAAAGCGCGTTGACAACGGAGATACCCACGCCGTGCAGGCCGCCGGACACCGCGTATCCGCCACCGCCGAACTTACCGCCTGCGTGCAGGATGGTCATGACCACTTCGACCGTGGGCTTGCCCTCTGTGGGGTGGATATCCACGGGGATGCCGCGGCCGTCGTCCACTACCTTGACGCCACCGTCGGCCCGCAGGGTCACTTCGATATGGCTGCAGTAACCGGCTAGGGCCTCATCAACAGAGTTGTCCACCACTTCATAAACCAGGTGGTGCAAACCGCGGGGGCCGGTGGATCCGATGTACATGCCGGGCCGCTTGCGTACGGCTTCAAGCCCTTCCAGCACCGTGATATCGCTGGCGCCGTATTCCCTGGGCGTCTCCGCCGGAACCGGCGTGGGAGCAGCCTCCTCCACGGGCTCTACTGCCAAGCTCTCTGCATGATCGTTAGCCACAGGCGCTTTCGACTCCTCTGTATTAGATGACGGCCGTACCCAGCTCAGGCCGCGGCTGACCGCAGGCCCTCAAGGACACATGACTGATTGCGCCGGCTACTCCAACAAAGAGGGTCTGCAATCCAAAGGATTGGATTCCAGGCCCCAACGAGGTTTCACCGGCGCTCAGTGATCTACGCCAATTCTATCGTGGAAATCGGTTAATCCTTGCAAATGCGAGGGCAGCCCAGAGCTGAATATGCCTGTAGGAGGCCGCTGGCCCCCTCTGCAACGGCCCTGCGGTGGTCCCGATGGGGGCCTATACGCTCCGGGGGCGTTGAATCGCCCTGCACGCCGTTCAGCCGTAAGTGTCCCGCGGCCCGCGACCGTTGACGCTCCGGCCGCCTTTTCGCCAGTTCGGTGCGGACGGGCCCAGCACCTGGATGCTGGTAACCACGCCTTCGCCCAGCTCTTTCCGGAACATGTCCAGAAGGCTCGCGCTCAGCAACCGCAACTGCGTGGCCCAGGCGGTGGAATCACACCGGACGTGGAGGGTGGTGTCGTTGAAACTCTCCGGTGTGCAATGTGCCGAGATGTCCGGGCCTACCAAGGCGTCCCACTCCGCCATGACCGACCCCACGGCAACCGGAGAGGTCCAGCCTCGTTCGGCCACCAAGCGGCCCACAACTTTCCCGAGTCCCAAGGGATCGCGGCCGGTACCGTGGAATTGGGAAAAGCCCCTGGTGTCGCGAAGGCCGGACCGTTTGGGCGCGGATCCAGGCCGCGGAGCTCGTTGGCGTACCTCGCCGCGCGCCGCCGCTGCCTCACGTACCCGGTTCAACGCCGCTTGGGCAGCGTCGATTTCGTCAGGATCCCTGCCTGGTTGAAGACCATCGGCGTCATCCTTCGCCATCAATGCCTCCCGGAACAACGGTTACGCGCCGCCCGGCCAGCTCCTCAGGAATATCGGCGTCGACGGCGGCAGTCACCAGCACCTGCTCGGCACCGGCCACTATTGCTGCCAGCTTACGCCGGCGCTGGACGTCCAGTTCCGCGAAGACATCGTCAAGAATCAGGATCGGGGCCGTACCGCCTGTGCGCGCGTCATCGAGCATGACGTAGTAGGAGGCCAGCCGCAGGGACAGGCACATGGACCAGGTTTCTCCATGCGACGCGTAGCCCTTGGCAGGAGCCTGGCCGAGCATCAATTCAAGTTCGTCCCTGTGCGGACCGACCAGGGAAATTCCCCGTTCCAGTTCCTTTTTGCGGGCCAATGCGAACGCCTGGACATACCGTTCGGTGAGTTCGTCGACGGATAGCAGCCGAAGGTCCTCGCCCGACGCCGAGGCTTGGGTCGCGCGGTCAGCCGGCCCGCCGTCGTCGTCCAGAACGCCCTGGATGGTGGAGCGGTAGACGGCACCGGCCTCCTTGGAACCATCGGTCAGCTGCGCATATGCGCTGTTCAGGTGGGGTCGCAGCCGTTCGACAAGTTCGAGCCGTGCGTGCAGCAGCTCGGCACCGGCGCGAGCCATGTGTTGGTCCCAAACGTCCAAGGT
This sequence comes from Paenarthrobacter sp. NPDC089675, assembly GCF_044749185.1. Taxonomy (NCBI): domain Bacteria; kingdom Bacillati; phylum Actinomycetota; class Actinomycetes; order Micrococcales; family Micrococcaceae; genus Paenarthrobacter; species Paenarthrobacter sp. NPDC089675. The sequence continues at coordinate 241,622 of NZ_JBIVHM010000005.1, read as the reverse complement.
GGCTTCGTGCCCGGCAGTGAATTTACCTGTCCTCGCGGATTTTAGGAGCGCGTTACGCTGCTTCAGGACGCGATCGTAATCGCTCCTGGTGGCGGCGTGCCTGGGAACCAGGCTCACCAGCAGCTCGTCCAGGAAGCGGCGGCGGTTTGAAGGGTCACCCTTCACGAGTGCCAAGTCCTCGGGAGCGAACAAAACCGTGTGGCAGATACCCAGAATGTCCCGCGCCCGGACGGGATTGCCCCTGTTGATCCGCCCGCGATTGGCGCGGCCGGCGTTGATTTCCAACTCGATGACGGTGGATTGCTCGCCACGGACGAGCCGGGCACGGATGAGGGCACGTTCCGTACCAAACCGCAGGAGGGGCGCATCGGTGCTGACCCTGTGGGAACTCAGGGTGGCCAGGTATCCAATGGCTTCCATGAGGTTGGTTTTGCCAATTCCGTTGGAACCCACCAGGACGGTCACTCCGGGGCCAAGCTTCAGGTCAACCTGGGCATAGCTCCGGAAATCGGTCAGCGAGAGATGTTCAAGGTACACGCCGGCTGCGGACCCCTGCGGTCAGTTGGCCGGACGGGTTGCGTGCCCGCCGAACTGGTGGCGCAACGCTGAAACCATCTTCATGGCCGGCGAGGTGTCTTCGCGCGACGCGAACCGGGCGAAAAGCGCGGCCGTGATGGCCGGAGCCGGAACCGCGTTGGCGATCGCTTCCTCAACGGTCCACCGACCTTCACCGGAATCCTCGACGTAGTCATCGATTGAGGCCAGTCCGGGATCCTCGTCGAGTGCCTTGACCATGAGGTCCAGCAGCCAGGAGCGCACAACGGTGCCCTTCTGCCATGCCCGGAACGTGCCGGGAAGGTCTTTCACGATGTCCTTGGCGGCCAACAGCTCGTACCCTTCGGCATATGCCTGCATGAGGCCGTATTCGATGCCGTTGTGGACCATCTTGGCGTAGTGGCCTGCGCCGACGCCGCCAACATGGACAAAGCTGTCAGCGCGGTCACCTTCGGGGCGCAGGGCATCGAACACGGGCATGGCAAGGGCGATGTCTTCTTCCGAACCGCCGGCCATGAGGCCGTATCCGTTCTGGAGTCCCCAAACGCCTCCGGAGACACCGCAGTCAGCGAAACGGATGCCCTTTTCCGCCAACGCGGCAGCGTGCTTCTGGTCCTCCGTGAAACGGGAGTTGCCGCCGTCGATCACCATGTCCCCCGCGCTGAGCTTCTCGCCGAGTTCCGTCACGACGGCGTCGGTAATGGCGCCTGAAGGAACCATCACCCAGACAAGGCGCGGAGTAGGCAACGCAGCAATGAGGTCATCCACGGTAGCTACATCCGTGACGTCCGGATTGCGATCGAAACCAGTTACCTCGATGCCGCCGTTCCGCATGCGCTCACGCATGTTGAAGCCCATTTTTCCGAGGCCGATCAGTCCGATGTGCACAGTGAAACCCGTTTCTGCGTAGTGGAGGTTTGGAGTTAGTTGGGAAGACGGACCGGCATCACGAGGTAGCGGTAATCGTCTTGGTCTTCGCCGTCGGCTTCCGCCTGAGCCGTGATCATGGCGGGCTTCGGAGCGGTGGTGAAGGAGAAGCGGACGAACTTGGTTTCAATGACGCTCAATCCCTCAACCAGGTAATGCGGGTTGAAAGCGACCGTGATGTCTTCACCGGAGAGCTGGGCCTCAAGTTCCTCGGAAGCCTGGGCGTCTTCGCCGGTGCCTGCATCCAGGTTAAGCAACCCTTGGCTGAACGCGAGCCGTACCGGAGTATTCCGCTCCGCAACAAGGGATACACGCCGAACAGCTTCCACGAGCTCCTGGGTCTGGACCGTTGCGTGGATCGGTGTTGAATCGGGGAAAAGCGACCGGATCTTGGGGTAGTCGCCGTCCACGAGCAGCGATGTGGTGGTGCGTCCACCGCTTTCGAAGCCGATCAGCCGGCTGTCGTCGTCGGCCAAGGCAACGTTGATCTCGCCGCTACCGCCAAGGGTTTTTGCTACCTCGTTGAGGGTTTTCGACTTCACCAGCGCGCTTGTGGAAATGCCCGGAGTGACGGGTTTCCAAGGTACTTCGCGCATTGCCAGGCGATAGCGGTCGGTGGCAAGGAGGGTGATCATGTCATCCTCGATTTCCATCCGAACGCCGGTGAGGATCGGCAAAGTGTCATCTTTGCTGGCGGCAATGATCACCTGGGAAACAGCTTGGGCAAAGGCGTCACCGGGCAATGTGCCACTGATGGCCGGGAGTGCGGGCAAAGCCGGGTACTCGGACTCGGGCATCGTTGCCAGGTGGAAGCTGCTTCGGCGGCAGGTCAGAGTGACTTTGCTTCCATCGGTTTCCACCTCTACGGGTGCGGAAGGCAGGCTGCGGCAGATATCTGCGAGGAGTCGCCCCGAGACGAGGATGGTTCCCTCGGTGGTGATGTCGGCCGGAATCTCAAGGCGCGCCGAGGTCTCGTAGTCAAAGCTGGAGAGGCTGACGGTTCCTGCCTCGGCTTTGAGGAGGAGGCCTGAAAGTACCGGTACCGGCGGCCGCGGAGACAACGACCGGGCTGTCCACGTAACGGCTTCTGCCAGGACGTCGCGGTCGACTCTGAACTTCACGGAGGGGTGCCGCCTTTCGTTGCTGCTGCCATGTAGTAGCTGCGGATTCCTGCCTGGAAGCCGCCAAAACCTCGCACGCCAGCACTGGAACCTGCATGGTCCGCACTTAGCGAACTACAAAACAGACCCAGGGATGGGAGCGCTGCTGACAGCTTAGCCGGAACATCCGCGATTAACCCATCCCCGTTTTGCCCGGAAGGTTCCATGTGGACGGCCGCAGGCTGGCGCCTGGGCGCTTGCTGCAACCTTCGTTGGGCTGGTGGGTGCGTGGGGGAACGAGATTGTTATTTGAGGGATTTCGATTTTTTGGGATTCGTAGTGTTAATAACTGCTGTGGAAACTGTGGATAAGTGCCTTCCGCCGCAAGGATCCGCGGTTAAGGGCTGTTCACGAGTTGTGCGTTAACTGGGTTTTAAACAGGGTGTGGATGGGGACAACTCTCAAGGCCATTTTTAACGATCCACAGACGGCTTAAGGGTTTTAAGCCCATTAACCACGCTTGTCCCCTTAAGTATCCACAGGCTTATCCACATGCGCCTGTTAATAAGGTATGTAGTGCGCGCTGCGGTGTGGATTCAGGAGTCGCGCTGCTGCTGCTTGATGCGGTTGGTGAGTTCGGTGACCTGGTTGTAAATCACACGGCGCTCCGCCATCAGTTCGCGGATCTTGCGGTCGGCGTGGATGACAGTGGTGTGGTCGCGGCCGCCGAGCTCCTGGCCGATCTTGGGCAAGGACATGTCGGTCAGTTCGCGGCACAGGTACATCGCGATCTGCCGGGCGGTCACCAAAGTGCGGGTGCGGGACTTGCTGCAGAGTTCTTCCATGCTGAGCTTGAAGTAGTCCGCGGTCTGGTCGAGGATCTGCTTTGCAGTGATCTCCTGGGCGCCGTCATCGGTGATGAGGTCCTTGAGCACCATCTCGGCCAGCGCTACGTCCACCGGCTGGCGGTTCAGGCTGGCGAAGGCAGTAACGCGGATCAGGGCGCCTTCCAGTTCACGGATGTTGCTGGAGATCTTCGAAGCGATGTACTCCAAGGCGTCGTCCGGTGCCGAAAGACCTTCGCTAAGGCCCTTCTTACGGAGAATGGCGATGCGGGTTTCGAGTTCCGGCGGCTGGATATCCGTCAGGAGGCCCCACTCAAAGCGGGATGTCATGCGGTCCTCGAAGCCGGCCAGCATCTTGGGCGGCTGGTCAGAGGTGATCACAACTTGCTTGTTGGCGTTGTGGAGGGCGTTGAACGTGTGGAAGAACTCTTCCTGGGTCCGGTCCTTCCCGGCCAGGAATTGGATGTCGTCGATCAGCAGCACGTCCACGTTGCGGTACGTGGTCTTGAAGCTCGTGCCTTCGTCATCACGGATGGAGTTGATGAAGTCGTTGGTGAACTCTTCCGAGTTGACGTAGCGGACACGGATACCGCTGTAGAGGCGCCGGGCATAGTGACCGATTGCGTGCAGCAGGTGGGTCTTGCCCAGTCCCGAGTCACCGTAAATGAACAGGGGGTTGTAAGCCTTGGCGGGAGCCTCGGCCACTGCAACCGCGGCCGCATGGGCGAACCGGTTGGAAGAACCGATCACGAAGGTATCGAAGATGTATTTCGGGTTGAGGCGGCCAAACTCGTGGGAGGTGCTGGGCGGAGTGGGCTGCGGCTTGGGTTCCAGAGCGAGGTCCGGTGCGGTGGAGAGCTCGACGACGGGCTCCGGCTCTGCATGTACGGGCACCAGTTCAGTGTCCACGTCGATGGCGCAACGGATATCGTCCGAGAAAACGCTGCGGAGGGCATCGTCCAGCGCGTCCTTGACCTGCGTCTGAAGAACTTCGCGTGTGAGTTCATTGGGGACGGCCACCAGAAGGGTGGAACCAATGAGGCCCTGGGCCTGGGCGAGGATGACGAAACCACGCTGTCGGGGGGTTACCCGCTCGTCCTGCTCCAGAAGGCTAAGCACCCTGCGCCAGGAACTTCCGACAGTATTGGCGTGGTTGGCTTCGTCTACTGTCATCAATGTGTTCCTAAATTCTTGCTTGCCGGCGATGCTGGCAGCCGGAAGACCTCGCGGCGTCGAACTATCGGGGATTAATCCACAGAGTTATACACAGCTGGAGGGCAATGGGCTACTGAGCCACTCTAGGGGATGATTTCCCCAGAAGATAGCTGGGAAGTTGCTTGTGGATAATTACACCGTTGTTGTTCTTCATCCGGTGTTGTGAGCCACTTCATCCACAGGCGCTGCGGGGTTGTTTGCCACAGTTGTGGACAGCCCGGCGATGGGCTCCCGGTTTGACTGAGGGTCCCTTTTTGCCCTAACGTTGTGAAGTCCTTTGTGTCCGCTTTTGAGATCAGTTGCATCTCCGTACGTTCGTCGTGCGGGAGGCAGCGGCGGCAGGCACATACAAAACTTAGCGTCGGCCAGTTCTTCCCCTTTTGATCGGGTGGGCGCACCTTTGATCCACTGGAGTAACTAACGTGAGCAAGCGGACTTTTCAGCCGAATAACCGCCGTCGGGCCAAGAAGCACGGCTTCCGCCTTCGTATGCGCACCCGTGCCGGCCGCGCCATCCTGGCTGCCCGTCGCGGCAAGGGCCGCGTCGAGCTGTCGGCTTAAATAACTGACTTGTCGGTCAGGGTCCTTACGGGGGTTCGCCGGTGCTAGCCACCCCAAACCGTCTGCGGACGTCTACCGACTTTTCAACAACTGTACGTTCCGGCGTCCGCAATGGACGCCGGAACTTAGTGTTATATACGGCTCCTATCGGGGCCGCGGAGCCGACTCGAATCGGCTTCATTGTCTCCAAAGCCGTCGGGAACGCCGTGACCAGGAACCTCGTTAAGAGGAGACTGAGAGAAGCAGGCGCAATGTCCTTGCACACGCATGGAACAGGCCTGGCGGTAGTAGTCCGGGCGCTGCCCGCAGCTGCGACCGCCAGTTGGGAGCAACTGCTTACGGATTACAACGCTGCATTGGCAGTGACGACGAAGCGATTGGGTGGCTCAGTTCCACGCAACGCGTCGCCTGAACGCAACGGCACCACTACGGAAGGGACACAGCGTGCATAACCCGAGTGCCGCCGTCGTTCCTTCCTATCCTGACCCGTCAGCTGAGGCTCCTTCGAAGAGCCTGCCTGCGTCCGTGGGGAAGTTCGTCTGGGATCTGCCCCGGAACGTCCTCATTCTTTTACTGAAGGCCTACCGCAAAGTGGTCTCGCCCCTGTACGGCCAGGTTTGCCGTTTTTTCCCATCGTGCTCGGCGTACGCGCTTGAAGCGGTTACGGTGCACGGCGCCGTGAAGGGAAGCTGGCTCGCAGCCAAGAGGCTCGCCAAATGTCACCCTTGGAACGCCGGTGGAGTGGACCATGTCCCCGCCGGCCATCGTCACTGGCCCGAAGGCCGGACGCCCACAATTGTTGTACTGAACAACCCGGACCAGTTCCTGGCTGCTCAGGCTGATGAAGAAGGCCGCTCTGCGGCCTGACGAATAGGGATATCGTATGGACTTCTTTGGAACAATCATGTTTCCGTTCAAGTGGCTGGTGTCGGTCATTATGGTCGGCTTCCACGAGGGACTGAGCTTCATTGGCCTCCCCGCCGCCAACGGCTGGACCTGGACGCTGTCCATCATCGGCCTTGTGTTGGTGATCCGTGCTGCCCTCATTCCGGTTTTCGTAAAGCAAATCAAGGCCCAACGGGGCATGCAGCTGCTGCAGCCAGACCTGAAGAAGCTGCAGACCAAGTACAAGGGCAAAACCGATCAGCTCTCCCGCCAGGCCATGGCGCAGGAGCAGATGGCGCTTTACAAGAAGCACGGCACCAACCCGTTCTCGGCCTGTCTGCCGATGCTGATCCAGATGCCGTTCTTCTTTGCCCTGTTCCAGGTGTTGTCCGGTATCTCAACCGCCAAGAATGCCGGTGAAGGCATTGGCGCCATGAGCCACGACCAGGTTGTGCAGTTCGATCAGTCGAGCATCTTCGGTGCTCCGCTTTCTGCGTCCCTGCTGCACGGCGGTGCACCTGGCAGTGAAGTTGCTGTTTGGACTCTCTCGATCATCATGATCCTCGCCATGACGGCCTCACAGTTCATCACCCAGAAGCAGATCATGGCCAAGAACATGTCCGAGGAAGCCCTCGCGAGCCCGTTCATGCGCCAGCAGAAGATGATGCTTTACATCCTGCCGCTCGTGTTCGGTATCGGTGGCATCAACTTCCCGATCGGTGTCCTCATCTACTGGACCACCACCAACCTCTGGACGATGGGCCAGCAGTTCTTCGTCATCCGCCGCATGCCCACCCCGGGTTCCCCTGCCGCCAAGGCACTGGAGGAGCGCCGCGCCGCCAAGGGCCTGCCGCCGCTGTTGAGTGGCAGGAAGAACGACGACGCCGAGGCGGCCGCTACCGCTGCTGCCGTCGAGGCAAGGGCGCAGCGCGTCCAGCCGCAACGTAAGAACAGGAAGAAGAAGTGATGTCCGCCGAGAGCACCGAGGAAGTAACAGCCGCCGTGACTGAAGAACAGGACGACGTCCAGGAAGAGACGCTTTCCAAGACGGCCAGCCGCCTGGAAGAGGAAGGCGACATCGCTGCCGACTATCTCGAAGAATTGCTGGATATCGCGGACATTGACGGCGATATCGACATTGAGGTCCGCAACGGCCGCACTTACATCTCGATCGCTGCGGAGGAAGAATCCGACGCGCTGGAGAGCCTGGTAGGGCAGGACGGAGAGGTCCTTGAGGCACTGCAGGAGCTCGCCCGTCTGTCAGTTCTTTCCGCTACGGAGAACCGCTCCCGTTTGGTGCTGGACATCAATGGATACCGTAAGGACCGCGCCGGTGTCTTGCAGCAGATTGCCGAAGATGCCGTAGCCAAGGTGAAGGAAAACGGCGGGACCGTTGCCCTTGAACCAATGAGCGCTTATGAGCGCAAGATCGTCCACGACGCCGTAGCAGACCTTGGTTTTGTGTCGGAGTCCGAGGGTGAAGGCGCTGGCCGCCACATCGTAGTTTCGGCTGACTAGCGGCTCATGGTTGAAATTTCCGCAGCTGAACTGCAAGCGGCAGAGAAGATTTTCGGTGAGCGCTTGGATCTTGCCAAGCGCTATGTTGAACACCTCGCAACGTCCGGCATTGAGCGGGGACTCATCGGTCCACGCGAAGTCCCACGGCTTTGGGGCCGGCACGTTCTGAACTGTGCAGTCATTGAGTCCGCCATTGCCAAGGACAGCCACGTTGCCGACGTCGGTTCCGGTGCCGGGCTTCCTGGATTGTGCTTGGCAATAGCCCGGCCTGACCTGGAGCTGACGCTCATCGAACCCTTGGAGCGCCGGGTGATCTGGCTCCAGGAAGTGGTGGACGATCTGGGGCTGGACAATGTGACAGTCATGCGGACCCGCGCCGAGCTGGCCGTGGGACTCGTTGACGCTGACGTTGTGACCGCCAGGGCCGTTTCTGCACTCACGAACCTTGCCAGCCTGACGATTCCCTTGCTGAACGGCAAAGGCGAAGTTGTGGCCATCAAGGGCCGCAGTGCCGCGGAGGAAATTGAGAAGGCCAAGAAAGTCATCCGCAAGCTTGGCGGCGTGGAGACGTCCGTTGTGGTGTGCGGACAGGAGCTTTTGGAGGAACCCACCACCGTGGTGAGGATCATCGTCAACAAGCCCGTAAAGACAGGCTAGCCACTGCTCGCATTCCCGCGTGTCGGCGGCTGAGCAGTTAGGCTAGAGAACGGCAGCAAAGCGCCGAATGAGAGTGAGAGTGTGACCAGTGGGCAGTAGCGAAACCTCCACGCAACGGATCCCCCCATTTATGTCTCTGGGGTCCGCGCGGTCCGCGGCCACATCTTCAGCATCGCTCCAATCCGCCATTGTGCGTACAGATTCGGTTGAGAACGCTGTTTCACGTGAAACTCTGTCCGATGAAGGTCCCAACGTCATGGACTCCATCGATGACTCGAGCCCCATTGCTCGTCAGTTGGCAAACGAAACCCGGCGGCGTGAACGGCTGATTGGGCGGGAGTTGCCCAAGCCGGAGCGGACACGAATCTTCACAGTTTCCAACCAAAAGGGAGGGGTGGGCAAAACCACCACCACCGTCAATATCGCTGCAGCACTGGCCTCTGCCGGCCTCAACGTGCTCGTCATCGATATCGACCCCCAGGGCAACGCTTCCACAGCCCTGGGCATCGAGCACCACGCGGACGTGGACAGCATTTACGACGTCCTCATCAACGATCTTCCCCTGAATGACGTTGTTGCTCCTTGCCCGGACATTCCCAACCTCTTCTGCGCACCCGCCACGATTCACTTGGCCGGTGCCGAGATCGAGTTGGTTTCCCTGGTGGCCCGTGAGCAGAGGCTTCGCCGGGCGATTGATGTCTATGCCAAGGAACGCGAGAAGAACGGCGAAGGCCGGCTGGACTACATCTTCATCGACTGCCCGCCTAGCCTTGGCTTGCTTACGGTCAACGCCTTCTGCGCAGCCAGCGAGGTCCTCATACCGATCCAGTGCGAGTACTACGCGTTGGAAGGTCTCAGCCAGCTGTTGAAGAACATCGAAATGATCCAGAAGCACCTCAACGCTGATCTGGTGGTTTCGACGATCCTCCTCACGATGTACGACGGCCGTACCAACCTTGCTGCCCAGGTAGCTTCCGAGGTCCGCCAGCACTTTCCCCAGCAGGTTCTCAGCGCGGTTGTGCCGCGGTCCGTTCGGATCTCTGAGGCCCCGAGCTACCAGCAAACAGTGATGACTTACGATCCCTCATCCAGTGGCGCGCTTTCCTACATGGAAGCCGCTGCTGAAATAGCTGAACGCTAGAATTCTTGAAACACTGCAAGAGCCTGAGCCACTCCGCGCTCGGCTATTCCATCGGAGGGATGAATCAATGAGCGAAAAGCGACGAGGCCTGGGCAGGGGTCTTGGGGCTCTCATTCCCAGTTCCGCAGCCACTGGTGCCCAAGGCAACGGTGGTTCGCCGTCCCGTCCGGTGGATCTGTTCTTCCCCGATGCACGCAAGGCGCCCGAGTCGGAAGTAGAGGCCTCGTCAGCGGCGGAACAGACTTCGGCGCCCGAGGCCACGAGCGCCAAGCCGGCGGCGGCGAACGCTGGTTCCTCCAAGGCACCTGCAAAATCTGCGGCCGCGAAGACACCGGCATCGAAACCCGCTGCCAAGCGTTCGGCCGGTGCGGCATCAGCCGGTACGCGTTCGACGGCGGGAAAGTCGCCTGATGCTGAAGCGGCCGTGATCGAGCCGCAGGTCGACCTGGTAGAAGTACCGGGTGCGCGGTTCGCCGAAATCCCTGTCACGGACATCCACCCCAACCGCAAGCAGCCGCGATCGGTCTTCGATGAAGACGACATGGCTGAGCTCGTACACTCCGTCAAGGAAATTGGCGTCCTCCAGCCAATTGTTGTGCGTACTTCAACCGAAAAGGGTGGAGAACCTTACGAGCTCGTGATGGGTGAACGCAGGTGGCGTGCAGTGCAGGCCGCTGGCCTCGACACCATCCCTGCGATCGTCCGTGACACAACAGATGATGACCTTCTTCGGGATGCGCTTCTCGAAAACCTGCACCGCAGCCAACTTAACCCTTTGGAAGAAGCCGCGGCCTACCAGCAGCTCTTGGAGGATTTCGGAACTACCCACGAGCAGCTCGCTGACAGGATTGGCAGGTCCCGCCCCCAGGTCTCCAATACGCTGCGTCTGCTCAAGCTGCCTCCCTTGGTGCAGCGCCGTGTGGCCGCAAATGTGCTGTCGGCTGGCCATGCTCGTGCTCTGCTGTCGCTCCCGGATGCGGCTGCGATGGAACGTCTGGCGCAGAAGATCGTTGCCGAGGGCATGTCTGTTCGCGCTACAGAGGAGGCCGTGGCGCTTTACCAAGAGCCGGCTACCCCCACGAAGAACGCGATTCCCAAACCGAATGCGCGACATGAACGACTCGATTACCTAGCTTCATCATTGTCAGATCGCTTGGACACTAACGTGAAGATCACCTTGGGCGCCCGCAAGGGCAGGGTCAGTATCGAGTTTGCGAGCGTTGAGGACCTGAACCGGATTATGGATGTACTCAGCCCAGGTGCTGAGGGCTAGCTTTACTAGAGCAACCAAGTGGGGCTTACTCCGATGGAGTGGGCCCTGCTTTTGTTTGATCTTCCATCTCCTGCCCTGGAAGCCGACGTTGGCGGTCTTCTGTATCGCATCATCCGGTATCTGATGCGTTTCCGTGAAAGCGGCAGTGATTTTCGGCGCAGGAAGTCGTCCAGATCTCGGTGGTACTTGGATTGCTCCCCATGCGTCCCCCCCAAGGCTTCCACGCAATCTGCATGGGCAGGGATTGACGGCCGGTGGATTCCCTTCGTGTGCAGCACAATGTGGAGACGTCTAACTTGTTCTGGACCAGGCTACTGCAGTTCATAACGACGAGCCCCAATGGGATCCATTGTCTCCAGACCGGTGTTTCACGTGAAACGTGTAGTTGGCTCTGGGCAATTCTGAGCCGTACTCTGCGGCCCTGGTTTGCGCCATTTCACGGCCTCACGCTTGTTCCAACCCGTTGCGTCGGACTGGGCTGGGCGTGCAGTTGAGTGGAGAACTTAGCTGGCTGTGCGTCCTCCGGTTATAGTCGCCGCAGTCAAAGCCCTTGGACGCAGGCTTTGGGGGCCTTGTAACTACGGTCGAGAGGCCAGAATGACGTCCGGGGCGCATCAGGGCTTAGTAGGCCGACTGACTTTCCAATGGCGGCTGTTGCGCATCCGCGGAGCGGTGGGAGTTGTGATCTAGGTGTAGGTGGCCAAAGCTTCTTAGGTGCACGTCTTAGAGCGGCTGGCATAGCCTTGTTTTAGCCATGCAAACCATCGGGCTCGCGTACTGACTTCCCGACGTAGTGGTCGAAATCGGATCTCCAAACTGGAAATGACTTTCGGCCTGCACTAAACGGTCCTCCTTTTGATGACGGCGGCCTCGTCGAGCTCTCCGCGATCTGAGAAGGTCCGTATGTGTGGGCCTCATTATGCTGGGCCGGACCGACGCTTGGGCACGCAATTTGGTCCCAGCGTTGTCATAGCACCCACGATGTAGGTGGAGGACGCGGTGAAAGGCTCCTCCCGGCCGCGTGCGAGTGTTTCACGTGAAACACGTGGGCCTGGCAATGTTGCGCCGTAATGCTGGCTCTTTTTGGGGAGCTGCCTAGCCATGACGTTGCAGATTTAGGGCCTCGCACCGACTTTTCCCAAACCAACACGTGAAACAGTGCAGCCTCTGAGGGTCTGTTTCACGTGAAACACTCACTCCCTCGGACATGTGTAGAAGTGCTTAGTTGCCCTATGATCACGAGTCGCATACGGCAACGAGGCCTGTTTCAAGTTAGGTACTAGGTGAATCCAGTCGGCCACTACGCAGCCCTATTGCGGCGTACACTACTCGATCTCGCGCCTCTGCTGTGGCCGACTGTCCACAAGCCCCGGGATGCGAGCAATACTTATTGACATCGCCAACTGAGTCGTCCTGCGAAGACGTTGAAAGGGAAGTCTTGCGCAGCTATAGGGACATCTGCGCTTGGTTCAGCGGGCTCTGCACCGCGGCACGTGCCCGGAAGCCCCTGAGGCGATAGGGAGCAATCTAGTGAACATGCAGCGGCAAAGTGCAGAACATAGAGTGCCCGAGACGCGCGATATGCGGCGGACATCGCAATGTACGGGTTCACAAGTTTGATCCGTCCACATACCGTCAGCTCCTCCCCCGTGTACTGCTGTGGAAGGCACGCCCACCTGGTCGTGTTCCCGGGGTGCATGCTCGGACGCTTTCGATGAATCGCACTTTGTATACGTCGAGTTGGTTCCGTGCACGAAGCATCGAAAAGACTCGGGCGGCGCCAAGAAAGATTCTTCGGGACCGGAGCTGCCCTGACCGGATCCCCACACATGATTGAACGGGGTCTGGGGCTTGGTTTCCTGGATGGGTCACGGCGGGGCTGGGTGGAGCATCGGCCATGCCAGTGCGGTGCGGAGTCCGCTTGTATCCGTAGGACCGAGAGGGCGGAGCTGTGACGCTGGAGCGATGACACGGCCTGCCGGGTGCCTTGTACTAGCCACTGAGTGTCGGTTTCGGGCGGAGGTGCCGCTGGTGGTTGCGACGATGCCCTTCTTCGGGGTTCTGAGGCTGGGGGGTGCCGAGTATTTTGCGTGCGGGTACGGTGTGCCGCGTTGGGCTCGTGGCGAGCAGCAAGCGCTGCAGGTCAGGGATGATGCACGTGAATGCAGGATCGAGTCCCCCAGCGGCCGTCTCCGCTTCTCCGTTGGCTGGCAGCGGCCGAGTGGTCCCTTTTCACCCCCCTTGCCACCCCGCAGCCGCTGAGCTGCGATGGTCCCCCGGTTCGTAGTGGCAACGACCGGGCGACGTCCAGTGACGTCGGACCACCGTTGCTTCCGGGCCGGGTGTCGGAGGTCATCACCGATCGGTAATTCACGAAGGCTCAGCAGCTGGGTGGCCTGTTCCGCCCGTGATTGGTCGACAGGACTGGCGGCGACCCTACGAATCTTCCTGCCATACGGGAGTCCGAAGCCGGCGGCGAGTTTGGCGTTCCGTGTGTATGTTCGTTCTACCGGAGGATCCATCCTGGAGGCCGGTCCCAGCACGTTCCGAATGGTCACGTGTCACGTGCAAAGAGACATCTCACATTCGCGTGGGCTTCGAGAGATCTGATGTTGTACATGTCACGTCTGGCCGAAAATGGATGCTCGGTGAACGCGGGTTCTAAGCTGGTCCACTGACTAACATGGGTCGCGTCCGAGCAGCAGCTCGGAGCCCGTTGTTTCGATCGATCCCCCAAAACTAGAGGGACGACGGCGATGATGATGTTTCACGTGAAACGGACTCGCAGCGGTGGCTGGGGAAAGCCTCGCGATGGCGCTGTGCAAGGTCTCCAGCCTTGGGGACAACGAGAAGATGGTCGGTGGATATCCCTGTGGAAAACTTTGGGGATAAAGATGTGGATAGGACGCGGACTGGGAGCGTGTGCGGACTCCCCCGTTTGAGATCTTGGACGGGGCGGAGGCCAGGGCTCCTACCGGCCGAGTACTGTGTCGGTGGATGCGACGAAGGTGCGGTTAAATACTGGCCGGAGCAACCTATATTGAGGAATTCGGTGGGAAATTCGCTCCGATAGTGCTTCGCAATGATCAGGTCGAGCTAAACGAGCGCACTGGGGCCATGCACCCTCCCCGCGCCCCCGCGTGCGAGTCAAATAGGAACTGGGCACAACCATCTCTGGCTCAGTGGAAAAGCCTGTGGATAACTTTGTGAATAACTTAGGTGCCCTCAGAGGGTCGAGACTGTAGCGTGTGTGGATAGATCGATAGCCTCGTGCCGCCAGCCTCGCTGATGAGGGCCCAGTAACGGACAGTTGCAGGTAGCGTAAGTGCTCGTGCGGTGCAGGCCAATTCACACCCTGTCGGGAGAATGGCAGGATGAAGTGCGAGCCGTGTCTGTTCATGCGTTTTGACGGCTCGGCCAGTAGGTCGGAGGTTTCCTGGGGCCTAAGGCGGAGCGGTTTGCGCTGTGGACTCATCCGATGTTTGTGCAACGCCCGTGGGTCCTTCTACCGGACCCAGTGATGTAGCGGAACCCTTCAGGCTGCGCCCTGCTAGGAGGAGCAGTCCCCGCGTCCCGGGGACTCTCGGTCTTCGGGACCCACTGCTCGGTTCTTGGGCGCTGTTGGGACAACTTTAAAGTAGATGCTGACCGGTGGCTGCAGGACCAGCACCCCAAGGTGAATGCCTGTTTCACGTGAAACATAGAGCTAGTGGGCACGGGGGGCTCCATGCTCCCTGGGGCACAGACCTAGACCAGGCGCAAAAGGGGGGCAGGACAGGAGTGGGCTGCTAGTGGGGTGATCACGAGCCAACCCGCGCCGAGTGGTCGGATTCTTCTGCATGATTTCCCAGGGTCGGTGCTGAAACACCGCCTAGCCACCCCGCTGGCGGTCAGACCGCAAGGAGAATCCCGGGCAGCTACAGCAATTCCCTTGCTGTCCAAGATAGTGGGGTCCCGTCTGGCTGCGAGCTTCTGATCGCTGCCCACAGACCCGGTGAGGCAGCAGGCGCCCGCCACACGAGGTATGGGCCACCACGTACTCGGCGTGCAGCCGACGAGTCGACACCAACGGTGTGGGCATACTTAGTTGCGTGTTGGACGGCGGCCCCTACCCCAGGCTGTGTTTCGAGAGACGGTGGGCAGGTCTTCACCTCGACTTTCCAGGTCAGGGGTATCTCGTAGTCAAGACGATCCACAGAGCTTTACACCGGCTTTCCGAGTCAAGGCCCGCTAGGGTGCGATACAGCAGGCTCGCAGCGCTGGTGGCTCTCCAATGGGCGACATCCCCGAACAGGGCAGTTGTCCCCAGTTGCCCCGCCTAATGACGCCTCATCCGTCAGTTGAAAGCGTGATTACGTCTGTGAGGAAGCGTGTGCGTGGTCCGTCATCTCGTTCATTCCTTGAATGGATCCACACAGCGAGTGCGTCGTTTAGCAGGGTTCGCGGCTCGGTGTGGCGTAAGACCCCCAAGGCGACGGCGTTAGGTCTCGCCCGATGCTTCCAATGGCCCCGTGCCAGTGGAGCTCTTAGTGTTCCGCAAATGGCAGGTCAGTATCGGTGCAACTATAGACAGTGAAGGCCGGCAATCAGATCGGCCCGAGTCGGCCGTAACGCAGTGCCCAAGAGGGGTGTGCTGCCGCGCCCCAGGGCTGGTTGTGTGGAATATCGGGGATCCCGGACGCGCGACGCCAAGGACAGGCCGCCAGATATGACCGTGGCCCGTGCCGGATCAGGCAACACGGATGGCGCCGCCTCCTGCCTTCCGAGGTTGATCAGCACGGGAGGACCGGTGACCCCAACTGGAGGCGCACCTCAACGAGCAACGTGGGTCTGTGGTTAGCGTCGGCTCTAAGCTACTCATAGTCGGATGTGGCAGGGCTCATCGAGCTGGCTGAACATCGTTTCGTACGGTATCCGTCATGTTCAACCTTCTTATCTCCCGTCGAAGAGTTTCTGGAGCGGAATTGGGAGTTGTGATTCGTCGAGGCAAGACGTGGCATTTCGAGTACCTGGTATTTACGGACATCTGGGTGACTGCAAGTAGATTCGGGGCGTCCGGCTTGTCAAAGGGGTGCTCCGAAGCGGAACATCCTTGGCCTGTTTCACGTGAAACATTGCAGACGCAACTGAACGATGGGCGCATACGACATACGGCATACGGCGTTGGCTTTGGCATCATGCACCTGGGTTCTCGGCGCTGCTTGGCCTTCGTTAGCGGTTGCATAATCGTGGTCATCATTCGCGCAGCCCAGAGGTACCTCGTGACGTTTCTAGATGTACTGGGCTCAGTTGGGCCCGCCTGTCCAAGCTGGGCGAAGATGGATCCAGCCTGGATTCAGAGGGCGACGAACGTACTAGAAGTCTCCAGGAAAAACCAACCCCCTCTGCCGGCGGCGGCACTCAGCACGTTATCCACTAGTCGGCGGGACAAAGTGCGTCAGGAGCGCTAACGCACCGTCAGATCTCTCGTCACCATGAGGAAATTCACTGGCGCTTCGAAGTGCTTGGAGTCAGTGTGCGGAATGAATCAGCGCAAATTCCTCACCATCGAGATCCAGCGCGCCCGAGATTGGTTGATCCGTTCGACATCGAGGCTGTTGAAATTCCATGCAGGCCCGCGAGGCTCGCGTTCTTCGTCCGCCTGCGTCACCCCATGCGACGGGCCTGGCAAGAACTACACCGCCAAGCTACCGGATATCGCTGGGGTTGAATCGGACGGAACTGAGCGCACACAAAGCGAATGCTTCAGGCTGACGCGACAGAGATACATTGATGCCAGCACAAACGACTGAGACGCAACGTCGGATCCTTCGAGCACCCCTTCCCCCGGCGTCGATTTTGGATGCACCATGCCTAGTGGGAACCCGCAGCTCTGCTCGCACCTTCAAAGCCGCCGTCAGAACCGAGACTCTGCAATTCAAGGGACACTTGGCACCTATGTTTCACGTGAAACAAGGACCTGAGCGGGTCAGCGGTGGCACGGAGAGAACACCGCCGACACCAAGTAGGACTGCGAAGATGCATGCTTGCGAAAACCGCGTATCCCATCAGAGACCGCAGGAGCCCGCGTCCTCGCGACACCTACCCGGCCTGTCCCCGGAAATCTACGTGAACTTCTCCCCTGAGTAGGGGCCCACGGCTTCACGAAGTGGGTAGTGCAGCATTCCGAGACAGTAGGACTTCCTCGCGCAAATATGAGAGGAAGTAAATCGAAGCAGGTTACCAACCGAGAAATACACGAAGGCCGACAGTTCGCGCACTCCAACCAGGGAGCGGGAACCGCCGGCCTTCGGCGATCGGGGCAGGAATTAGGACAGAACGTCCGCGAATTCCTTCTCGAAGAACTGCTTCGGCTTGGCACCGATGACAGTGCTCTTAACTTCTCCTCCACTGAAGAGGTAGACAGCCGGGATGGAGGTGATGCCGTACTCCGCAGCGATCGCGGGGTTGTCGTCGACATTCAGCTTGACGACGTCCACCTTCTCGCCGTACTCAACGGAGATCTCATCCAGGATCGGGCCGAGCTTGCGGCAAGGCCCGCACCACTCTGCCCAGAAGTCAACGATGACCGGCTTTTCGGAGGCCAGGACATCCGTGCTGAAGCTTGCATCGGTTACGTCTTTTGCGTTGCTCATAACTCTTCCCTTCGTTTGGTTGCTGGATGCAGCTTAGGAGTGCAGGTCTGCGAGGTAGTGTTCGACGTCGAGCGCTGCAACACAACCGGAACCGGAGGCCGTGATGGCCTGGCGGTAAGTGGGGTCGATGACGTCGCCTGCAGCGAAGACACCCTTGATGTTCGTACGGGAACTGCGGCCCTCGACCGCGATGGTACCCTCCGAGGTGAGTTCCACCTTGCCCTTGACCAGGTCCGTACGGGGATCGTTACCGATGGCCACAAAGACACCCGTGACTGCGAGTTCGGACTCGGTTCCATCGACCAGGTTCTTCAGCTTCAGCCCGGTCACCTTGTCGCCGCCGAGAACGTCTTCAACAGCGGTGTTCCAGATGAAGTTGATCTTCTCGTGGGCCTGGGCGCGGTCACCCATGATCTTGGAGGCCTTGAGGGTGTCGCGGCGGTGTACCACGGTGACGGACTTGGCAAACTTGGTGAGGAAGAGTGCTTCTTCCATGGCGGAGTCGCCACCACCGATAACGGCGATGTCCTGATCCTTGAAGAAGAAACCGTCACAGGTTGCACACCAGCTAACGCCGTGGCCTGAGAGGCGCTTCTCGTTGGCCAGCCCGAGTTCACGGTAGGCGGAACCAGTCGACAGGATGATGGCCTTCGCCTGGAAGGTCTCCCCCGTGCCGATGGTGACTGTCTTGATGTCGCCGTCGAGGTCCAACTCGGTGACGTCCTCGAAAAGGATCTCCGTGCCGAAGCGGGCAGCCTGCTTCTCGAAGTTCTCCATGAGGTCGGGACCCATGATGCCCTCAGGGAAGCCGGGGTAGTTCTCCACGTCGGTGGTGTTCATCAGTTCGCCACCCGCGGTGACCGAGCCGGCGATGAGCAGAGGCTTCATGTTGGCGCGGGCGGTGTAAACGGCAGCCGTGTAACCGGCCGGACCTGAGCCCACGATGATGACGTCACGCACCTGCGATGCGTTGTTTTCTGCAATGCTCACGTGCCGTGAACCTCTTCCTTGATCGATGCTGCGGCTTTCGGGGCAGCCACCTGACTCAACCCCTGCAACTCTCCAAATATTCCGTTGGGTTTCAGGGGACGCTGAAGCACCCTGAAAGCCACCATCATTCAGGGTACCGGGTGAGGGGGTGCCGAATCGAAGCGGTGACAGGTATCCAGGTAGCAGTAGGGGCCGTTCTGACGAATCAAAACGGCCCCTACTGCTACTGAGTGGTGGAACTACTGGACGGTGACCTCGGCCAAACGGAGTCCGTAGCCGAAACGGGTCTTGGGTGCAGCCAGCTTGGGCAGAGACTTGATGACCACAATGACGTACTGCGTCTGCGTCGGTGCGGCAAGGGGCATGGTCAGCTCGGGAGAGGTGAAACTGTTGGTGCCCACCAGTTTGGCGCCGTCCATGGCGGGGCGGTCGTTGGTGTAGACACTGATGCTTCCGCCGGAACCACCCAACTGATTCAGGACAACGGATTTGACCTCGGCAGGCTCCTTGAGCTTGACCACCAACGGCATCTCGGAGGAGAGTCCACCCCAGTCGGCGGTCGCGAACTCCATGTCCGACCAATAGCTGGCGGCGTTCCCATCGAAGGCCTTAACCAAGTCCTTGTCGAACGTGGCGGCGAAATCGAAGTTGCCCAGGCGCGTGATCTCCTGGATGGCCGGAGGTGCTGCGGGTGCCGCGGTTGGAGTGGGTGTGGGCTCGGCCGACTGCGTTCCGGTCGCCTGCGGTTGCGTAGTGGACTGCGTCGCAGCAGGTTTGGAGCTGGGCAGTAGGCTGCCGAGGTTGGTCACGGCAAGGACCAGTCCTACGATCAGCACGGCAGCGAGCAAACCACCGACGAGCCAGCGCAAGGACCGGGGTTCGCGCTGCGGAGCCTCATCCTCGTAAACGTCGTCGTCCTCGTACTGCTCGGCAGCGGCGGCCGACGCCGGAAAGCTGCTTGCCGCGCGGTCGTAACCCGCGTCTGAGGTGCTTGAGCCCGCGGAACCCGCTGCTGCCCCGCCGGAGAAGCCGTAGTCCTCCTCGGACCACAGCGATACCTTCGGCTCCCCCGCCGGTTCCCGGGGCGGCGCAGCAGGTGCAGGCTGGGTGGATGGAGCAGGTTGTGACGTAACCGCTTGCGTAGCCGGCTGAGCCGGGGAAGGTGAAGAAGCTACCGCTTGGGTGGGCGGCTGCGTAGGCGCAGGCTGCGCTGAAACGGCCTGCGTTGCAGGCTGTGCAGGAGCAGCGGCATCAGCACCGGCGTCGTTGTTCTTGGAACCGGCGTTCTTCAACGCCGCAGCGGCAGCGGCACCTGCTGCGCCCGCCCCGGCGGCCGCGGCAGCGATCTTCGCGCCGAACCCCTTGCCCGCCGCGGGGCTGGACTCCGGCTTGGGTGGCAGGTTGTTCGCTGGAGCTTCGGAGGCAGGCTCCTGGTGGATGGGGTAGCCATCGCGGTCGTATTGGATGTACTCGGCCTCGTGCTCGTCGTCCTCGTAGAGTCCGTCGTATGTTTCAGGCTCGTAGGTCCGGGACTGGCCAAAGATCTCGCTGCCGAGGGTCTCCGTGAAGAACGGTTCCACGTACGGCGGGTTGGTTGCGACCACCAGATCCAGCAGGTCGGGAGCCGTGCTGTGGTTGGTGATCAGATATGTGGTGTTATCGCTGACTCCGAGGTCCAGGATCTGGACATGGCCGGGGCGCTCCCCCGTGGCTACCTCGCGGGCGCTCTGGGCTACCTGCTCGGCGTTGCCTGGACCGGCAACGAGGATGCTCACGGGACGGTTGAGGACTTGGTCAACGCCGTCGAGCACCAGATCTTGGTCATGCGAGGTCAATACGGTGGCTGTGACTTTGTAGCGTCCGCCAAGCACTGATCCGACGTCGATCGGGTGGGACACGTTTTCCTCCTAGGCTGTCCGGGAGTTGCGGGTCCTGCAGGCGGTACGCCCGCTGAGCCGGGGAGAACCGCTTTTGCAACTACCTGTATTCGTTTCTAGCCTAGCCGATAGCGGCCCCGCGCCCACGTTGGCGCCGCCGGTTTACCTCTTCCCGTCTTCCGCTGGGAAGTAGGGGTTGTGGCCCGCTTCCCCTTGGTAGGTCCTGCGGCCGGGCAGCGGCACCTGAGGCCGGAAGCGGCCTGCCTTCGCAGTACTGGGCACGTCTTCTTCCGGAATGTACTCGTTGGCGCCTACCACATCGGAATGGCGTTCCGCCGCCGGTTCCGGCTCGAGCGCCGGTCCTGCCCTGAAGGACGCGGCGTCGAATTCGCCCGAGATTCGCGGAATCAGGCCGGTATCGTCGGAAACCGTGGCGCGTGCCGCCGTCGTCGGTTCGTCCCGTGACGCCGCTGCTACTGGTGCCCCGCGGCCAAGCCGTCCCAGCAGCGGGCGCATAAGGTCGCGCAGTTCGGTGACGCGGAAGACCTTGAGCAGGAGCAGGTAGGCGGCCAGCATGACAGGCCCGACGACGATCACGGTCACCAGGGCTGCCGGGCGGCTGCTCCACGCGAAACCATCGGCGCGGTAGCTGCCCAGCAGCCAGAGTGCCAAGGCGCCGGCAACCGCGGAGCCGAGGCCGGCGTAACCCATCCGGATGTAGGAGTTGGCAATCCGCGGACCGTCCAGGTGGCCGAGCAGCCGGCGGAGGAACACCACGCTGATGACCACGGAGAGGATGTTGCCCAGCGTGTACAGGATGGCGATGGCGTAGATGATCTGGCCCACGGGCAGGAACTGGATAAAGAAGGCACCCACGACGTAGATGACTGCGAGCCACAACTGCACATACAGCGGCGTGCGGGCGTCCTCGTTGGCGTAGAACACGCGGGACATCATGAAGTTCGCGCTCAGGAACGGTGTGCTCAGCGCCAGGATGGTGAGCGTTTGGGCCAGCATGACACCGTCCTGCGGCTCACCGCCGGAGAAGAACATGCCCAGCGGTCCGGCCAGGGCGAAGAGCGCCAAAGCCCCGAAAACCGTGGCGACCGCCATGGTGCGGAGGCCGTGCGAGAGGGCGTCGCGCAGCTCGGCTTTATTGCCGTCCTGCGACGCGCGCGTCATGCGGTTAAAGAGGACGGTGGCCAGGGACAAGGCGATGATCGAGTGCGGCAGCAGGTAAAGCTGGCTTGCGACCTCCAGCACGGCATTGCCTGGCAGCTGGGCGGCGGCTGCCCGGTCGCCGGCGTTGTAGAGACGGAGGCGCTCCGCACCGGGGATCGTGGCAATCCTCATGATGTACAGGAACGCCAACTGCCCGACGGCGGCAGTCGCCAAGGTCCAGACGCTCAGCTTGGCGGCCTGGCCAAGTCCCACCCCACGCCATCCGAACCGGGGACGTAGCCCCAGGCGCAGTCGGAAAACGGGGATCAGGAGGATGGCCGTTTGCGCCACCACGCCGATGGTGGAGAACCCGGCAACGAAGAAGGTTTGAACCGGTCCCCAGTTGTCCAAAGTGTGTGGGTTGGTGATGTTGGCACCAAGGATCCAAATGAACATCCCCAGCCCGGCAATGGCCACCACATTGTTAAGGATGGGCGCCCACATGGCAGGACCGAACGCACCGTGGGCGTTGAGCACTTGTGTAAGCAGCGCGTAAAGACCGTAGAAGAAGATCTGCGGCAGGCACCAGAACGCGAAGGTCACAGCCAACGCCTTCTGCTGTTCCGAATAGTCCTGCGTGGTGAGGTCAATAACAAGGGGCGCTGCCAAGGTAACCAGTGCCGTCAGTGCCAGGAGGACCAGGACAGCCAGGGTCAGGAGCCTGCTGAGGTAGTCCGCACCCCGGTCCTCTGCCTTGCTGGCCTTGATGATCTGCGGCACCAGGACAGCGTTGAACACCCCACCGGCAACCAGGAGGAAGATCAGGTTGGGCAGGTTGTTCGCGTTAATAAAGGTGTCCGTGACCGTTGAGCCGAGGCCCAGGGCAGCACCCAGCATCCACGTCTTGGCAAAGCCGAGGAACCGCGAAACCAACGTTCCGGCGGCCATGATGGCGCTGGAACGTGCTTCACCGGATGGAACGGACTGGGTTGTTTTGGCTTCAGACATCGCCTTTATCGTCCCATGCAGCGGGCTCAGAGGTGTTCCGGCAGCACTTCCCGTGCCAGATCGGCGATGCGGCGTTCATTCGGAAAGGACAGTTTGCGGGCGAGTTCGTGGATGGGAACCCACGCAGCATCTACGGCTTCCTGGTCCGGATCATTCTCGATGGTCAGCTCGCCGCCGGTTGCCCGCAACAGGAAGTGGTGGACAGTCTTGTGCACGCGGTGGCCGCTGACGGTGAACCAGTAGTCGATGCTTCCCAGGGGCGCCAGGATATTGCCCTCGATGCCGGTTTCCTCGGCGATTTCGCGGACTGCGGCTTCCTCGTTGTTTTCGCGGCCTTCCGGATGTCCCTTCGGTAGGCACCACTCAAGCCGGCCACCCCTGTTAAGGCGGGCGATGATCGCAACGCGGAGTTCGCCGTCGGACGTGTCTACAACGACGCCGCCAGCGGACACTTCCTCCACAGTGGGAAGCGAGGCCTGTACCGGGTGCTGCGGGGCAGGGGCGACATGCGCCCCGATTGCCGACGGCAACGGTGCGTTTGTCCTCCTGCCGGGAGCGCTCGGGATCGGATTGGCCATGAAGTCCACTCTAACGACTCTTGCCCTCGAGTGATGACCGGGACATGGCCGTGAGGTGGACTGCAAAAGACGCCGGCTGTATTTGCTGGCTTCTCTGGCCCACTGCCACGTAAAAATCTGCCAAGCTTAAGGAACTATGGCGCACGTATTGGACAGCTCTTCAGTTAACTTCACCATCGATCCGGTGGTACTCGACCTCGGGCAACGCTTTGTCGATGCCGGCTTCGAGCTGTCCTTGGTGGGCGGACCCGTACGCGACCTCTTCCTCGGACGGACCTCCCCCGACCTGGATTTCACCACGGACGCCACGCCCGACCAGACCATAGCCGTCATCAAGAAGTGGGCTGACAACTTCTGGGAAATAGGTCGTGCGTTCGGGACCATCGGTATGCGCAAGGACGGCTTCCAGATCGAGGTCACCACCTACCGCGCCGAAGCCTACGACCCCGAATCCCGCAAGCCCGTGGTGGCCTTTGGCAGCTCCCTCACGGACGACCTGCTGCGCCGGGACTTCACCATTAATGCCATGGCGTTGAAGCTGCCGAGCCTGGAACTGGTTGACCCCTTTGGCGGCGTCAGGGACCTGCACGCCTCAGAGCTCGCAACACCGGGAGCCCCCGAGGCTTCCTTCTCCGACGATCCCCTGCGCATGATGCGGGCCGCCCGGTTCGCCTCGCAGCTTGGGGTTTCAGTGCACGACGACGTTCGGCTGGCCATGTCGCAAATGGCCGACCGCATCAAGATCATCTCTGCGGAGCGCGTCCGCGACGAGCTCATCAAACTCATCAATGGAGCCCACCCGCGCGTGGGGATCGACTTGCTGGTGGACACCGGCCTGGCCGAGTTCGTCCTCCCGGAAGTTTCCGCGCTTAGGCTTGAAGCCGACGAACACCACCGCCACAAGGACGTGTACCAGCACTCACTCAAAGTCCTGGAGCAGGCGGCGGACCTGGAGACAGGACCGGACGGACCGGTTCCGGGCCCCGACTTCGTGTTGCGGTTCGCTGCGTTGATGCACGACGTCGGCAAGCCGGCCACGCGTAAATTCGAACCGGGAGGGGCGGTCAGCTTCCGCCACCACGACGTTGTGGGGGCCAAGCTCACGGCCAAGCGGATGAAGGCCTTGCGCTTCGACAACGACACCATCAAGGCCGTGGCCCGCTTGGTTGAACTGCATATGCGTTTTTACGGATACGGGGATGCGGGCTGGACCGACTCCGCCGTCCGCCGTTATGTAACCGATGCCGGACCCTTGCTGGAACGGCTCCACCGGCTTACCCGTTCGGATGTTACGACTCGGAACCAGCGCAAGGCGGACCGCTTGTCCTTCGCCTACGATGACCTTGAGCACCGCATCGCGGCGCTGCTGGAACAGGAATCGTTGGCTGCCGTCCGGCCCGACCTTGACGGAGCGCAGATCATGGAACTCCTTGGACTCAAGCCGGGTCCCGTGGTTGGCCGGGCCTATAAGTTCCTTCTAGAAGAGCGCATGGAACACGGACCACTCGACCCGGCGGAAGCCGAGTCGAAACTCCTGGCGTGGTGGCAGGACCAACCCGAGTCCGCCGTCGTCGATCCTTCAACCGAAACAGAGGAGTCCTAATTGAACGCCGTGACCTCCCCTCGTCCGCAACTCTGGATCCTTCGCCACGGTGAAACCGAATGGTCCAAAAGCGGCCAGTACACCGGCCTGACCGACCTCCCGTTGACGGTCGAGGGTGAGCAGCAGGCCGTTGAAGCACGCAAGGTGCTGGAAGGTATCGACTTCGACCTGGTGCTGACGTCTCCGTTGCGCCGCGCCCGACGTACCGCCGAACTGGCGGGTTTCCCGGATGCCGTCCACGAGCCGTTGGCTGTTGAGTGGAACTACGGGGACTACGAGGGCATCAGCTCTGACCTCATCCGCAAGGACAACCCCGACTACCTCATCTGGACCGACGGCGTTCCCAACGGCGAAACCCTGGACGAAGTGGCAGCCCGCGCTGACAAAATCATTGGGCGCGTCCTGGAGTCCGGAATGGACAACGTGCTGGTTGTGGCCCACGGACATTTCTCGCGGATCCTCACTGCCAGATGGCTGGAAATGGACGCAAAAGAAGGCCGCCATTTCCTGCTGGGAACTGCCAAAGTGTGCACCTTGGGCTGGGACAAGAGGACACCCGCCATTCTTCGCTGGGGTCTCTAGAAAAAGAATTTTCCAAGTTATTTGGATAAATTGCCGTTTTCGCTGGCGATTCCCCAAATTCTGCTGTACCTTGAATCTTGTTCCCAGGGCGTCTTGCCGGGAACAAGGCGTGCATTCTCCGGTTAGTCACCGTGCTGATTGCCATGATGGGCCCATTAACGGCCAGAGAAGGAGGTTGGGAAAAATGATTACTTTGACTAGCGGACGGAAGATGAATTTCACTGCTGCCCCGACCTCTGCTGCTGATGCGCGCCATTTTTGGAATCACTGACCACACACGTCCTGCCGGACCGGCCTTGACGCCGGCGGCGTTCACGGCCTGACATCTGTCCAGGCCATAGTGCGTCCATTCCAGGAGCGGAGCCCTGCAGTGCGCTGCGGGTACGCAGTCTCCCCATAGTTCGGAACCAGATTCCTGTTGGGACAATTGCCCGTATTCGGTACGGATAATTCGCTTCCCTGTTTCGGTCTGCTCAATTACCTGTCAATTGCGGCTTTGTGCCCTTTTTTGCCTTGCCCTGTTTTCATTTCGAATTCACCGGGTCTAATTGTGGTGCCCAAATGTCCTGCTAGTACTGCCTAAAGGAGGTGAACCAGATGCCAAAGCGCCCCAAGGACCTGCGTTTCTACAAGAGCAGCGATGCTCCCAAGGATCGCACCCTGTTCAACGGCCAGCTGCTCGACCAGCGCCGTGAAGATGTCTACGTTGTCCTGCACCAGATGGGACTCATCCGCTGATGCCCTTCAGCAACCGGAAGGAGTCTCAGGTGCCACACGTTCATGCTGGACCCCAGGAAGCCCACGCGGCTACGCGTGGGCTTCCGCCTTTTAAGGGCAGTCTTCGCCGTGGCTTAAGGGCGGTCTTCGCCGTGCCGCCAAACGTCGGCGCCGCCCTCGCAGCCGGACTGTAAGCTCGACTTATGCAGGAGACGAAGCCGCACCAGCAGCAAAACCGTGGCCGCTATGTGGTTCCAAGCCGCAGTGACTCCCTGCTCCGGAATTTCACAGAGCTCATCGGTGGACCCATGGGGCGTCACTCCTCCCCCGGCAAGGCGTCCCCCGGGCCGTTCACCGTGCAGCGGGTCCTCATTCTGCTGACAGTCGCGGCTGCATTGCTTGCCATACTCGCGAAGGACTACTGCCGGGTCAACGGTTGGGAAACCCCCTCGCAGTTCTACTCCACCTGCTACTCGGATTTCCCGGAGCTGTTTAAGAACCGGGGCCTCGGAGACGGCGTCTTTCCCTTCTTTACCCAGGGCAGCCTGTTCGAATACCCGGTGCTCATGGGGATCATCGCCGGTGTTACGGCGTGGCTCGTGCCCGGAAAGGGCGTCAGTCCGGAACGCATCCTTGGCTATTTCGACGTGAACTCCACCCTGATCGTCGCCGTGTGGATCGTAACTGTGCTGCTGACCGCCCGGATCAACAAGCGGCGCCCCTGGGATGCGGCAATGGTGGCCGTTGCACCCGGCATCATCCTCGCGGGATTCATCAACTGGGACATGTGGGCCGTAGGGCTCCTGGCATTGGCCATGTACTTCTTCTCGAAGGACAAGCTGGTGTGGGCAGGGATCTGCATCGGGCTCGGCACCGCCACCAAGCTGTACCCGATACTGATCCTGGGCGCCGTGCTGGTGTTGGCCCTCCGCTCGGGAAGGCTCCGGGCATTCCTGGTAACTACAGCAGCCACCGTAGCTGCATGGTTGGCCGTGAACCTGCCCATTGCCGCCATGAACCCCACTGGCTGGCGCTACTTCTTTGAATTCACGCAGGATCGGCCGGCCGGCTACAGCTCCCCTTGGTTTGCCTTCAACCTCGCCGCGGACAGGATGCATTGGACGCAGCTCAACGCCCCCACCATCAATTCCCTGGCCCTGAACCTGTTCCTCCTGGCTTGTGTGCTGGTGGGAGCGTTGGCCTTGGTTGCACCTCGCAGGCCCCGCATTGCACAGCTGGCGTTCCTCATCGTGGCTGCCTTCATACTGACCAACAAGGTGTACTCCCCGCAATTCGTCATTTGGCTGATTCCCCTATTGGCGCTGGCCCGGCCGCGATGGCGGGACTTCCTCCTCTGGCAGGCTGCCGAAGGACTCCACTGGGCTGCGATCTGGATGTACTTGGGGCAGGCTACGAGCGGAGGCGCGCCGCAGCACAACATCGACATGTCCGCCTACGTCCTGGCGGTCGGCCTGCACATGATTGCAACGGCTTACCTGATGGCCCGTGTGGTGATCGACACTTGGGATCCGTCGCAGGACCCCCTGCGATCGTTGGGTGACGACGATCCACATGGAGGTCCATTTGATGGCACCAAGGATTGGCTGCGAATAGACCTTCTCCACCCGTCCAAGTCCGTTCTGCCTTGGGCGCGCAAAGCACCCCAACGAGTGGAGGTTGGCAGCGATGGTTGATGCCGCCGTCGTCGGTTCCGGTCCCAATGGCCTCGCAGCCGCGGTGGTCATGGCCCGCGCCGGTCTTGAGGTACATCTCTACGAAGCCGGGGCAACCATCGGTGGCGGAACACGCACCACTGAGCTCATCCAGCCGGGTTACCTGCACGATGTGTGTTCGGCAGTCCATCCCATGGCGGTTGCTTCACCGTTTTTCCGGGCGTTCGAGCTGGCCAAGCGAGTGGACCTGGTGGTGCCCGAGGTTCAGCACGGGACGCCTTTGGACCGCGGTGGCGCGGCGGTTGCCTATCAGTCGTTGGAGCGGACAGCACTGGAACTCGGCAATGACGGACAGGCCTACCGCAGGCTGATTGAGCCGCTCCTCGACCGGGTGGACGGAATCGTCGACTTCACGTCGAATCAACTGCTGCGGTTGCCACGTGACCCCTTGGCCGCTCTGCGACTGGGCCTCGCCACCCTCGACCAGGGAACGCCTGCCTGGAACCGGCGCTTCCGTGAGGAGGCAGCACCGGCATTGCTGACTGGCGTCATGGCACATGCGGTATCCGCGCTTCCCGCACTCACTGCCACGGGGGCCGGGCTGATGCTCGCGGTACTGGCGCACGCGGGCGGCTGGGTGATTCCGGTGGGCGGATCAATGTCGATAGCCCGGGCCATGGCGGACGATCTCCTTGCGCATGGGGGAACAATCCGCACCGGGCAGCCGGTCGAGTCCTTGGACCAAGTCCGTCCGGCGAAGGCCATTCTGCTTGATGTGGCCGCCCCGGCGATGATCCGGCTTGGAGGCTCTGAGGTCCCTGATCGCTATCGACGCGCTTTGGAAGCATTCCGATTCGGGAATGCAGCGTGCAAGGTGGACTTCATCCTGTCCGCTCCCGTGCCTTGGCGCGACGGGGAACTGGCCAAGGCCGGGACGGTCCACATTGGCGGTTCCCGGACCGCGATGGCCGAGTCCGAAAACCTCGTGGCCATGGGCAAGCACCCAAGCGAGCCGTACGTGTTGGCATCGCAGCCCTCACTTTTCGATTCTTCGCGTGCTCCCGAAGGAAAGCACATCCTGTGGACCTACTGCCACGTTCCCCAAGGTTCCGACGTGGACATGGGTGAAGCAGTGATCTCCCAGGTTGAGCGTTACGCTCCCGGGTTCCGGGACGTGGTGGTGGAGTCCAAAACCACGACGGCGGCACAACTTTCCGCCTACAACCGCAATTACGTCGGCGGGGACTTCAGCGCCGGGCAGATGGACCTGATGGGGCTTCTACGCCGCCCCGTCGTCTCTCCTGTTCCGTGGCGCACGCCCATGCCCGGGGTGTACTTGTGCTCATCGTCGGCCTCACCAGGGCCCGGGGTGACAGGAATGCCCGGGTACAACGCCGCGAAGTATGCCCTAAAGGACATATTCCAGAAGCGCGTACCCGGGCTCGGCCTTTGATCAGTTGGCTGCCGTGAACCGGGCGCGGCGGTGGGCCGGGCTTTCAATTTCGTCGAGCATGGCTACGGCGTAGTCCTGCGAAGAAATGGAGCTTCCCGCAGGGGTGTCCTTGGCCACCTTGTACTCGCCGGTGCGCTCACCGGGCTGAATGACCGGGGCGGGCGCGAAGACGGTCCAGTCGAGGGACTCCGGGGACTGCTTTACGGCTTCGAAGGCCTTGGCAGCAGTGGTCGCTTCTGCCTTGTAAGCTTCCGGGAAGTCCGGCGAATCGAGCAGGCGTACTCCGTCGATCTCCAAGGTTCCGGCGCCTCCGACGATCAGGAGGCGGGTGCCTTCCGCGTTGCTGTAAGCCGTGGCCATGGCATCGAGCCATTCTGAGTGGTCGCCGCCGGTGCGGCTGGGCCCCGTAGCCAGCACGACGACGTCGTGGTCCTTGGCAACGGAGGCGAACGCCTGGGCGTCGGCCTGGTCGGCAGCCTTTGCCGTGGCTCCCTCCACTTCGGTGCCCTTGCGCGAGATGGCCGTGACCTCGTGACCGCGGGTGAGGGACTCCTTGACGATCTCGCTTCCGACCATGCCGGTTGCGCCGTAGACTGCGATTTTCATTGCTCTCCTCGGGGTTGGTATCCTGCAATGACTCAAAAGTATCTATTGGATACTGATAGCTTCAAAGAAACCGAGTTACCTCTTGGATACCTTCGACCTTCCCGCCAACGTCCTCGATCCCAATTGCCCATCCCGCGTGATCTTCCAGCGCATCGGGGACAAGTGGGCTTCTTTGGTGATCCAGGTTTTGGGAGATGGGCCGGTCCGTTTCTCAGAGTTGCGGAAGATGGTGAGCGCAGTAACCCCTAAGGTGCTTACGCAGACGCTCCGGGCTTTGGAGCGCGACGGGCTGATCACCCGGACTGTCCACGCGCAGGTGCCGCCACGGGTGGACTACCAGCTCACTCCGCTGGGTGAATCCCTGTTGGGACCTTTGGGCATGCTCAGGGAATGGGCCGAAAGCCACGTGCCGTCCATCCTTGAGGCCCGGGACGCGTACGACGACGCCCAAGACGCCGCCGTGCTCGGCGCACCCAGTTAGCTCGCGGTTCAGGTCGTTCCCAGCGCAGGTTACGACCTGAGCGGCGACTTAGTTGGGCTGCCCGGACGGAACCGCGGCTCGGCTGAGGCGCCCGTCCCGCATCGTCGCGACGGAGTCCGTCAGCGGGAGGAACTCGGTGTCGTGCGTGACCATCACAGTGGCGGTGGCGAATTCGTCAGTGATCCTGCGCAGGAGCCGGACGATCGATTCGCTGCGCTCGTGGTCCAGCGCGGCAGTAGGTTCGTCAACGAGGAGCACCGAGGGGCTGCCCATGAGCGCCCGGGCAATGTTCACGCGCTGGCGCTGACCGCCGGAGAGCTGGTGTGGGCGCTTGTTGAGGACCCCACTGAGCCCCACGGTGTCCAGCAACTCCTCCGCTTTCCGCCGTCCCTCGTGGGCCGGCCTCCCGCGCAGGTGCCCGCGGACCAGTAACTGCTCGACCGCGGTCAGCGACGGGAGCAGGTTGGGTTGCTGGAAGATGATCCCGACCTTTTCCCTGCGCAGCGCAGTGCGCCGACGCTCATCAAGGGCGTACAGGTCATCGCCGTCGATCATCACGACGCCGGAAGTCGGCTGGACCAGGGTGGCGGCGACTGCAAGCAGGGACGATTTTCCCGATCCGGACGGGCCCACCAAGGACAGGAATTCGCCGCGGGCAACACTGAGGTGAACCGAGTCCAAGGCCTTAAGGGTGGAGTTGCCGTCCGGGTATTCAAGGGTGACGTTGGTGAAGCTGAGCGAACTCATGGGATGTATTCCTTTCCGGGAATCTTTTAGTTGCCGCCGAGGGCAAGAAGGGGATCCACTGTGGTCACGCGGCGCACTGCAATGGCTGAACCCGCAAGGCCCAGTACGAAAATTCCGAGCACCGGCAGCAGGGTGGTGAGGGGTGTGATGAGGAATGGAGCTGCTTGTCCGGCCAACAGTCCTCCAGCAAGACCCAAGGCCCCGCCAAGGCCGGCGCCTGCGGCAAGGACGATCGAGGCCTGCGACAAGGCATCACGCAGGACGTAGCCCGTGGACCCGCCGAGTGCACGGAGTACGGCGATGTCCCGGGTCCGCTGAACAGTCCAGACCGTCAGGAAGGCCATGATCACCAAGGCTGAGATCCCGTAAAGGAATGCCTGCATGAGCATAAGTGAGCCGTTTTCACTCTTATAGGAGCCAAGGGCCTGGAAGGATCCGCTGCGATCTGTGCTCACAGTCCCGGCCGCCGCATTGGCGGCCTGCAGGTCCAAGGAGGCACCTGCGTCGTAATTCACTCCCAGGACCGTTGCCGTTCCCGGCGCGGCGTGGGCGATGGTGCGCCAGTCCTGCAACGAGGTCCAGACGACGGCCGTATGGGAGTACCACTGGTCCGCCGCAATTTCCGAGACGGTGAGGTCCTTCCCGCCTGCGCGGACCCGGCTGCCCGGTTGGAGGCCAAGTTCCTTGGCGATGCTCTCACTGACAACCGCCGAACCGTCCTGAACGTTGGCCGAGGTACCGCCAAAAACTGCGGCATTCGTTGTTCCACTCGCCTCGCCGGTGCCTGAGAGCGACTGGAAGCGGCTTTGGCTGATACCAAGCGGCTCAACGGAGGACACCCCCGGGACGTCCCTCCATGCCTGGAGTTGCGTGGCTGAAACTTCAGATTCGGTGTAGGAGGCCTTCGCATCAGCACCCGCCGGTGCCCCGAAGACGATTTGCTGAACGGGCAAGGCTGCGATCGCGGACGTCGACTGGTTGCCGAGCCCGGCAGTCAGCCCCGACAACATGACGAGCAGCAAGGTAATGAGGGCCACCACGCCACCCATGAGAGCGAAGCGGCCTTTCGCGAAACGGATGTCGCGGATGGCTAGAAACATTTGATTCCTTCGGTTGATGCGGGCGTTGTCCCGGCCTTATCCACTTTTCCGTCGCGGCCACGCGCGCACATCGGGAACGGGGTGGACCGGAAGGACTCATTGGGTTGAACGACTTATCAACCGAATGGTTGATTCGCGCGTGATTCCGGGGGTTTCCGTGCCTTGCCAGCCCCGGCGCGGATACGCTGGAAGGCGTGCACAACCCAGAGCGTGAAAGCCCCACCACCGCGATCCTTCGCGTTCTCCGGGTGAGCCTCCACGTAGGTTTTGCCGTGTTGCTGGTGGTGGCTGTCATCCGGCTTGTGACCAACGGCGGCGCAACGCAGCTCGCATTGGTCGCCGGCCTGGGTATGTCCGCAGCGCTGGCCGCGGTGTACCTCGCCGGCACCGTGTTGGAGAAGCGGCATTCCAGCTCCCCTGACGCCTTTGATCCCACACCGTATGCGCGGTGGTGGCTGGCCGCCGTGATGGTGCTCTGGCTCCTGCTCCTGCTGGTCAGCAGCGACTTTGCCTGGGTGGCATTCCCCTTGTTCTTCCTGCAACTGCACCTCCTGCCGCGATCCGCGGCGTTGGCCGCCATCCTTGCCTCCACCGTGTTGCTGGTGGGAGCGCTGTGGTTCCACGGACGGGAAACGGCCGACGGCGGGCTGCAGCTGGCGATGGTCCTGGGACCGTTGTTCGGGGCCGCGTTTGCGGTGGTCACCGGGATGGCCTACCGCGCGTTGTTCCTGGAAGCGGAAAACCAGCGACTCGTCGCCGAAGACCTCCGGCGGACCCGTGCCGAACTTGCCAGGACACAACATGACGCCGGGATGGTGGCCGAGAGGGAACGCCTGGCCCGCGAAATCCACGACACCTTGGCACAGGGTTTCTCCAGCATCGTGCTGATGGGGAGATCTGCCGAGAAGGCCTTGGTTGACGGCGACATGGATACCGCGAGGGAACGGTTGAAGACAGTCCAGGACACGGCCTCGGGAAACCTCGCCGAGGCACGGAGTTTCGTGAAGGGTTTGCGCTCCCCGGACTTGGCGGAGGACGGACTGGTGAGCACATTGCGCCGCCTCTGTGAAAAGACCGAAACCGAGGCTGCGGCCAGGGGAACCGCCCTTCGTTGCCGGTTCGAGCTGGTGGGCACGCCCGTGGAGCTCCCGAATACGTACCAGACCACGTTGCTCCGGGCCGCCCAGGCTTCCCTCGCCAACGTGTGGGCACACGCGCACGCCCGTGCCGCCGTCGTGACCCTGTCCTTCCCGGGCACGGAGGTGACCATGGATGTTTTCGACGACGGTATTGGTTTTGAACCCCCGACGGCGGGCGCTGCAGCGCGGGGCGACGGAACCGGCGTCGGGCTTTCCGGGCTGCGCGAGCGGTTGGCCGCGCTCGAGGGAAGCCTGGACATTGAGTCGGCCCCTGGTGAAGGAACCGTGGTGGCCATCCGGCTGCCACTTCCCGCGGAGGACCCGGCATGAGCGATATCCGTGTGCTGCTGGTGGACGACCATCCCGTGGTGAGGGCCGGCCTGCGTGCCATGCTGGCGGATTTCGCCGGGATCGCTGTGGTGGCGGAGGCATCCGACGGCGGGGCCGCGTTGACGGAACTTTCCAGGCTGAGCACGCTGGGTGAACCCGTGGATCTGGTGCTGATGGACCTGCAAATGGGTGGGGGCATGGACGGCGTGACAGCCACGGCCAAGATTAAGGCCGGAGAAGGCGGGACTCCCCCGCCGCCGGTGTTGATCCTTACCACCTACGACACCGACGCGGACATCCTTGCGGCCGTGGAAGCCGGAGCCAGCGGCTACATGCTGAAGGATGCGCCGCCGGAGCAGATACTGCAGGCCGTGGTGTCTGCTGCCGCCGGCGGGACAGCGTTGGCGCCGGAAGTTGCTGCCCGCCTGATGGGACGGATCCGCAACCCGTCTCCGGTGCTGAGCAGCAGGGAAGTGGAGTTGCTTGAGCTTCTCGCCACCGGCCTGAGCAACCGGGCCATGGCCAAGCAGCTCTTCATTTCCGAGGCCACGGTGAAAACGCACCTCGTGCATATCTACTCCAAGCTCGGCGTGGACAACCGCACAGCGGCCATTGCTGTAGCTTCGCAACGCAGGATTATCCGCGGGTTCTGACTTCGGTAGGCAAACTCGGCCAACCCTGGCGACTCTCCCAGAACGCTCGGGGTACCCGTCCGGGTGGTGGGCGCGACGCGAAACTGTCAGTGGAACCCGGCATAATGACGCAAATGGGGAAACTTAGGAATGTGGTCTTCGGACTCGTAACGCTGGTGATGGCCGGTTCTCTTGCAGCCTGCGACGACGGCCGTTCGGGGGCCGAGGGTGCCGCCAAGCAGCTTGCTTCGTCCTTGGAAGCGCTCGACGTCGGGCAACTCGCCTTCGACGGCAAGGACGCGGCGGCAGCCAACGACGAGCTCAAAGCTGTGCTTGGCGGTCTCGATGCCAAACCTTCGGTCCGGTCCGGTGACGTGAAGCTGGACGGTGACAAGGCCACCTTCCCCCTGAATTACAGCTGGAATATCGGCTCCGCCAAGTGGGAATACAGCCTGGACGCCACGTTGAAGAAGTCCGGCGACAAGTGGGCGGTGCAATGGAACGCGGGCCTGCTCGCACCCCAGCTGACAGAAGGCCAAACACTCTCCGCAAAGACCGTGGCTGCCCAGCGCGGCCAGATCCTCGGCGCCGGAGACACCCCAATCGTGGAAGACCGGCCCGTATTCCGGGTGGGTATCGATAAGACCAAGGTTCCGGCCGAGCAGGCCGACGCCTCTGCACGCGCCATGGCCGCGCTTCTTGGGCTGGACGTCGAGGAATACGCCAAGCAAGTAGCCGCTTCCGGCCCCCAGGCATTCGTGGAGGGCATCGTTTTGCGGGCATACACGGCCGAGATCACCGAGGCCAGGATCAAAGCGATCCCGGGCGGTGTGAGCATCCTCGACTCCATGGCACTGGCACCCACGCGTACCTTCGCCCGAGCACTGCTAGGCAGTGTCGGCCAAGCCAGTGCGGAACAAATCGAGAAGTCCAACGGTGCCCTCCGCGCCGGAGACAGTACCGGGACAGGCGGCCTGCAGCAGAAATACGATTCCTTGCTGCGCGGCAAGGACGGCGTTGAAGTTGTTGCCATGGGCAAGCCTGCGTCCGAAGGTGCGACTCCCGAGGCAAAGGTCCTCTTCTCCACTCCAGCGGAGGCGGGGACCACGCTCAAGACAACCCTGGACATCAAGCTTCAGCAGCTGGCCGAGGAAACCCTCGCGGGGGTCGGCCCGGCCTCTGCGATTGTGGCCCTCAAACCCTCCACCGGAGCTGTTCTCGCGGCCGCCTCCGGACCGGGAAGCAATGGCTACAACACCGCAATGCTTGGACAGTACGCGCCTGGTTCCACGTTCAAGATCGTGGACTCGCTGGCCATGTTCCGGAACGGTGCCAACCCTGATTCCAAGGTTGACTGCCCACCCACTGTCACTGTGGACGGGCGGACCTTCAAGAACTCCGAAGGCTACCCCGAAAGCTCCTTGGGCAGCGTGACGCTCCGCGACGCCTTCGCCCACTCCTGCAACACAGCGTTCATCAACGCCAGGGACACCGTCAGCCAGGCGCAGCTCGAATCGGCCGCGACAGCACTGGGCGTAGCCGTTGAAGCTCCCAAGCTTGGTGCGGACGCATTCCTCGGGTCCGTCCCGGGTGAGGCCGAGGGAACGCAGCACGCGGCATCCATGATCGGTCAGGGCAAGGTCCTGTTTTCCCCGCTGTCGGCCGCGATCATGGCGGCTTCCGTTGCCAACGGGGCTCCGGTGTCTCCCCAGCTCGTCATCAACGCCGATGCCGCCGCTGCCGCGACCCCAAGCACCGAGGCCGGTGCCTCGCCCGCTGAAGGCGGCACCGCATCGCCGTCGTCCTCTGCTTCCACGGCCATGGCCCCGCCCTCCCCCGCCTCCACAAAACCCATCACCAAGGAAGAAGCCGCATCCCTGTCGGACATGATGCGGGCTGTGGTCACATCCGGTCACGCCGGGTTCCTCGCGCAGGTTCCCGGAGCACCAGTGGGCGCCAAGACAGGTACGGCCGAGTTCGGCAACGATGATCCGCCAAAGACACACGCGTGGATCGTCGCTGTACACGGCGACTTGGCTGTCGCGGTCTTCGTCGAAGACGGCGGGCTGGGTGCAACCACCAGCGGTCCGCTCCTTAAGACGTTCCTGACGGCCGCCGGTTAGTGACGCTTACCGCCGTCGAGCATTGAGTCCTGCCGTGGGAAGATGGGGCAGTGGCCCATATAGACGTTTCCGGCATCGACTACTTCCTCTCCGACGGCACCCAATTGCTCAACGGCGTGACCTTCAAGGTCCCGGATGGCACTAAAACGGCACTGATCGGACCGAACGGAACCGGCAAGACCACCCTGTTCAAGATCATCGCCGGCGATCTCACGCCGGATGAGGGGGCCGTGGGGCGTTCGGGCAACATGGGCATCATGCGGCAGTTCGTAGGCCAGGTCCGCGACGAGTCGACTGTTCGTGATCTTTTGGTCTCCACGGCCCAGCCCGGACTGGCAGCCGCCGCCAAGGCCGTGGAGGAAGCCGAACTGGCCATGATGGAGCACGACGACGAGCCCACACAGATGAAGTACGCCCAAGCGATTGTGGATTGGGGTGACGCCGGCGGCTACGACGTCGAGACCGTGTGGGACGAGGTCTGCATGGCCGCGCTCGGGATTTCCTTCGACAAAGCGCAGTTCCGCCGTGCTTCAACGCTGTCCGGTGGCGAGCAGAAGCGACTCGTTCTCGAAGCGCTCTTCGCGGGTCCGGACGAGCTGCTGCTCCTTGACGAACCGGACAACTACCTTGATGTCCCCGGCAAGCGCTGGCTGGAATCCAAGCTCAACGAATCCCGGAAGACCGTGCTGTTCATCAGCCACGACCGCGAGCTGCTCAACAACGCCGCAGGCCGCATCGTCACGCTGGAGCCCGGCATCAACGGCGCCGGCGCATGGATCCATGGCGGCGGATTCGGTTCATATGTGGAAGCCCGGGCGGACCGCAACGCCCGCTTCGAGGAACTCCGTAAGCGTTGGGACGAGGAGCACGTCAAGCTCAAGGAACTCGTCAATATGTACAAGAACAAAGCCGCTTTCCGCTCGGACATGGCCAATCGGTACCAAGCTGCCCAGACCCGCTTGGCCAAGTTCCTTGAAGTCGGGCCGCCCGAGGCCTTGCCCATCGAGCAGAATGTCAGGATGCGCCTCAAGGGCGGACGGACCGCCAAGCGTGCCGTTGTAGCCGAGAAGCTGGAACTTACCGGCCTCATGAAGCCGTTTTCAACGGAAATCTGGTTCGGCGACCGCGTGGGCGTCCTGGGTTCGAACGGTTCCGGCAAGAGCCACTTCCTGCGCTTGCTCGCCACGGGAGGCACCGACCCTGAACGCGAGCACCTGCCGGTGTCCGACGTCGTCATTGCTCCGGTTCCGCACGAGGGGACCGTGAAGCTTGGCGCCCGCATCCGCCCCGGGTTCTTCGCGCAGACGCATGTGCGGCCGGACCTCCTGGGAAGGACCTTGCTGGAGATCCTGCACCGCGGAGACGAACACCGGTCAGGGTTGCCTCGCGAAGCTGCGGCAGGTGCTTTGGATTCCTACGGCTTGGCCGGCCAGTCGGAGCAGAAGTACGAGTCGTTGTCCGGTGGCCAGCAGGCGAGGTTCCAGATCCTGCTGCTCCAGCTCTCCGGTGCCACCCTGCTGCTTCTCGACGAGCCGACCGATAACCTGGACCTGCACTCGGGCGAGGCCCTTGAACGGGCGATCGATGCGTTCGAAGGCACCGTCCTCGCGGTGACCCACGACCGTTGGTTCGCGAAGTCCTTCGATCGGTTCCTGGTGTTTGGCTCGGACGGCAAGGTGTACGAGTCCGAGGAGCCCGTATGGGATGAAAAGCGCGTAGAGCGCGCCCGCTGACCGTTCCTCTCTCACGTCCCACCCCTTTCTGGCCGTTGCTCTCGCACTCGCTGCGAGAGCAACGGCGTTTAAGGGGCGGGATGTGAGAGAGCACCGAATGAGCAAATGATCACACTTGATGATTAAATGCTCACTCGCTTGTTAGGCTGGGAAATATGGGAACCACCGACCGCCACCGCCTCATCGGCGAGCTGCTGCGCAACCGCGAGGAAGTCACCGTTGATGAATTGGTAGCCGAATGCGGCGCTTCCGGGGCTACCATCCGCAGGGACCTGGAGATCCTGGCCGCAAACGGAGTACTGAGACGCGTCCACGGAGGGGCCCGGAGCCTCGTAGCCCGGGGAGAAAATGCCGGGTACGGCCAACGCGAACTCGAAGACCGTGAGCCCAAGCTAAGGATCGCCGCCGCTGTGGACAACCTCCTTCGGGACCGTGAGCACGTATGGCTGGACAGCGGATCGACAGCCACGGCGATCGCGCAGCGGCTGTCCAAGCGCGAACTGACCCTCATGCCGATGTCATTGCACGGCGTGGCAGCCTTGGCCGGAGGAAGGCCGGAACTCATCCTTCCGGGCGGCCGGCTCATCGCCGGTGAACAATCGTTCCGCGGACCCATGGCCGAGGCCAACATCCGGTCCCTGCGCTTCGATACCGCCGTAGTGACCCCCTGCGCACTCAATCTCAGGGACGGACTCCTGGCCCACGACCTCGAAGATGCTGCCGTGAAACGCGCGGGCCTCGAATCGGCGTCGAGAGTCATCGTTGCCGGTTCAGCCAGCAAGTGGAATGCCAGTGCCATCGCCTTGGTTGCCGCAATGGACACCGTGGACGTCATCGTCACGGACCTCAAGCCATCCCCCGAAGATCTCGCCAGACTCAACGAACTCTCTGTGGAAGTTGTGATTGCATGACCACCAGCACCCGAACCGTATCTAACGTCAATGCCGCCGCAATCGCCACTTTCCTCGTCTTCGGGATGAACGGTTTGGTTTTCGCCAGCTGGGCCGCCCGTATCCCGGCCGTCACCGAGGCCCTTAGCCTCACCTCCGGTCAGATGGGCACCCTGCTGCTTTGTACCGCCGTCGGATCTTTGCTGGCACTGCCCTCGGCCGGTTGGGTAGTAGGCAGGATCGGGACGGCCAACACCGTCCGCCTGGCCGGCCTGGTAGCCGGCGGCGCCGGGACAGCCATTGCCTTTTCGCTGATGGCTGCATCCGTCCCGGCCGCTGCCGCGTCGCTGTTCTTCTTCGGCATCGGAATAGGCCTGTGGGACGTGGCCCAGAACATCGAGGGCGCAGACGTTGAGCACCGTCTCAAACGGACTATCATGCCGCAGTTCCATGCCGCCTTCAGCGGCGGTGCATTCCTGGGCGCACTGATTGGTGCCGGCCTTTCGCAGCTCGGCGTCGGGTTGCCGGAGCACCTGTTGGTCATCGCCGCCATCGCCGTGGCCGTGGCACTGACTGCGCCGCGGTTCTTCCTGCCGCATCTGGCCGGTACTGCGGAAACGCCCGACGGCGGCCCTGAAGGGAAGAAGGGTCCGTCGGCTTGGCGGGACGGCAGAACGCTGCTTATCGGCGTCGTGGTTTTGGGCGCGACCCTCACCGAAGGCGCCGGGAACGATTGGATCGCTAAAGCGGCGGTGGACGGCTTAGGATCCTCCGAGGCCACCGGCGCCCTGCTGTTCGCCCTGTTCGTCGCGGCGATGACGGCCATGCGCTTCATCGGCGGCAAGGCTATCGACAGGTTCGGGCGCGTGACTGTGCTGCGTGCCAGCATGGCGGCGGCCGCTGCCGGCCTCGGCCTATTTGTTCTTGCTGACAACGTAGTCCTCGCGGCTATCGGTGCCGCACTGTGGGGTGTGGGTGCAGCGCTGGCCTTCCCCATGGGCATGTCCGCGGCCGCAGACGACCCCCAGCATGCTGCTGCCCGAGTGTCCGTAGTTTCGACCATCGGCTACATCGCTTTCCTGGCCGGCCCTCCGCTCTTGGGCTACCTCGGCGATCACACCGGGATCCACAATGCACTCCTGGCCATCGGAGCGCCTATTCTTGTGGCGCTTCTCCTTGCCGGTGTCGCGAAGCCCCTGCCCGCCAAATAGGAGCATTGCCACGTTCATTCTCGCGAATGCATACGTTCCGGAAGGGCCACCAAACCAGTAGGACGACCCCGGCCGCGAGACAGAAGGCCCCGATCACGTCGCTGAGCCAGTGCGCGGACAAGTAAGTTCGGCTGACCATCATGGCCACAATCCCCGCCAAGGCAACGAGCCGGCTCCAATACCGGCCCAACAACAGCACCATGATCACCAGAAAGGTGGTGGTGGCGGATACATGCCCTGAAGGGTATGAACCGGTGTCCGTGAGGACCTTGGCGCCCTCGGGCCGGTGCCTGCCCACTGCGGCTTTGGCCAACTGCGTGAGGCCCAGTGCGGTGAGGCTGGCAACTGCAGCAAACAGGGATGTCCAGGGACGACGCCAAAGCAACAGGACCACCACCAGTACACCCTGCAGGATCAACATCCCCACGTAGCCGACCCAGTTGAGGACAGTGTTCACCTGGTCCCAGAACGGCGAGTGGAGCGTATAGACGTATGCCTGCCACATGGTGTCCAGGCCGTTGAAGGCAGGATCGCCTTGATTGGCGATGAGCAGGACAGCGGGCACCAGGAACCCGGCCAAAAGCAGCCCGGCAGGGGTGACGATTTGCCACGCAGGACGTGGTCGCGGTTGCAGGAGGCGGACCATCCACTCATGGTAGCCAGCCAACGGTGGAGCCCCTTGGAACGCGCCTTGTCCGGAGAGCCGCGGCCCAAGTCCAGGCAACAGCGATACTGTGGTCTGATGCGAGGCTTCCTGCGTAAAGGCCCCAAACACGTGCAAAGGTTCGATCACTACCTGCTCCGGGCAGTGTCACGCCAGCCACAGGGCGACTACGACCATTTCTTCCGCTTGCTCTCCGCCTCCGCAACCAAGGGCAAGTTGTGGTTCGGCGTGGCCGGCGTCATGGCGACCGTTCCCGGCAAGCCTCGCCGGGCGGCGCTCCATGGACTGCTCGCACTGGGCGTGGCGTCCGCTGTAACCAACCTCGTCTTTAAGACCCTCCTGCCTCGGGCAAGGCCCTTGCCGGAGCACCTCCCCGTATTCCGTTTTGTGAATCCCCAGCCCCAGAGCTCATCCATGCCTTCGGGACATTCCGCGTCGGCCGCGGCATTCGCTGTGGGCGCGGGTATGGTCTCCCCGTCCATAGGACTGGCCCTGGCCCCGGTCGCGGCGGGAGTTGCATACTCGAGGGTTCATACAGGCGCCCACTGGCCCTCCGACGTGGTTTTCGGATCAGCGCTTGGTGCGGGAGCGGCTCTGCTGACCAGGAAGTGGTGGCCCGCCAGGCCTCCTGAGCCCAAGCCGCGCAGGACTCCTGCCGAAGTTCCGGCTGTGGTCGACGGCGAAGGGTTGAGTATCGCCGTCAACGCCCTTGGCGGTTCATATACGCCTGAGACCGGTGACCTGCTCAAGGAAGTGTTCCCCAAGGCGTATATTCACGAGATTGCCGAGGGTGAGGACGTGGCCGGGGAGATCCAAGCGGCTGCCACCCGCCCAGGGACCGTTGCCCTTGGTGTGTGGGGCGGCGACGGGACGGTAGGCACGGCGGCGGCTGCCGCCGTCGAGCATTCACTTCCCTTGTTGGTCCTGCCGGGCGGGACGCTGAACCACTTTGCCCGGGACCTCGGCATCGGATCCATCGACGACGCGCTGGAGGCGTTGGCCAACGGCCTGGGCGCCGCGGTGGATCTTGGCGGGGTGGTGGTCCAGCGTGGATTGCCGGACATGCCCGAGACCCTGGAACTGGCCATGCTGAACACAGCAAGCGTCGGCGTCTACCCCAACCTGGTACGCCGTCGGGAGCGCCTGCAGCCGGCCATGGGGAAACCGTTGGCAGGTTTGGTGGCCTCGTTGCGCACCTTCGCGGTGAACTCCCCCACCACACTCACCGTGGACGGGGTGAGGCACAAACTCTGGATCTTGTATCTGGGACGTGGACGTTATTACCCCAGCGACCACGCACCGATCCGTCGCCCGGTGCTGGACGACGGCGTGTTTGACCTTCGGATGATTTCCGCGGATGAGCCCTTCGCACGCGCACGGCTGCTGTGGGCCGTGGTGACCGGAACTGTGACGGCTTCCAAAGTGACCCATCTGTCGGAGGCAACTTCGGTGACGGTGGAGGCCATCGGCCAACCGTTGGTGCTTGCTGTGGATGGAGAGCCAAAACCGGGCGTGCGAAGTGCCGAATTTTCCGTCAGGCCCCACGAGCTGAAGGTCTATTCTCCGCTTCCTGTTGAGTAGCCCAACGCCTCAGGGTCATCCGGGAGGACTACCCTGACCTAGCCCTGAATCATCCCTGGGACAGGCGAATTCCTTCCCCTTGGTGAGTAGCGTTTTAACTACATTCACAACTCATCTGCACGGACATGTGCTCAGGGAGGGGAACGCTTCCATGATTGAAGCAAAGGGCCTGACTAAGGTCTACGGTGAGAAAACCGCCGTCGGAGGGGTCAGTTTTGCGGTTCAGGCCGGAAGGGTGACCGGTTTCCTCGGGCCCAACGGCGCCGGCAAGTCAACAACGATGCGCATGATCATGGGTCTGGACACCCCTTCATCAGGTTCCGTGACGGTCAACGGTGTGCCGTTCGCCAAGCATGTCGCTCCACTCCGCGAGATCGGTGCGCTGCTTGACGCTAAAGCGGTGCACACTAGCCGCACGGCCTACAACCACTTGCTGGCCATGGCTGCTACGCACAGCATTCCCAAGAGCCGCGTCCGCGAGGTCATTGAGATGACCGGGCTCGGGGAGGTCGCCAAGAAGAAGGTGAAGGGATTCTCGCTCGGAATGGGTCAACGGCTGGGCATTGCCGCAGCGTTGTTGGGCGACCCGCAGACCATCATTCTGGATGAGCCTGTGAACGGACTTGATCCGGAAGGCGTTGTCTGGGTCCGCAACCTGGTCAAGTACCTGGCTTCCGAGGGTCGTACGGTCTTCCTGTCCAGCCACCTCATGAGTGAGATGGCACTGACTGCGGACCACCTCATTGTGATCGGTCGCGGCAAGATCATCGCTGACGCCCCAATCGCGGAAATCATCACGGGCAAGGGACAGTCGCGCACG
Source organism: Paenarthrobacter sp. NPDC089675 (assembly GCF_044749185.1). Lineage (NCBI taxonomy): Bacteria > Bacillati > Actinomycetota > Actinomycetes > Micrococcales > Micrococcaceae > Paenarthrobacter > Paenarthrobacter sp. NPDC089675. Next base: position 198,612 of record NZ_JBIVHM010000005.1, on the reverse strand, counting down.
CGGGTGCGGACGGATTCGCCGGAACAGCTCATGCAGCTTTTGGCCGGCCCGGGCGTTTCGGTTGAGTTGCACGAGCGTGAGCTGCTGGAGGTTTCCGGCTTGGATCCCCGTGCCATTGCCCGCACTGCCTTGGACAACCAGGTCATGGTCTACGAACTCACTCCCCTCCAGGCCAGCCTGGAAGAGGCGTACATGGAACTGACCAAGGACGAGGTTGAGTACCACTCCCACATCACTGCCGGTACGTCGGTTCCCGCCCAGGCTGGAGGAAAGTAGACATGAGCACAGCAACTTTGGACCGCAAGGCCGTTGGTCCCGGACCGGCATTCCACCGCGTTCTCAACTCCGAGTTCATCAAATTCCGCACGCTCCTCTCCACGCTGATTCTCCTCGCCTCCACTGCCTTAGTAATGGTGGGATTCGCCGCACTTTCCGCGTGGGGTACAGGGCAGTTCTCTGAACAGGCGTCACGGGATCCCCAGGCCGCGGCCGCCATGGCGGCACAGGGGGGAGACCTCGCGGTCACCATCCCCACATCGGGCATCTCCTTTGCCCAGCTGATCCTCGGTTCCCTTGGCGTCCTGCTCATGAGCTCCGAGTTCACCACCGGCATGGCCCGTTCCACCTTCGCCGCGGTGCCGAAGAGGCTTTCGCCTTTCCTTGCCAAGCTGATTGTTGTGATGGTGAGCGCTTTCCTCCTCACCGCACTCTCCACGTACATCGCTGGACTCGTGTCGCTGCCGATCGTGGACAACTACAACCTCAAGCTGGACCTGGGCAGCTCGCAGTCGGTCAAGCTTCTCTTGGTCAACAGCATCTATGTGGCTGCAGTAGCGGCCATCGGCATGGCTTTGGGAACCATCGTGCGGAACTCTGCCGGCGGCATCATGAGCCTCGTTGGGCTGTTCTTCGTGGCGCCGATCGCCTTCCAGCTCATTCCGGGCGACTTCTTCAAGGAAGCTCGAAAGTTCCTGCCCACCAACACCATCAGTCCAATGACCGCTGTGGAACACGTACCGGAGACCTTGGAAGCGTGGCAGGCCGGCCTGGTTCTCGCAGCCTGGGTCGTGGTCCCCGTGGCTTTGGCCATGTTCCTGCTCAAGAAGCGGGACGTCTAAGCGGTCTAGGCTCTGATCCATGACTGAAGCTCCACAGGCGAGGGACGCGTCGGCCACTGCGGCGGACGCGTCCTTCGCTGAGATCACCCGGCGCCGACGCGGCCGGGTCCGGCGGTATTTCTTTGAACACCCCAGGGCCATGGACCTGGTGGTGGTCCTTTGCTACCTGCTCCTGGCGTTGCCCACCATTATCCCGTCGATCATTGAAGGCAAGTGGCCGGCGGCGCTCCTGCTGGTCATCATCGCCACCGTCCTGTATTTCAGGCGACGGTACCCTCTGCAGGTTGTCATCGCCGTCGCCCTTCTTGAAGTCTCGGCGACCATCCTCAACCCTTGGGGCTCCAACGTTTCGGCGGGTTTGTGGTTCGCCCTCTATGCGGTGGCTGTTGCCAGGAAGCGCCTCTTTGCGCTTGTGGTCTTCGTCGCTGCCAGCCTTCCGCTGAGCCTGCTGTATCTGTTCATGTGGACCAGCCCCAGCAACATGGACAACTTGCAGGACGTCCCCGAAAACTTCCACCTCATCAACAACATCGCCACTTCCGTGACCATCATGTTGTCCAACTTGCTGGCTACGGGCATCGGCATCTCGGTCCGGCAGCGACGCGAGCACGAGGCCGAAATTGCCGCTTGGGCGGCCCGCACCACCCAGTTGGGCAAGGTTACGGAGCGCAACAGGATCGCCCGCGAAATGCACGACGTCGTGGCGCACTCTTTGACGGTCATGATCAGTTTGTCCGATGGCGCCGCAGTTGTGGTCAAGAAGGATCCGGAACGCGCCGGAGATGTTCTGAATGAGCTCTCCCGGACGGGCAGGACGGCGCTGGCCGACATGCGTCGCGTCCTTGGGGTCCTGCGCGACGACTCCGGACGTCCCGCGCCCCTGGCACCCCTCGAATCCGGGCACAACCTTGCCAAACTCCTGGACGGTTTCAGGACGGCCGGCCTGCCTCTGCACTACGCCCACACGGGTCCCGCGTTGCCTGCGGATCCGGCCTTCGCGCTCACTGTTTACAGGATTGTCCAGGAGTCCCTGACGAACGTTCTGCGCTACGGAAGGTCGCTGAGCCGGGTGGATGTGCAGGTGACCCGGAACGGGGACCTGGTCACCATTGAGGTGCTCGACGACGGCCGCGGAACCCGGGATGCGGGCGTGGATTCCGCGGGCAGCCTCGGCACGGGGCAAGGCATCGCGGGGATGCGTGAACGTGCGGGAATCTATGCTGGAACCGTAAACGCCGGACCGGGCAAACGGGGTGGCTGGACCGTCCACGCGGAGCTCCACTGGAACGGTGAAAAGGGGGAGAAGTGACAGGCCAAAGCCTCATAAGAATCCTGCTGGTGGATGACCAGCCGTTGCTGCGGATGGGCTTCCGGCTCATTTTGGAAGGCGAAGAAGACTTCACAGTGGTGGGGGAAGCCTCCGACGGTGCCGAGGCAGTCCGGCTGGTTGGCGAGTTGCGGCCGGACGTCGTGCTCATGGATGTCCGGATGCCCGTCATGGACGGGATCGAAGCGACGCGCCGGGTCTCGTCATCCGGGTCTGAGGCCAGGGTCATCATCCTCACCACGTTCGACCTCGACGAGTACGCTTTCTCCGGGTTGCAGGCGGGCGCTTCGGCGTTCCTGCTCAAGGACGTGGCCCCTGCCGAGCTGGTTCATGCCGTGAGGCTGGTTGCCAGCGGCGATGCCGTGGTTGCTCCCCGTGTAACCCAGCGGCTCCTGGAAACGTACGTCAGGGGAGCTCAGGTTCCGGGGCAGGCCCCGGTGCCGCATCGGGACCCGCTGCTGGACGAGCTGACTCCCCGTGAGACGGAAATCCTCACCGCCATTGCGGAAGGCCTCTCGAACGCGGAGATTGCCCACAAGTTTTTCTTGTCCGAGGCCACGGTGAAGACCCACGTGCGCAGGATACTCAGCAAACTCCAATTGCGTGACCGCGTACAGGTGGTGGTGTACGCCTACGAAACGGGACTGGTTGTGCCGAGCAACCCGGACTACTGACGCGCAGCCCGGCTCCTGATTCAGTTCGGAGGAGGACGCAGGAGGCCAGGACAAACGAGCCCCCGCCAAGAAAGTGGCCTTCGACATGGGGAAGTATCATTTTGTTCCTGGGCCTATCGGTCAAGGCAGGCATTCCGGCCCTGCCGTGTTTGCTTGTTTGCTATGGAAGGGACGCATGGATCGGGCGGGCCTGGACGGTATTGATCAAAGCATCCTTGCGGAACTCACCCGGAATGCCCGGGTTCCGCACGCTGTGTTGGCCAGCAAGGTGATGCTGTCAAGGAATGCGGTGCGCCAGCGCATCGAGCGGATGGAGCGGCAAGGCTATATCCAGGGATATACCGTTGTGGCAGGTGAAGAGGGGGGCGATTCCGTCTCTGCCTTCCTCATGGTCTATCGCAAGGACCGAATGCGTGGAGCCGACGTCCTGGCTGCCCTTCGGGCCATACCTGAGGTGGTCCTCTGCGATGTCCTCAGCGGCGATTTTGACTTGATCGTCCGTGTCGAAGCCCGGACGCTGGGTAGGGTCCAGGAAATTTGGGAAGAAATAGCAGCGATTCCTGGCGTTGCGGACACCGTCACCGCGATGACCCTGTCCAACGTGATCCGTCGGCGCTCGGTTTAGCGGGCGTTCGAGCTGGAGGAAACGTGCGGTAGGCCGACTGCGTCTTCCAGGATGGTTCGCGCCGCGTCCGGCTCCAGCAGCCCCAAGGCCGTGATGGCCTGCAGTACCGGCGTATTGTCGCGGAGCGCAAGCTTGGCCACGGAGGCCGCTGCCGAGTATCCGATGGCCGGGATGAACGCGGTAGCCACGCCGGCCGAGCTGGCTACTCGCGCGCTCAACAAAGCCTCGTTTGCCTCAATTCCCTCCACACAGTGGGTTCGCAGCACCCGCGCACCGTTGGTCAACCAGGAAAGCCCTTGGAGCAGCACGTGGCCGATGACCGGTTCGAAGGCGTTGAGCTGGAGCTGGCCGTTGTCCGCGGCCATGGTGACGGTGGTATCTGCGCCCGCAATGGCAAAGGCAATTTGGTTCAGAGTCTCCGGAATGACCGGATTGACTTTACCGGGCATGATCGAGGACCCTGCCTGTCTTGGGGGCAGCCTTAGCTCATCCAAACCGTTTTGCGGTCCGCTGGAGAGCAGCCTGAGATCGCTGCTGATTTTGGAGATCTTAACGGCCGAGCGTTTGAGCATCCCGGAGAGATGCATAAAGACACCAACATCGGGGGTTGCCTCCAGCAGGTTTTCTGCCGGGACCAGCTGCAGCCCGGAGATGTCCGCAAGGACATCAACCACTTGTTCACGGTAACCAGGCTCTGCCGTGATTCCTGTCCCCACTGCGGTTGCACCGAGGCTGCACTCCATCATCAAAGAGGCAGATTCCCGCAGCCGGCGCCTGTCTTCCCGAATCGTAGTGGCAAAGGCGCGGAACTCTTGGCCGAGGCTCATCGGTACGGCGTCCTGTAGCTGAGTGCGTCCCATTTTCAGGATGTGGCCGAACGCGTCGCCCTTGTCCTGGAAAGCCTTGGCAAGGCATTCGAGTTCGCGGCACAGTTCCTGTACGGCGGTGACCATCGCCAGCTTAAGAGCCGTGGGATAGACGTCGTTGGTGGATTGGCAGCGGTTGACGTGGTCGATGGGATGCAGGTGGTGATAGCTTCCGCGCGGGTGTCCGAGCGACTCCAGGGCAACGTTGGCTATCACTTCATTGGCGTTCATGTTCGTACTGGTGCCGGCACCTCCTTGGATCACGTCCACGCAAAACTGATCCCTGAACTTTCCAGCCGCCACGGCCTGGCAGGCCGAGCTGATGGCCCGGGAGGTATCGGGACCAACGGCGCCTATATGGCCGTTGGTTACTGCTGCCGCCCGCTTTACCATCGCCAATGCCGTGACGAGCTCCGGGTGCCGAGACAAAGGGATTCCGCTGATGGGAAAGTTGTCCAAGGCGCGGGCGGTATGCGCACCCCAGTATGCATCTGCCGGTACTTTGATGTGCCCGAGGGAATCATTTTCTACGCGGTATTCCATGTGCCAGGTTTCCTTACGGCTTGTTGCTTGGGTCGGTTCACGGGCAGCGGACGGGGGTGGTGCGCCATCGCCGACGCACCACGCTCCGCAGCCTTCAGTTCTTGATGCAGATGACCTTGGGCTGGGTCATCTCTTCGTAGGCGAAACGCACACCTTCGCGTCCCAGGCTTCCGTATTTGGAGCCACCAAAAGGCATGCCGTCAAAGCGGTAATCGGAGGAGTCGTTGATCATCACGCCTCCTGCGTGGAGCTTTTTGGCAGCTTCCATGGCAACGCCAAGCGATGAAGTGAAGATCCCGGCGTGGAGGCTGAAGTCGATGGCGTTCGCAACGTCCAGGGCTTCAGTAAGCGACCCGAACGGCCTCAGCATGACCAGCGGACCAAACACCTCTTCTTTCCACAAGCGGCTGTCCTCGGGAACGTTTTCCAAGACGGTTGGCTGGACGAGGTTCCCGGACCGGCCGTTCCCGGTCAGAACAACGGCGGCATCCTCAACGGCCAGGTTGATCTTGGCGAAGAGTTCATCCGCCGCTTTAGCTGTGATCATTGGGCCCACATCGGTCAGCTCGTCATCCGGGTCACCCACTATGAGGCGCGCGGTTTGGGCCAGGAACCGCTCTTTGAAGTCCTGGTAGTGGGAGGCGTGCACCAGGATACGCTGGACCCCTACGCAGTTCTGCCCAGCCGCCCAAAAGGCGCCGGACACGCACGAGTCCACTGCCTTTTCCACATCAGCGTCGTCCATGACCAGCACGGGGGCGTTTCCGCCGAGGTCCATGGCAAGCTTTTTGAGCCCTGCCGTTTTCGCAATGTTCTCGCCGGTGGAGAACCCTCCCGTGAAGGAGACCATGCGGACGTCCGGCGCTGCCAGGATCTTTTGCGCTACTTCGCGGCCCCCGTGGATGAGGGTCAGGGCGGCTTCCGGCAACCCCGCTTCCCACAGGGTTTCGGCCAGAAGCTGCGCAGACAGCGGTGTCAGGGCAGAGGGTTTAAGCACGACGGCGTTACCTCCTGCGATGGCGGGCCCCACCTTGTGGGCCACCAGGTTAAGGGGATCATTGAACGGCGTGATGGCCATGATGATGCCCAAGGGTTCGCGGGAGAACCAGCCGTGACGGTCCTCTGACCCCTCGTAGGCGTCAAACGGTATGACTTCACCGGCATTGCGGCGTGCTTCGGCAGCGGACAACCTGAGCGTATTGATCGCCCGCAGTACTTCCTTTCGGGCCTGGCGTATGGTCTTGCCGGACTCGGCGACGATAGTCCGGGCAAAGACCTCATTCCGCTCCTCGATGGACTGGGCTGCCTTTTCCAGGATCTTTCCCCGTGCGTCCCTTGAGAGGTCTGCGGATGCGCGGGCGCCGAAGCGGGCTGTGGCAAGTACCTGTTCGGCCTCTTCGGGATCAGTGAGCTGGATGGCTCCTACTATCCGTTGGTCGAAGGGGCTCGTGACCTCCTGCAGGGACGCGGGCACGGACAGTTCAGCGACGCTCTCAGACATGGGTGGCAACTTTCTTGGCAGCGTGCATTGCGATGATGTCCGAAAGGAGGGCATAAGCGGTCTCCACCCGTCCGGCGCCGGGTCCCGATACCGTCACGGGTCCCAGCAGGTCCGTGCTGAAGGAGACGGCGTTGGTGGCTCCGGAGATGCCGGCCAGCCCGTGGTCCAAAGGCAACGCCATGGGCTTGACCGAGGCTTCCACCGTGCCGTCGGGGTTCTTCCTGGCGGATCCGATCAGCTTCCAGCGCCGACCTTCCGAGGAGGCCTGTGCAATGTCCTCGGGTGTGACGGAAGATATGCCTTCCCGGGCTACGTCCTGCAGGGTAATGCCGGCTCCCAGGAGTTCGTTCGCAAGGATCAGCACCTTGAGTTGCACGTCGAAGCCTTCGATGTCCGCTGAGGGGTTGGCCTCCGCGTAGCCGAGTTGCTGCGCCTCGCCGATGGCGGCATCCAAGTCCAGGCCGGCTTCCATGCGGCCGAGCACGTAGTTGCTGGTGCCGTTCAGGATGCCTTCAAAGCCGTCCAGTGACAGTCCGGTGAACATCTGCTTGGCGAGGCGGATAACCGGAGTTCCACTCATGACGGCACCTTCGAATTCGAATCGGGCGCCGTTCGCTTCGGCGAGCTCCGCCAGTTCCGGCCCCCGGAGTGCTACGGGGCCCTTGTTGGTGGTGCAGACGCTCTTTCCGGACTCGAGTGCCCACCTGACGTGGGATACGGCCGGCTCTCCGTCCTCCGGGTTGGTGAATGTCGCCTCGCAGATGATGTTTGCCGTGCAGTTGCGAATGACCGCTTCATTGTTGGTGTCCTCGGATCCGCCATGAGCGGCGAAGGACTCGCCCTGGCCTAGGTTGAGGGCCATGTGGAGGTCGATTCCTTCAGGTTTCACCAGTGAGCCGAGCCGAAGGTCCGTGATTGCAACGATCCTCAGGCCGAATCCCAACCCGGTACGCAGTTCATCTCCGCGGCTGTGGATGATCTCCGCGAGCGTTCGGTTGACTCCGCCGAAGCCGATCAGTGCGAGGTCGTAGGTTGTCATGATGCTCCTTTTGGGGTGGGGGGTGATGAGTCAATCCTCAGGCCGGTCCGCGTCAGTGGCGCCATGCCGATTCGGCCGGGAACGTTGTCATTCTGACCATTCGGCGGTCATTTTGATGCGTGATGGCTGATAACAAGACGTTCGTTATAGACATTCACAATTGTTTTTAATGACGATTGGGGGGTCCTTTGTGTTACCTTCATCACTAGCGGTCCCGTAGGGCATCCCGGGACCCCCGCTCCCTCTTCAGCATCAGCCATCGACCGGAGAACCACATGGAATCTTCAACACCCTTGCAGTTGGACCACCCGTCCACCCCAACACCCCCCGCCCCAGACGCCTCTGCCCAAAGCGGACTCCGTCGATCTATGGGCTCCCGGCACTTGGTGATGATCGCCATGGGAGGAGTCATTGGTTCGGGACTGTTCCTTAGTTCCGGCTACACCATCTCCCAGGCTGGCCCCTTGGGCGCCGTCATTGCCTATTTGATCGGCGCCTTCGTGGTGTACCTGGTGATGGCATGCCTGGGTGAGCTCGCCATCGCCTACCCCGTGTCGGGGGCTTTCCACATCTACGCCTCCCGTTCCATCGGCCCGGCCACGGGATTTGCAACGGCCTGGCTGTACTGGCTCTGCTGGGCCGTTGCCATCGGATCGGAATTTACCGCTTCGGGTCTTCTGATGCAGCGGTGGTTTCCCGATGTTGAGGTTTGGGTCTGGTGCTTGGTCTTCGCCGCAGTCCTCTTCGGCTTCAACGCCATCTCGTCAAAGTTCTTCGGTGAGTCGGAGTTCTGGTTCGCGATCATCAAGGTGGGGGCCATCATTGGCTTGATCGTGCTGGGCGGCGCCGCCCTGTTCGGTTTCCATCCAATGTCGGAATCGGGCAGCCACCCCTTCCTCTTCGAGAACTTCAGCACCTCATCCGGCTTGTTCCCCAACGGCTTTACAGGCGTCCTGGTCACCGCACTTGCTGTTTTCTATGCGTTTTCAGGTTCTGAACTCATTGGCGTCGCGGCCGGCGAAACAGCCGATCCCTCGCGCAACATCCCCAAGGCAATGCGCAGCACGGTCATCCGGCTGCTGATCTTCTTTGTGGGAGCCATCGCGGTGATTGCGGCAACTGTCCCGTATGACCAAGTGGGCCTGGATGAGAGCCCGTTCGTCACGGTCTTCTCCTCCGTGGGCATCCCGTTCGCTGCGGACATCATGAACTTCGTCATCATCACGGCGCTGCTTTCCGCCGGAAACAGTGGACTGTTCTCCTGTGCCCGGATGCTGTATTCACTCGCCGACGAGGGCCACGCTCCCCAGGCGTTCAAGCGGCTCACCCGTCGCGGCATCCCCCTCATCGCGTTGTCAGTCAGCATGCTGGGTGGCCTTGCATCCCTCATCAGCAGCGTGGCCGCCCCGGAAACTGTCTACCTGGCCTTGGTATCCGTGGCTGGTTTCGCCGTGGTTGGGGTTTGGATGTCCATCACTGCCTCCCATTTCTTCCACCGCAGGGCGTTCGTAAAGAACGGCGGCCGCGTGAAGGACTTGGCGTACAAGGCTCCGTTCTTCCCGCTGGTCCCCATCCTGGCTTTCTCCCTGTGCCTGGTTTCGCTTGTCGGCATCGCCCTGGACCCGTCGCAGATCGCTGCCCTGTACTTCGGGATTCCCTTCGTCGCCGCGTGCTACCTGTTCTTCCACTTCCGGTACGGGCGCAGGGCGCGTGAAGACCGAACGGCCTGATTCTGCTCCACCCGCCAAGCTCCACGGCCGGGCACTGTTGCCCGGCCGTGGAGCCGTGTAACTCGAAGGAAACCCACATGGCGCAGCTTGTTGCCTCTGCGGTCCGCACCGAAGACCTTTCCAGTTGGCTGGAGATCGATGGTGCCGCGTTCGAGTCCAACATCCGCGAAGTAGGGAGCCTGTTGCAGGACAGTGCGAGTGTTTGCGCTGTCATCAAGTCAGACGCATACGGGCATGGGGCGGATTTGCTGATGCCGGCCTTGGTTGATTCCGGAGTCCCGTATATAGGCGTTGGTACCAACAGGGAGGCCTGGATTGCGCGAAGCCACGGATATACCGGGAAGCTGCTGCGGGTGCGGGCTGCCGCTCCGCAGGAGATAGCCGCAGCGCTGGAATACGGGATTGAAGAGCTGGTTGCCGATCCGCAAAGCGCGTGGGAGATCAGTCGCATCGCCGCTGCCGCCGGCAGAAGGCTGCGCGTGCACCTGGATATCAATTCCTCAGGAATCAGCCGGCATAGCCTGGACGTCTCTTCAGCTCTTGGAAGGGCCAGTGCCGTGGCAATCCTGAGCCACCCCCAGCTGGAACCGGCAGGCATCATGACGCACTTTCCGCTCGATGATGTCAGCCATATCGAGGCTGGAGTGGCCCGCTTCATCGAAGACGCAACGTCCATCCTGCGCGCTGCGAATGTGCCGCGTGAACAAGTTCTCCTGCACGCCGCGAATTCATTCGCCACGCTCAATGTCCGGTCGTCCTGGCTGGATATGGTGCGGATCGGGGCCCTGCTTTACGGTGATTCCGATCCGCGTCATCCCAACTACCAGCGCTGCCTGGCCTTCAAGGCCCGCATTGGCTCGGTGAACAGCTATCCGGCCGGAAGCAAGATCGGTTACGGCCACACCCACACGCTGTCGGTCGCATCAAGGCTGGCCACAGTTACCGCCGGATACGGTGACGGTTACAGGCGGGCCCTGGGCAGGGGCGGCAATGTCCTCCTGCGGGGTTCCCGGATGCCTGTTGTGGATGCGATATCGATGAATTCCATGGTTGTGGATGTCTCTTCCCTCCAGGATGTTCGTCCGGGCGAGGAAGTGGTCTTGTTTGGCCGCCAGGGTGATGCGGAAATCACCTCACTGGAGCTGGAGTCCGCCAACCGCGGCATCCTCGCCGACCTGTACACGGTTTGGGCCAAGGACTCACGCATCCTTACGTCCGGCGCGAACATGTGAGAATGGCGTGAGCGTCGGAGGAAGGAACCTGATCCGTGGATGTGTCACCGGAGGCCTCGTCCTTGGCCCAAGGCCTGCGATTGGTACGGCTGGTGGCGGACCGGGAAAAGCAGGGACGGCAATTGCTTGGCGTTTCGCAGCTCGCCGCAGAGCTGGATATGGAACAAAGCCGGGTATCGAGGCTGTCCCAGGAGCTCTGCGACCTTGGATTGTTGGAGCGTGAGGATCGGGGCCCGTTCAGGGTTGGCAGGCGGTTTTTTGCCCTGGCCGGTTCCCTCAACAACGGTTGGGTCCATGACGCGCGGGCAGAGCTTGAAGAACTGGTGTCTGACTTCGGGTTGCGGGCACGACTTTCAGTTCGGGACGGAGTCCGGGTGGTCCTCCTGCGTTCATCGAGCAACAATGCGGCGTTGGGTGGCTTTGCCAAGCCCGGGATGGTTACGCCGGTTTGGTGTACCGGGGCGGGCAGGGCGCTGTTGTGGGACCACAGCGGCAGCCAGGTCGAGTCGCTGTTGGGGCAGGTCAACTTCATCGGCGTTGGCGGGCCATCGGCTGCGCATTCCCCGGCTGAGGTGATTGACCTGATGGCGCGCGACAGGCCTTCTGGCTATGTCCTCGCAGACGAGGAGTATGAGCACGACGTCTGGGAGTTGGCAGTCCCTGTCCGTTCGCCCCGAGGGGAGATCCTCGCAGCGCTCAGCGTGCTGGGCAACAGGCAACGCGCGGAGAAGAATGTGGCGGCGATCGTCGATGCCCTTCAATCCGCTTCGCGACGTCTTGGTTCCTCCGGGAGCCCTTCCAGCTAGCTAGCTCGCGGCGGTCGGATCCGACGCCGTTCCCCCTACCCTGGCTTCGAGCCAGTCCCGCCACGAGTTGAGCGCCAGGGCGTGGCTTTCACGCAGGGGTTCCAGCCTGGACTTGGGTCCAACGATTTGCAGCGCGGCGGCGACTTCTCCCTTGAAGTCCCTGATGGGCGCCGAAAGTGAGTAGAGCCCGGGCTCTGCCTCTTCGTCCACGATTGAGTATCCACGCGTGCGTGCCTCCTCGAGGCGGCCCACGAATTCGTCCACGGAAGCGGGAGTGTTGGGACCGTGACGGACGAAGTCCACGTTCTGGAAAATCCTCCGGATTTCGTCGTCCGGTGCGTCCCAGAGGAGTGCCTGGCCGGCATCGCTGCAGTAGGCGGGGTAGGGGCGGCCGAGCCACGAGCCCACCAGGTCGGCATTGGCCGGGACATGCTCGGCAATCGTCACGGTGCTGTTGCCGCTCAGCACGCCAAGGAAGCAGGCCTCGTTCGTCTCGGTGGCCAGTCCTTCCAAGGCCGTGAGACCGTCAGTCCTGAGCCGTTGCTCGGTAACCAGCTGGGCATCGGTCAGAAACGACCAGTCCAGGCGGTAGGCCCGGTCCCCGCTTCGGGCCAGGAACCCCTCTTGGAGGGCCCCTTTCAGGCTTCGCGACACCTGGCTGCGGTCTTTTTCCAGGCGGGCCGCGACTTCGGCGACAGTACCGCCGTCGTGCCCTTCGGCGTGACGCTCGCCGACGGCGATGATGGCCATCATGCCGCGGCCCATGCTGGAGGTCTTTGACATTTCTTGATTCTAGCCAGCGACGCCGGCTCGCCGGGACGCCCGCGACGGCGGCACTCCGCGTTAGTGGATTGCGAACACGCGCGCGGGGAAGCCGCTTCCGCCCTGGGGCTTGGCCCACGTGGCAACCACTGCTGCTCCTGATTCGGGAAGGAGGTCCAGGTTGGCGAGCAATTCGATCTGCCATTTGTCGCTCGCCAGGATGTACGTCTCCAGGCTGAAGTCCTGACGCGATGTGGCAAGGCCGGGGTCGGTATCGGTCTGTTCGTGCCCGACGGCGGCGATCTTGCGTTCCTCAACGAGGAACTCGAGGACTTCCCTTGACCATCCGGGTGTGTGGCTGATGCCGTCGGCATCGCGGTTGGCCATTGCTTCGGGATCGGGCCAGCGCCGGCTCCATCCCGTACGCAGGGCAACGAAGGATCCGGCGGGAAGCGTGCCGTTGCGGTCTTCCCAGTCGGCGAGATCGGCAAGGGCCGGCGTGGCATCCGGGTCGGTGGCTGCCCGGCTGCTGATATCCAGGACCGCCAGGGGAAGGATCATCTCCTCGACGGGCAGCTGGTCGATCGTGCGGCCACCTCGAATGAAGTGCGACGGCGGATCCACGTGGGTGCCCCACTGGCCGACGATCGAATAGCGGTGGGCCGTGAAGCCGTCACCGTTTTCCATGTCGAAGAGGGCTTCCCGTTGCTCGTCAGGGAAGGCGGCGAAATGCGGCTGTCCCGGGTGGAAGGCGTGGGTGAGGTCCGTGTACGTCCTTGAGGAGAGCAGTGGAGCCAACTGTTCCCAGAGCGGCGCTTTCATGAGGCGATCCTTTCTTCCGCAATCCGTGCAACCTCACCGCAGGAGACGCTGAGCGGTCCTGATACTTCGATGACCGGCACCTCCCATGGGTGGATCTCGACGATCTTCCTGACCAACCGCCGGACATCGTCCTCATTCAATGCGGCGTCGAAGTACGTGGTGAACACAAAAGTGGGCGAGATGGTGCGCTGGCCGACGTTGCCCAGCGTGGGGTTGGCACCTTCGGCGACGGTGAAACCCTCGAATCCCGCCGAGGATTCGAAGACATGGTGGTAGTTTCCGAATCCGCCCAGTTCGGGAGCGGTTTTCAGCGCATCCAGAAGGCGGGCAATTCCGGCGTCGGCTTCCAAAGCGCTGAGCTCGCCGCGGCCCAGCCGGGTCATTGTCTCTACCGGGATGGGCCAGTGGATGCGGAGCTTCCGGACGGATTTGAGTTCGATGTTCACAGGCGATTCCTTGCTCGAGGTGGGTGCGAGAAACATCCTGACATAGAGTGATGAGCATTACAAGCATATATAAATGCTCATAACGCACGATATCGTACGAAGTGGCACACAGGCGGCTTGCGTCATTGAGCCCGCCGCTAGACTCGGGGGCATGCCTTCCAATGCATCCGCAGCGATAGACCACATCCAGGACCTCGGCGCGTACGTATCAGCCTCGCCGTCAAGCTTCCATGCCGTCCATGAGGCTGCGCGCAGGCTGGATGCTGCGGGATTTAGGGCGCTGGATGAGCGTGAACCCTGGGACGGTGGCGCCGGCAACTTCTATGTCATACGCGACGGCGCCCTGATCGCCTGGGTTACTCCGGAGGGCGCAGGTGCCACCACGGGATTCAATATCCTTGGCGCGCGCACACCGACTCGCCGTCCTTCAAGCTCAAGCCCAAACCCACCACGGGAAAGTTCGGATGGCTGCAGGCCGGCGTCGAGGTTTACGGTGGACCGCTGCTGAACTCCTGGCTGGACCGGGAGCTGCAGCTCGCTGGCAGGTTGGTGATGCGCGATGGCACGCAGCATTTGACGGCCACGGGCCCGCTCCTGCGCTTTCCCCAATTGGCCATCCACTTGGACAGGGCGGTCAACGAGGGCCTCACGCTTTCCAAGCAGCAGCACATGAACCCGATCTTTGGCCTGGGCGACCCCGCCGGGGAAGACCTGCTTGGTTTGCTCGCCTCGCGGGTCGCGGGCGTCGAGGTGAACGCTGCGGAGATCGGAGGATACGACGTCGTTGTGGCAGACACGCAGGCGCCGGCGGTTTTCGGAGCCAACAGTGAGTTCTTCGCGTCGGGTCGTTTGGACAACTTGTCCTCCACGCACGCCGGGTTGGTTGCGCTGATTGCCCACGCCGCTGTTGCCCCAAGCGAGGGACCCGTTGCCGTCCTCGCCGCGTTCGACCATGAAGAGATTGGCTCAAACTCGCGATCAGGCGCTTGCGGACCCATTCTCGAAGACATCCTGACCCGCATCTCCGACGGCCTTGGCGCTTCGGTGGGTGAGCGACGGCAGGCCCTCTCGGCGTCGTTCTGCGTTTCCGCGGATGCCGGCCATGCTGTCCACCCCAATTACGCCGAGCGGCACGATCCTGCCAACCGCCCGTTGCTCAACAACGGGCCGTTGCTCAAGATCAACGCCAACCAGCGTTACGCCACCGATGCCACCGGCGCGGCGTTCTGGGCGCGCTTGTGTGCGGAGTCCGATGTTCCTTATCAGGAGTTCGTCTCCAACAACGACATCCCTTGCGGCTCTACCATTGGTCCGCTGACCGCCACTCGTTTGGGAATCCGGACAGTGGATGTCGGCGTCCCGTTGCTGTCCATGCACTCCGCGAGGGAGCTCTGCGGAGTGAAGGATCCGCACTACCTGGCGACGGTCGTAGAGCTGTTCTTCCGCTCGTCGTTGTAACGCAGGTCACGGCCTAAAGCATCAAAGATTCATTTCAAGTGCGTTTCGAAAGTAACTGACAGTAAACTTCTGATGCTTTTGGCAATACATTTTGTGCATCGTCCCTTTTTTGGCGAGGCCAGAATGTACATGCGCACAGGAATTCAGCGATCTCCGGTGGCTAATGTGGGAACGCCAAGTGGCCCACGGCACATCCGCCTAGGGCCTAATCCAAAACACTAAGGACGGCGCCGATCCATGCACGCTGACCAACAACTTTCAAAGTCGCTGAAGCCGCGGCACCTGTCCATGATCGCCATCGCCGGCGTCATTGGGGCCGGCCTGTTCGTGGGTTCCGGTGCCGCTATCCAGCAGGCGGGACCCGGCATCCTCCTGGCGTACCTGGCAGCCGGACTGGTGGTCATCCTGGTAATGCGGATGCTCGGCGAAATGGCCGCGGCAAACCCTGAAACCGGCTCGTTCTCCACCTACGCGGACAAGGCTCTCGGCAGGTGGGCCGGCTTCAGCATCGGTTGGATGTACGCGTGGTTCTGGATCATCGTGCTCGGCATCGAGGCGACGGCGGGTGCGGCGATCATGCACCGTTGGATCCCGGGCGTCGACCAGTGGATCTGGGCCCTGGTCCTCATGGTCCTGCTGACGCTCACCAACCTTGGCTCCGTGAAGTCGTACGGCGAGTTCGAGTTCTGGTTCGCTTCCATCAAGGTGGCGGCAATCGTCATCTTCCTGCTGGCAGGAATCGCTGCCATCCTGGGCCTCATCCCCGGCGTCCCGGCGCCGGGCGTCACGAACCTGCTCGACCAGGGAGGCTTCCTGCCCAGCGGCCCCGGCGCGGTGCTGGCCGGCATCCTCGTTGTGGTCTTCTCATTCTTCGGGGCAGAGATCGCAACCATCGCCGCCGGTGAATCCGCCAACCCCGTGGATGCGGTGAAGAAGGCCGTAAAGTCCACTGTCTGGCGCATCCTCATCTTCTACATCGGCTCCATCGCCATCGTCGTGACGCTCCTGCCGTGGAACAGCGCCTCCGTGGCCAAGAGCCCGTACGTGGCCGTCATCGAGTTGTACGGCATTCCGGGCGCAGGCACCATCATGGACATCGTGGTCCTGACCTCGGTGCTCTCCTGCCTGAACTCAGGTCTCTACACCGCCAGCCGCATGCTGTTCTCCCTCTCCCAGCGTGGTGACGCACCCAGGTCTTGGACGAAAATCTCCAAGCGCGGCGTCCCGGCCGCGGCGGTCCTCGCTTCCACCGTGGTGGGCTTCATTACCGTGGGCCTGAACTACATCGCCCCGGACACGGTGTTCCTCTTCCTCGTCAACACGTCCGGCGCGATCGCACTGTTCGTCTGGCTGGTCATCGCCACCTCGCAGCTGATTCTTCGCCGGCGCATGGGTGCGGCCGCCAACGATCTCCAGTTGAAGATGTGGTTTTTCCCGTACCTCACCTGGATCTCCATTGCGAGCATCGTGGCGCTCATCATCGGAATGGTGATCCTGGAATCCACCCGCGAATCCCTGTTCCTCTCGCTCGCCCTCGCAGCCGTCGTGGTGGGCATCGGCGTCCTGCGGTACCGACGGAAGGGTGCTGCCCGGCCGGCCGAAGCGGAAGGCGAGCCTGCGCAGGTAGGTTCCGGTCCGGCGTCGTAAACGCTTCTTTGCTTCGGGGCAGCTGCCGTCAGAGTACGACGGCGGTTGCCCCGCCTGCATTTAACACCCCTACGGCACGGCCACGGGAAGGTAGGATACCGGGCCCGGGCATTGCGAACCCGGAGCCGGAGCCTGATTGGCCGTGGGTATTTCGAATACCGCGTCACGTTGCCGCTTGCCGGCTTCTTTGACGACAACCCGGATTCGGGCCACGGCCCCCGGCCTGGGCGCATTGGCTGTTGTTGTGGCGTCCTGCGCCGGGAGGAACGGAGGTTCCTGCGGCACCAGCCAGCGGCCGTCCTTGTTTTGTTGCACCGGGTGCGGCTGGCAGTCGTCACCGAAACAGGCCTGGACCCGGGTGGGAACAGTGGCGATTTTCAGTTCGACAGGACCGGTGTCCGTGTTGCCTGGCTGGGGGCAGGATTTGGACTGGCTCGTCGCAAACCATGCCAGTCCGACGACGACCGCGGCGAGAACTGCTGCGAGCACAATCAGCCGGGGCTTCATGCCCAGTAGCCTACTCAGTGAGCGCTACTGGGCCAGACCAATCACCAAATTTATGGTCGCCGCCAGGACCACTGTGCCGAACAGGTAGGAAAGCAGGCTGTGCTTGAGCGCTTCGGCCCGTATCCGGTGGTTCTCCAGGTTGGTATCCGAGACCTGGTAGGTCATCCCGAGGCTCGTGGCCAGGTAGGCGAAGTCCGTGTACTGGGGCGGTCTTTTCTGGTTGAAACTGATGCCTCCCGCCGCACCTCCCGCATCCGGATCGGGGCTGTAGTAGAGCTCCGCGTAGCGCAGCGTGAACAGCGTCTGCACCAGCATCCACGAAAGGGCCACGCAACCCAAGGCCAAGGCGGCCGAGTTCAACCGCGCCGCGGTATCGTCCGCATGGGAATTGACGATCACTGCGGCGACGGCCGCGAGGCTGCCCAGGTTGGCGATGAGGATCAGCAGATCAGTTACCCCGCGCGAAGGATCCTCGGAGGTCGCGTGTACCTTTGTCTGGTCCGGACCCATGCGGGCTATGGCAAGCCAGATCCAGGACACATAGATGAAGGCAACAACTGCCCAGGCCACGGCCGGGGCGTCCACCCAGTTCCCTGTGGACCCCGTAACGGCTGCTGCAATGACACCGGCAACAACCATGACCCCGAAACGCAGCCGGCTGCGCCTGACTCTCTGCGACTCCATGGGGTCAACCCTAGCGGCTGCTGTCTGGCGATCCTTCGAGGTGCCTGCAGGCGGAATGAACACATTGGCCCATCCCGTGCTAATGTCTTTGACGCTGTTACGGAGAAAAAGGAAACCGATTCTCCGATCACCCTGCGCGGGTGGCGGAATGGCAGACGCGCTAGCTTGAGGTGCTAGTCCTCGAAAGGGGGTGGGGGTTCAAGTCCCCCTCCGCGCACAGGAAACCCCTGGAAGATCGCTTGGTCTTCCAGGGGTTTTGTTGTTCCCGGGGCTGGCTGCGCGCCGTGCGCGGACGACTGCCTAGCTTCCCGTGCGCGGCGCGAACATGATGACGCCAACGCCCACAATGCAGATCACGGCGCCAATGACGTCCCAACGGTCCGGGCGGAAGCCGTCCACCAGCATTCCCCACGCGAGGGACCCTGCGATGAACACGCCGCCGTAGGCTGCAAGGACCCTGCCGAAGTGGGCGTCAGGTTGGAACGCGGCGAAGAAACCGTAGATGCCCAGGGCCACGATCCCCAGTCCCGCCCACCACCAGGCCTTGCCTTCGCGGACGGCTTGCCAGATGAGCCAGGCGCCTCCGATCTCCGCAATGGCGGCAAGGATAAAGAGGATTGTGGACTTGAGGATGGTCATGGTCCAAGTATTCACCGTGCTCAAAGCGCCGGGATGGAGTCGTTTTCCACATACGCCATCCCGGCGGTTTCAGCACGGTACGCCGCCGAATAGCTTTGAGTGCGGGAGATGCACTAAGATATTGAAGTCTGTGCTGCGCCCTCCTTCCGAATCTTCGGCGGGGGAGCGATGCACAGCATCGCAAATGAACCTCCTGTTACGGAAATACCGTAACCGCTTAGCCCAAAGGAGGTGGGTTCACATATGCGTCCTTACGAATTGATGGTAATCATCGACCCCGAGGTCGAAGAGCGTACCGTAGAGCCGTCGCTTCAGAAGTTCCTGAATGTCATCACCACCGATGGTGGAACCATCGAGAAGGTTGACATCTGGGGCCGTCGCCGCCTGGCATACGACATCAAGAAGAAGTCCGAAGGTATCTACGCAGTGGTGAACTTCACCGCTGAGCCGGCTACCGCCAAGGAACTTGACCGCCAGCTGTCTCTCAACGAGACGATCATGCGCACCAAGATCATCCGCCCCGAAGACCAGAAGGTTGTTGCTGAGTAATCAGCCGCTTCAAAATCTTTACCCCGCAGGAACGAACAAGGAGGCAGTAGATGGCAGGCGAAACCACTATTACGGTCATTGGTAATCTCACCAACGACCCGGAGCTGCGGTTCACCCCGTCTGGCTCGGCAGTAGCGAACTTCACCATCGCTTCTACTCCCCGGACCTTCGATCGCCAGTCCAATGAGTGGAAGGACGGGGAAACCCTGTTCCTCCGCGCGTCGGTTTGGCGTGAAGCAGCCGAGAACGTGGCCGAATCCCTCACAAAGGGCATGCGCGTCATTGTTTCCGGCCGTCTGAAGAGCCGTTCCTACGAAACAAAGGAAGGCGAGAAGCGCACCGTCATTGAGCTCGAGGTCGACGAGATCGGTCCGAGCCTGCGTTACGCAAACGCCAAGGTCAACCGCACCCAGCGCTCCGGCGGCGGGTTTGGTGCCGGAAACGGCAACCAGGGTGGCTTCGGCGGCGGCAACGCCGGTGGCTTTGGAGGTGGCGCAGCTGGTGGAAACCAGGGCGGCAACTCCGGCGGAAACTGGGGCAACAACCAGCCCGCACAGCAGGATGACCCTTGGGCTACGCCCGGTGTCAGCAACGCTGGTGGCTGGGGCAACGGCCCCGATTCCGAACCTCCCTTCTAAACACATAAACACCACCATCCCGTGGATCAACATCCACGGGCTCCATAGAAAAGGAGCTCCACGATGGCTAAGGCTGAACTCCGTAAGCCCAAACCAAAGTCCAACCCCTTGAAGGCCGCTGACATCACTGTCATCGACTACAAGGACGTAGCACTGCTGCGCAAGTTCATCTCCGACCGCGGCAAGATCCGCGCTCGTCGCGTCACTGGCGTTACCGTTCAGGAACAGCGCAAGATCGCCCAGGCAATCAAGAACGCCCGCGAAGTTGCTCTGCTGCCTTACTCCGGCGCTGGCCGCGGCTAAGGGAAGGGATTAACTAACATGGCAAAGCTCATTCTGACCCACGAAGTAACCGGTCTCGGTGCTGCTGGCGACGTTGTCGAGGTCAAGAACGGTTACGCACGTAACTACCTTCTGCCCCGCGGCTTCGCTCTGACCTGGACCCGCGGTGGCGAGAAGCAGGTTGAATCCATCAAGGCTGCCCGCGCTGCCCGCGCCCACGCTTCTGTTGAAGCTGCTCAGGCACAGGCCCAGGCTCTGTCCTCCAAGAAGGTCAAGCTCGAGGTGAAGGCCGGCGAGTCCGGTCGTCTCTTCGGCACGGTCAAGCCTGCTGATGTTGCTGCTGCTGTTGAGGCTGCCGGCCTCGGCGCCATCGACAAGCGCAACGTTGAACTGCCGAACCACATCAAGTCCGTCGGTTCGTACCAGGCCAACGTCCGCCTGCACGAGGATGTTTCTGCTGTCATCGACCTCGAGGTCGTTGCCAGCAAGTAGCGCAGGGTTCCCTGAGACCGAGCTTGCGAGGTTTTAGGGAGCGCTACGTAGCGCAAGTAGTCGCTGACTGCATCTGAAGGACCCCCGCCACCGGATTTCCGGAGGCGGGGGTTCTTTGCGTTCCCGTGCTTTGGGTTCGGAACGGTTGAGGGCCTACGGCCTGTGAATCTCCGTCATCGTGTGGTGGTAGCCGCTGCGGATCAGTTCTGCCAGGATGCCCCGGTCAACGTCGTCCAACTTGTTGATGTAGAGGCAGGCGGTACCCGTCTTGTGCTTGCCCAGTTCGGGGAGCAGCCGGTCAGCGTCCGGGCTCTCGGTCAGCCCGTACAGGACAAGGTTGGCTTTGCGCGGCGAAAAGCCGACAGCCGGAGAATTTCCTTCCCGACCGCTGTCGTACCTGTAGTGGTAGCTGCCGAACCCAACAATCGTGGGCCCGTACATGTACGCCCTTTGACCGGTCACTTCGGCCATGAGGGACATGAGTTCGCGGCCATCCGCCCGCCGCACCGGGTGCTCCACTGCTGTCAGGAAATCCTCTACGGGGACATCGGTCGGCTGGGTCTTGTTTTCCGCCATACGGGTAGTCTCCCAGACGCGTGAGGACGGTACCAGAAGCGGTGATAGCCTGCACCGGTGACTTCCGAATCCCCTCGATCCCGCCCCTTCCGCCAAGTGGATGTCTTCTCCGACCGCCCCTACTTTGGCAATCCGCTCGCCGTCGTCGTTGATGCCGAAGGCCTCAGCACCGAAACCATGCAGCATTACGCGAACTGGACCAATCTTTCCGAGACGACGTTCCTGCTGCCTCCCACGGACCGTCGTGCCGACTACCGTGTCCGTATCTTCACGGCCAGCGAGGAGTTCCCCTTCGCCGGTCATCCCACACTGGGGTCCGCCCACGCCTGGTTGGAGGCCGGGGGAGTGCCGAAGAGCGTTGGCGTCCTGGTACAGGAATGCGGTGCCGGCCTGGTCCGGGTGAAGCACGACGCCGGCCAGCTGGCTTTCGCGGCACCACCCCTGACCCGCTTCGGCCCGGTAGATGAGTCGGTCCGCGCGCAGCTGGCACTGGCCTTGCGGCTACCTGATCAGGCCATTGTTGACGCGTCTTGGCTGGTGAACGGACCCCAATGGATTGGCGTCCTGCTCGAGTCCGCGGAACAGGTCCTGGCCCTGGAGCCCGATGTCATAGCCATGGGCGATCTAAAAGTGGGCGTGATCGGCCCGCATAGTGAAGGTTCGGGCGTCGACTTTGAAGTCCGGACTTTCATACCCGGTGACGCAATGGTGGAGGATCCCGTGACGGGCAGTTTCAACGCAGGTGCGGCGCAGTGGCTGATTGGATCCGGGCGGGCGCCCAGCGAGTACGTGGCTGCGCAGGGAACCGTGCTGGGCCGCGCGGGACGGATCCACGTTAGCGCCGGGGACGACGGGATCTGGGTGGGCGGATCCGCCGTCACGTGCATCGAGGGCACGGCATTGCTGTAGGTAGGCCCCGTGGCGTACCCGGCTTCACCAAGGGGCCGCTATCGTGACAGACTCGTGGAGCTGGACTAAATGGTGAAGGCTCTCCTTTCATCGCTCACTCCACACGCCATTTGATTGACGCTCAGCGCTGGTGGGTAGTTATCCATTCGGGCGCACACAGAGGAGAAGCATGGATTCCGCACGGACTTTTGAGTCGATCGTCATCATTTTCAACCCCAACAGCACAGGGGACGCGCCGAAGCTGGCCGAGGAACTGCAGGGCAAGCTCAAGGAGCTGCTGACCTATCCTGTGGAGATTGTCCTGAAGCCCACCGAGCACGCCGGGCACGCTGTGGACCTGGCCCGTGAGGCGGCGGCGACGTACTCGTGGTCTCGGTGAGCGGGGACGGTGGCTACAACGAGGTTGTCAACGGGGTGATGCAGGCGGATAACCCCAAGGCGGTGTGCGCCGTGATGGCGGCGGGAAACGCCAACGATCACCGCCGCACGGTTGGCACCAAGCCCTTGGAAGAAGCGATTGCCGAGGGTCACGTGCGGCAAATCGACCTGCTGAAGATCCACACCGGCCAAAAGGAGGGGGAGCCGTTGGAGTATGCGCACTCCTATATCGGGTTTGGCCTCACCCCGGTGGTCGCTACCGAGCTCGAAAAAGGCAGCAAGGGTGCGTTGACGGAAATGATCTCCGTCATCAAGACTTTCTCCGAGTTTGAGCCCTTCGAGATGAGGCTGCCCGACGGCAAACGCCACAAGGTGGACAGCCTGGTCTTCGCCAACATCCCGGAGATGGCCAAGTACGCCACGCTGAGCGAAGCCACTGCCACCCCGGCAGACGGTAAGTTCGAGGTCATCCTGTTTCCGCATATGCCCAAGTGGCGGGTCGCATTGAATGCACTTCGCGCCACCACCCAAGGCCTGGGCGATCAGCCGAGCGTGAGCAGCTATGAGTTCACCACGCTGAAGCCGTTGCCCTTCCAGATGGATGGCGAAGTGAAAAACGTGGATGCCGGCGTCACGGTCAGGGTGGAAAGCGCCCATGGAGCGTTGCAGACCATCGGCTGATCACACATCTTGGCAGGCGGCAGTCACGAAGTCGTAGATGCGCCCGCGCAACTCCGTGGACGCCGCAATCTTCAACACCCCTTTCCGGTCCCCGACGGCTACCCGTAGCGGCAGCAGTGTGCCCACCTTGTCCTCCGCCACGGCGTGTGGGTCACACCGCGCCGGCCGGATCCGCAGCGGCAGCACCCGGAGTCCGGAACCCGGGGTGATGGTGACATTCCGGGGCCATGGGTCCGTGGGTTCCTCGGCCAACAGCGTGGTTCCATCGACGGATTCGATCGTCAGCGTCTTGGTCTCTCCCGCCGGGGCGGCAGGCGTCACCACCAGCTGTACGACGGCGGTCTTCCGGTCGGCGGCGATGTCCAGATCGGGGGCGAGGACCATGGTCGCTACAGCAGCCGCGGCGGTTGCGAGGCAGAGTTCTTCGGAGTTTCGCTGCAGCACCTTGAACGGGTCCCCGGCCTCGATCGTGGTTTGGTGCTCATTGCCGCCGGCGTCTGCGTAGTGCACGGTGGCCATGGCGGTGGCGCCTTGGAACTGGCCCGCGCACGCGGCGCCCGGCAGCTTGGCTGGCAGGCTTTTAGGCTGGCGCGGCGGAAGCTCCAAGGTGCCATCAGCAGGTGTCCAGATGATTGCCCCGTTGAAAAGATCCGACGCCAGTTCCGCTCCTGATACTGACAACGGAGTGTCCGTGGCGTTGGTCAGTTGGATCAGGATCGCTTGTTTTCCGTACTGGTCGCGCGATTGGTTGACTTCCGCGGTGATTGGCCCGTGGGTCGATTCTGATGCTGACGGCGGGGGCGCGGTCGAGGCGGATTCGCAGGAGGCCATCAGCGGAAGAGCGGCCATGAGGACCACGAACGCCGCTGTTGAACGCCAAATCCGGCACGCCATGGCAAAAGTCTAGGTCTGCATGCGGAGGGCGGATACTCCAAGTTGTCGCAGGGGTACCGTAAAGTCTCGCCTACACAGATTTCCTTCGATGAAAGGCGCCATATGTCGTTCCAGGCTTACTTGGATGCAATAGAGGACAAGACCGGGCTGACGCCCAGGCAGCTCGTGGAGATCGCGGAGAGCAAAGGATTCAACGACCCCTCAGTCAAGGCCGGAACCATCCTCGAGTGGCTGAAGGCGGACTATGATTTGGGTCGCGGTCACGGCATGGCGTTGGTGCACGTGATCAAGAAGGGCCCGAAAATCGATAGCAAACATGTGGGCTCGGATGGGGTTCATCGGGACGAGTCGGACACATTGTGGCTTGACGGAAAGGCCAGTAAGCCCACCGTTTCTTGAAGCACCTCTGGCAGGGATTTCATAAGCATGCTTAGCTTAAGGTCGTGTCCCTGTCGACGACGGATTGAGGAAGGAACCCATGTCTACCGTTGCCCAGCTCTTCAAATCCACGTCCGACGACGTTTGGAAGGTCATAGCTGATGGCTGGCTGTACTCGGGGTGGGTAGTGGGCGCTTCCAGGATCCGGGCGGTAGACGATGGGTGGCCGCAAGCCGGATCCAAGCTGCACCACTCCGTGGGTGCCTGGCCGCTGCTCATCAACGACAGCACAAGCGTTACTTCAGTTGAGCCGGGCCGTTCGCTGGAGCTTCTGGCCCGCGGATGGCCGGTGGGCGAGGCAACGGTCCTCATCACAGTAGAGGACGTCGACAACGGTTGCCGGGTGTCAATATCGGAAGACGCGGTTCGCGGACCGGGCAAGTTGGTCCCCAAGGCAATACGTGATCCGTTAATCGATATCCGAAACCGTGAAACCCTCCGGCGGCTGGAATTGATGGCCGCCGGCGGTGCAGGAAGGCAAAGGTAGCCGGCCGTCGTGGTTTTCCACATCAGGACGGCCACGGAGCCTGACATAGCGGGGATCGCGGAGGTTGAGCTGGCCGCGGGACGCATTGCTGACGCGCGGACGCCCCAGTTCGTAGCAGCGCTATGTGGAGCAATTTCCGATCCGTTGCGTTTGGTTCTGGTGGCGGAAGCGCAGCCGCCGCCAAGTACCGCTGACGGTGCCGCCGTCGTGGGTTGGGCCAAAACGCACCACTGGAACCATGCCGACGGTCCTGCCCCGGCGGGACATTATCTCGGGGGCCTGACTGTGGCCCCGGCGTTCCGTCGAAAGGGAGCGGCGATTCAGCTGACCGATGCGCGGCTGGCCTGGATCTGGGAGCGCGGGACCAGCGCATGGTACGTAGTGAATGCACGGAACCAGGCATCTCTAGAGCTGCACGGGCGATGGGGTTTCCGCGAGGTAGCGCGCGCGCCGGGATTCCATACAGTGACGTTCGACGGCGGCGAAGGGGTCTTGCTCGGGGCGGATCGGCCGCGGACGCCTCGGTGGCAGGCGTGACGACTTCCTTCTGAATAGCCCACTTCCGCTTTAGCATGGTGCGCAGGTGCACGGATGGGGGAGTGTGTGATGGGGCCGTTGGATTCGATCGAAACCAGTGCAGGGAAAAGCGCGGCAACCCGTGTGGAAGGTCCGGCCAAGGTTCGACGCAGGCGTTTTTCGCGGCAACGCAAGCTTGAAGTGGTCATCCTGGTGGTGCTGGTGGTGGCGTTGGCCCTTTCCGCCACTCCTTGGCCGTCCGCCTTACTGATCCGCAGTGTTTTCGAACGTGGCGCCCAAGCGACCATCGATGAGATGACGCCCTACGTTCCCACTACCCCGCTGAAAACCCAGCTCGGTGTGGAGTACAAGCCGGGTTCCACGTTTGATGCCTTCAGCCCAAAAGGAACAGTGGCGCCGCTTCCCACGGTGGTGTGGATTCACGGCGGTGCATGGATTTCGGGGGCGCAGCGGGACGTCAATCCGTACCTCCAGA
The DNA here is from genome assembly GCF_044749185.1 of Paenarthrobacter sp. NPDC089675. Taxonomy (NCBI): domain Bacteria; kingdom Bacillati; phylum Actinomycetota; class Actinomycetes; order Micrococcales; family Micrococcaceae; genus Paenarthrobacter; species Paenarthrobacter sp. NPDC089675. Next base: position 172,850 of record NZ_JBIVHM010000005.1, on the reverse strand, counting down.
TCATTGCCGACCAGGGCTACACGACCATTGGCATGAGCTATCCAATAGCGCCCGAGGCGACCTATCCCACCGCTGTGCGGGACATCAACGAAGCCCTGGGTTACATCAAGGCGCACGCTGCGGAGCTCAACGTGGACACCAGCCGCATCGTCCTTGCCGGCGATTCTGCCGGAGCCCAGCTGGCCAGCCAGATGACCACGCTCACCGTGAACCCCGAGTACGCCAACCTCATGGGAATCCAGCCTGCACTGCAAAAGTCCGAGCTCGCCGCCACCATCCTGCATTGCGGTGTCTATGATCTCCGGGCCATGGCGGACCTCAACGGCATTGTGGCGTGGGGCTTCAAGACTGCTTTGTGGTCTTATACAGGCACCAAGGATTGGTCCGCCACGTATGCCGGCGCCACGATGTCCACCATTGACTATGTAACCCCCGAATTCCCGCCCACTTTCATCAGCGGCGGAAACGGTGACGGCCTTACCTGGCTGCAGTCGGTGCCCTACAGCAACCGTCTCAAGGCCGCGAATGTCCCGGTCACGGAACTGTTTTGGCCGGCGGATCACTCGCCTGAGCTTCTACACGAGTACCAGTTCCACCTGAACTTCTCCGAAGCCCGCGAAGCGAGGGACAAGACATTCGACTTCCTGTCCGAGCACGCGGCGCGGCGTTCGTAGTCGTCCTGTAGTTACTCGGGAATACTTTCGGGCGAGCCCTCGTTCATTGATTTAGATGCATATGCATGTATGCTGGAAATGATCGAGCAACAGGAGAATGCCATGGAAACCCGCCGCATCACCGTCCTTTCCGCCGGACTCGGCGTACCGTCGTCGAGCCGTCTGCTGGCAGACCAGCTCGCCGCCTCCGCCGAGCGGCAACTGCGTGCGGCCGGTTATGAAGCGAGCATCGACGTCGTCGAATTGCGGGACCTGGCCGTGGACATTGCCAACAACTTCGTCACCGGCTACGCCGCACCGCGCCTCGCAGAGGTGATTGCCGGCGTCGAGGACTCCGACGGGATCATCGCCGTCAGCCCCATCTTCAGCGCTTCCTACAGCGGACTTTTCAAGTCGTTCATCGATGTGCTCGACCCCAAGTCGCTTGACGGCAAAGCCGTCCTGCTGGGTGCCACCGGCGGCACCGACCGCCACCAGCTGGTTCTTGATCACGCCATGCGCCCGTTGTTCAGCTACTTGCGGACCCGGATGGCTGCCACCGGCGTCTTTGCCGGCCCGCAGGACTGGGGGAACGACGACGGCGGGTCGCCCCTTTCGGAGCGCGTGGACCGGGCCGCCGGCGAACTTGTGCAATTGCTGAGCGGTCCCCAGCCGGGGCGCAAGGCCCCGGTCCTGGAGTCGCTCCCGTTCGAGCAGTTGCTCGCGGGAATTTCCGCCGGCCACTAGTCCGAACTAAATGGGGCACCGGCTCGTTGGCCAGTCATGAAGTGTCCTGTGGATTCCGTTGAACTGGTGATGAGCGAGCGTGGGGGCGTAGAAATCGACTACTGCCCACAATGCCGGGGTGTGTGGCTGGACCGGGGTGAGCTGGACAAGATCATTGATCGTGTATCAACTGACTCGGGCCCAGCGCGCCCGCAGCCTGCGGCAGCTCCCGCCCAGCCGCCCATTGCCCCGCCACCGCTTTACAACCCTTTCGAGTCACGGCCTGGGCAGCCCCGCTACGACGATCGGAGTGGCCGGCCGGACTACGACAGGGGCAACGGTCGCCGTGACGGCTACAACCCGGACGAATACGGCCGGAAGCGGAAGAAGAAGGACGGGTGGCTCGGGGACCTCTTCGACTTCTAGTCGTCCAGGAGTTCGATGAATTCGCGGGCTTGCTTGATGGTTATGTCCGAGTGCCGTGTCAGGGCAAGGGCGGCGCCTTCAACATCGCCGCTCTTGGCCAAGGTTCGGATCCGGCCGTAAATCTCGTCATTGAGCATGTTGCTGCTGACTTCGCGGGTCACATCGCCCTTGCTGACAATTGCCCGGTAGCGGTACGGAAAACGCTCGGGCTCATCGTCGTCATCGGCGAGCAAGTCCTTGGCTGGTACCTCCGGCCGGAACGGCTGAGGGTGCGCCGCCAAAGCCCCCACGGCGTCCCGGGAGGCGCGCAGTCCTTCTCCCGTGGCTTGCAGATAGAGCTTGATGGCCGCCATGCCTTGTCCTTGGGCGATAAGTGAGTACAGCCGACGGTGCTGTTCCTCGTTGAGCTTGGCTGCCGACTCCCGTGCCAGTTCCACTGGATCCCTGGGGGCCTTGGCTGCTGCGGCGCCGGCCTTGGTCTCGGCTGAGCGCTTGGTGAAAGAACGAATGAGCAGAAGCACACCCACGATGACCAGAATAAGGATCACGAGTGGGATGAGAAGCGAATCCATGGCGGTGTCAGAGCCGATCTATGTAGTTCTTGGCGGTAAGTAAATCTGAATGGGTGGCCTCTCGGAGGACTTTGATGGCCTGGATCTTTTGCCCGTTGCGAACCAGGTTCTGCAGTTCGAAGGCGAGCTGTGGATTGAGTTGACCTGTGGGCAGTACCGCAGGATGCTTTTGTGCTCCCTGGTTTGCCGCTTGCTGGCCGGCGCCGCTTTGCTGTGTCTGAGCCCGGTTCTGGCTGGGCTGGGTGGATGCCTCGATCTTTGCCCGCGCTGCCAAGGCTGCCTGGACCTGTGAAGCTTGGTGGGCGGCCGAGCGTGCAGCCAATTCCCGCTGATATCGCTCGGCCTCCGAGATGCCGGTATCGCGAGGCTTCAAGGCTGCCGACAACGCCCATAGAAGAGCCAAGAGGACTATCAGCGGTAGGGCAATCAGCAGCAGGTCACCAAGGTTCGTCCCCATGGTTAGAGCTTATGTCAGATCGGGGTTATCCACAGCACATTCCATTTAGGGCATAGGCTTCCGAGAGGAAAGTGTCAATTCAGCTCCGTATCTGTAAGATGCATCACATTTACGGCATGTTTCGGTGGGAAATTGAGCGAAGCCGCTCCCGGCGTTGGCTGAAGGCTGTGGATGGTTATCCACCAAAAATATCTTTCGTCCACAGCATGTGATGAACGTTTTCCCACGTCAGGGGCTACTTTCCCTTTAAAGAAATTCTCTATCCACAGGGTTGCTCACATGCTGTGCACAACGAGGGGTACTTATTCCACAACTTATCCACAGATGTGCGGATTGTCCGGCTTTGTGCTTCTGCCGGCCACCGCTAACGTGGCTGCAGTACCTGTTTCAGGATGGAAACAGCCCTTCCGGAGACCCTCAGCCAACGGCGCGCAAAACAGCTTGGGGATACTTCTGTGGATAACTTGTGGAAATTGGGGATACGCCGAAATTGTCGGTCCCTGGCGATACAACGGGAGCACTCGGCAGGTCCGGAGGCTCGGGCAATCCATTCCAGGTCCACCTGCGCTTGACGCACCGCTGAGGCATGAACTTCTGCAGCGGTACACATATGGAGGACGGCTTTGTCAGTAACGCACTTGGACTCAATCGAGGGCTCACGGGCATCGGAGGCGAGCCGTAAACCTCCCCAGGATATTGCCGCCGAGCAATCCGTCCTGGGCGGCATGATGCTGTCAAAGGACGCCATTGCCGACGTCGTGGAGATCGTTCGCGGACACGACTTCTACCGGCCTGCGCACGAGACCATCTATGAATCGATCATCGACCTCTACGGGCGCGGTGAACCGGCCGACGCTGTTACGGTGTCCGATGAACTGACCAAGCGCGGAGAGATCAACAGGATCGGCGGCCCCGCCTACCTTCACGAGCTCATTCAGACGGTTCCCACGGCAGCCAATGCCGGCTACTACGCTGAGATCGTCGCGGAACGTGCAGTACTGCGGCGCCTGGTCAACGCCGGCACCAAGATCGTCCAGATGGGTTACGGCCAGGACGGCGAGGTGGAGGACCTGGTCAACCAAGCGCAGGCCGAGGTTTACGCCGTGGCGGAAAAGCGCACTGCCGAAGATTACGTGGCACTCAAGGACGTCATGGAGTCCACGGTGGACGAGATCGAGGCTTCCGGTCACCGCGGCGAAGGAATGGTGGGCGTGCCCACGGGTTTCTACGAGCTCGACGAGCTCACGCACGGCTTGCACCCCGGCCAAATGATCGTGATTGCCGCCCGTCCTGCCGTTGGTAAGTCCACGTTCGCACTGGACTTCGCACGCTCGGCGGCTATCAAGAACAACCTCGCCACGGTTATGTTCTCCCTGGAAATGGGCCGGAACGAGATCGCCATGCGTCTGTTGTCCGCTGAGGCAACGATCAGCCTCCAGGATCTCCGCAAGGGAACCATCAAGGACGAGCAGTGGTCGAAGATCGCAACCACCATGGGCCGCATGAACGATGCTCCCCTGTTCATTGACGACAGCCCCAACATGTCCCTCATGGAGATCCGGGCGAAGTGCCGCCGCCTGAAGCAGCAGCATGACCTCAAGCTGGTGGTCCTTGACTACCTGCAGCTGATGAGCTCGGGCAAGAAGGTCGAGTCCCGCCAGCAGGAAGTTTCCGAGTTCTCCCGTGCACTCAAGCTCCTCGCAAAGGAACTTCAGGTTCCAGTCATTGCGCTTTCGCAGCTGAACCGTGGTTCCGAGCAGCGCCAGGACAAACGCCCCATGGTGTCCGACCTCCGTGAATCAGGATCCATCGAGCAGGACGCGGACATGGTCATCCTGCTCCACCGCGAGGACGTCTATGACAAGGAGTCGCCGCGCGCGGGCGAGGCGGATATCCTGATCGCCAAGCACCGTAACGGCCCCACCAAGGACATCGTGGTGGCGTTCCAAGGTCACTATTCGCGCTTCGCAAACATGGCCGGTGATTCGGGCGGCGGAGGCGGGTTCTAAGGGGCGGAGAGCCGCCTCCGCAGCAGGCAGAACTCGTTGCCCTCCGGATCCTCCAGGACGTGCCAGTGTTCTTCGCCGGTCTGCCCGACGTCGGCAGGCCGGGCTCCGAGGGCCAGCAGGCGTTCCAGCTCGGCTGCCTGGTCCCGGTCCACAGGGTTGACGTCGATGTGCAGCGGCAGGCGCCCTGTTCGCGGGTTGGTGCTTGGGCTGAGAATGATGGTTGGTTGCAGGCCGCCGAAGCCGGCGTCGGGAGGACCGATTTCGATGGCGCCGTCCTCGCGGCCGAGTTCGACGTAGCCAAGGACTTCGCTCCAGAACGATGCAAGCAGTTCCGGATCGGTGCAATTGAGGACCAGTTCGCTGACACGGCAGGACATGGAAGCAAGTGTAGTGAGCCGGTCCTCGCTTCGGACCATCACGAGGTTCATGAGCGTCCTCCAGGCCATGTCCGATCCGGCTGTTTTCGTGAAGGATACGCCCGCTGGTAATGGCCCTCAAGAACCCGAAAAAGAGAAGGCCAGGGCCCGAGGCATCGCGCGGGGCCCTGGCCTTCGGAGCGGGGAACTAGCAGCCTTCGAAGTCACTCAGCACTTTCACCTTCGCGGCGGACCCGGACGTGGGATCGAAGGCGTACCCGATCCATTCCTTGGCCAGGCGGCGGGCAAGCTCAACGCCCACCACCCGCTGGCCCATGGTGAGCACCTGGCAGTCGTTGGACAGGATGGAGCGTTCCACGGAGAACGAGTCGTGCGCCGCGGTGGCCCTGATGCCCGGGACCTTGTTGGCGGCGATGGCCACGCCGATCCCTGTTCCGCAGAAGAGGATGGCCCGGTCGGCCTTGCCGTCGCGGATCATTTCGCCGGCCGCAATGCCCACGTACGGGTAGGGCCTGGTGAAGTCCTCGTCGGCACGGTTCACTCCGATGTCGATCACCTCGGTGATCCGGGAATCGGCTTGGAGGTCCGCGAGGATCCGGTCCTTGTAGTCAACGCCGGCTTCGTCGGCGCCCACGATGATGCGCATGGTCATTCTCCTAGTTGATGGCGGCAGTTACGGGAACTGCGGTGAAGTGGGGTCCGACGGCGGCAAACACCATGGCGAGCGACGTCGCCCCGGGGTCCGGGGTACCGATGCTCTTCTCGGCGAGGGGACGGGCGCGGCCCTTGAGGGGACGCAGGTCAGCCGTGGCAGCGGCAGCATCCGTTGCCGTAGCAGCAGCGGACGCCCAGGCTTCCTCAATAGCCGAACCGGAGCTGACACCAGCCGACAAGGATGATGCAAACGGCAGGAGCGAGTCGACCATGGTCTTGTCGCCGAGGTCGGCCTTGCCAAGCCCCGTGATGCGGTCGGCGAAGGCGCGGACAGCGGCAGCGAGGACGTCCGGCGTCGGGCGTTCTTCATTGCCGAGGCGCTCGCCAAAGGCGCGCAGACCGGCACCCCAGAGGACGCCGGAGGTCCCGCCGGCTTTGTCGGCCCAGGCGTCGCCGCCGGCGATCAGCACGGAACCAGCACCTGCGCCCGCAGCAAAGGCCGTGGCTGCGGCCTCAAGGGCGGCAGCAGATCCGCGGACCATGCCCCGGCCGTGGTCGCCGTCGCCCGCGATGGCGTCCATGTCACCCAGCATCGACTCGGAAGCGCGCAGCAGGGACGATGTCTCTTCAAGGGCGCGCAGGCACTGCCCGGCATAGGCTCGGGAGGCCTCTGTGGAGGAATAGTGGACGGCGTCCACGAAGGCAGCGTCGTCCACGGCCTGCCCGTCCGGGGAAACCTCGAATCCCACCGAACCGCGGCGGAACGCCGGGGTCAAGGCCGGAGCCGTCCAGTACTGCTCGAGTTCCCCGTCCAACCACGTGAGTGTCAGCGAAACGCCCGCCATATCCAAAGACGTCACCAGTTCGCCGACTTCGGGCATGACCAGCGTGAAGCCCGCCTCGCGGAGCAACGGAGCCACCGTGCGCCACAGGACGAACAGTTCCTCGTTCTTGGTGGAGCCGAGTCCATTGAGGATCACGGCAACACGGCCCGACGCGGCAGCGGGGGCCTCCGCGAGGACGCGGCGGACCAGTTCCTGCCCAAGTTCGACGGCAGTGGGCAGCTCGGTGTCGAACAGTCCCGGTTCGCCGTGGATACCCAGGCCCAGGCCCATGTATCCCTCGGGAAGGCTGAAAAGGGGCTGGTCAGCACCCGGGAAGGTGCAGCCACTGAAGGCGGTCCCGATGGTCCGGGTGTGATCGTTGGCTTTCCGTCCCAGCCGGACCACTGATTCAAGGTCCTGCCCGGCTTCGGCGGCAGCACCCATGACCTTGAAGACGACGAAGTCGCCGGCAATGCCACGACGCTTCTCCAGCTCGGAGGGAGGAGCGCTGGCGATGTCGTCCGTGACCAGCACGTTTTCCGCCCGGATTCCCTCGGCATTCAACCGTTCGCTGGCCATGCCGAAGTTCAGGACGTCCCCGGCGTAGTTGCCGTAGGTGAACACGACGCCAGCGCCGGAATTGGCCGCCTTCGCCACAGAGTAGGCCTGCTGGGTGGAGGGGGAGGTGAAGATGTTTCCCACCACGGCACCGTCAGCGAAGCCCGGGCCGATGATTCCGGCGAATGCGGGGTAGTGGCCGGAACCGCCGCCGGTGATGACGGCGACCTTGGGCATGGAGGGCCTGTTGCGGCGGACCGCGCCGCCCTCGACCTGGCGGACAAGGTCGGAGTGGGCGTCGCAGAAACCGGCGAGGGCTTCGTCGGCGAAGTCGGCGGGATCGTTGAAGATTCTGGTCATGGCGGGGTCCTGGTTTTTCTGTGGGAAAGGACTAGTGGATGTGGCTGCCGCCGTTGATGTCGATGGTGGTGCCGGTCAGGTATGCAGAGTCCTCCGAGGAGAGGAACGTGATGACGGCGGCAACTTCCTCCGTGGTGGCGTTGCGGCCCAGCGGGATGCCTGCGTTGATGGCGGCTTCCTGCTCTTCAGTGCTGCCCACGCGGATGTTGGTGTCCACGGCGCCGGGGGTGATGGCATTGACGGTCACGCCGGTTTCGCCGATTTCACGGGCGAGGGCCTTGGTGAAGCCGAGGATGGCTGCCTTGGCTGCGGAGTAAGGGACTTTGCCGAACACGCCGCCGCCGCGCTGCGCGGAAACGGAGGACATGTTCACGATGCGGCCCCAGCCGTTGGCGATCATGTCCGGCAGGAATGCCTTGGTCACCAGGTAGGTGCCGGTGGCGTTGACGTCCATGACTTTGTGCCACAGCTCCAGGGTGGTTTCGAGGAACGGGACAGGGGAGGTGATGCCTGCGATGTTTGCCAAGGCGCCAACGGGAGGCAGGTTGCCACCCGAAACCTCGGCGGCAACAGCCGCCTGCGCGGCAGTAACAGAAGCTTCGTTGGCGACGTCGATCTCGTAACCGAAGGCAGGGACGTTGAACTCGTTGCCGATTTCGGAGGCAACCTTGGCGGACTTCTCGCCGTCGAGGTCCAGGATGACGACGCCCCAACCCTGGGCGGCGTAGCGGCGGGCAGTGGTGAGGCCGATGCCGCGCTCGGAGGTGGCTCCGGTGAGAACGGCGGTGCGCTGGATGGTGGTCATGATGCTCCTTGAAAGTTGTGGTTGTTAGATGAGGTCTGAGATGTAGCTGCCGGCTTTGGCGGCGGCAGCCGGGCGCTCGTCGTGGGTGACGTCGCGCGTCTCGAGTTCCAGCGAGAAGTGGCCGGTGTAGCCAACAGCCCGCAGCGTTGAAAGCCCCGCGGCAAAGTCTGCTTGCCCGTTGCCGATGCTGAGATTGATGTTCCCCGGCTGCGTGTCCGTGGCAGCCGTTGCATCGCGGAGGTGGACGTGGGTGATGCGCTCGCCGAACCGCGAAACGAAGTCCGCAGGGTCGCCGCCGGAGGCAACGATGTGGCTGAAGTCCATGACGATCCCGACGTCGGAGCCGGCGAGTCGGTCTGCCAGGAGCTGCGCGCGTTCGGTGTTCCAGCAGAGCCGGAAGTAGTGGAGGGACTCGGTCCACAGCTCCAGGCCGAGCTCCTTGGCGCGGGCAGAGGCGTGGATCAGCTGCCCCGCCACCCTTTCGATGTCGTCTTCCACGCTCCGCAGCGGCTCATGGTCGATTGCTCCACAGGGAAGGACAAGTGCCTTCGCGCCGGTCTTCGCCGCCAGGTTGAGCAGCATCCCAAGGTGCCGCTCGCGCGCTTCCGCGGCGCCGGCGTCGAGCGTTGCGTTCAGGTCGCCGACGTCGCCGTTCACCGAACGGACGCGGAGCCCCGAATAACGCACGACGGCGGCAACCGCCTCTACTGCCTCCGCGTCCAGTACGTAAGGCACGTGGTCGCAGACGCCGGGGAGGGCGCCCAGGTCAATCTCTTCGAAGCCGAGTCCCCGCATGGTGTTCAGTGCGGTGGCCAGGTCCTGGTGTCGGAAGCTGATGGACGAACAGCCCAGTCGTTGATGAAACATCGTCGTTGATCCTCAAGTTGGGCCCCTCGACGGAGAAGGGCCGTAGTGATGGACACCACGTTAGCCACGTTAACTGTCAACAGTCAACCTCCCAAGTTGACTGTTGACATTGCTGGTGGTCTCGGTCACAGTTGACGTATTATGTTGACTGTCGACAGTGGGGTTGCGGTGAAGCGTCCCACTCTTCGAAAGGGAAATAAGCAATGAGCAATGAAGCTCTGACCATGCGTGGTCCGGTTCATGGAACCAAGGAAGCTAAGCGCGTCGCCGTAGGTTCAGGCGTCGGCGCAGTCATTGAAACCTACGACTTCATCGGTTTCGGCACCGCCGCCGCACTGTACTTCGGTACGGCGTTCTTCCCGGGCGCTGACCCGGTCACCGGCACCCTGGCCTCCTTCGCGACCCTCGGCGTCGGCTTCGCTGCCCGTCCTCTGGGTGGCATCATCGGCGGCCACCTCGGTGACAAGTTGGGCCGCAAGCCGGTGCTGGTGGCTTCACTGATCCTCATGGGCCTGGCAACCTTTGCCATCGGCTTGCTTCCCACCTATCAGCAGGTTGGGCTCCTGGCTCCGGCACTCCTGGTGATCGTCCGCATCATCCAAGGCCTCGCTTTCGGTGCGGAGTGGGGCGGCGCCATCCTCATGAGCTACGAACACGCACCATGGCGCAAGAAGGGCCAGTTCACTGGCATTGTCCAGGCCGGCTTCCCGGTTGGCCTGCTGCTCGCCAACCTGGTGTTCCTCTTCAGCGTTGGCCTCGGCAGCGAATGGGCCTGGCGCGTACCCTTCCTCGCGAGCATCCTGCTGGTGGCCGTCGGCTTGATCATCCGTTCCAAGGTTCCGGAATCCCCCGTCTTCGAAGACGTCAAGACCAAGGGTGACATTGTGAAGTCCCCGATCGTGGAGGTCATCAAGACCGACTGGCGCAACATCGTCCGCGGCATCGGCCTCCGCATCGCAGAAACCGCAGGCTACGCCGTCTCCGTGACCTACATGATTTCCTACCTCCACAGCACCAAGCTCGCCGATAAGACCCAGACGCTGGTTGCCCTTTGCATCGCAGCAGCCATCGGTATCTTTGCCACCTACGCCTGGGGCAAGCTCACCGACAAGGTGGGCCGCCGACCGGTCTACATCTGGTCCACCGCTTTCGCTGTGGTCTTCGGCGTCCCGATGTTCCTGCTGGTCAACACCGGTCTCTTTATCTTCATCATCGCCACGATCGTGATCGCCTACGCCGTCTGCCAGAACTCCCTCGCCGGCGCCCAGGGTGCGTGGTTCCCGGAGCTTTTCCAGGCCAAGACCCGCTCCTCCGGCGCATCCCTCGCCTACCAGATCTCCGCCATGGTCTCCGGCTTCACGCCCTTCATCACCACGTTGCTGTTCGTCAGTTTCGGATGGGTGGGTCCCGCTGCCCTGTTCAGCATCTACGGTGCGATCGGGCTCTGGGCCGCGTTGGTCACCAAGGAAACCTGGGGTAAGCGTGAGCGCCAGCTCGCCGAAGAAGCCGCCAGCAAAACTCCCCAGACGGTAACCGCCTAAGCAACCACTCGACGTCGGGCGCGTTCTCCCCATCGGTACGCGCCAGGCTCCGGAAGGAATCCAGTGTCTCTCTCATCAGTTGAAACGGCCGCGCCCGCTTTGCCGACGCCCGAGCGCGTTGACCGTATCCGCGCAGCTGCCTATCGCATCCGCCACCACGCCCTGAATATGGGGGAGGTGCAGGGCCAGGGCTACGTGGGTCAAGCGCTCGGCGCCGCGGACATGTTCGCTGCCGTTTACGCCGACCAACTCAGCTACCGTGCTGAAGACCCGCACTGGGAGGGCCGTGACAGGTTCCTGCTCTCCACGGGTCACTACGCCATCGGGCACTACGCGGCCTTGGCCGAGGCCGGGATCGTCCCGGTGTCCGAGCTCGAAACCTACGGCTCGGACGACTCCCGCCTGCCCATGTCCGGCATGTCCACCTACACCCCGGGAATGGAAATCTCCGGCGGTTCGCTGGGACATGGACTCACTATCGCCGTCGGAATGGCATTGGGTTTGCGGGCGCAGGGTTCCACATCCCGCGTCATCAACTTCCTTTCCGACGGTGAGCTGGACGAAGGCTCGACGTGGGAGGCCGCCATGGGCGCGCACCACCACCAGCTGGGCAACCTCATCGCCATGGTGGACATCAACGCCCTCCAGGCCGACGGCGCCACCAACACGGTGCTGCGTACCGAACCGGTGACGGAGAAGTGGGAATCGTTTGGTTGGTACACGCAGCGGGTGGACGGGAACGACGTCGGTGCGCTGCTGGCTGCGTTCGACCACATCGCCTCAGTTTCCGGTCCGGTCGGGCGGCCGTCCGTGATTCTCTGCGACACCAAGGTTGGCCGCGGTGTACCGCTGCTGGAAACCCGCGAAAAGGCGCACTTCATGCGCATCGAAGAAAACGAATGGCAGATCTGCCGCGAGCAGCTGACCGCAGGATATGAAGGGACGGCTTCAGCATGAGCACAGCCACCACAGCAAAGCCGAAGCTCAAGACCTCGGCCATGATCGCCTCGTTCGCTGATCCGGGCCAGAAGACCACGTCCGCTCCCTTCGGGCACGCACTGGTTGCTGCGGCCGAGGCCAACCCTGCGATTGTCGGCTTGACCGCAGACCTGGGTAAGTACACGGACATGCACATCTTTGCGAAGGCCTTCCCGGAGAGGTTCTTCCAGATGGGCATGGCCGAGCAGCTCCTGTTCGGTGCTGCCGCCGGCATGGCCGAGACCGGGCTGGTTCCGTTCGCTTCCACTTACTCGGTGTTCGCAGCCCGGCGTGCCTACGACTTCCTGTGCCTGGACATTGCCGAGCCCAACCTGAACGTCAACATCGTGGGAGGTCTTCCCGGGCTGACCACCGGCTACGGTCCCAGCCATCAGGCCACTGAGGACATGGCAATTTTCCGCGGCATGCCCAACCTGACAATCGTTGACCCGTGCGACTCCGTGGACATCGAGCAGGCCGTGCCGCAGCTCGCCGCCTCGGACGGCCCTACGTACCTGCGCCTGCTCCGCGGCAACGTGCCGACTGTCCTGGATGAATACGATTACAAGTTCGAGCTGGGTAAGGCCAAAGTCCTGCGCGGCGGCAACGACGTCGTGTTCGTGTCCTCGGGCCTGATGACCATGCGTGCGTTGCAGGCTGCGGACGCCCTGGCTGCCCACAACGTCGACGTGGCAGTGGTGCACACTCCCACCATCAAGCCTTTCGACTCGGCAACCGTACTGGCTGAACTGAACACCGACCGCCTCGCCGTCACGTTGGAGAACCACACCGTAGTTGGCGGTCTGTTCGAAACTGTTGCCTCCGCCGTCGTCAGTGCCGGCCTGGGTAAGCGCGTGGTTCCCATCGCGCTCCCGGACCAGTTCCTCGACGCCGGTGCGCTGCCGACACTGCACGAGCGCTACGGACTGTCCGTGGACCGGATCGTCGCGAAGGTCCTGGCCGAACTCGGCTGATTTCAAAAACAGGGGCGCAGGACCGGGCAGCACTGCCCGGACCTGCGCCCTAACCCGTAGTATCGACTGTTAACAGTCGCCCTTTGACACCGAGGAATCATCATGGCCCTGAGCGCATCCCTGCTGGGACTGGAGAAGAAAAGCCTGCGCGAGCAGGCACTCGTCGCGCTGAGGAGTGCCATTACCAGCGGCGAGTTGGAACCTGGGCGCCATCTTGTTGAGACGGAGCTGTCCGACATGCTTCAGATCAGCAGGGGCACCCTCCGCGAAGCTCTTCGGCAATTGGAGCAGGAGGGCCTCGTCTCAGCCGGTGCACGCGGGCGCCTTTCCGTGCGTCACTTGGACGTCAAGGAGATCCGCGACATTTTCGCTGTTCGAGGCGTCCTGGAATCCCTTGCCGCCCGTACCCTGAGCGACATGCCGGACAAGGAAGCCGTGCTCGGAGAGTTGCGTGCCGCAGTCGAAAATATGGACAAAGCCGCGAAATCCTCACTGGAGGAGCGGATCGAGTCGGACCTTGAGTTCCACCGCACCCTTTGCCGGCTGTCCGGGAATGAAACACTGCTGCACCAGTGGGAGTCCCTGGAAGGGTCGATCCGGATGTCGATCATGTTCGCCGGATTGGAACGCGCGACGCGGAACATGAGCGTCGGCAGGCACCACGATATTGTTGCGGCGATTGAGACCGGGAACGCCGCCAAGGCGCGGGAAACCATTATTGAGCACATGAACGGGGCTGCCGAGAATTTGGTCGGCTGACTCTCTCTTCGCCTCCGGCTTTGGCCTGCATACAAGTTAGCTGCAATTCTCTGGCATTATTGGTAAATCCAGACCCAATGCTCGGTTTGAGCGTCCAGTTACAGTGGGAATTGCAGTTGCCTTTGCTTGGAATATCTAGTCTTTGATGGGCAGAGTATGCATCGGTTTGTACTACTGACGGCACGTGATCTGGAGCACTTTCAAGGTGTCATTTTAAAGCGAGCCAGATCACGGAAAGGCCTTGCACGCCATGCTGCCAGATGCACAATCGGACAATACAAAAGACAATGAGCTCCGACTCCGGGTTTTAGGCACCACAGTTTCGATACTTTTTGACGCTGGGGTGACAGATGACCTGCGGATTGTCCTGCAGCGGTCCTGGTCGCGGTGCCTCGATACCTCGGAAGGGCGCCCAGTACGTCCGCGATTCCCTGCATCCCTGGCCAGGGAGCAACTGGAAAACATTCCTTTCCGGGCGCGCGTCTCGTCAACTGCAGGGACGTCCTTCGTGGTGGGCCACACGTTTGGCGAATTCGCGTCTTCCCTCACCAGCGCTGTCACCACGGCAGGTGTCAACGCCGGGGAAGGCGGGCTCTTGATGCTCCACGCTGCCGGGCTCGCCGACGTGGAAAGTGGCCGCACGGTTGCCCTGGTAGCTCGGTCCGGAATGGGAAAGACGACCGCTACCAGGCGCCTCGGAACCGAGTTCGGCTACGTTACGGACGAGACCGTGGCACTCGATGCAAACGGCACCCTCCTGCCATATGCCAAGCCTCTCTCTGTCATTGTGGAGGATCCTCCCGCTCCGAAGCGCCAGATGGGACCCGACGAGCTTGGATTGCTGCGGGCGCCGAAATCTCCAGCGTTGGCCTCCGTGGTCCTCCTCGATCGGGATCCGGACGCCCTTAATCCCCTGGTCACGGAGCTCGACCATGCCGAAGCATTGACTGCGTTGGCGCCACAGACGTCTTTCCTGGGTTCCATCGCCAACCCCCTCCAACGGCTTTGCAGCATTCTGGATGCGACTGGAGGCGCGCTGAGGGTCACCTACCGGGAAGCGGGGGACCTGGCCGGTGTCATGCCCCAGCTCTTGCAGCGTGCCCCTGTTGCCAAGACCTGGACATCGGCGGTCGAAGCGGAGCCGCATGAAGGGGGACGGACCCCAGGTGCAGGATTCCTCTGCCGGGGCGAGGTGGTTGATGCCGTTGAGGTGCCTACGAAAAACGGGCAGGGGACAGAACTCGTTGCCTTGACCGGTGATGGGGTAGTCCGTGTGCGCGGTGTTGGCCCGGCGGTTTGGCAGGCGCTCGAAACACCCTGTGACTTCGAAAGCCTCGCGGCCAGGATTGCTCCACGGGTAGGACTTCCGGAGGGTTATGCAAGCCAATTGCAGACTGCAATTGAGGACCTCCAGGCTGTTGGTATTGTGGCTTCCTGAAAGGTAAATGCCTGTGTATCCCGGGATTAACGGGACCTGAGTGCTCTTGAATAGCACGAAAGTCACCGCTCTCAGTGGTAGTTACCAGGCCATCTAAGTGTTGTGAGCCAATTCGGCTGACTGTTAGATTCCGTTTGCATCATATTCCACCATAGATTTACCTAAGTCTGCCGCCGTGCCGACTTGAAGGAGCAAACGATGGCCTTAGATAAAGGCAAAGTCATGAATAGGACAATTGACCGCCGAAAGGTGGTTGTCGGTACGGCCTGGAGCGTTCCCGTTATCGCTGTCGCCATGGCCACTCCGGCTCGCGCAGTCTCGCCGGACGCTGTTGTGATTACGCCGGGGACCGGGCCTGTGATCACTGACTGGAAAGGTGACCACCACTACGGGAGCGAAATCTCCAACCCGACTGAAAGGGACTACGACTTCCCCATCACGGTCACTGACGCAGCCGGCAACCCTGTTGTCGGGGCGAGCGTAACCGTAACGACGTCGGGGACGAACAGGGACGGCGACGTCCTGGCGGCCTATGTCTATCCGGCACCCCTTAACGGCGGCCCGGAGAACGAGCCCCACCCTACTGCCACGGCCGTAACCGGGGCAGACGGCAAGGTCCTGTTCGCAATAAGCACGCAGAACCTGAGCCTTGGGGAACGACCCTCTTACGGGACGATCACCACCACGGTCACGTATAACGGCACCACCACCGTGTCGGTTGTCAACGTGACGTTGACCGATTCGGACTAACAAGCCGGCCAAAGCCCCCGTTCCGTTCACTGCCCGCCTCTGCGGCCGGCATTGAATGGAGCGGGGGCTTCTTGTTGTGCTCCCATGTTTGCAACGCTGCATGCAGGCCCCGCCAGAGGGATGGCGGAAGCCGCTCCCGCCTACTTTGTGACCGTTACCTGTTCAGCCACGTACTGCGCCATGGTGCCCTCCGCCATTGCCCGGGAAAGTGCGTCAGCCGCGGCCTGGTTTGGAAGGACTATGGACTGTCCGTCGGCGGACCAGCCTGTGCCGTTGGTCGGGAGGGTGAACGAGACCACGTCGTCGGGGCGGATTTCCCGGAGCTCATAGGCCATTGATGCGATGGTGGACGCGTCGAGCCCCGAGTCGACGGTGAGGTACGGGGCGAAGTCGTTGACCATGCTGCTTACTGTGAATGGGTTGGACAGTACGTCACGGCTCGCAATTTTTGTGAAAAGGGCCCGAAAGTACAGTTGCTGGTTTCTGGTCCTTTGGAAGTCCCCGTCGGCAAAGGCGTACCGTTCGTGGACGAACCAGAATGCCGCGTCGCCATCCATATGCATGGGACCCTTCGTGAAATTGTCGATCGGCCCTCCGGATGGTTTGAAGGCCAGCGGGACATCAACATCGACGCCGCCCACAACATTGGTCAACTTCTTGAAGCCGTCGAAGTCGATGAAGACCACGTGATCGATCCGCTGCTGGAGGAACCCCTCCACTGTCTGGACCATGAGGGGAACTCCGCCAAAGGCCAGTGCAGCGTTGATCTTCGCCTCGCCGTGGCCTGGGATGGGCACCCAGAGGTCCCGCATCACCGATACGACGTACATCTTCTTCCGGTCGGCTGGGATGTGAACCAACATCATGGTGTCCGAACGCTGGTCCGATGCCTCGCCGGATTCGGCAAGGTCGGACGATGCGCCCCGGCTGTCGCTGCCGACTACCAGGACATTGAGTGGGCTGGATCCATCTGGGAGGACAGATTCGGATGGACGTGTTGATTCATCCGGAAAGGCGCTGTCGAACTTCTGGCTTTTCGACTCGAAGGCAGCCGATAAGCCAAAGAGAAAGGTACCGGCCGCTACCGTAGCAAGCACAACAAGGAGTGCAGCTCCCAGAAGGATATATCGCCCGGTCCGTCTTTTCCTTTGGTCTGAATCCTTTCCTTCTTTAGGGGTAGCTGCCGGTGGTTGGACGAGGTTCATTGCTTGACTCCGTAGTGATTGACTCTGCGCATTGTCAGGTGCCTGGAATTGTGCCGGCGAGGGCCTTTGGCAAAGCTCATTGGTATTTACCAGCGGCCTCAGCGGTGGCCTGAAATTGGTTTGATTACCAGCGTCCGATAGCGGACCATTGGGCGTCGGTGTGGCTGTAGCCGATTTCCTGGAGCGTCATTGCCAGGTCCGGACGTGTGGCGCATGGCAAGCCCGCTTCTGCCAGCTTTTGCCGACCGCGGGCCAGATGGCCTCGCACGGTAGTAGTGCGGAGGCCGAGGGCGGAAGCCAGTGCTGAAGCGGTCAAAGCGCGCCGCCGGGCGTATAGCTCGAGGATTTGAATTTCTCTGCCGGTGAGGATGGTCCCGATGCTTGTGTGCTGTGGGAGGCGGGCGTCGCCGCGTAAGATAACCGCTTCAATCTGCCGAGGCAGTTCGATGGGCGTGGCGTCGCCATCAAGGATGGCCACCGCACCTTCGGCCGCCAGGGCGACATGTTGGGTGGAGCTCAGCTTCCCTAACACAATGCAGTGGCGGCCCGTTGTGGAAAGCGTCCGCACCTTGAGGGGGAGGGGAAACAAATCGTCGGAAAACGCATCCAAGGCGATCCAAGGTGCCGCCTCCAAGGGATCCTGAAGTATGAACCGTGCCCACGATGTGTGGACCTCCCCAAGCGTTGCGGGACCAGTGTGTCTCTTCCAGGCCCACGCAACGGCGCTGCCAAGCACGGGATTTCTGTGAACAAAGTCGATCACAGGATTGGGTGCGGCTGGTTCCGCCCCTTCCCGGATAGCGGGACCTGAAGGGTCCACGGCTGTTCTGACAGTAGTAGGCCGGTGAGCTGACACCCAAACAAATTATCGCCGGGGTTGAACCGCATCCGTGGCCGATGCTCCGAATGCTCAGTGTTGAATGGCATTGCCAGTATTCTCACCGAATCACTTCACTGAAGTAGTACTTCATGAGTAGTTGGCACATTGTTTATGCGCCACCCTCTCATAATTGATCAGTGATGTCCGCGCATTTTAGTTCCGAAATAAAGATGTCTGGGCGCCAAGGGTCTTTTGGGCCTCGCTCCCGTGGACCACGTTTCATCAAATTAATCAACCTAGCCTAAGGGGACTCTACGGTTGACGTTGAAAAATAATGCCTCCCAAGGATTGAACGCGGATCCGGACATCGTGGGGAGCCGCGCGGCACGTGGCCTGGATGCTTCCGTTAGGCTCATGCTCGTTGACTTCTTCTTCATTACATGGGCGGTGGCGATCGCCGAACTGCTCCGATTTGGATTGGACCGCCCCTCGTTGGGTATTGGTTCCGTGCAAACGCCATATCCGTTGGTCAGTCTGGTCATCGATGTTCTGTGGTGGGTTTGCTTGGGTGTCCTGGGTACCCGGGAACCCCGTATCCTCGGCTTCGGGGCGGAAGAGTACCGGCGGGTCACCACTTCCTCTCTGTGGCTTTTTGGCGCCACGGCCATCGTCTCCTATGTTTTCCAACTGGACACAGCCAGGGGATATGTCGCCGTCGCCCTTCCTTTGGGTATCGCCAGCCTGCTCTTCGGGCGCTGGATCCTGCGCAAGGACCTGATCCGCCGCCGTCGTAACGGTCTCCATGTGCGCCGTGTGCTGGTAGTCGGAGGAGCCCAGAGCGTAGACCATCTCGCCACGGAGCTCGGCGCCCATCCTGCTGCCGGCTACGCGCCGGTGGCAGCGTATGTCACCGGGTCGGAGACGCTTGAATCCTCCGTGAAAGGCGCGTCGCTCCCGATTATCGGAATGGGACGCGACCTTGCAGGAATACTGGCGGCCGTGGATGCATCGGCTGTGGACACAGTTGCCATCTCGAACGGTGCCGACGTGGACCCGCCAACGCTCCGGCAGCTCGGTTGGGCGCTGACCTCCCGCGATGTCGGCATGTTCATGGCTCCAGCACTCACTGACGTGGCGGGGCCGCGTATCCATATGCAGCCCCTGGCGGGCCTGCCGCTGGTGCATGTCACAACGCCCAAGATGGAGGGTCCCAAGGCATTGGCAAAGCGTGCCTTCGACGTCTTCGCGGCCGTTTCACTGCTTGCTGTCCTCGCGGTGCCCATGTGCCTCGTCGCCGTGCTGATCAGGCTCGATAGCCCCGGCAAAGTGATATTCCGGCAAAAGCGCATAGGCCGTTCGGGCGACGTGTTCAACATGCTGAAATTCCGGTCCATGGTGGTCGACGCTGAGCAGCAACTGTCCAAACTCAAGGGGAATGACGACGGGAACGGGGTCCTCTTCAAGATGAGGGAAGACCCCCGCGTCACCCGCATCGGCCGCTTCATCCGCAGATACTCCGTTGATGAGCTGCCGCAGCTCGTCAACGTCCTCCGAGGCGACATGAGCCTGGTAGGTCCTCGTCCGCCCCTGCCGGTGGAAGTAGAGGCTTACGATGATTTGGCTTACCGCCGCCTCCTGGTAAAACCCGGACTGACCGGTCCATGGCAGGTCAGCGGACGAAGCGATCTGTCCTGGGATGATTCAATCCGGCTGGATCTCTACTATGTGGAGAACTGGTCGATGGTCCAGGACCTCATCTACCTCTTCCGGACATTTAGGGCGGTCACGGGCAAAGACGGGGCCTACTGACGGGTGCCGGCGTGCGCCGACGCCAGGTGTTGCCAACCCGTCAAGGAAAGCAAAAACCGTGGACCCGGTGAAAACCAGGTCCACGGTTTTTGGTTTATCCCGATCCAAAACAACCGGGACCGGCAACTTGCTTGTCGCGTTTCAAGCGGGCGGCGCTGATCGCCGTCCTCGCCCGCTGTTGGGCGGATGCCACCTGCGCGCTGCATCCAAGGCTGTGGGAGTACTGCTGTGGGCAGGCTCCGTGGACACAGCAGAAAGTGACTCTTCAGGCCACGGGACTGATGCGTGGTTGGTGTCCGCGGCCCGGGCGGGAACCGGGGTTGGGACGGCTGGCGCGATGCCAGGGCGGGTCAGTGGTGTGGTCGAAGACCGGACATCAGGATTGCGCGAGCTGCTGGACGCTACGGACCCAGCGGCCTCCGTGGAACTGCCATATGCGGCGTAATAGCCGTAGTTGTGGGCGCCCTGTCCCTTTGTGGCTACGCAGTTGAGAATGACGCCGAGAACGCGTCCATGCACGCGGGTGAGGTTGCTGAGGGCCCTGTACAAGGTGTCCCTGGTTGTCTTATGGGCCCTCGCCACAACCAGCGTCCCATCGGCAATGCGAGAGAGCACCGCCGCATCCGTGACGGGCAACAGCGGTGGTGCATCGATGAGAACCATGGCCCTTTGGGAGAGATCCTTGAGGAGCTGGCCCATGGCCCGGGAACCGAGCAACTCCGAAGGGTTCGGCGGGATGCGGCCCGCAGTCATGACGTTGAGCCGCGGGTTCGGTCCCCAAACCTGAAGGACTTCATCGATGGTCGCCCGGCCCGTCAGTACGTCGGTCACCCCGGCGTCCGGGACCACACCGAACACCTTGTGGACGGTGGGTCTGCGAAGATCCGCGTCCACCACGATGACCTCCCTGCCGGCCGCGGCGATCGTGGCGGCAAGATTGCTGGTGACTGTGCTTTTACCCTCGGAAGGGAGGGAACTGGTGATCAGGAGGATACGGGGAGGATTGTCCACATCGATGAAGGTGAGGTTGGTGCGCAGCTCCCTCAGCGCCTCAGCCATGGCGTGTCCGCCGGGAACGCGGTTGTTTCCATTGGCTTCCTCCAGGACGCTCGACTTCTCGTTCAAGCGCTTGTCCGTGGGTAGGGTGCCCACAACCGCGAGGCCAAACAATCGCTCAATTTCGGCCACTGAGCGGAGCCGCCGATCGAAATGGTTACGGGCAAGCGCATACGCCAGTCCGATGAGCAGGCCTGCTGCGAGGCCGATCCCCAGGGTAGCCGTCATCAGGGGTGAAACAGGGGCGGAGGGAAGGCTCGCTTTCGCCAGGGGAACGATCTTCGTGACAGGTTCCGAACCCGGGGCCGCATTTCCCTTATCCAGCGCATAGACCTGCGCAGCCAGCGCGTCCACCCACGTATCAGCCACCTTCTGCGCTGTTTGCGCATCCGAAGACTTGGCGCTGATCCGGATCTCCACCGAATCGAGGGGGACACTCACCGTGATCGTCCGGGCGAGGTCCTGTGGGCTTTCCTTGAGCCCCAACCTCCCCACGACGTCTTCGGCAACCTTGATGGATTCGGCCACGGACTGGTACCCCTTGGCCTTTGACTTGGCCAGGCTGTCTCCTGCCAGGGACATCCCCAAGTTCTCCGCGCCGGCGGCTACGACTATGCCGCTCGACTCCGCAGCGTAAACCTTTGGCTGAACGGCATACCAACACAGTGAGCCCCCAATCGAAACTACTGTGATGAGCAGGATACCGATCCAATGTGAGCGGATTGCGGAAAGCAGGTCATTGCCTGACATTCCACGAGGCTCTTCGTCCTGCAGCAATTATTGATCCTCTCGATGCATGCCAGGTCCGTAACGGCCCAAGACTTTTAGACCTAGTTTCGGGAAGTCCCGGCAGCACTGAGGGCTTCATGGGCTGCTTATCTCCGTATCAGACGGCTTGGGTGCTGCCCATGCGCTCAACACAGCCAGTCCGTGGTGGGAAAGTTCGGCCAGGAAGCTCCGCACATGCCCCTCCATTGCACTTTCACCGACGCCGGGGAAGGCGGCGTTGAGTTCCCTGAGCAGGTCGGATTCTGTGCGGGTTCCATCGATGAGGTCCCAGATCAACACCGCCGAACCAAGAAGCACCAAGGGAGAGCCTTGTTCAAGATTCAAAAGGGCGACGCGCATTTCACTTTGGCTCGGGACCACCGCCACGGCCTGTGCCCTGTGCCAGAACTGCTCCACGGTGGTTGCACCTGTTTCCTTGGTCATAATGGTCCGGGCTCCCTGGACACGCCAACAGAATCGGCTTGAGCGTCTTTTGCCAATGTTCTCTCAGTGGTCGACGTGGTCAATGTCAGTAGCCATTCGGAAAGCGCAGTGCACGACCAACACGGTGGTAAGTGTCCTCAAGCTGCGTCGCAATGCTGTCCATGGAA
Source organism: Paenarthrobacter sp. NPDC089675 (assembly GCF_044749185.1). Taxonomy (NCBI): domain Bacteria; kingdom Bacillati; phylum Actinomycetota; class Actinomycetes; order Micrococcales; family Micrococcaceae; genus Paenarthrobacter; species Paenarthrobacter sp. NPDC089675. The sequence goes on along the minus strand of NZ_JBIVHM010000005.1, from coordinate 150,853 downwards.
AACACTTCCTTACTGGCTTTGAGGGCGGCAGCGGACGAGGACTCCCATAGCCCAGGCTCAACCACAAACCGGCGCAGGGCCGCGGAAAGGCCTTCGACGGAGGAGTCGCAGACCACTCCTGCTCCCGACTCCCTGATATATGGAGCCAGTCCGCAACTGTCTGTGACAACGACGGGGAGGCCCACCGACATCGCTTCCAGGACGCTCATGGGGAACGGCTCATCGATTGAAGGAAGTACAAAAACCGATGCCCGTCCCATGCGTGCCGCCGTTTGGCTGGGCTGGAGCGCTCCCTCCAGGCGGACCCATTCGGGAGACCCCAGCGCCTCGATCCGCCTGAGAACTTCGGAGGCTTCGCCTTCGTCCGGCCCCACCAGCGCCACACGGGTCCGCGCACGCACTGCCTCCGGAAGGAGGTTCGCTGCTTCGACAAGTAAGGAGGGGCGTTTCCGTTTCTGGAGCCGTGCCAGATACAGGAACTCGAAGGAGCCGGACGGCTTTGCCGCAACAATGTCCGACGACGGGACCCCGTTGATAAGGCATTCCAGCGAAGCGGCGTGGTCACCGAGGAACGAGCCCAAGGAATCCCGCTCTTCAGGCGTCAGCCAGAAGCACTTCTTGCTGGCACGCAGGGTCCGGATGGTGATCAGCCTGTCCAGTAGTTTTGCGAGCTTCTTGTCGGATTCATCGATCATTCCGTGCCCCTGGACTACGAAAGGAACCCGCCGCAACAGGCAAAGCAACGCTGCCGGAAGCATCACCAAGTCACGTGCAAGGTGCAGGTGCACCACGTCGGCGCCCTTGAGGGTTTTCCATAAAGCAGCCAGCATTGACGGTGCGGCCATCCCGGCGAATCCTATGCCCGGAATCAAACGCACGGCTTTGTAGAGCCTGGTCCGGACGCCCGCGCCAAAGTACGCTCCGTCCACCTCCCCCTGCACGCCGGAGAACACCTGGACGTCATGCCCCCGGAGAGCAAGGGCTTGCGCCTGGTTTTGGGCCACCCTGACCGGCCCGCCGTACGCGCCGTCGGGACTGACGAGGGTTACCACCTGGACGATCCTCAGCGTTGTCCTAGTGTCGCTTGCCATGGTCGGACTCCTTCAGGGTTCGCTGGATAGCTGCGTAGTAGCGGTCAACCATGATGCTTTCCCGGTGCCGGTGCGCGTGCACCAAGGCCTCCTTCCTCCGCCGGTCAACGTCCCCCGGATCACGCAGCAGTGCGCGGAGGTGATGATGCAGGGAATTAGGGTCGAGGGGAGTGAAGCCCACAGCCTGCGGCCCGGCAGAGTCCGGAAGTCCGCCGTGATCGGCGTAAAGCACGACGCATCCGGACGCCGCGGCCTCGATCGCCACGGTGCCAAAGGGCTCAGGCATCCGGCTGGGTATGACCACAATCGAGTTCCGGTTCAGAATCCGGTTGGCTTCCAGTGGTCCCAGGGATCCTGTGAACCTGACCGCGGATCCCAACCCGCTGGTTTCGGCCAGGTCCTCAAGCCGCTTGCGCTCAGTGCCATCGCCGACGATGGTGAGCGTGAAGCCCTCTACGTCTCCCACAAGCTGCGATGCCGCCTTGATCAGCAGATCCACCCCCTTGTCTTCGCTTAGCCGCCCCAAATAGACCACGCCCATGGGATGACGGATTTCGTCCTCCAGCACGCCGAAGAGTTGATCCCGGTAACTGTTGGGGATCACCTCAACGTCTTGGGTGACATGGTCGGCCAGGACCCGGCTGTTTGCGGCGATGACATCAGCCCGGCCTATGATCCGGTATTTGATTGCGTACTTGATCCGTTCCGGCAGGCTAAGCCTTTGGCCGGGCATGGTGATCCACATCCTGAGCGTCACCATCCAGGGCTTGCGCATCAGCGCCAGCGGCCACCACAGCGAGATTGCCGGGTTGTTGTGAAATACGACGTCGGCCTGCCGCAGTAACGTGAACAGGCGCAGCGGCGACGGACGCCGGACAACGGTGTACGGAAAGGTCCTGGAGTGGTCTTCCTCGTGGGTGTTCGTTATGACCACTACCTCGGCGCCGTGCCTGGCAATGAATCCCCTGGCAAGGATGTCGGCGGTGATTTCCACTCCGCCAATGCTTGGATAGAAGACATGGGCTACGAGGGCGATCCTTAAGCGCCGCTGCTCCGTTGAACTACCTCTCACTGACATCACTCCCGACTTGCTGGAGGAACCCTGCGACCCCGGCGCGGAATGAAGACCATCCCGATGCGGCGGCAAGTTCCAGTGCTTTGGCGCTCCGTTGTTCCACCAGTGCTGGATCATCCAGGAACTGCTGCAGTTCAGTGACTATCTGGTCCGGGGAGAAGCGGTCAACAACTGCGCCCGCACCCTGGACCACGAGGTCATCCACGCCGCTACCCAGGGTGACAACCTCGGGCAGACCTTGGCTGAGGCCCTCCAGGGCAGCGAGGGAGCGGCCCTCGACCAGGCTTGGGAGTACCAGCACGTGATGCTTCCGCATCTCCCGGAGGATTTCGCTTCTGGGCATGGTGCCGCGGTAGTCGATGACCTCGAACATGCCTTCCAAGGCCGGGAAAGTTTCTCCGGGCAGCATGCCGATCGCAGTGAACTGCGCGGAGGAACGCAGGGTCTTTGCCGCTGACACCACGTCCGCTATTCCCTTCATGCCGACAATCCGGCCCACGAAGAGAACCTTCAGGGGACCCACGCCGTCCCAGGACAGCGGCATGCTGCCGGGCGCGACATCCGGGCAGCCGTAGGGAATCTCGACAATCCGGCCGTCCACACCGACGCGCCGCAGGCTCTCGGTAACTTGGGCGGATGGTGAAATCAGCCGGGTCGCAAGTTCGATTTCACGCGTTTCCAAGGAATGAACCTTGGCCTTGGCCAGATCCTGGCGTGCAGTCACTGCCCAGCCTGGCGCTTCATCCACCAGTCGCTCGGCCCAGTGCCTGGTTGTATCCCAATGAACGTGGGGGACTTCGAGGATGGTTTCCAGGCCGCGCGACCTCGCAGCGCTGAAGACCCTCGAAGCGAAAGTCGAATATCCATAAACGGCAGTCGGTGCGTCCGCGCGTTTGAGGGCCTCGATGGCCCTCGATTCCACTCGTTCGGCAACCCAATGGGCGGAAAGCGGGCCTGATGCCGCGCCAAGGCGCCGCAGGGCAGACGGCTGCGACCGCAGGAGAACATTGCGGACCAGCTCACGCGTCGGGGCGACATGCAGCTGCTCGTTCCTGATCATGGAGAAAAGTCGTCGTTCAACCAAGGACTTTGCAGGAGGGAGCCAGGACAGGGCGTCAGGATAAGTCCAGCCAATGGAGGTCACGAACGCAGAGAGGAGATGGTGCTCATTCAATGCCGTAAGGGTTTGCCTGACGTTCTCGTTCCCGAAGGGGTGGACGAGAAGCGTTTTCAATTGATTGCCGGATGCGCCACGGTTCACTCCCATCATGGACGCCCGGCGATGTCGGTCGCGATGGCTGCGATGTCGTCAGGGCCGAGGACGGCAGCCAATTGGGTGTCATTCTTGCCTCCGCTGACATTTTCGTTATGCAGGGCGTTCTCCTGTGATCGGGGGTAGAGCGTGAGGTGTTGCCCTGCGGCGTCGACCACCTGTGGCCGGTATCCGCAGCGGATGGCCATCGCGTTCAGCCAGATATCGTCTGCGCGCGGGGCAAGTTCAAGGAAAGCCGTCCCTTGTTTGCCGATGGCATGCTGAAGAGGCGCAGGGAGAAGCACGCCGGCCCCTCCCGTCAGGAAGTTCGCGTGACTGGCCGAACCCACCGGTGCCGGCTGCCATGAGTTGTAGGGCGTAAGGCTTTCGGCACCGACGTCGGTTGTCATGCGGTGCGCACGGTAGCTCGGAATTTCGCCGGAATGTCCCGACGCCTGAATCAACCTCTCCAGCCAGCGGCGTGGATACATCAGGTCATCATCGGCAAGTGCGAGGGACAGACCTTCGTGGGCGAAGTCACGGCAGTAGGGGAAGTACTTCTTATATGGGCCAAAGTCTTCACAGGGCAGGATCTCCAATCCCCGTTTCTGGAGGCGCTGCAGCATTGGATACGCCGCCACGTCAAAGTCCGGACTGTCGATCCACAGAATCATGCGCGAGGGTCTGACCGATCCAGCCGCGATGGACTCCAGTGCATGGGCCACGATGTCCAACCGCCGGCCATAGGACGTCATGCTCACAGCCACGCGGGCTCCACCCGTTGCTCTCTGCCGGACGAGGCGGTTGCGGAGCCTGAGGCCGAGGATGAGCCCGGCCTTGAAGGCAAGCCGCGGCATCCTGGGCAGTGGAGAGTCCAAGGCAAGCTGTCGCCTCGACCTAGATGGAAACGGCATTGGTGTTCTTCTTTCCCGTCGTTTTTACGATCGTCATCAGGACCAGTTGGAGGTCTTGCTGCCTAAGGCCGTAGAAGCCCCGCATATGCATCCCGAAATGCGTGCGGAGCCACACGACGTTCAGGGTTCCGGACACGACGTTCCCGGCCAGCGTCGAGAGTGCAGCCCCCATTGCCCCTAGCCATGGAACGGTCAGCAGCAGGATCGCCGAGTTGACTATGGCTCCGATGACCATTCCCCAGCTCCGCAGGCCTGGCCGCCCCCTGGCACTCAGGCCTGCCCCAGCCACGGAACCGGTAGTTCCCAGCGCAACTCCTGCGAGGATTACCCAAGTGACCGCGACCGCATCATTAAAGGCGCCCCCGAAGAGGAGTGGGATGCCCCATGGCACGATGATGCCGATTCCAAGGCCCGCAAAGCAGGACGCAGCCGCGGTCAAGCGGGCGGTTTGTTGGAGGCGCCTCATGTTCTCGCGGTCATGAGTGCTGCCGGCGTCGGAGGAGAACACGACGTTGCGCACTGCGCCGGCCAGCACCGCCGGGATTTCGCCCAGGCTGACTGCTACGGCGTAGAGCCCAAGTTGCACCGGCCCCGCGAGCGGAACCATCAACAGCTGGTCCAGCCGGAGAAGGACTATTCCCGCCAAGGAGCCCACCCAGAGCCGGCTCCCGTAATTGAGCAGGCGGACCCTGGTCGCTGTGGCATTCTGCGTTCCGCGGCGGTACTGGATCAGGTAGGGGAGGGTCAGGATTCCTTTGAGCAGGGGCAGTCCAAGCATGACCACGGTCGCCGTCAAGGGGATCAGGAAGTTGGTGAGGGCCAAGCCGGACAAGATGGCCAGGCGCAGGGCCGCCACGCCGAAGTCCATCATCGCGGAGCGTTTCCATGCGTGGGTTCCGGCCAGGACGCTGTTGGGGATTGCGGCCCAGAAGGTGGGGATGGTCAACACCGCCGTCACTGCGACGAGTTGTTCGATCTCGGAATTACCTTCCGCAAGAAGCGGTGCGCAGGCGGCTACGAGCGCAGCCGCAGCCGATCCAAACAGCGTCAGGATGCCGAATGCCCGCCGAACAGCCCTTCGCGCACCGCGGGCTTGCCTGGCTACATAGAAAGTGAGCGCATCAGGGACCCCCAAGGCACCCACTGCGACGGCAAAGAGCATGGGAGCCATGCCCGCGGCAAGCTGTCCACGGCCGGCGACGCCAAGTGACTGCGCCAGTATGGGAGCCGTCGCCAGCGACATAAGGGGAGTGATGGCTGTTCCGGCCACTGCATAAAATATGCGGCTCCCGTGGTTCTCCTTCTGGTCAGTGTCCATAGCTGTCATGTCATGAGCCTGCCTGTGTTCCTACGGCAAACTGCCTTGTACGATTGCCCGCCCTTTTGCGTGCTGGCGAGTGGGCCTTCAGATTGTTTCGTCCAGGACTGTTCTTTTTGGTTCCGCGGGGCCGCGGGACAAAGCTGGACATGGCCAGAACGAACCAGAACAGGTGGACATCGATGGAGTTGCCGCCGATGGAACTGTAGCCGTTGATCGAGACGACGATCATGGCCGCGGATGCGACTCCGGGCCAACTGAGCCGCTCCTTTAGCTTCATCTGGCCCGCAAGCATGAAGACCATGAAGGCTACAAGTGCCAAGGCAGCAACAATGCCGAACATCAGGGCCACCATGAAGTAGCCGTTCTCCAAACTGGATCCAAGCGTGCCGACCCCCTTAAGGTCGCGGTTTCCCGGATAGCCGCCCACCAGGAACTCGTCAGTGTGTGCCCAGAACCAATCGAACGCGGCCACCCTTAATGCTGCCGAACCGTTGTCGTCTTCGAATTTCAGCAGGAGTTTCCCACCGGCCACGCTTTGAATGCTCAGCAAAAGGGCCACGACCGCGGCCGCTCCGAAAAACAGGCTGCGGATGATGTGGCGGCTGCCGACAGTGATCAGGAAGACAAAGCCGACAATCGTGAGGATCAGGCCCATTCGCCCATAGGCGAGAGGGACCGTGGCAAGGATGACGGCCGCGATGGAGTACCTCAGAATCAAGGAGGGGATAAGTGAGAGAAGTGGCATCACGGCAGCGAAGAAGACGCCCACCTGGATCCCGTGGCCGAAAGTACCGATTGCGGCGCCGAGCTCGGTCTTTGACCCCTCGAGCCAGATTCGGGAAAACGCCTCCTGCCAAACAATGGGCTGGCCGGTCGCGACTTGGACTTGGGCCAAAACAGCTTCTGCGATGGCGAGCAGCACCAAGGTTGTCAGGAAGAGACGTCCCGCTCCCGGTATCCGGCGAATCGAAAAGCGCATGAAAACAAACACGTAGAACGGCGCCCACATATTGCCAAGAACAAACATGGTTGTATCAAGAAGCCCCGGCCCGCCCGGATTTCCGACGTCGGTCATCATCACCGCGGCTATGGCGGCCATAAATACCTGCGGCCACACGCCTGCGGAACGAATGGCCCGGACAAAGGTCCGGGGAGCGAATGCTGCCTGGACGAGGACGAAGACCAAGAAGAGGTAGGTTGAGGGATGAAGCCCTGGCATCACCTCGTTCTGGACGACGCCGGGAACCAGGATTCTTGAGATAACGACGCCGGCAAGGACCAGGTGCATTCGGCGCCGGCACACAACACTGAAGACCAGGCAGAACCCAATCCATGCGAAGAGGATAGTCAAGGCATCCCGCCGGCCAGTGGTTCCTGCAGGTCCCGCGGATTACTGATTGAGGCAAGTACCTTCACTCCCGCGGGCACGTCTTTGACCACTAAGGCCGAAGCTCCCACAAGGGCCCCGCGGCCCACGTCCACCCCTCGCAGGATGGTAGCCCGCGCGCCAATCCAGGTTCCGTCCCCAATCGAAATCGGCGCGTTGTCGAATTCAAACGTTGGCGAGTCGAAAGAGTGGCTTCCCGTGCACAGGAGGACCCCTTGAGAGATGCAGCAATCCGATCCAACCGTTACAGGTTCCAGATTGAGGATCCAGGCGTCAACGCCTATCCAAACGTTGTCTCCTACAACCAGCTTCCACGGCCAGTGAACTGTAACGCCGTGGCGGATGATCACCCCTTGGCCGATCGAGGCGCCGAAGATCCGAAGAATACGGACCCTCAGCGGTGACGGGCACCACCATGCACGAAAGACCAGATTCTGCACGGCAAACCAGGCAGCCTGCCAGAGCAGGCCACGGCCCTTGTCGTAGCCGACGCCGGTGAACCCGGAAAGCTTCATGGCACTCCTCGTCATTTGGTCATTTGGGTAACCCCTAGATTCTGGGTCCACCGCGGCAACCCGTAGAGGGCAATCGGTGACGATGTCCGTGTTGGGGTGCCGCCCGGTCGAATCACTGAGCAAAATCCAACACCCGGGTCCACCCCGGTTGGCCCCCGGGCGGCAGCAGGGCTCCAATCAGCTGCGGGTCCTCCGTGGAAGCGCCCAGTGCCGTAAGTGTGCGTGCCGGTTTCCCCTGCGTGTCAGCAAAACGGCTCCTGCACACCGCCAGCCCCGGACGCCGGGCCGCTACACGCAGATGTCGGCGCGGGCCATACGCATGGAGCCGGGAGGCCTCCACGGAGGGTTGTGAGACCCCGCCGGGATGTGGTCTTCGCACTGGGCGGTGCAGGGGCGCCGTGGCGGCCGGGGACCGCATTCCACTACGGAGAAGTTGCCCGCCCCATCATCTACGGGTCGCAAGGCTGCCAACAGAATCGAGTGGTATCCGAAAGAAAGAATGACGAGGACCCATGGACATCACCACGACCGTGCTGGATCGCTCACCAACCATCACAGTTCGCGAACCAACGCCGGCGCAGCACAGTGCGCCTGAGCGGCAAACCTCACGCAATGTATCGGAGACCCCGGTCGCGCCCGTGTTTGCACCCAGCAACAAAGGACGACGCGTTGCGTTGATTGCAGGAATCGTTCTGGGGCACGTGGTCACATTTTTTGGCCCCCTGCTCCTAAGCCGCTGGCTAGTGGGCTGATGAAAGCACTGCTCATCGGACTCAACTACGCACCGGAACCCAGCGGGAACGCCCCCTACACGAGCAAACTCGCGCAAGGCCTGGCTGATCGCGGGGTTCAGGTGAATGTCATCACTGGCTACCCGCACTACCCCGAGTGGAAAATCGCGGAGGGGTACGAGGGTCTCTCCATGGACGAGCGGCACGGAGCGGTGACCGTTAAACGACTGCGTTCCACGGTTCCCAAGCACCCGAATGGTCTGGGGCGCTTGCTCATGGAGGTGACGTTCGGAGCCCGCACAGTTCTTCAGCGCTGGCCCCGGCCGGACGTTGTGCTGGTGGTAAGTCCGGCCCTTTTCTCGGCAGCCTTCGCCATTTTTCGGGCAAGGCTCTTCCGTATCCCGGTCGGCATCTGGGTCCAGGACCTCTACAGCAAGGGCATGGAAGAAACGTCCGACGGACGATCATCGCTTGCTCCCCTGATGAAACGCCTTGAAGCCCTCATTCTCAGGGCTGCGGATGGCGTGAGCGTAATTCACGATCGTTTCAGGGAACACGTCGTCCACGAGCTTGGCGTTCCCGGAGACCGCGTTCGGGTGATTCGGAACTGGACCCATGTCAATCACCATCCGAGCTTCGACAGGAGCTCGGCGCGCGACCGGCTGGGCTGGGCGCCCGAGGACTTTATTGCCCTTCACGCGGGCAACATGGGCGTCAAGCAGGGTCTGGAGAACGTGATCGATGCGGCCCATCTTGCAAGTCGCAACGGAAGCGACGTCCGCTTTGTCCTCTTGGGCAACGGCAACCAGCGCGGCTTCCTGGAATCCAAGGCCAGCGGCGCGGACCGGCTGCAGTTTCTTGAGCCGTTGCCGGACCGTGCCTACTCGGAGGCGCTGCGATCGGCGGACGTACTCCTTGTCAATGAACGTCCTGGTGTGAAGGACATGTCTGTTCCGAGCAAGCTGACCAGCTATTTCGTCACAGGCCGGCCCATAGTCGCCGCGACGGAAACCGGCAGTGCCACGTCTCACGAGATGTCGGCGGCGGGCGCAGGCCTTCGAGTTGACCCCGGCGTTCCCGAGGACTTGGTAGCCGCAATCGAACAGCTCCAGGAAGACCCTGGTTCCGCCGAAGACTTTGGGGCTGCAGCACGGCAGTACAGCGAGAAAGTCCTTTCAGAAGAGGCCGCCGTTCAAAGCTACGCTGCTTGGCTCAGTGATCTCGCGTTCCGGGCCAACTCCAACTGATCGACATTTTTCAAATCCACTTTTGCACTGACAAGAAAGAAGAAACCCTTGGCCAGGAAAGCGCTTATTACAGGAATCACGGGGCAGGACGGATCCTATCTAGCCGAACTCCTGCTATCGAAGGGCTACGAGGTCCACGGCCTCATACGCCGCGCCTCCACGTTCAATACCGCCCGTATTGACCATCTTTACGTAGACCCGCACAACAACAAAGCACGCCTTTTCCTGCATTACGGGGACTTGTCCGACGGTGCCCGCCTTGTAACCCTCCTGGCGGAGATCCGCCCGGACGAGGTCTACAACCTGGCAGCCCAGTCGCATGTCCGGGTATCCTTCGACGAACCTGAGCACACCGGCAACACCACTGGGATCGGGACCATCCGGTTGCTCGAAGCCGTGCGCATGGCCGGCATTGAAACCCGCTTCTACCAGGCCTCCTCGTCCGAGATGTTTGGCGCCACACCCCCGCCGCAGGACGAAGCGACCCCTTTCTACCCGCGTTCTCCCTACGGTGCCGCGAAGGTCTACAGCTATTGGATTACCAAGAACTACCGCGAGGCTTACGGGATGTTCGCAGTGAACGGCATCCTGTTCAACCACGAGTCCCCCCGCCGCGGTGAGACCTTCGTGACGCGCAAGATCACCCGTGCTGTTGCCGCGATCAAAGCAGGCCTGCAATCGGAGCTCTACATGGGCAACCTCCAAGCTGTCCGCGACTGGGGCTACGCGGCGGAGTACGTGGAAGGCATGTGGAGGATGCTTCAGGCCGACGAGCCTGACGACTACGTACTGGCGACCAATGAGGGCTACACCGTCAAAGACTTCCTGGGCTACGCCTTCGAGCACGCGGGCTTGAACTGGGAAGACCATGTCCGCTTCGACGAACGCTACCTTCGGCCCACTGAGGTCGAGGCACTCATTGGCGACTATTCGAAAGCAAAGAACAAGCTGGGTTGGGAGCCTACGGTGAGGACGCCCGAGCTGGCCCGCCTGATGGTGGATGCAGACATGGAGGCCCTGCAAAGTGCGGGCAACCCATGGATCGACGCTGTAAGGCTTCCCAGTTGGACGGCGCACGCTTCATGACATCCTTCACTCCTGGCCGATTGGACCGGTCTGCTGCCTTTTATGTGGCAGGGCATCGTGGTTTGGTAGGCTCCGCTATCTGGCGGAACCTCGCTGCCGAGGGATTCACGAACGTGATCGGCAGGACTTCGCAGGAACTCGATCTCCGCAACCGTTCCGAGGTGTTTGCCTTTTTCGAGAAGGAAAGGCCCGAGTACGTTGTGCTCGCAGCGGCGAGGGTCGGAGGGATTCTCGCCAACAGCACGTATCCGGCTGATTTCCTCAGTGAGAATGTCCAAATCCAGGTGAATGTCCTGGACGCAGCCCAAAAGTATGGAGTGGGCCGCCTGCTGTTCCTGGGTTCGTCTTGCATCTACCCTCGAATGGCTCCGCAGCCCCTGAAAGAGGAGTACCTGCTTAGCGGCCCGCTGGAGGAAACCAATCAGGCTTATGCCATAGCCAAGATCGCCGGCATCCTGCAGGTACAGGCCGTGCGCCAGCAGCACGGCCTCCCTTGGATTTCGGCGATGCCAACCAACTTGTACGGTCCCGGAGACAACTTCTCCGCAAGCGGCTCCCATGTCCTCCCGGCACTGATCCGCCGCTATGAAGAGGCAAGGGTTGCCGGAGCGGAGTCCGTAACAAATTGGGGCACGGGTTCGCCGCGGAGAGAGTTCCTCCACGTGGATGACCTGGCCGAGGCATGCCTGTTCCTGCTGGAGAACTACGACGGAGCGGAACACGTGAACGTCGGTGTCGGCATGGATGTAACCATCAAGGAGCTCGCCGGAATAGTTGCTGCCACAGTGGGCTACGAGGGATCCATCGAGTGGGACGCCAGCAAGCCGGATGGGACTCCCCGCAAGCTCATGGACGTGGGCAAGCTGGAATCCCTGGGCTGGAAAGCGCGGATTCCACTGGGCGATGGAATCGCCTCAACGTACGAGTGGTTCAAAGAGAACCGGAACGGCTTCAGGAACTGACCCGTGGCCGCGTCCCCTATGGAAGTTCTTGGCGTCACCGAGTCTGTCCTGCTGTCCGGCGCATTGGTGTCCCATATTGCAGAAGAATGCAATATCCGGGTCCTCCTCATAAAAGGGCCGGCAGCGACCATTGTCGGAGCGCGTCCGGAAAGGACGTCCAGCGACCTGGACGTTCTGGTCCATCGCTCAGACATGGCGGTTCTGCTGAATGAGCTGGAGCAACGAGGCTGGGAGGCGAGGATCCAGGAAGTTTCCGAAGCCTTTCCCGAGCATTCGAAGACCCTCCTGAATCCGCAATGGCCCTCGGATATCGACGTTCATTGGAGGTTTCCGGGGTTCTACGCAGATGAGTCGGTTGTCTTCGAATTCCTCTGGCGGGCCCGGCAGGCCATTGAGCTGGCAGGGCGTCCCGTGTGGACCCTTTCGTACAACGATGCCCTGCTTGTCACCCTCCTCCACGCACTGCGCAGCCCCGGGATCGGTGCCCTCCTGAATGACGTATCTTTCTGCCGCAGCAAGATCGCCACGGCGGCATTGGCCCACTATGACAGGGCTGCGGAGCTGGGGGCACTCGGTCCTTTGGGCCCCGTATTTGCCAGTCTGCCAGAGACACGTTCCCTGGACCTCCGTGAGCCGCCAACGGATTGGGTTCTGCGGACCACGGCCCGACGATCGGCGACGCTCCGACTCTTCCACCTGCTGGAAACCCCGTGGCGGAAGAAGCCTGCCGTGTTGTGGCAGGCCCTGTTTCCCTCACGGGAGTCCATTGGTTGGCACGATTTACGGCTTCGGGACACCAGCATCTGGCAGCAGTCCCCCTACAGGTTGCTGCGAATCTGGCGGAGTTTGGGCGACGGCTTCCACATCCTGAAGGAAGTGCGCGAAATCCGGTCCCGCATCCCCAAATAGTCACACACTTCCGGTCCAGGCAAACCCGCCAAACCTGATCATCGTTGATACTTCCCAAAGCGAGGAATCATGCGCATTACCGTCATCGGCACAGGCTACCTTGGTGCCACTCACGCGGCCTGCATGGCCGAACTCGGATTCGAGGTGCTCGGACTCGATGTGGACCCCGCGAGAGTGGTCTCACTTTCGCAGGGCAGGCTGCCTTTCCACGAACCCGGCCTTCCTGAACTCCTTAAGAAGCACGTGGAGAGTGGCAGGCTCCGTTTCACCACGTCGTACCAGGAAGCCGGGGCTTGGGGAGACGTCCACTTCGTTGGCGTGGGAACACCACAGCTACCGGGCAGCGGCGCAGCCGACATGTCCTTCGTCGAATCCGCCGTTCTGTCCCTTGCCCAAAACATCAGCAAGGATTCCTTGATTGTTGGAAAGTCCACTGTTCCGGTGGGAACAGCCAGGCGATTGAGGGAGATCATCAGGGAGAACAAACGCCCTGGTGTTTCCGTGGATATTGCCTGGAATCCTGAGTTTCTCCGCGAAGGTTTCGCTGTAGCGGATACTTTGGCTCCCGACCGGCTTGTTATCGGCGTGGCTTCGCCCGAGCACGAATCGGTTTTGCGGCAGGTCTACGCAGCAGCCATAGCCGATGGAGTACCGCTCATCGCCACGGACTTCGAAACGGCCGAGCTGGTCAAGGTAGCCGCGAACGCTTTTCTTGCCACGAAGATCTCCTTCATCAATGCGTTCTCGGAACTGACCGAAATCGCAGGAGGGGATATTCGGACCCTGGCGGATGCCATTGGCCTGGATGAGCGGATCGGGCGGCGCTTCCTGAACGCAGGAGTGGGATTCGGTGGTGGGTGCCTGCCGAAAGATATCCGTGCCCTCCAGGCGCGTGCTGGTGAGCTGGGCTTGGAGCGGAGCATGCGGTTTCTTCAAGAGATGGACCAGATCAATCTCAGGCGGCGGGCACGCGTGGTTTGGCTGTCCCGGTCAATGCTTGGTTCGCTGTCCCAGCGGAATATTGCCGTTCTGGGTATCACTTTCAAACCGGACAGCGATGACGTCCGGGATTCACCGGGTTTGGATATTGCCAACAAACTCTTTGAAGACGGCGCGGAGGTCACCGTGTACGATCCTGCCGGCAACGCCAACGCGCACAGGCGGTTTCCACACCTGAATTACCTGGGGTCCTTGCGGGATGCCGTGAAGAACGCGGAGCTTGTCCTTGTACTTACCGAGTGGGAAGAATTCAAAGCCTTGACGCCGGAGAGCCTGGCGGCCCTGACCCCCGCCCGGAAGATCATAGACGGGCGGAACATCCTGGAGCACTCAATCTGGGACGACGCCGGATGGTCCATTGGGTCGCTCGGCCGCCGTTATTGGCCAGCGAGGAACGTGCCAAGCCAGGATGCCGCCCAACTGGAGGTGAGTTCGGGTTCGGTCCCGTGAACGTGAAGGTGACCCCGGCCGGTGGGGCGCGGCCGGCGTCACCGCCGTCGTTGCCCCTGCGTCATCTGGGAACGGCTTGGTAACGGCGGCTCACTGCCGCACGGCTTGTCCGTGGAGCAACGCCCAATTTGCGCCGGACGGAAGCCAAATGGTTCCGGAGGGTCGCGTCCGCGATACCAAGTCGTCGTGCAACTTCAACGCGGGGAAGTCCCGGTGCTTCGACGAAGTAGGCGTGTGCGGCCACCTGCTCCGCCGCAGTCAAGGCAATGTATTCGCGCCCGGGGTCCGGATCGAACGGCAGGTGGGTGCCGTCGTCGGAAATGTTCCTCACTGCCGACAGAAGGACGCTCAGCGTTGCTGTCTCGGGTACGTATCCCCGAACCCCAAGACTTATCAGGCGGAGGACCCGGGAGCTGTGCAGAACGCCCCCGTAGACGAGCACCCGCTTGCCATCGCTGACGAGGGAGACAGCTCTTTGCTCGACGTCGGGCAGAGTTCCATCAAGGACGGCGATGGTGCCAGCCAGGCGGCCATTGAACGAGCTCGTAGCCCACTGAACAACGGCCGTGAACTGACGGTTCTGGCTTTCCACGTGGAGGTGGGTCCTGTCTGCTGCCTCCTGGCGTGGGTAAGAACGAAAGCCGGCCCAGTGGTGCGGATGAGTCTTTGGCATCGTTGACGATTCAGCCTTCCTATACGCTGTCGAGGGTGTTCTGATGATGGCTGTGGAAGCTGCCCATTGCCCCCGAAAGGAGGGCCCTGGGTGCGCTGTGTATCAAGTCGGCAAGTTGCTTGCGGGTGGTTGTATCCGTTTTGCGCAGGGCGTTGGAGATATGGCTCTCCACTGTTCGGATGCTGATTCCAAACTGTTCAGCGATGTCCTGGTTACTTTGCTGTCCGGCGACGAGGGCGACCTCGATTTCCCGCAAAGTGAGAGAAGAACCGGGCGGTTCCGACCTGAAATTGAGGAGGGTACCGATTGGCTGGAAGCGCGCCATGAACTCCTTGGCGGCTCGTCGTATCTCTGCGGCAGCCGCCGGCTCACCACTCAGTTGCCACCGTTGCTCGGCTCCACGAAGGACCATCGAAATCTGGTAAGTGTCGCCGTCGAGGACATACGTGTCCAGCAAATGCTGCAACCGGCTGAGTTCGCACTGGATGGCGGCATCTGCAATGTCCAGAAGCTGGTTGTGGGCAGTGATTCCGCGCTCTGTCAGGATTCGGGTCAGTAAGTTCCTCACCCGGGGCCCGGGCAGGAGGCCAAGTGCGAAAATCGCGGTGTGCATGGCCACGAGTTCAAAACCGTGGGCCAGGAAACGGTCCACGATACGGCACGCCAGCTCGTCGAATGCTTTAGCGCTGACGGGACGGGAGGCGGCCAGCTCCAGCAGTTCCGTGCCCATTGCGGGGAGCGGTCCGACGTCGGACGGTGTGGCGTTCGCTTCCAGCGCCGCACGCGCACCTACGTCCCTAAGGGACGACAGGTGCATCATGCTGCCGTGCAGCGCGGCCACCGGCAAACCCGGCTTGCCGAGCGAAAAAGCACGACCCATCAAGTACTCGGCTTCGTCGAACAGTCCGTGATGCAGCAGCGAAAGGGCTGCTATGTAGCTTTGGGCCACAAAGGAGAATTGGTCGAGATCGTGCAATGCCTGCTGACGGGAGTCAAGGGATGAGACGAGGGCCTCCTCGACACGCCCGCTTGAGAACATGGCCATTCCACGCAGGAACGATTCGAAGCGTTGCAGATGCCCGGGGACGGCGTCGGCGTCGAGGTCTTTTACAGCTTCGTCCGGCTTGAGTCGGTACAACGCCAGCATTCCTCGGATGATTGCGTGCATGGAACTATTGACGGGCGTTGTGGCGGCAGCCGCAGTTGCTTGTCCGCTGCTTGCTTTGAGGAACTCCACGAAGGCTTCCGCTTCCGGGCGGAGACTGGGCTCGCGGGAGGCCATGGACTCCATGGTGGCGACGGCCGCCGGCAGGTCGTTTTCTGCCGAGTATTTCCACCACGCGAGCGTCATGGTGAAAAAGAAGAGGTCTGCGGGCGCATCCTCCTGTGTCCGGGTCAGCCGGAAGATCTCCTGAACCCGCTGCGGATCTGCGGGTGCTCCCCAGTAGAGCGCCAGGACAGAGACGGCATTGGACAGGCTCTTGTCGCTTTCCCATGCTTGAAGATGTTGCCTTTCCAGGGTTTCCAGCCGCTGTTGGAAATAGCGGGTAGTAGCGGCGTGATTGCTGCTCATCTCCGTCTGCAGTGCTGACACGGCCGCGGACAACAGATCATCGGTTGCATCCGGGGTTGGGGCGTCCAGTGCGGGGGCGTCCACGTGTCCTGTCAGTGCGCTTCGGAGGACCCGTCGGGACCCCGCGGCATGGGTTTTGAGGTAGTCGTCCACTATCGGTGGGAATACGGTAGCTACCGGTGCGCCGTCCTGCCCGTTGACCACTGAAATCAAGCCGCTGACTTCAAGGTTGTCCAGGACATCCTCCCCAACGGAGGCAAGGAACCCGCCAACCGGCGTCGGGCCGAGGAGCGAAAGCTTGTTGAGCGCGCGTACCTCGTCGGAGCGCAAACCGTGGAGGAGGGCTTCCACGGAGCCGTGGAGGTGCTCGTTCATCAGCCCGCCGCCACCCATGCACCAACGGCTGTCTTTAAAGACCAGACGCTCGCTCAAGACAGCGGTTTCAAGGATCCGCACAGCCAGTCGAAGATTCCCTCCGGACTTGTTCAGCACATGAGCCACGACATCGACGTCAGCGGGGGCTCCAAGCACATCGATGATGAGCTTGTTGATCTGTTCATATCCCAGCGGATTAAGTGCGATGGTTGCTTCTGGGAGGCTCGCCAATAAACCCGCTGGTGTTTTTGGCTGAAACGGTTTGTCGTTCATGGTGATGACCAACGGCACATTGGCCCGGGTGCGGAGAATGTTGGCTACCGCCAAGGATTCCCGGTCAAGGTTTTCGACGTCGTCGATCACGATCAGAGGAGTATCGGTCCTGGCAAGTTGGGCGGAGAGCAGATCCGCGATACCCAGGATGCCGATTGTCCGAGAGCGGAGGTCAAGGCCGAGCGAAAGAATACCGGCGAAGGGTACTGAGGCCAGTGCTGGCGCGGCAAACATGGCGTAGACGTCGACGCCCTCATCCTCCAGCTTCGCTACCAGGCTCTTGGCCAGGCTGGTCCGTCCGCTCCCCGGTGCGCCGACGATCCTGACACCCAATCCCTTGGCAACGTATCCCAGCACGCGATCAACATTCTCGTTATGCAATTGACTGCTCCCCACTGCATGTCGCTAGCTTTTCCTGCATTGGGTTTGTGGGTGCCCCTTGGCAATCGTGTCGCAAAAAGGCCCACATTCCAGATGCGGGCGAAAGGGACTCCCCACGTACGGCCTCCCAATTACAAGCGCTTCCGGTCGGAAGCGATTTTGCAAGGCCTCCAGTGTGGTGAACACTGTGGAATGGATCGGTCACGGCGGGTCGGGTCCATCTTCTTCATTTCATCGCTTGGGAGAAATCGTGAATCACGTCGACAGGTCGCTTGAAGCGTCAGACCTGAACGCGGACACCTTCAGGGTTTTGGTGGTTTGCACCGGCAATATTTGCCGCTCGCCACTGGCCGAGGCCGTGCTCCAAGCCGGACTGGACGAGGCTTCGCCCGGATACTTCTCCGTATCCAGCGCCGGCACTTTTGCCCATGCGGGAAAACCCGCGCAACCTGGTTCCCGGGACGTTGCGAACCTGTTGGGGGCCAGCCTTGACCACTTCCGTGCCAGGCAGCTTACAGAAGACCATGTGGCCCGTGCCCACCTCGTCCTGGTCCTTGCAGCAGCGCATCGACCCGAAGTGCTGGCGGTTGCCCCGTCCGCGCTGAAGCGGACATTCACGCTGCGCGAGTTCGCGAGGATTTTGGAACGCATGCCGCTGGAGTCCTACCGTGGCGCTTCCTGGACGCAAGTAGTGGCTGACGCTGACCGTGGACGACACGCGGCAACTGTCAGCGATCCTTTGCTGAACGACGTCACGGATCCCTACGGACTGGGCAATGAGGCGTATGAACTTATGACCAACGAAATGCTGCCCAGCATCAGCACCTTCATAGAAGCAGCAGTGACTCTCCGCCCCAAGACGGTCGCGCCTCCACGGTGAAGCTTAGTTCCCGCCCGCTTTCAGGAGGTGGTCCGGAAGGCGGTTGCCAGGTGCCCGACCGCGGATCTCAAGCAGTTCGCGGGCGTGGGCATGGAGCTTCCGGTCCTCGTCCGATACGGGTTCCCAAGCTGGAATCGGGACCGCTGTCCCCGTCTCGTCGCGGGCAACCATGACTGTCAGGCAGTACGTGGTCAGGTTCATTTCCTTTGTTTTGGGATCACCTGAGCGGACATGTACCGCTATGTGCATACCTTTGGCGCCTGTGTAGACGAGCCTTGCTTCCACCTCCACCACGTGGCCTATCAGGAGCGGGCGATAGAAGCGTACGCCGCCCGAAAATACGGCGACCGTATCGCGGCCGCAGTATCGCGAAGCACAAACATATGCTGCCTCGTCTATCCACTTCATGACGATGCCGCCGTGTACTTTGCCGCCCCAATTTACATCCGTCGGCGATGCCATGAACCGCAGGGTCACGCGCTCGGCCGTCCCGGCGTCGGTATATTCCTGGGCGTTCATGGCGTTCACGATCTGCTCGCGAACTTGTATGCGCGCCAAGGCATGGTCGCGGGCTTCGATCTCCTCCGGTGTTTCCGGTTCAAACTGCGGGACGGGGATCGGCTTGCCGTCAGGACCCACGGCCACGAAGATCACCATGCACTGGCTGTGCATGGTCTCCGGGCCCCCTTTGGGGTTCCGGGAGCTCACCACGGTGTGGATGTGCATCGAGGAGCGACCGGTGTAGACGATGGTGGAGGTGACCTCAACCATGTCGCCACTGTTCACGGGGTCCGCGAAGTGGATGTTTCCCACGTACGCCGTCACGCAATAGGACTTGGCCCAACCCACGGCTGCCGCATACGCCGCCTTATCCACCCATTCAAGGACGGTGCCGGCATCAACTGAGCCGCTGTGGCCCACGTCCATGGGGGCTGCGAGGAAGCGGAGGGTCACGGAATTAGCGGGGGACTCGCTCATGCTGGCAGTTTACTGGCGGCGTGTTTCTGTTACGTGAGTAAGTCCTGGCCTTCCTGTCCCGGTGCCCAGACGTCATCAGTGCGAGCCGCAATTTGCCACATAAATGAGAATCAATATCATTTAAGCCATGTCACTCACTGCACCTTACCCTCCCGTGCCCGCCCGCAGCCGCCGTCGGGCTTTCAGCCGTCCTCCTGACCGCCTGCGCCGCGCCAGGCAATCAAGTCGCGTCCGCCCCATCGTCGAGCACTGCCTCTGCCAAGGAGGCAAGCGCTCCGACGCCTCGACTGGTCTACACCTATGACGGTGGACTAGCCGTACTGGATGCCAAAAGCCTGGAGGCCGTGGGCGGGGCAAGCCTTGAGGGCTTCAACCGCTTGAACCCGGCGGGCGACGGGCGCCACGTCTTCGTCTCGACGGGAGACTCCTTCCGGCTGTTCGACTCCGGCGCTTGGACCGAACCTCACGGTGACCACAGCCACTCCTACACCACGGCCCCAGCGCTGACCGACCTCAAGTTTGTCGCCGACAAGGCCGGCCACGTGGTGCTCCATGCGGGGAAGGCGGTGCTCTTCAACGACGGTTCGGGCAAGGTGGAATCCTTCGACACCTCAGCCCTCGCTGCAGCGGTCGACGATGGCAAGCTGCCGGCAACGGACATCTACACGACGCCGGAAGCGCACCACGGCGTGGCGGTCGAACTTGAGGACGGCAAGCTGTTGGTGACACTTGGGAATGAGGAAAGCCGTACGGGGATTGCCATCCTTTCCGCCGGCAAGGGGCAGGACCGGACGGAAATCGCCCGGAATGAGGATTGCCCGGGCGTGCACGGCGAGGCCGTTGCGGCCGGTGGTGCCGTAGTGGTCGGTTGCACCAACGGCATGTTGGTCTACAAGGACGGTGCGATAACCAAGGTGGCCAGCCCCGACTCGTATGGCCGAATGGGAAACCAGGCCGGTTCGGAAAAGTCGCCCGTGATCCTTGGCGACTACAAAGTAGACAAGGCCGCCAAACTGGAGCGGCCCACACGGATCTCGTTGGTGAACACTGAGACTGCCAGCCTGCATTTGGTGGACCTTGGAACCAGCTATTCGTTCCGCTCTCTGGGGCGCGGACCTGCTGGTGAAGCTCTGGTGCTGGGTACTGACGGCGGCCTGCGCATCATCAACCCGCTGAGCGGCGCGGTCACGGCAACTGTTCCTGTGGTTGCCGCATGGGAAGAGTCCGAGACGTGGCAGGACCCGCGGCCCACCTTGTTCGTGCAGGGTACGACGGCGTTCGTCACCGAACCTGCGACGCAGTCACTTCACGCTGTGGACCTGAAGGCAGGCAAGGTGACCAAGTCGGCGAAGCTTGAGCACACGCCGAACGAACTCACGGGCGTGACTGGTTAGGGGCGCTTCACCTCTTGACGGCCGCCAATGCAGCCCTGGCGGTTCCCACGTCGGTGACGAGGGTATCCACAAGTCCTGATTTCAGTGCTGCGATCACAGCGTGTTTCTTGCCAGGCCCGCCTCCGAGGGCCACCTTGAGCGGTACGGAAGCCAGTTGCTGTGTGGTGATGCCGATCATGCGGTCGTCAAGAAGGTGGAGCTCCTTGCCCTGGGCGTCGAGGAGGGTGGTGCCGATTTCCGCCGCGACGCCCTGTTCCATCAATGGGCCGAGCTCTCCCGCCTCCTCGAGGAGGCCGGCAAGGAGCGAGCTGTGGGGCCACCCACCCACGGTGAAAACTGCCTTGTCCAGTAGGTCCATCCGCTTTAAAGCCTGGCGAACCCCGGGCTGGCTCCGAATGACCTGCGCGGCGACGTGATCAGTCGCAATGACAGGCGAATGAAGCGGGTACATCCGCCCTTGTGCCACCCGGCGCAACTCCATGATGACCTCCAGGTTGTCATCGTCTGTCGATGCGACGCCCGTCAGCTGTACCAAGTCACAGTTCGGCGCGGTCTGGATACGCGCGCAGGTCTCCAAAATGGTTCTGCCCGGGCCCAGTCCAAAGATGTCGTCTTCTTCGATGAGCTCAGAGAGGAGCTTGGAGGCGACGGCGGCGATGGCGGCGCGTGCGGCCTTGTCACCCTCAGCCGCGGGAATGCAGACAACGGCCGACTCCAGGCCGTAGCTGGAGGCCAGCGCCTTGGAAAGTGTGGCGTCAATGGGGTCGGGGAGGCGGGGTGTGACTTCCACCAGTCCCTGCTCGCGGGCGTACTTCACCATTCGACCCACGGCAAAGCGGGACACCCCCAACTCCTCGGCTATATCCACTGTTGGGCGGCCGAATTTCAGGTGCTGCATGGCCGCGTAGACGTGGCGCAGCTGATCTTCCATGCTCAATTCCTTGCTCACCTGAGCATCATAGAACAAGTTGTGAGCGCTCTCACTAGTCTTTCATCTACACCCCGTGGCACCGACGCCGCCGGGTTGCAGCGAGTCCAAGGAGTAGATGATGGAAGTCCAGCGTTTCCGCCCCAGCCGTCGCACCGTTGTGCAAATGGCAGTGACTGCGGTAGCCGCCACGGCTACGCTCGCGGCCTGCTCGCCCGGAGGCGGAGCGGATTCCACCGCCGATGTCGATTCATTCGGCTGGCGGAACTTCGAAGGAAAAAGCCTCAATCTTTTGATGAGCGAGCACCCGCTCTCCGCAGCGATCAAGCCGCAGCTGAATGACTTTGAGACCAAGACCGGAATCAAGGTGAACCTTGAAACCCTCAGTGAATCTGACTACATGGTGAAGATCCTGACCGAACTTCAGTCCGGATCCGGCGCCTACGACGTCTTCATGACCTCGCAGCCCATGAACTACCAGTACGCCGCCGCCGGTTGGATCGAAGACCTGCAGCCGTGGGTGGACAACTCCAAGCACACTGCTCCGGACTACGACATCAACGACTTCTTTCCGGCCTTGTTGAGCGCTGAACGCTGGGACAAGACCAACTTCGGCGGTGCCGGCAAAGGCGGCCTGTGGGCTATCCCTGCGAACGAGGAAGGCTACGCGCTCTTCTATCGCAAGGACATTCTTGAGGCCAACAACGTTGAAGTGCCGCAAACCATTGATCAACTCATCGCCGCCGCCCAGAAGCTCAACGGAATCGAATTCGGTGGGAAGAAGATCTCAGGCTTCGTCAGCCGTGGCGACAAGACTTACCCCACGCTGAACCCCTTCTCCACCTTCGCCGGCGCCTACGGGGTCAAGGACATCACCGATGGAAAAGCCACCGTGAACTCGCCGGAGGGCATCGAGGCAACCAGCAAATGGGTGGAACTGATGAAGACGGCGCCCAAGGCCGCCAGCACTTACACCTGGTATGAGGCACAGCAGGACTTCCTGGCCGGTACTTCGGCGTTCTATATCGACGCTGACCACATGGCCCCCGATTTTGAGAAAAAGGGCAGTGCCATTGCCGGCAAGGTGGGCTACGCGTTGCCACCTGAGGGTCCCAAGGGCCGCTCCTCAAGCATGTGGCTCTGGTCGCTGGGAATGAACTCATCGTCGAAAAACAAGGGGGCGGCCTGGCAGTTCATGCAATGGGCCACCTCAAAAGAGCTCCTTACGTCAGCCATCGCAGCTGGAAACATGAACCCAACGCGTGTGTCAGTGGCCAACAGCCCGGAGATGGTCCAAGCCACCGCCGGCTGGGGTGACTACAACAAGACGTGGACGGAAATCCTGTCGAAGTACGCGTCCTGGCCTTATTCACCGTCGGCCAGCTGGACGAACGCAGGCGACATCTGGGCCACCGCTATCCAGTCCGCAATTTTGGGACAGGCGTCCGTGGAAGACGCCCTCAACGACGCTGCCAAGAAGATCGACGCCGTCATCAAGTAACCCTGCCGACGCTTCCCGCGGTCCCTGAAGGCGCACTGCCGCGTCGACCGCCGGGCAGAGTTGCATCAACCAAGGGAACCAATGAAACACAAACCTTCTCTTCCCTACCTTTTGCTCTTACCCGCCCTGGCGTTGCTGGTGGCCATTCTCTACCCGTTCCTCACAGGGGCGTGGTGGTCGTTTACCTCGTATCGGCTCAACCGGGGCGCTCCCGTGCCCAATTGGGGCGAGAACTTCCTGAATCTCTTTTCAAGCGGGGAGGGCCTGCATGCAATCGCCATAACGCTCGGCTACGCGGTCGTCGTCGTGGTTCTTGAATGCCTGTTCGGCGTAGGTCTGGCGATGCTCCTTAACTACGTAGGCCGGATTGGAAACTCTTTCCGGTTGCTGATTGTCCTTCCGCTGCTCCTGCCTCCGGTGGTCGCGGCTCTCATGTGGAAGGTCATGCTGACCGAAAACGGTGTTGTGAACTGGCTGCTGGAGTCGGTCGGGTCCCAGAAGCTGCTCTGGCTCAACGGACCTGACAGTGCCCTCTGGTCCGTAGTCCTGATCGATGTCTGGATCTTCACCCCCTTCGTCATGCTCCTGGCGCAAGCAGGTTTGAAGAGCGTTCCGAAAGAGCTCAGCGAGGCTTCCGCTATGGATGGGGCCGGACCGGTTCGGAACTTCGTTTCGGTGACGCTGCCGATGCTCATGCCCGTCCTGGTGGTCATCGTCACCTTCCGGGGCATTGACTCGCTGAAGATGTTCGACATCATCTACACCACCACCAAGGGTGGCCCTGTAGACGCAACTACCAACCTTCACGTCATGGCCTACCTGGACGGCATACGCAACCTGAACTTCGGTGCCGCGATGGCAGCATTGATCGTCCTCTGGCTTCTTTGCTACCTCATCTCCTTTTTCCTGCTCAAGGCCCGTCGTAAGGAGGCATTTTCATGAGCAGCACAGTTGTGAAGCCTGCGGCACGTGCCCAAGGGGCTCCTCCGGTTCCCGGCACTTCCCGCCGGGAAAGGTCCAAAAAACTTCGACGCGCGGCCGCAATCACCGTTCTGACGCTCTGGACCGTGTTCGCGTTGGCGCCGATTGTCTGGATTCTGATGATGTCCTTCAAGACGCCAGGCGACATCGTGGTCTATCCGCCCAAGTTCTTTTTTGCTCCAACCTTGGACAACTATGTGAAGGTGCTCAGTGGCAGCGCGTTCATGACACCGTTTGTGAACTCCCTGATCGTCACGCTGGGATCGCTGGTGCTGACCTTGCTGGTTGGCCTTCCGACCGCCTATGCCCTGGCCCGCTTCAAGTTCCGGGGCCGCGAGAACATTGCGTTCAGCATCCTGTCCCTGCGTTTCGCTCCAGAGCTGCTCATCATCCTGCCGCTGTACCTGATCTTTCAAAAGATCGGCCTGTACGACAACTATCTGGGGCTGATACTGGCTTACCAGCTCGTAACGCTGCCGATGCTTGTATGGATGCTCCGATCCTTCATCGAGGATCTGCCTGTCGAGCTGGAAGAAGCGGTGGCCATGGACGGTGGAAACCGTTGGACGGCGTTCCGGCACGTGCTGTTCCGGTTGATCGCCCCGGGTCTTGGCGCCAGCCTGATGCTTTCCTTCATCTGGGCCTGGAACAGCTACACCTTGCCCCTTGTTCTGAGCGGCAAAAACACTCAGGTGATCACCACCGGCATTCAGCAGTACATCGCCTACCAGTCCATCGACTGGGGCCCGATGGCGGCTGCCACTGTCGTCTCCATGGTCCCGGGCATCCTCTTTGCCCTCTTCTCCTTGCGCTGGATCGTCGGTGGTCTTACTGCCGGCACGGTCAAGGGCTGAATACTTCCCGAATCGAAAGGACATTCACATGCCAATCCCTACCACCATGCGCGCCAGCGTCCTGACCTCACCCAAGACCATCGAACTGCAGGAAGTCGCAGTTCCGGAACCGCAGGCGGGCCAGGTGCTGGTACGTGTGACGGCCGTGGGGGTCTGTGGTTCGGACACCCACTTTTATGAGACCGGCTCCATTGGTGACATTGTCGTCGAAGGCCCGATCGTGCTGGGGCACGAAACGGCCGGTGAGATTGTCGCCGTTGGACCTGGTGTGGACAGCAGCCGCGTAGGAACGCGAGTGGCGGTTGAGCCGCAGACCCCATGCCGGAAGTGCGATTACTGCAAGACAGGCCGTTACCACCTTTGCCGCGATATTCTGTTTTACGGCGCTTGGCCCGTGGACGGCTCCTTTTCCGAGTACGTGATCGTGGATGACGACTTTGCACATGCTGTTCCGGAGTCGATTTCCGATGAACAAGCAGCCCTTCTCGAACCGCTTTCAGTCGCCGTACACGCGGCCCGGCGGGCGGGTGTGAAGGCCGGTGACAAAGTCCTTATCACCGGCGCAGGACCGATCGGTGTCATGAATGTCCAGGTCGCCAAGGCCCTCGGTGCCAGTGAGGTGGTCATCAGCGACCCGATCGCGCATCGGCGTGAGTTTGCCTTGGCGCACGGGGCGGACATTGCTTTGGATCCCACCACAAGCGGTTTGGACGAGTACGCAGAGTACTTCGACGTTTACATCGACGCTTCGGGAAACGCACGGGCCATTTTGCCGGCCTTTCCCGCAGTCAAGCGGGGTGGAACTGCGTGTCTGGTCGGAATGGGAGGGGATGAGCTGACTGTTCCCATCGCCATGATTCAGCACCGCGAGATCACACTGACAGGGACTTTTCGGTACGTGAACACGTGGCCAACCGCCATTGCGCTGTTGGCTTCCGGAGCTGTGGATGTGGAAGGCATCGTTACGGGACGATACGGGCTTGAGGACGTTGAAGAGTCGTTGATGAAAGCCAAGAAGGACCCCCTGGCGATCAAAACGATGGTCATCCCCGGCCCGCAGACAAAGCAGTAGCAGGACGATCAATTTGAACCGGATTGACAACAAAAGGACTATCGAATGGGAAGTCAGCGAATTTCTCTTCGATATGGATGGAACGCTCCTGGACTCCATCGCGGCGGTGGAACAGGCGTGGCACGAATGGGCCGTCGAGGAAGGAGTGGCTATTCCTGAGGGGGAGTCGTTTCACGGACGCACTTCGCGGGACCTGGCCGCGGCCTTTGTTCCAGAAGAACGCATAGCTGCGGCCCTCCTGCGGCTCGGTGAAATTGAGCAAAATCCCCGGGCCCCCGTAACGCCGCTGCCGGGGGCGGTCGAGTTATTGGCCGCAGTTCCTGACGACAGATGTGCGGTGGTGACCTCTGCAGCACGCCTGGTAGCCCTGGCCAGGTTGGCCGCTGGGGGAATTATGCCGCCCGCGCTGCTGATAACAGGTGACGACGTGGCTTATGGAAAGCCGCACCCCGAGCCCTACCGCGCCGGCACACGCTGGGCGCGGGACGGCGTGCCGCCTGTTGCCTTTGAAGACACAGTCGCCGGGTTGCGTTCAGCCCGCGCGGCGGGCTGCCTTGCGGTTGGCGTGGTTGGAACGGCAACCGCCGCGGAGCTTCAGCCACAGGCCGACGCCGTCATCACCACGCTGGCGGACGTCGCCGTTCTCGTGGGGACAGACAGTGGCCTCCGGGTTCGACTGCAGGCGCTGGACCCTCTATCACTTTCCACCCGTTAACCACGGACGCTGGACCCTCTATCACTTTCCACCCGTTAACCACGGACGCTCTATCACTCCCTCCAAGGGAGTGATAGAGCGTCCGGGTGAAGGGGGTGTTTGGTGAGAGAGGGTCGGGGGTGGGGCTAGGCGAGGACGCGGAGCTTGGATCCTCGGCGGGCGAAGAGTGCGTTGTCGGCGGAGATCCTGCCTGCTCCGGCCAACGCCAAGGCAAGGGCTGCTCCTGCGAAGAGCAGGACCAGTTCGTATCCGCCGTTCGCAGCAAAGACGCCTGCCGGTGCGTGGACCAGGAAGAGTGCGCCGAGCATGTCGATGGCCAACAGTGCCGCAAATACGCGGGTCAGCAGGCCCAGGATCAGGGCGATGCCGCCCACGAGCTCGAGGGTTGCGACGAGCGGGGCTACGACAGAAGCGCCGGGCACTCCCATCTGGGTGAAGGACGCTTGCGTTCCTGCAATGGTGAATTCGTTGAACTTCTGCCAACCGTGCGCGGCGAAGAGAAATCCTGCAATGACGCGCAGGATGGTCAGGGCTGTGGTGGTCAAGCTGGACTTGTTCATGCCTTCAACCCTTGCGAAATTAAGTTGAAGAGTCAACTAATCGCTACATTTCGTGACGTTTCTCTCGGAGCTGCGCGCGGACCAGCGCAAGGTTCCGCTTACCGCCGTCGTGGTTTTGCCTGCAACCACGGCTGCAGCAGCCGCGTGGTGATCGGCAGGAAAACGTAGGTCATCAACGGCGTGAGAATGACGATGTTGAGCAGCACCTGCAACACCAGCGGCCACTCCTGCGTCAGCGGGTGGAGCAGGAAATTGGCCAGCAGGCTGAGCGGGAAGAAGGGTAGGAAGATGCTGACGGCCTGCTTCCAACGCGGCGGCACCACCGTCTCCGGAACCACCAGGGAAACGTCGCCCGGCTGCGAAAACCAGCCCTCGATGCCAGTGTGCCGCTCCACGCGCGTAGTCTCCATCATGTCCCGGGCGCTGTCGATCCACCACCGGCGCTCCTCGGACTGCTCCCAGCCCTGCAACGATTCCGCGTCCGCAAACCGGTACAGCATGTGCCACTCATTGGAGTCGGCACCGTTCCGAACCCATCCCGAGCCCAGATAGCCCGGCCACTCACGGGCCAACTCCTGGCCGGCATGCGCCCACGCGTTGGCTTGCCGCGTGTATCCGGGGAGGATGGTGCGGGCAACGGAAACAGTGATGGGTTGCTCGTGTGACACGGCCTCAAATGTACTCGGCTGCGGGCGGACTAACCTTGTTTAGTGCCCGAAACCACAACCGCTCCCAGCCGTTCGAACGCCCGCGAGATCCTGCGCCTGGCTGTTCCCGCCTTCGGCGCTCTCATCGCCGAGCCCCTGTTCCTCCTGGCTGACTCGGCCATTGTGGGGCACCTTGGAGTTGATCAGCTCGCCGGCGTGGGGCTTGCCTCAACCGTTCTGCACACCGCAGTTGGATTGATGGTCTTTTTGGCATATTCAACGACGCCGGCAGTCGCCCGCGCGATCGGCGACGGGAAGCTCGGCAAGGCCCTCGCGGCAGGGCGCGACGGCGTCTGGCTCGCCTTATTGCTCGGTGTGGCCCTCGCCGTTGCGGGGTTCATCTTTGCCGAGCCGCTGGTGGGTCTCATGGGCGCGAGCGGCGACGTCCAAGGGTTCGCAGTGGATTACCTGCGCTGGTCCATGCCGGGCCTCACCGCCATGTTGCTGGTCTTCGCCGGGACCGGTGTACTGCGCGGATTGCAGGACACCCGGACTCCACTGGTCGTGGCGACTGCGGGATTTGCGCTAAACATCGCCCTTAACTGGTTCCTGGTTTATGGCCTGCATCTGTCCGTGGCTGGATCGGCCATCGGCACCAGCATCGCGCAGTGGGCCATGGCTGCCGTGTACTTGGTGATGGTGGGCCGCAATGCCGGGAACCACGGCGTTTCCCTTAGGCCGGACTGGCACGGAATCCGGGCCATGACCAAGGTGGGATCGTGGCTCATGCTCCGTACCCTCAGCCTCCGCCTGGCCATCCTTGCAACGGTGGTTGTGGTCACCGCCCAGGGTGCCGTGAACCTCGCGGCACACCAGTTGGCGATGACCATCTTCTCGTTCCTTGCCTTCGCTCTCGACGCGCTCGCGATTGCTGCCCAAGCGTTGATTGGCAAGGAACTCGGGGCCCGAAATGCTGGGCGTGCCCGTGAACTGACGCGCACCATGGTCCGTTGGGGGCTTGGATTCGGTGTGATCACGGGCGTCCTTCTGGCCGTGGCCGCGCCCTGGGTCGGGTATATCTTCACGTCCGATGCCGGAGTCCACGCCGCCCTCACCGCTGCCTTGTGGGTCCTCGCCGCCGGGCAGCCGTTGGCAGGTTATGTCTTCGTCCTCGACGGTGTTCTCATCGGCGCCGGCGACGCGCGCTACTTGGCGATTGCCGGCGTCGTAAATCTCGCGGTGTACCTGCCGCTGCTGCTGGCCGTCCACCTCGCAAGGCCCGACGGCGCGGCGGGGCTGGTGTGGTTGTGGCTCGCGTTTGCGCTGGGCTACATGCTGGCGCGCGGGGTGACCCTGGGGCTCCGGGCGCGGACCGATCGGTGGATGGTCCTGGGTTCGCACTAAACTGTATGCGTGACTCTCCCAGCTGATTCCGCCCTGACTCCTTCTGCCCGAGTGGTTGAACTCTGGAAACCCGTGCTGATCCGTGCTGCGGTCGCACTGGTGTTTGGGGTGGTTACGGCGTTCTGGAGCAGCCCCTCGGTTGAAGTCTTGGCCTGGGCCACGGGGCTTTACCTGCTGGCAACTGCTGCTGCGGTCTTTGTTTGGCGGGCCTTGCCGGTCTTTGTGCCCGTGGTCATCGCCTTAGGTGGCGTCGGCGCGTTGGTGACCCAGTCGGATGCCGGTGCGGGGCTGTCCGCCTTGGTGGCTCTGGTGGTCCTGGGCGCGTCCGAACTCACCCGCGGAGTGCAGAAGAAGGATTCGCTTTCCCGCGACTGGCTGATCTCCGGGGTGATCTCCGTGGGCACGGCCATCGCCTTGCCGTTCTTCATTCCGCTCGGCGCCCATGCCCTGTTGGGTGTGGCTGGTGGCGGCGCGATCATCACGGGGGTGCTGTGGATCCTCTCCGGCCTGACCCTGCGTCACGATGCGCGGGCGGCCACCGGCGCCTCTGCTCCCGGCGCTTCGCCGGAGGCCGTAAACTAGTAGCTGGACGTTCTACTCCTTGTAGAACTTTTGCAGACCGGCGGTGAGCCCATGAGGCCCGCCATTATTGGAGGAATGACCGTGGCAGACCAGAAACCAGGAGAGCCGCGCAAGATGCGGACCTCGGTCAAGGGACCGCTCGTATTCTCCGCATTCTTTGGTGTTTTGGCATTTTTCGCCGTGCTCATCTTCGCTTCCGGCGGCAGCGCGCACACGCCCCGGTTCGACCTCGCGTTCACCGGCGCCGGTATCGCTTTCATCGTCAGCCTCGTGGTGGCCGCCATGCTCTCCATGAGCTACAAGGAAAACGCCGAGCACCTGGGGAAGGGCTCGGGCGTGAACCTCAGTTCCAAGCGCCCGCACGGCGGCGCTTCCTCGCCGGGCTCGCCTGATGAGCCGGAAACGCGCGACGGCGGTCTTTAGTGTCCAGCGCTCCTCCACCTTCGTGGGGGAGCGCTTTTGTTTACTCTCCCTCCGCGGCCTTCCTTGCCCGGTACGCTGCCACGTGGGTGCGGTTGGCGCAGTTACCTGTGTCGCAGTAGAGCTTTGAACGGTTGCGGCTGAGGTCCAGGACCACGGCGTCGCAGTCTTCCGCGGCGCAGACCCGCATCCGGTCCATTTCCTTGCTGCGGATGACGTCGACGATCGCCATCGCCGCCTCCGTGCCCATGCGGTCGGCCAGGGGAGCTTCCTGAGTGGTCGCGTGGAGATGCCAGTCCCATTGGTCGTGCTTCACCAGTTGCGGCAAGGCCTTGGCGTCGGACAAGAGCTTGTTGACGGACTTGGCGGCGGTGTCTTCATCTGCAGCCCAGAGTGCAGCCAATTCGCTGCGCAGCCGCTTGACGCTTCGCAGCTCTGCCGGGGTTTTGGTGCGCGAACCGGAGAAGCCTTCTGCGGCGAGGAAGGCGTCCAGGTGGTCCATAGTGGCCAGGTGTTCGTCGCCATTGGCCGCAGTGTTGATCAAATTGACGACGCTGCGCAGCGCAACCTCGGTGTCAGGCGCAAAAAGCACTTTGACTCCTTACAAGTTTGGGGAGTACTGTCATGACCATAAGCCCACTTTACTCCTGACAGGAGGCTGCTGTGTCAGCAACAAAGACGATGGCTGACGCAAAGGGATTCATGGCGTCGGGACTCGGCATCGCCGTAATCTCCTCCGCGGTTTTCGGCACGTCAGGCTCGTTCGCCAAGTCCATGCTCGAGACCGGTTGGTCTCCTGGCGCGGCTGTTGCCGTGCGCCTGACTGGTGCCGCGCTCATTCTGGCGATTCCCGCCGTCGTGGTTCTTCGAGGCCGCTGGCACCAACTCAAGGACAACTGGCTGACCATCCTGCTGTTCGGCCTCATTGGCGTCGCCGGCTGCCAGCTCTTCTACTTCAATGCCGTGGCACGTCTGTCCGTCGGTGTTGCCTTGCTTCTCGAGTACTTGGCGCCGGTGATGATTGTGCTCTGGCTCTGGATCTCAAGTCGCCGCAGGCCCCGGGCGCTCACCTCGCTGGGTGCCCTGCTGTCGCTCGGTGGACTGGTGCTGGTCTTGGATTTGACCGGCTCGGTCAAAGTCGACTTTATTGGTGTGCTCTGGGGCATGGCAGCCGCCGTTTGCCTGGTGATCTACTTCTTCATCACAGCCAAGGAGAACGACACCCTCCCCCCGCTGGTCCTCGCATCCGGTGGCCTGGTGGTGGGTGCTGCCGTCATGTGGCTGGTGGGGGCCATGGGCTTGCTGCCGATGACGTTCAGCACGGACAACACCTCGTTGGGGCCGTGGATTACGCCTTGGTGGGTCTCCGCTGCGGGGCTGATCATCCTGGCCACGGTGCTCGCCTACGTTTCGGGCATCATGGCCGCGCGAAGCCTTGGCTCCAAGGTTGCCTCGTTCGTATCGCTTACCGAGGTGCTGTTCGCCGTGCTTTGGGCCTGGCTCTTGCTCGGTGAACTGCCCGGCCCCATCCAATTGATGGGCGGCGTGCTGATCGTTGGCGGCGTTGTCCTGGTCCGCGTGGACGAATTGCGTGGGGACCGCCGGGGTGCGGCTGCCGGGGCCGCCCGCGTCCTCGATCACGCGAACGACGTCGAACCTGTCCCGTCGGGGCCCGTCGCCTCCGGGTCGATAACCGAAGTGCCGCGCACCTGACGCGTTGTGAGGCCCGCTCTACGCTCGATTCTTGGGGGATGGGGCGCAGAGCGGGCCTCACAGTGGGTTCTTAAAACGAATGGCCCGGACACCGTGGTGTCCGGGCCATTCCCAGCTGACCTAGTTGGAAGCCTGCTGCTGCTGCTCAGCGTTCTTCTGAGCGCGTGCGCCGGCGTCGCGGAGAGCGTCGGCGACCTTCTTGAGGCTGGAAGCGTGCTGGCTGTCCCACTCGCTGCGGAACTTGTCAGCGTCCGGGCCCTTCCAGTCGGTGCCGTCCAGGGCGCCCTTCAGCTGAGAGCGCTGCTGTTCGATGCTCTCGGCACCGGCCTTCAGCTTGTTACCGAGCTGGCGAAGCTGATCAACGTCTGCACCCCAAATAGCCATGAGATATCTCCTTCAATTCATCGGACCCGAGCTCTTCGGCATCCCCAGCGGCCTCCGGCTCATCCGGAAGATCCATGACTAAAACCTATCCCGGGATTCCAAAGACCGTCGATGGGCACCCCTCCCCATAGAGGTCTGCCCATAGTTAGCATGGGTCTATGTGCCGCAATATCCGGACCCTGCATAACTTTGAACCTCGTGCCACATCGGCGGAGGTGGAGGCCGCTGCGTTGCAATACGTTCGCAAGATCAGCGGAGCCACCAAGCCGTCCAAGGCCAACGAGGAAGCGTTCGCCGAGGCCGTTCACGAGATCGCCCACATCACTCAACATTTGCTGGATTCGTTGGTGAGCCATGCACCGGCGAAGAACCGCGATGAGGAGGCAGCCAAGGCGAAAGCCCGGGCGGCTGTCCGTTTCGGAGCGGCTTAGCTGCGCTGAGGTTCTTACTTCAGAACCTGGTAGCAGCAGATGGCGTTATTAGACCGGCATCTGCTGCTACTTGGTTGGGTTTACTTGCCGAACGAGCGGAGCCTCAAGGAGTTCGCGACGACCAACACCGAACTCGCCGCCATGGCCGCACCGGCGATCATCGGATTGAGCAAGCCGAGTGCTGCCACCGGGATTCCGATTGCGTTGTAGAAGAACGCCCAGAACAGGTTTGTCTTGATGGTGGACAAGGTCTTCCGGGACAACTCGATCGCTTGGACGAGCTGATTCAGGTCGTTGCCCATGACGGTCAGGTCCGAGGCTTCGATCGCGACATCCGTGCCGGACCCCATGGCGATCCCGAGATCCGACTGTGCCAGGGCGGCAGCATCGTTGACGCCATCGCCGGCCATGGCAACCGTGGCGCCCTTCTCCTGAAGCCTCCTCACGGCCTCGACCTTCCCCTCCGGCAGGACTCCGGCAAAGACATCGTCCGGTGAAATCCCGACGGCGGCAGCTACCTGCGCGGCAACGGCCGCGTTATCGCCGGTCAGCAGCATGGGGCGGATGCCGAGCTCCTTGAGCCTCCGGATCGCGGCGGCCGACCCCGGCTTGATGGTGTCGCTCAGGCTGATGATTCCGGCGGGTTCGCCATCCACTGCAACCCAAATCGCAGTCGCGCCGCCCTGTTCCTGATCCTCCAGGGTTCTCCGATGCGTGGCTTGGAGCTTCACGCCGTTTTCTTCCAGCCATCCAGACCGGCCAACAACCACTGTTTTGGGGGTGCCGTTGAGCGCAACCATTCCGCGGACTCCGCCGCCGGGTGCGGACGTGAAGCCTTCCACTGCCGGTAAGGTTCCGGCGTCGGCCAAGGCTTTGCCTGCTGCCGCAGCAATCGCATGGGCAATGGGGTGCTCGGACGCCGCCTCGACGGCCCCGGCCAGCGTAAGGACATCCTCGGGAGTGTGTCCTTTGAGCGTCACTGTGTGGTCTACTGCCAGCTTCCCGGTGGTGACGGTACCGGTCTTGTCCAGCAGGATCGTATCGACGTGCCGGGTGTCCTCAAGGACCTGCGGGCCTTTGATGAGGATTCCCAACTGCGCGCCGCGACCCGTGCCGGTGAGGAGCCCCACCGGAGTGGCCAAACCAAGGGCGCATGGGCACGCAATGACGAGGACCGCCACTGCTGCGGTGAAGGATGCATTGAGGTCGCCCGAGAAGAAGAGCCAAAGGACGAAGGTAACGAATGCGATCAGCAGGACAATCGGCACAAACACTGCGCTGATGCGGTCTGCCAGCCGCGCGATGGGGGCTTTGCCCGTCTGGGCCTGGCTGACAAGCCGACCCATCTGTGCCAACGTGGTGTCGGCTCCGACGCGGGTGGCGCGGACCAGCAGCCTGCCCGAGGTGTTGATCGTGGCGCCGGTGACTTGGCTCCCCGGACCGACCTCCACGGGCACGGACTCGCCGGTCACCAGGGAAGCGTCGACTGCTGAGGCGCCATCGGTGACCACGCCATCCGTGGCGATCTTCTCGCCGGGGCGGACCACGAAGACATCGCTAACCGACAACTGATCGGCGGGGATCTTCTGTTCCTGTCCGTCCACGAGGACCGTGGCGTCCTTGGCGCCGAGGTTGAGCAGGGCCTTAAGTGCGTTGCCTGCTTTGGCCTTGGCGTTCGCCTCAAGGTACCGGCCCAGCAGCAGGAACGTGGTGACCACCGCGGCCACTTCGAAGTACAGGCCGCCGGACATCCCTTCCATGCCTGGGTGCTCGGTCATCTGCGGGTCAGCAAACAACTGCCAGGCCGAGTAGAGGTACGCGGCAATCACGCCGATGGACACGAGGGTGTCCATGGTGGAGGCCAGGTGGCGGGCGTTGATGGCTGCGGCCCTATGGAACGGCCATGCAGCCCAGCTCACCACCGGCAGGGCCAGGGCGGCTGCAACCCAGCCCCAGTTGGGAAACTGCAAAGCCGGAACCATTGAAATGGCGAAGACCGGGACAGTAAGTATCGCTGCTGTGATCAGTCGGGGGAGCAGCGTGGATGCCGCCGGGCCGTGCTCCATGTGGTTTTGGTGGGTTGCATGCTCAGTCCCGCCGGTGCCGTGCCCTGTAGGTTCGGCGTCCTCTGCAGTCACGGTGTGGTGGTGGGCATGCGCGGTTGGGTTGGGTCGGACTGTGGCCTTATAGCCCGTGGCGTTGACCGTATCTACGAGTTGTTGATCCGTGACGGTCGACGGGACGGTGACATGGGCTGATTCCAGGGGAAGGTTGACGGTGGCCTCGACGCCCTCAAGCTTGCCGAGTTTCCGTTCCACGCGCTGGACACATGAGGCGCAGGTCATGCCCTCGATATCCAGCTCAACCACCCGGGTTCCGGGTTGGTTGAAGATCTCCTGGCTGGTCAAAAGGACTCCTATGCTTCGTTGGCTACCACTACGTAGCCTGCTTCTGCGACTGCTTCTCCGATTTCGGACGGGGACAGCTCATTAGTTGAGGTGATGGTTACTGTGGAGAGTCCGCCGGGGTTTAGATCGACTGAGACTTCCTCAACGCCGTTGAGGGCCTCAAGCTCTTCACTGACGCTGGAGACGCAGTGACCGCAGGTCATGCCCGAAACGCTGACGTTGGTCTGGATGGTTTGGCCCATAATGTGCTCCTTGGTGTGGGTTTGGGGCTTGTGTGTTCGCGTAGTTACCGCAGCAGGCGCCCGATGGCGTCGGTCGCTTCTTTCACTTTCGCGTCAATCTGCCCGGCGCGAAGCGCCGGATCGGGTTCGGAGGCGGCGCCGACCACACAGTGGCCGATGTGCTCCTCGACAAGCCCGAGACTTACGGCATGGAGAGCCTTGGTGGCTGCTGCGACCTGCGTAAGGATGTCGATGCAGTACTTATCTTCTTCCACCATTCGGGCGATGCCGCGGACCTGCCCCTCGATGCGTTTGAGGCGGCGGAGGTAGGCGTCCTTGTTGCTGGTGTAGCCGTGCGGTGCGGCCTGTTCCAGATCGACCTCGACGATCGGAAGGTCCGCACCAGCGTGGTTGAAATCTACCGTGCTCATGAAATCAACATATACCCTCGGGGGGTATGCCGCAAGTACCCCCCGGGGGTATAGTTCTGGACATGAGCAGCGAGGAAAAGAACAATTCCGGCAGTAACGACCCAGCGGCCTACTTCCGCTCCAAACTGAATTTCGAGATTGACGTGATGGATGTGGCCGACGCGCCCCCGGGTTCCCTGGTCCTGGTGGACACCCGCCGGCAGTCATCCTGGGACCACGGCCATATTCCTGGGGCGCTGCACCTTCCCACCGCCGAAATTCCGAAGCTTGCGGAACAGCGGATTCCGGGAGATGCGCAAGTAGTGGTCTATTCGTGGGGGCCGGGCTGCAACGGGAGTACATTCGCCGCTCTTGCTTTCGCCGAATTGGGATATGCGGTGAAGGAAATGATCGGTGGCATCGAGTACTGGATCCGGAATGGCTTACCCGTGGAAACCGCGTCCGGCGTTCGGATGGCGTACGCCGATGCGCTGGTGACCGCACATCGCCCTTGAACCGGCGCGACCCCTGAACCCCACCCATCCTTATGGGTGGTAGCAACCGTCAGAAAACAGCGTTCCCCTACCCCCTTCCCTCCGGAAACATTGTGGATACCGAAGCACTCCGCTGCCAACGCAGGTACCGGACGGAAGTAGAAGGGAACGATCCGTGAATCCGACTGCCAGCGTGAATACGGCCGCCTACGCCAACGCGTCAGACGTCGTTCGCAATCTCTCCCTTGTGAGGGACGAAGTCAGTGGTGCCATAGCCAAGATTGACCCGCAGCAGCTTGTCCGCGTTGCCGAAGAAATCCTTGACGCCAGGCGCGTCTTCGTTGCGGCCGCCGGGCGCAGCGGGCTGGTCCTGCGGATGGCCGCGATGCGCCTCATGCACCTCGGCCTCACCGTCCATATTGCAGGCGAAACCACGACGCCGGCCATCACCTCGGGCGACCTCCTGCTGGTCGCTTCGGGCTCAGGCACCACATTCGGCGTGGTCAAGTCCGCGGAGACGGCCACCAAGGTGGAAGCCAGGGTGGCGGCCTTCACCACGAACCCGGATTCGCCACTCGCCGGCCTCGCCGATTCATTGGTAGTCGTACCGGCCGCGCAGAAGACCGATCATGGCTCATCCGTAACACGCCAGTACTCCGGATCACTATTCGAGCAGGCGCTCTTCCTGGCTACCGAAGCCATCTTCCAGTCGCTCTGGGACAACGACCCACAACCGGCCGAAGAGCTGTGGTTGCGGCACGCGAACCTCGAGTAGCAACACCCGGATCCAACTTTCAGGCAGTTCACTACAGAAAGAAAGCAGCACTATGAAACTCCAAGTCGCCATTGACCTCCTCACCACTGAAGCAGCCCTGGAACTGGCTGGACAGGTGGCCGAATACGTCGACATCATTGAGCTCGGCACGCCCCTGATCAAGGCTGAGGGCCTGCCGGTCATCACCGCGGTCAAGAACGCCCACCCGGACAAGATCGTCTTCGCCGACCTCAAGACCATGGATGCCGGGGAGCTTGAAGCCGACATCGCATTCAAGGCCGGCGCCGACCTGGTCACAGTCCTCGGTGCTGCCGATGACTCCACCATCGCCGGCGCAGTGAAAGCCGGTGAGGCACATAACAAGGGCGTTGTAGTTGACCTCATCGGTATAGAAGACAAGGTAAGCAGGGCCAAGGAAGTTCGGGCATTGGGTGCAAAGTTCGTGGAAATGCACGCCGGTTTGGACGAGCAGGCCAAGCCCGGGTTCGACCTCAACGGGCTCCTCCTGGCCGGAGCCGAGTCGCAGGTTCCCTTCTCCGTTGCTGGCGGCGTAAAGCTTGAAACGATTGCGGATGTGCAGAAGGCCGGAGCGGACGTCGCAGTAGCCGGTGGCGCTATCTACGGTGCCGAAGACCCTGCATTGGCAGCCAAGAAACTCCGCGCGGCGATCTCCTAGCCCTGCCGGAACCCGTGGCTGTGGGCCAGCGCAATGGCTTCGGTGCGTGAGCCGACGTCGAGCTTTCTGAAAAGGTTCCGCACATGGAACTTGACTGTGTTCTCGCTGATTCCCAAGGACGAGGCAATGGTTCGATTGCGCTGCCCCGCGGCCAGGTGCTGCAGGACTTCAAGCTCCCGCGCAGCCAGGTTCCATCCCGTCACGTCGCCTGCGGGCGGGTTTGGCGGGTCGAGCGGGAGCGAGACGAAGACGTCGGCACCCCACCCGGACATGACGTCCATTCGGAACTGCCCATCCAACGCTTGGACGCGCTTATCCATGCGGCTGATGCTCGGTTCGTCGGGCGTGACGGCGCCTCCGCCGTCGTCGCGGACGTTGATCAACAGGTTCTCGCCGTCGCAGTCCCACTGGGTGCGGATGCGGCGGACTTCAGGCTGTTCCATCATCACCAGGACCAGCCCGCGGACAATGGCGCGGGCGGCATGGGCCACCTCGCCGGGGAGGGCCCTGCCGTTCAGCGGCGGTTCGATGAACTGGACTTCGATGCCGCTGAAGTTCGTAAGGGGCCGAAGGTCCTCGCGCAATCGCTCGAAGGCTTTCGACACCGGTTCTTCAACAAGGTCCGTGGTCCTGTCGCTGTGGCTGCGGAGGCCAACCAAGGCCTTGGCCGCGAGGTCCGTGACTGTTGTCCGGGCCGTCTTGTCGTCCAGGCCCGGCGACCGCAAAGCCGCCAGCAACGTCTCCAGCGTGGTGGAGTGCAGGTCGGTCAATTCGGCCGTCACGCGAATGCGCTCGGCTGAGGCCGCGCGGGACTCCAGCAAGTATGACGGCGGTGCATCCGAGACTTTTTCCTGGATGCGCGTGGCGGTGATCCGCCACAGGTAGGCCAACAACTCCATGCCAGGCTCTTCGCCAGAATCCGCAGGCGCTGGGTCCGTGAGCACAAGGAGGGCGTTACTGGGCAGGTGCTTCATGGCGAGGATCCTCCGGGTCTCCCGGGCCACCACCGCCTCAGTAACGTGCGGCCCGGCATCTGCGAGGTCAGCGCGCAGCCGATCGAGTTCGGAAATCGAAACCCGCGAAGTGATCTCTTCCGCCCCGGCTTTCTTTTGTGGTCGTCCGGTGCAGTCCTCGGTGAAAATCACCAGTGCACTGTTGCCAACGTAGGGGAGGAGGGATTCCCGGAGCCGTTCGGCGATGTCCGCGAGTGGCGCCTCTCCCAGCGCCGCTATCGAGCGCAGCAGGGGCCACGGTATGTCGGGCTGGGCCATGGGTTGATTCCTTCGGATGTTCCTCGAGGCGCGACTCGTTGCGCATTCTGCAGTCTACCCGGCAGAACCTGCCCGAAAGTGTAGCCCAGGCCGACGTCGGCACCCAGCCGGGTGCCGACGTCGTACGTCTTACTCCGCTGGCTCCTCGTCGACAGGTTCCGGCTCCCGCAGCACCAATGCCGTGCCCTGGTAAGGACCGAGCTCCAGGAAGAAGCTGTGGAGGTCATCCACCTGGCCGACGTCTGAACTGCTGAAGAGGTCGTGGACCGTGGAGCCCGGAACCAGATGCGGAGATTGGATGCTGCCCGCGATGTCCTGGTCCGAGAAGTTGAGGACAGTGACTTCGAGCGTGCCGTCGCCGAGTTGGTTGACCAGCACCAGCAAGGCGCGGTTGGACACGTCTGGAACGTCGAGAAGGGTGCTCGTGGCCACCCCCGAGCTCTCCCGGACGCGAAGGATTTCCTGAAGCCGGCGCGCGTACGAATTGGCGTCCTTGAGCTGTTCAGGCAAGGGACCGTAGAGGCTCCTGGCGCGTGGCATGCCGGCTGAGGACCTGACGGCGTCGGGGCGGGTGCCCATGAGGTCGTGGGCGCCGCGGTTGATCCAACGGGTATCGCCCTGTGCCGTGAGTTCGCCCACCACCTCCCTGGGCAGGGCAATGATTCCCGTGAGATCCCAGCCGGACAATGCGAAGACGCCCGGCTGAAGGGCGTTGTACATGGACAGGAGCACATGGACGTCGCGGACCTGGGCCTCCTGCTCGGGCGTGATGGAGTCGGGATCCTTGATGCCGATGGCCGCCATGATGAAGCTTGCCGTGGTGCAGGCGATGCCGTTGGTGGTGAATACGGCGTTGTAGGGTCCATTTTCACCGGTCAGCCGCTCCCTCAGCGTGCCTTGGACCTTCTCTGCAACCTCGGCACCCGTCAGCTCTTCCCCACCGAGTTCAAAAACATCCTCGCAGTGGCCCGCGGCGAAGTGCAGGAGTTCATAAGTCAATTCGTCGTGGTTCTGGAGTGCATGGACCAACGAGGCTTGGTCCACGCCGATTTCCCTTGCCAGACGCAGCGTAAGCCGGAGGAATTCCGTATCGCCTGTGACCAAGGAGTAGTGGTACGCCGGGCGGGTAATGAAGTCGTAGGAAAGGTCGGCACCGGCCTCGGACTGGGCCTTGATGTCGTCGATGGTGAGGTTGAGTTCCTGGAAGGAGAAGCCGCCCACCTTGCGGATCATGGAGCCGATGAGCTGGTTGGCAGCCTCGGACAGGGGGTGGCCTTCGGACCAGCCGGGTTGCTCCTCCGCGCTCTTCTCCACGCCGAGGAAGCCGTTGGCGTCCAGGCGCAGCGCACCCGTGCCAAGGTCCAGCAGCGAGTGCAGGGCATCGCCAACCACCAACCGCATTCCGGCGAACGTCGGGTCCAACCAGTTGATGGAAGGCTGCCCGGCCTTGAAGTAGTGAAGATATACCCAGCGGCGCATCTTTCCCGTAGTGTCTGCGACCGCCCGCGTGGCGCTCCAGTTGGTTTCCTTCACGCCGGGTTCGTAGAAGATCACGCGCTGCAACCGGCCGATGATGTATCCGGCCTTCTGCAGGGCCTGTTCGGCCTCGGGGCTGATGTTTACGGAGTCCTTGCCCTCCGGGACTTCGGGCAGGAGGTGCCAGTCTTCCTCGGGGATGTCCACCATGTGATAAATGCCGGGGTAGTCCCGGAAGTTCATCTCGGCCAGGCGGAAGTCCGCGCCTTTGCCGGTGTGCCCGGGAACGATGTCGTCGATCACCGTGCCATCATGCTCGGCTGCGATCTCGCACATCCGGCGGAATTCCTCCTCCGTGCCGAACGCGGGGTCAATCGCCATGCTGATCCGGTCGAAGTGCCCATCGACACTCGGGGTCTGGGACCAGCCGCTGATGCCGCCGGCGAGCTTCACGGGGCCGGTGTGGAGGCCGC
Organism: Paenarthrobacter sp. NPDC089675; assembly: GCF_044749185.1. Taxonomy (NCBI): domain Bacteria; kingdom Bacillati; phylum Actinomycetota; class Actinomycetes; order Micrococcales; family Micrococcaceae; genus Paenarthrobacter; species Paenarthrobacter sp. NPDC089675. The sequence goes on along the minus strand of NZ_JBIVHM010000005.1, from coordinate 109,991 downwards.
GGATACCGATCTCGCGGAAGGCTTTCCACAGCTCCGGATCACCCAGCGCAGACAGGAACGACTGGTTTTCGCGGGTAATGAAGGACAACGGGTATGCCGTGAACCAGACGGGCGCTTTCTCTACGGCTGCCCGGGGGTTGGGCCGGGCGTAGGCGTTTTGCCACATGCTCGCCTGGCCTGACAGCTGCCGGGCCAAGGTGTTTGCGTCGCCGAGCATGGACTGGTTCCGCAACCAGTCCACGTACGTCTTGTTCATGCCGTCGAACTCCAGGGAAGGGCGGGCGGCGAAGAACTGACGACGGCGGGCAATCGGCCTGAGTGCCTTGGGCCGCGCCGGGTAGAACTGTTCGTCGAAGGTGATCTCGGCGGCGTCGATCGCCGGCGTCTCTTCCTCCGGCGTCTCCGGCGTCTTTGGTGCCTCCGACTCAATTGGCTCCTCTGCCCCCGCAGACGTATCCGCGGGCCCCACACGGTTGTCCGACACGCTCTCGCTGACTACAGGCTCACGCACAGCTTTCTCCTTTACGTGGCCGCCGCGTCAGCGGCAACCGTCCGAGGGGTCGTTCAGAGGTCACGTACCCAGGCTTACCGGGCGTATTCATGCTAAGCATCCTTGGCAGCTGTTTGTCGACCTTGAGGAGAAGTGAGTCTCCCTTTCGGTGCAACAGGTGGACAACTAGGATCGCGGCATGCAACCGCTCACGAATCCGGGCGGACAACCCAGGGGGCCTGCACATGTACATGTCACCAAACCAGAGGGTGAAGGACAGTTGGCTGGACCACGGCTTCTTCGTCCTTGCCGGAGCGGCAGCCGTCTGGCTCGCGTTCCTCCTGGTGGGGGAGAGCCTGCAGCTGGGCTGGGGTCAGCTGTGGTTCTGGCTGGTCTTCTGGGCGTTCCTGGCCTACCTGCTCTTGCCGCGCCTCCACAGGATACTGACCACTATCTACGTCCCTGGCTACTTCATTGGCCGCGCCCGGACCAGTGACGGGCTCCTCGGGGATCCCGTGAACGTGGCCCTGCTTGGCAACGAACGGCAGATCCACGCGATCATGCGGCGGGCGGGGTGGACCATCGCGGACGACGTTACGTTCGCCAGCAGCCGGCGCATCGTAAGCTCAACCATCCTGCGGCAAAGCTACGAGCAGGCACCCGTTAGCCCGCTATACCTGTTCGACCGTCAGCAGGACTTCGCCTACCAGCAGGAAGTGGACAACAATCCGGGCAAACGGCACCATGTTCGCTTCTGGCGCTGCCCCGAGGGATGGATGCTTCCCGGCGGCCACAAGGTGGATTGGCTTGCTGCCGGGACCTACGACCGCAGCGTTGGCTTCTCGCTCTTCACCCTGCAGATCACGCACAAGATCGAGCAGAACACCGACGTTTGAGCGGGACCACATCGTCCGGACGGTCTCCCAAGGCGAACCGGCCGTCAATGTGCGCATCATCAAGGACTTCTCAACGGGATACCACTCGCGGAACGGTGGCGGCGATTCCATTTCCACGGACGGTGACCTTCCCGTCGTCGACGCCCGCCCGGTTCCCCTGCCCGCCTCCGAGCTGCCCCGGCAAACGGACAGTCGCGACCGGCGTCCTGCGCCCACCATGGTGGGCGCAGCGCTGGTCATTATCCGTGCCCTTGCTGCGCTCGCCTTGGCCGTTACCCTGTTTTCGACTCCGGGCGAGTTCGCTGACGTCACCCTCGGGGAGTCCCCGGCGGACCAGCAAACCACGACGGCGGCAGTCATCTTTGTGGGGATCGTGGTGCTGGTCTTCGGGCTGGGTGAGGTGTTTCTGGCTTGGCGGATTTTCCTCGGCAGCAACGCGGCCCGCGTCATCGCTATGGGCCTGAGTTCCGTGTCGATCCTGGTCCAGGCCATCGATGCGTCCACCGGCACCACCAGCATCACGTTGGAAGCCGGCCTGGCGGGCTTGGCCACGGACATCCTGGTGCTTTTGGCGCTGTCCAGCCAGCGGGCGCGCATTTACGCCAAGCGCCAACGGGTCCCGGCGGTCCCGCCAAGCCTCGCCCCGAAGCGGCTCCCGTCCTAAAGTCCCTCAATTTGTCCGCGCAGCCGTCTGCGGCGTAGCCTCACGATGGTGAATGGGGACACAGAACAGACTGGGCCGTCGGCTAAGCATGGCAAGTCAAAGGATCAAACATTTCTGCCGGTGGGTATCACCTTTGGGCTTTTGTCGGTGGCGTTGGCAACCATCGGCAACCCAGGATGGATCGCCTTCCTAGCCGTTGGAGCCGTCTTCTTGATTCTTGGATTGACAAAACGGTCAAAGAAAAAGCCCCCTGAAACGCCGCAGAATTAGCCCACATCCCGGCCGACCGTACCGCCACGACCCACATTGGGGCCCGAGACTGCCGTGGGAAAAGTCAGCCCGCCCGCCCTCGCGCACTCCAAAATAGGTCGTAGCGGCCCGGGCTTGTTATGTCGATCAGGCCGGCTCACTAGACTGTCCCTGCCCGGGAGCTGCTCAAACAGCGTGTTGAGGCCCCGGCGATCATAGAATATTGAATTGGGGACCACGTCTTGACTGCTGTACATCCGAAAATAACTGTTGTTGTGCCCACCTATAACGAGCGGGAGAACCTGCCGGTCCTAGTCGCCCAACTCCAAGCACTGGCCATTCCACAACTCCACGTGCTTGTTGTAGATGACAATTCACCCGACGGGACGGGAGCCGTGGCAGACCAGTTGGCAGCAGATTCCCAAGGCACGGTGTCCGTCCTGCACCGAAAGGAAAAGGATGGCCTGGGCCGAGCGTATGTGGCCGGAATGACCCAAGCACTGGAAACGGGCGCGAACATCATCATTCAAATGGACGCTGATCTGTCCCACCCGGTGTCTGCTATTCCCATAATGCTTGAGCGAATTGAGACTTCCGGCGCCGCGCTTGTCATCGGTTCGCGCTACGTCCACGGCGGTTCCACCGCTGCGGAATGGCCGTGGCACCGGAAGGCACTCTCGGCCTGGGCGAACTTCTACGTGGGCGTGATCCTGGGATTGAGAGTCAAAGACGCAACGGCGGGATATAAGGCGTGGACGGCAAACGCCCTGCATCAGATAGACGTAGCGTCCATCCAAAGCGACGGCTACTCATTCCAGGTGGAGATGAACTACCGGGCAGCGCGCTGTGGGCTCAGCATCATGGAGGTTCCCATCCACTTCGAAGAGCGCGTGGTGGGGGCGTCCAAAATGGATCTTCGAGAGCAGCTCGAGTCGGCGCTCACTCCGTGGAAGCTCCGCTTCCAGAAGGCAGAAGCACCCGCCCGGGTGACTGCCTCCTAAACCCCGACGGCGGCACTCGACTTGAGTGCCGCCGTCGTCCGTCTCCGCATCAGGTGATTGAGCAAGCGCCCAAACCCTGCGGGATGTGAGAGAGCGTGCGCTGAAACCCGTGGGGATGTGAGGGAGGGTTACGCGGTGACAGCCAGGGCGTCGATTTCCACCAGCATGACCTCGTGCGGGAGATCGACGAACACCGTGGTGCGGCTGGGGAGCAGGCCGCTGGGGACGTTTTCGCGGATGAACTCGCCGTAGACCTCGTTCATGGCGGCGAAGTCGTCGCGGGTGGTGAGGTAGACGCGGAACATCAGGACATCCTCAACGGAGGAGCCACCGGCCTCGAGGATGGCCTTGACGTTCTCCAGGGTCCGGCGGGTCTGGACGCGTATGTCGCCGTCGCCGATGTACTGGTTGGTGGCGGGGTCCATGGGGCCCTGTCCGGACACCTGGAACATGCCGCCCTTCTTGATGCCCTGGGAGAACACGTGGGCCGGGGCGGGGGCGTTTTCGGTAAGTACTACGGTCTTTTCACTCATGCTGAGTTCCTTTCGTGGCTGATCCAGCCGAGATCCTTGGAGATGGCCTCGGTGCTGGCTTTGAGGTCGGGCAGCAGCTCGAGCAAGCCTTCATAGCTGAGCATTACTACCGGTACCGAACAAGAGGCTGCGGCAACCACGGCGCCGCTGGCGTCGCGGATGGGGGTCGCGATGCAGTGCACGAAAGCTTCGTGCTCGGCGTTATCGTGGGCCCAGCCCTGCTTCTTGACCTGCTCCAGTTCCGCCAGGAGGGCTTCCGGGGAGGTCAGGGTGTTTTCGGTGACTTTTACGTAGTCCAACCCCGCGGCGATCTTTTCCTGCCGGCTGCGCGGCATGTCGGCGAGGAGGATTTTGGACACGGCGGCCGAGTGCAGCGACGCCGTAAGGCCGATACGCGAGTACATGCGGACCGGGTGGTGGGACTCGAATTTGTCGATGTACACCACCTCGTTCCCTTCGAAGGCTGCGAGGTGCACGGTGTGCCCGGTGCGGCCGTTCAAGTCTGCAAGGTGCGGGTGCGCCACCTTGCGGATGTCCCGCTGTTCGAGCGCGAGCGAGGAGAGTTCAAAGAGCTTCGAGCCAAGCATGAACCGTTGGTCATCGTCGCGGACAACGAGGCGCTTCTCCTCGAGTGCGTGCAGGAGCCGCATCACGGTGGTCTTGTGCACGGAGGCCTTGGAGGACAGTTCGTCCAAGGTGGCTGGTTTCGCGGCGAGTTCGCCAAGCAGGTCGATGGCCCGCATCAGGCTTTGGCTCAAGGTGTCACGCTCCGGTTCCGGTGTTGAATTTTCCGTCTTCAACATGGATAGCAGCCCAGGCGTCGTCCGAGGAATCGAGGATGCCGGCGAGCTCCTCGGCGGGTGGAAGCGGCCCGCGGTCGCCGTGCACGGTCAGCGTGCAGGCGGCGGCAACGTGACCGCGACGGAGGCTCTCCTTCTGGCCCAGCCCGTAGAGGAGTCCGCTGAGGTAACCGGCGGCGAAGGAGTCGCCCGCGCCAACAGGCTCGACGACGGCGACGGACAGAGCGGGCACTTCTTCCCGGGTACCGCTGCGGTCAAGGGAAATCGCGCTGATCGCCTCGTTCTTGATCACCAGCACCTGGGGATCGGGCATGAGGCGGCGGAGTTCGGCTTCGTCGTTTGTGCCGAAGGCGTGTTCGGCTTCGTCTTTCCCAACAAGCACGACGTCGGCGAGGTTCGCCAGCCGCTGCAGGACACCGCGGTCCTGCCCTGCCCAGAGAGCGGCCCGCCAGTTGACGTCGAAGCTGATGATCCTGCCGTTCCGGGGAGCCGACAACAGTTCTTCGAGCAAGGACAGGCACTCCGGGGAGAGCGCCGCGGTGATCCCGCTGAGATGGATCAGCGATGCATTCTCCAGCAAGGCGGCGACGGTCAGGTTCAAAAGGGTGTCCCGTCCCATAGCCGAGGCCGCTGATCCTTGCCGGTAGTACAGGACCGAGCTGCCGCCGTCGGGGTCCGACTCCTGGGCGGGCACTTTCACGTAGAGGCCGGTGGGACGCGCGGCGTCGAACTCAACGCCCGAAACGCCCACGCCGTGCTCGCGGAGTTCGTTCAGGATGCGGGTACCGAACCCGTCGTTGCCAACCCGGCTCACCCAGTGCGTCTCCAGGCCCATGGCGGCGAATCCCATGGCGACGTTGGACTCCGCACCGCCGATTCCGCAGTGAAGCTCGGAGGCCAGGTGCAGGGGAACGGCTTGGGTGGGCGTCAGCATCGCCATCGTTTCGCCGACACATACAGCTGAAAGCACTCGTTCTCCCATGGTTCGCGCGCTTCGCAGCGGCCTTGACTCTCGATCCGCCACCATGTTAGACATATCACCAGCAGGTTTGCAACCAGCGTTGCAAAATACGCAACGCACTAGGAATCGCCTCAGCGAACATCAACCCCGCCGCCCCAAAGACGCAGCACCGCGAAGGGAATCAACCCGTGAACAGCTCCGAAGCAATCTCGGCAACCGCCGTGGCTGCCCTGTCCGACCGCCAACTCGACTGGCGCCACAAGGCTGTCCCGGCATCGGCAAACGGGATCACGCACGCCGAGTTCCTCGCGGCCAAGCACACGCTCGCGGACCTCCAGACCCCGCTGCTCACGCTCGACGAGCAGGCCTTGGACGCCAATGCGGATCGGCTCGCCCGGTGGTGCGCGGGGAAGGGCGTACTGCTCGCACCCCACGGCAAGACCACCATGTCGCCGCAGCTCTGGGCCGAGCAGCTCAAGCGCGGCGCGTGGGGCATCACCTTGGCCAACTTCGCGCAGCTTCGGGTGGCCCGGGAGTTCGGTGTGCAAAACCTGCAGCTTGCCAACAGCCTCACAGACCCGCACGCGATCCAGTGGGTCGCGGGCCAGGACTCCACCATCCTGTCCTGGGTGGACTCGGCAGAGACCGTCACGCTGATCGAGCGCACGCTCGCCGGGACAGACTCAGTACTGGACGTCCTGGTTGAACTCGGAGCCCACGGCGGCCGGACCGGTGCCCGTGGCGTGGAAGCTGCCCTGGAAGTTGCCCGGGCCGTGGATGGGGCCGAACACCTCCGCTTGGTGGGCGTCAGCGGCTACGAGGGTTCGCTCGCCCACACGGCGGACGACGCCGGACTGGCTGCGGTCCGCGGGTACCTGGCCGACATGCGGCTGCTTCACGAGGAACTCCTCGCAGCCGGGCTGTACGGCTCGGGGTCAGTAATCATCACCGCGGGCGGCAGCGCGTACTTCGACGACGTCGTCACCGTTCTCGCACCAACAATCAGCACCGGAGCCGAAACCGGAGGACCGTCAGTTGATTTGATGATCCGCAGCGGCGCCTACATCATCCACGACGACGGCTTCTACCGCGGGATCTCGCCGTTCTCCCGGGTTGGCGATCAGCCGTTCCACGCTGGAATGTACGGTTGGGCGCGGGTCGTTTCCCAGCCGGAACCGGGTCTGGCGATCCTCGACGCGGGCAAGCGCGACCTTCCCTTCGACGAAGGCCTTCCCGAGCCGCAACTCCTGGGCCCGGTGCTCGGCGGAGCCATGGAAGCGTTGGTCGGCGCGGAGATCACCTCCGTCAACGACCAGCACTCCTTCATGACCTTCGACCCCCAAACCACCACTGTCCGCCCCGGCGACGTGGTCCGGCTGGGCCTGTCCCACCCCTGCACCGCCTTCGACAAGTGGACCGTCATCCCGGTCCTCGCCGACACCAACAGTGACCAGACCGTCGTCGACCTCATCCACACCTTCTTCTAGGACTCCCCATGAAGACCCTCATCAGCAACGCCATTTTGGTGGACGGAACGGGAGCTGGCCGACGTACTGCGGACGTCCTGCTGGACGGCCCGGTCATTGCCGCCGTCGTCGACGCCGGTAGCCTCACCGCAGCGGACGCGGACCGCGTCATCGATGCCACGGGCCTGGTACTGAGCCCGGGGTTCATCGACATGCACGCCCACTCGGACCTGCAGTTGTTGGTCAACCGCGACCACTACGCCAAGCTCAGCCAAGGCGTCACCACGGAACTGCTCGGCCAGGACGGGCTCTCCTATGCGCCCGTAGACGATGCCACGCTGGCCGGAGTCCGGGAGAAGATCGCGGGTTGGAATGACAATCCTGCGGACTTTGACTGGAATTGGCGGACGGTGGCGGAGTACCTGGACCGTCTGGACACCGCGGACGAGGCCGGCCGTATCGCCACCAACGCCGCCTACCTCGTGCCGCAGGGCACCGTCCGGGCGATGGTGATGGGCTTCGCTGAGGGTGACCCCACGCCGGAGCAACAGCAGCAGATGCAGGACGTCGTCCGCACTGCGATGGAGGAAGGCGCCGTGGGCATGAGCTCCGGACTGACCTACACACCGGGAATGTACGCGCAGACCGAGGAGTTGGCCGGACTGTGCCGCGTTGTTGGCGAGCTTGGCGGCTTCTACGCACCCCACCACCGTTCCTACGGCAAGGGCGCCCTGGGCGCCTACGCCGAAATGATCGGACTCAGCCGGGACACACGCTGCGCCCTGCACCTCTCCCACGCCACCATGAACTTCGCCGAAAACAAGGGTCGCGCCGGGGAACTCCTGGACCTCATCGATGAAGCGCTGGAGCAGGGCGTGGACATCACCCTGGACACCTACCCCTACCTCCCGGGCGCCACCACGCTGAGTGCGATCCTGCCGAGTTGGGCGTCGTCCGGCGGAACGGAGGCCACGCTCGCGCGCCTGGCTGACCCGGAAACCCGGGCCCGCATCCGCGAAGCCGTGGAGATCTACGGTTCCGACGGTTGCCACGGCGTGGTTGCTGAGTGGGACACCTTGGAAATCAGCGGCGTCCAGAACCCGGCGCTCGCAGGCTACGTGGGCCAGACCATCAAGGACATCGCCGCCGAAACCGGGGAAGAACCCTTCGATGTCTTCGCGCAGATCCTCACCGAGGACCGCCTCGGCACCGGAATCCTCCAACACGTTGGTCACGAGGAAAACGTCCAGGCCATCATGAAGCACCGTACACACACCGGCGGCAGCGATGGACTCCTGGTCGGCGCCAAGCCACACCCTCGGGCCTGGGGTACGTTCCCGCGCTACCTTGGCCACTACTCCCGCGACCTTGGACTGCTCAGCCTCGAAGAAATGGTCCACCACCTCAGTGGCCGGCCCGCCGCCCGACTCAAGCTCCACAACAGGGGACTGGTCCGCGAAGGGTTCGCCGCCGACGTCGTACTTTTCGATCCGGAAACCATCCGCGATACCGCCACGTTCGAGAATCCCCGCCAGGCTGCCGGCGGCATCCGGTTCGTGTTCGTCAACGGCACGGCAGCGATCGACGGCGGCCAACCCACCGGTGCCCGCGCCGGCCGTGCCCTCCGCCGCCACAGTGACGGGCTTACCCGCGAAACCGGGTCCAACAGAGAAGGACAACAATGACCCCCGAAGAATTCGTCCAGCAGCTCGAAACCGACCGCACTCTTGCCGTGGTCCGGGCTCCCTCCATCACCGACGCCGCGGACCTGTGCCGCGCGTTGGCTGAAGGCGGCATCCGCAGTGTGGAGCTGACATTCACCACGCCCGATGCGCTCAAGCACGTCCAGCGGGCCGCAGACACCGCGGCGGAGCACGGCGCCGCAGTCGGAATCGGCACCGTCATGACCGGCGACCAGGCGCGCGCAGCGATCGACGCCGGGGCGCAGTTCCTGGTGACGCCCGGACTCCGGCCCGAGGTTGCGGCCGTCGCCGCCGAGGCGGGCATTCCGTTCAGCCTCGGGGCCATGACCCCAACGGAAGTGGCGCAGGCGCTGGATCTCGGCTCCGACGTCGTCAAGATTTTTCCCGCCCGACAGCTCGGTCCGGCGTACTTGAAGGACCTGCAGGGACCCTACCCGGGCATCCGGCTGCTTCCTTCCGGAGGCATTGACGCCTCGAACGCCAAGAGCTACCTCGATGCCGGTGCTGCTGCGGTCTGCTGCGGCACCAGCGTCGTCCCGCCCGCAGCGGTCGCCGCGGGCGATTGGGCAGACATCGCGGCGCGTGCCGCGGCCTTCACCAGCACCCTCAAGTAGGACCCACTTAGAAAGAAACGTCCATGAATGAATTTCTCGATTGGCTGCGGCACGATACCGTCGGCCTGCTCCTCCTGGCAGGCGCGGGTATCGCGCTCCTGCTGTTCCTGATCATCAAGGTCAAGCTCGAACCGTTCATCGCCCTGGTGGGAACGGGTGTGCTGGTGGCCTTGGTGGGCGGAATATCGGTTGAAGCCTTGGTGGGATCCGCAACCAAGAGCAGCGACGCCCTCATTGAGAAGGGCTTCGCCGGCATCCTCGGCCACATCACCGTCATCATCGGCCTGGGCACAGTGCTAGGCGCGATCCTTGAACGTTCCGGCGGGGCCGAGGTACTCCTCAGCAGGCTCGTCAAGATCTTCGGTGAGAAGGGGACGCCGCTCGCGATGGGTATCACGGGCTTCGTGCTGGGTATCCCGGTGTTCTTCGATATCGGCATCTTCGTGCTGGCTCCGCTGGTGTACGTCGCGGCGATCCGCGGCGGCAAGTCCCTGGCCCTGTACGCGCTTCCGCTGCTGGCCGGCCTCTCCGTGACCCATGCTTTCCTTCCGCCGCACCCGGGTCCGGTGGCGGCAGCCGGCCTGTTCCACGTGGACCTCGGCTGGATCATCCTCATGGGCCTGATCTGCGGTATCCCGGCCTGGTTCGCCTCCGGTATCTTGTGGGGCACCTGGATCGGCAAGCGCGTCATGGTCAACGTTCCCGAGGACCGGATTGTCGAAGAGGCCGAGACCTCCCGCGGGCACGAGCCGTCCATTGGCGTTGTGCTCCTGGCCATCGGCCTGCCCATGATCCTGATCCTCGGCGGTACGTTCGGCAACATTTTCGCTCCAGCCGGAGCCTTCCGCGATACCCTCCAGTTCTTCGGCAACCCGGCCATCGCTTTGACCGTGGCTGTCCTCCTGGCCATGTGGCTCCTGGGCATTCGCCGCGGCATGAGCGCAGCCGAGCTCAGTGAAATCACCGGTTCCTCGCTTCGTCCGGTGGGCATGATCCTGCTGGTTGTTGGTGCGGGTGCGTTCTTCGGTGCCGTGCTGTCCGCAACCGGTGTTGGCAAAGCCGTGGCTGACTCCCTCTCCCAGGCGGGCCTACCGATCATCCTCTCCGCCTTTGTGATCAGCGCAGGCATGCGCATCGCCCAGGGTTCGGCCACGGTGGCGATCGTTACCACGGGTGGCATCCTCGCCCCGAGCCTTGCGTCCGGCTACAGCCAGCCGCAACTAGCCCTGATCGTTGTGGCCATCTCCTCGGGCTCGATCATCGCCAGCCACGTCAACGACGGCGGATTCTGGATCATCTCCAAGTACTTCAACATGTCCGTCAAGGACACCCTGAAGACCTGGACCGTTCTGGAAACCGTGCTGTCCATTGTGGGCTTCGGTATGGCTGCCCTGCTGTACACGTTCGTGAGGTAGGCAAGCGGACTCCAGCCACGTGCCGTCGTCGTGATTCCACGACGGCGGCGCTGTGCTTTAAGGCGACGCTGTACTTAAAACAAAAGCTCCGGAGTGCGTTATTGGGGGATACGCACTCCGGAGCAGTCTTTGGGGCAGGCGGCTTTCGCTACGCTGCAGTAATAACTGTACGACGCCTCACGCCGCATTTCCACCACCTTGAATTAGTACTTTCGGTTTAGTTTTTCGAGGCGCTTTCGGGCCTCTTTTTCTGGGGCACGATCAGCACCGGGCGGCGCTGGTGATGGCTCAGCCAAGCCGCAACAGAGCCATTCAAGGCTTCCGAAATCCGGTGCCCCAATCCCGGCTCCGGAGTGCCCACAATGATCATGGACGCCTTGATATCCTCGGCCAGCCTCCCCAGCGCCCGGGCGGGATCGCCGGCGAGCAGGCGCAAGGTCCAGTCCGCCGACCCGCCGTCCATGGCCTCGGCGATCGCCCGGCCCAGGTCTCCCCGGACCGCTGCAACATCGTCGTCGTCCTTTTCGGGGTGCAGGGACATGCGGTGGGTTTCGCGGGAGGGATCCCACTCCACGAGGTAGCTGGCCTCGTCCACATACGCGCAAACCAGCGGGACCCCGAGCTGCTCGGCAAGGTTCCGGGCGGTCTGCAGGACCTCCACATGCTGGTCCGGCAGGACGCCGACCACCAAGGGGATCCGTCCGCTGAAATGTTCCGCAGCCATACCTTATTGTTGCGCCGCGGGCGGGGCTTGAACAGGCGCCGGCTTGTTCCACGTCATGCGCACCGTGAAGTTGGAACCGGTGCTGGCCGAAGCGATGAATGCACCCGCCTCGGCATGAAGGTCGATGCCGAACTCCACGCTCAGCTCATCCGGGCGGTTTTCCAGGGTCAACAGTTCGTCAATCACGCCCTGGACGGCCGGACGGACATGTTCGAGCGCCCGTTGGAACGTCTGCTGGGCCCGCGCGAAGACCCCTGAATGATCGGCCGCGTGGTCACCGCCCCGCGTCACCAGGCTCCCGGCCGTGCTCGCCACCTCCACAACCACAGTGCCGCCGTCGTCCGTTGCGAATTCCACCAACCGGGTCATGTCGCTGTCCTTTCAGGGGAGGTGCGGAGGCGTCGCGCCGCCACCAGCATTCCGGCCCCCGCCGCGGCAAGGATCAGGAGTTGGATGAGCGCGAAATAGGCGTGTGTCCGGTACCAGGACTCGGTGAAGACGCCCTTGTCTTGGACCCACACGAGCGGGATGGACACTGTGGCCGCCAACAGCAACCAGCCGAGACGGTCCTGCCCGGCGCGCAGTGCGAGCACCCCGGCCCACAAGCCAAGCCCGGCAACCGCAAAACTGCCCACGACAGCGGTGGTTTCCACCGCATAGTTAAGGCCCGACCAGCCAAACACACCATGCGCCGCCACCAGCGCAGCCATGACCGTGCGGCCGGGAACCGAGCGGTCCGGCAAACCCGCCACCGCGAGCAACAGGTACCCGAGGGGCGCAATCAGCCCATAGACCACCCTCAGTGAACCGTCACCACCGCTTTCGTACCAGTAGTTGTCGTCGAGCCAAATGAAGTAGACGGCGAATCCCGCGCCTACGGCACCGGCGACGATGAGTGCCGCGGCGCCCCAAGCCAGCGGCTTCCAGCCAAGGGGCTTTTCGGGGACGTTCGACGACGGCGCCTGCTTGGGTGCCGCGGGCCGGGTGCTGTTGGGCTTGGCCGGGGCGTCGCTGCGCTGGACCGCTGCAGGCTCGGCACGCACGGGCGCTGCGCGGGCGGGGGGTTCGGTGGGCTCGGCTCGCTCCGCGGGTGGGTCGTAGGCGGTGTAGGAACCGCGGCGTTCTTCGGCCTCTTTGGGTTGTTCGGGTTCTTCGGTTTCTTCGGCAGGTCCGGCCGCCCGTGGTTCCGCCTTCGCGAGCTCCGCCTTTGCCTCCGTGGCCAGGCCATCGGGGTCAGCGGCTGCCGGGTCCAAAGTTGCCAACTCGTTCGAAACATCCACCACCGTTTCCCACGAACCCAGCGAGGAGTGGTACCGCAACTCGCCCTGCAAGTCGGCGACGCGTTGCCGGCGCTCGCAATTCGCCCTCCGGGACGCGGCTTCGGGGTAAGCGGGATTGTCCTGGACAGCGGCGAAACCGTCGGCGGCGGCCAGCCAGTCCCCCGCCGCCTCGGCTTCCAGGGCAGCGCTGTAGGCAGCAGCCAACTCCAACCGTTTCCGGGCCGTGTCACGGAGTGCTTCCGCGTCACGGTAGCCGGGCTCTAAGGTCAGGAGATCGTTGAACAACTCCACGGCCTGTTCGAACCGCCGAGCCCGCAACTCCGCGGACGCCTGGACATACAAAGCGCGGAGTTGCGCGTGCTTCATGGCGGAATCGGCGCTACTGAGCCGCCCCGCCGGGGTTCCTGCCGCCGTCGGGCTTGTTTCCCGGGGGGTGATGAGGCCGCCCGGGCCTTGTTCCGGCGTCGTCGCTTCCTTCGTCGCCGGTGCGCGTGGCGTGCCTTTTAGAGTGAACAGTTGCGTGGAACCGCCGCGGATGTACAGGGCCGGCGTGACCCATTCCAACGTGCCGTCCGGGCTGGCCATGACCGAGATGCGGCCGATCCGGGCCGCCTCATCCACGGTGCGCCCATTCGCGATTGCGGCGTAGAACCCGTGCGCGAAAGCGATGGCGGCGGCGTCGCTGATGGCAAACTGCATGGCGGCCACAGCGCCGATCCCGCTTCTCACCAGCGCGGAAGCCGTGCCGGAAAAGAGGTCGGCCTGGCCCATTTCGCCGGACGAGCACGAATTCAGCACCACCAACCGCGGCCTCGGTGCGGCCACACTGAGCAGGGCCATGAGCCTGACCGCCCGGACCATATTGGCCCGTCCATCCGGTGCCATCAAGGCGATGCGGCCTTCGTCGGTCCTGGAGTCGTAGTCGCCGTGGCCGACAAAATGGACCACATGCCACGGACCGGCCAGGAGCATCGATTGGATGTCGTCCCACGTGCCGGACCTTGCCCACAGCAATTCCACCCGACCCTCGCCGATGGGCCCGGCAAGGGCGCGGCTCAGATGGTCCTTTTCCGTCTCGACATCAAGGGCCGGGAGGTCGCGTGGCGAGGCGACGATGCCGAGGATCCGCAACGGAGGTGCCACGTCGAGGGGGTTCTGGTTGTAGTCCGGAGCGGGAATGTGCCGGAGGAGGGGTTCGGTCTGGCAGAGGTAGGTTTCGGTCTCGGGGTCGAAGAGGGCCTCCCAAGGCATCATCGCGAGTTCCGGCGCTGCCAGCCTCAGGACCACGCGAAGTTGCTGGCCCGCATGCTGCGCAGCTCCGAGGCTGGCCCTGTAGGTTCCATAGACCTCGCGGGTGAAGAGCGCTTGGAACAATTCCTGGCCGACTTCGCGCACCGCCGCCTCCGCCACCGGAAGGGTTCTGCGGGCGGATACCGCGGAGGCGAGGACAGTTGCCTCAAGCTGGGGAAGCCTGTCCTGGATGCCGTCCACATCCAAAGTCAAAGTGCCGGAGGCGTGACCTCCCGCCGGCGCACGGACCACGCGCACCGTATATTCGCCGCGTGCAGAGCCGGTGGTGATCTCCAGCTCGATGTCACAGTCCATCGCGGTCCCTTTGTGGTTCCTACGTACAGAGTGGCCCTGCTTGGTGTCCCGGACAAGGGTTTTGTTTTGCCGGGCCTTGTAGGTGATTGCGGCCCGGCCTACGGTTAATCCGGGGTCTCAGCAGGCGTCAAAGGAAGGTGGCGTGCGATGGAAATCTTCATGTGGTGGCTCGACCTTCACCTGGACAGCAAGGAGTGGCTGCGCGAGAACCTGCGGGCCGAGGAGCTGCCGCTTCCGGTCCTCCAACACATTGCCGAAGCGGGCGGACCCCACCCGGACGATGTCAGCGGCGGGCTGACGGAGGCCGACTGGGACTTCATCGAGACCCAGTCGGAGTTCGTGGACTGACTAGTTCCCGGGGTGCCAACCCAAAGCGGGGCCGAGCTTCTCCGCGATGTCCCTAAGGATCTGCACGTAGTCCTCATGTTCAAAGCTGAACGGGAGCGCGAACGCCACCTCATCCACCTCCTGGAATCCTTTGTGCGCGTACAGCTGCTCGGCGATCTGCTCGCTGGTGCCAATGAGGTCGGCGGCGAACATCATCCCCCTCGGCCCTTGGGGCTTCGCGGTGCGCGGCGTGCGTTCGTCAACGTAGCGCCGGTATTTCTCCCGCTGTTCCGGTGACGCCGAATCCGTGGGGATCACCACCAGGCCCTGTGAAACCCTGGCCTTGGTGCTTCCGGCAGCCTCGCGGTAGGCCTGGATCTGGGACTGCTGGACCAGGGCGAAATCCGGCTCCTGGTCCTTGTCCGGGAAGATCACGCTGCTGGAGAGCAGGTTGAAGCCGTTTTGGCCCGCCCAGGCAGCCGATTTCAGGCTGCCCGCCCCGTACCACAGACGGTCCCGCAGGCCTGGCGAGTGTGGTTCCACCCGGTTGGAGAACTCTTCAACAACGCCTTGCTTGCCGGAGAACTCCCTGACTTTTTCGCCCGCTACCAGCCGGGCGAACCGTTCCACCCGCGCATGGCTGAAGTCCTCTGCCTCGGCGGAATCCGGATAGAGCTCGTGCTTTACCGTGTCATAGTTCATCGGCTCACCCACGCTTACCCCCGGGTTGATCCGGCCACCGGCGAGCAGGTCCACGGTGGCCAGGTCTTCGGCAAGGCGCAGCGGGTTCTCCCAGCCCAAGGGAGTAACCGCCGTGCCGAGCTCGATCCTCGACGTCCTCTGGCTTGCGGCCGCCATCACGGCTACCGGGGACGAGATCCCGAACTGCAGGTGCCGGTGTCGCAACCAGGCGCTGTCGAAGCCGAGCCGCTCGCCAAGTTCGATGATCTCCAGCGTGGACCGGTGCCCCGCGGCCGGATCAGCGGGATCGAACAAGCCGATAGTGAGGAAGCCGAGTTTCCGGAGCGGACGGTTGGGCGTTGGCATGGGGTTCCTTCGCTGTAGGGCTGCGTTATTGCCAACCTTAAGCGGTGGATCTCATGACGACGCCGGGAAGTTACCTTTTGTGGCCTAGGCGATCTTGGCGGCCGGAACCACCATCTGAGTCCCGGTGTCCGTTGCCGTGTAGGTCTTGGTCTCCACGACCACCGGCTTACGGTTGGCGCGCATGCGCAGGATCGCCAGGGTTGAGATCAGGAACCATGCAATGTTGGTGACCACCGACGGCCACGCACCGTGCAGCAGGCCATTGAGGATGAACGCGCAAGCACCGAAGATGTTCACAGCCTGGAAACTGATTCCCGGTTTCATCCAGCCCATGGACACTGCCGTGAAAGCGCCCAGCATGGCAGCGGCGCCGGTCCATCCAACAATTTCCCACAGCAGTTCCATTGCATTCCTTTCGGGTTCCGGGCAGCTCAGCGAGTGGTGGCTGGCGCATGGTTTTGAGGTTGGGGGGAGCCGCAGATTGCGGCTTCACCTAAATATTGAGGCAACTCCTGCTTTAGATCAATTGCATTATTCTGAAGCCGGTATTTAGGATCGCTTAACATGGAGATGGACCCGCGCCGCCTGCTGGTTTTGCTCGCCGTTGCCCGCACCGGAGGGGTACTCGCAGCGGCCGATGAGCTGCGGATTACGCCCTCCGCGGTGTCGCAACAACTGAGCAAATTGGAGAGCGAGACAGGGCAGGCACTCCTCGTCCGTACGCCCAAAGGATCCGTCCTGACACCTGCGGGCCTGGCCATGGCTGAGGCCGGCGAAGAAATCGAAAGGGCGCTCAACGTTGCCCGTGCGCGCATGGAGGGCGAAGCCAAAGTCGCGGGCATTGTCAGAGTGGGCGGATTCACCAGCTTCATGCGGACAGTAGTGATTCCGCGGCTTCCCGAGTGGCGCAGCCAATACCCGCAATTGAAGATCGAAATCGTTGAAGACGGGTTCCCGCCACTCATGCGGCTATTGCGTCAACGGCAACTCGACGCGGTGGTAGTTGAAAAGGACTCGACGGCGGCAGACCAGGACCCGCTCGCTTCGGGCATGGTGGAGGAACCCTTGCTGGACGAGCCGTGGAAATTGGTTGTTCCCGCGGGCTCCCTGCTCTCCACGGAAAACATCGACCTGAGCCGCCTGCCGTTGCCGTGGCTCGGCGTCGAACCTTCTGCCGCCAATGTGGCGGTGCTCGGCCGGCTTCGGCACTCAACCGGGGTGCGGATTGAAACAGTCCACCAGTATGTGGATACGCTGACGGCGCTCGCGTTGGTGGCCGCTGGAGAAGGCGTGGCGATCGTGCCCAGGTTGGCTTTGACAGGTGTGGTGCAGAACCAGGTGGACATCCTGGATGTTCCCGGCCTGGGAACGCGGCACATCTCTTTGCGGCGGTTCGACCGGCGTCGGCCGACCTCGCTGCCGGTGGATACGGTAGCCCGGCTGCTCCGTGAATCGGCTGGGGCTTTTGATACGCGCTCCGGAGCGTGAGGCTCGATCAGTCGCGCTCCATTTGGATGGTGACGTCGTAGGAGTCCGGGCCTTCCGCGGATTCGTCGATGCAGAGTGATTCCCGGGCTGAATCGGATTGTGTCCGGATGCAGCCTTCATACCGTCCCGAGACAGGACCGTCGGAGTTGGACTTCATGCCGAACCGGTCTGCTGCCTCTTCCAAGCTGACCTTGTGGTCCACAGACCAACGCGCAGATAAGCGCAGGCACGATGTGTCGATGGAAAAACACCCTGGATCCACTTTGGGGTTGTTGCGGAACACCTCCGTCCAGTCGCCCTGCGGCAGGTTGTCTGCCCGGGCCATCATTTCACTGGCCTTCTCCGCTTGGGACCCTCCACCGCCGTTGATTCCCTGGGCAAGGGCGGAGCATCCGGCGAATGCAAGGACAACGAGCGTGATAGCCACTGCTATTCCACCGACTATCCAGCCGGTCCTGTTCTTTTTCTGCGGAGGAGGAGGGCTCTGCCACGGAGGTTGCGGTGGTCCGTAATTGGGCCGGGGCGGATAAGGGCCCTGGGGAGTTTGGCCTGGATATGGCGGCTGATGCGGGTTGGTGTTCACTATGCAGGGACCTTTCTGATCGGAGGATTTGTGCGTCGAACCACTCCGGTCAGCTTGGATTGACGTGCACAATGATGACCTGGTTCTCCTTGGCCCCGTCATAGCGGAGGTCGTAGGTCACGTTGAGCCCGGTGGATGTACCGGGTCCCAAAGCGAAGTCGCTTTTACCTCGGGGTTGACTGGAAGTGGACTCAATCCAGCGCTCTGCCGACTCGCGCGGAAGGCCGTAGCGGTCCACCCCGTCACGAACCAGGGCGGAGTAGTCATCCAACGAGCTTGCCGTCAGGAAGTATGTGATCTCACTGAACCCGGCTCCGTTGTTCATCCCGTTCAATCGCAACCGGTCTGTGGAGGCTCGTACCGTCCCCCTGGGCCCTTCGATGCTCAGGGCCATCACGCCGTTCTTGATCTCTACCTCGGGTGCTTGGCTGGTCCCGTTTCCGAGGCCGACGCTTTCCTTGGTGAGTTGCCCGGATGTCATGTCCAGCCGGGCGGATTTGGACGCCTGGATTTGGGCGATTCCCGCCCGGTCCAGCCTGGCGAGGCCATCCGCGGAGGCCGTTGCGGGGGTTGGAGTCCCGCCATAAGGAACCACGCAGCCGGCGAGAAGCAGCGGAACCAGCAAAAAGGTGGCAGCGAGGCCCTTCATATTTCCCCCAATGAATGTGTGTCCCACACGCCAGTAAACCATCCGCCGCGAGGACCTGGGGAACTACGCCCCGTACTCCTCATCTGTCACATGCTCCAACCACGTCACCACTTGCCCGTCAGCGTCGGCCTCGTGCAGCGCGATGTGGGCCATGAACCTGTGGGGCGTGGCTCCGTGCCAGTGCTCTTCGCCGGGTTCGATGTAAACGACGTCTCCGGGCCGGATTTCCACGACCTCCCCGCCGCGGCGCGCGACCAGTCCGATGCCGTCCGTGACGTACAGGGTCTGGCCTTTGGGGTGATGGTGCCAGGCAGTGCGGGCACCGGGCGCGAACCTGACGTGCGCGCAACCGATCGCTGTTTGTTCGTCGGGGTTCCTGACAGTGTCGATCTGCACCGTACCCGTGAACCATTCGGCCGGTCCGGCCCCGGTTTGGCCGCCGCTCCTGGTGTACTTCATGTTCTTCTCCTTGCTCGGGGATTGCTTCCGAATCCATGAAACCCGGGTTGGGGAAACTTAGCGAGGGTACCGCTTGTACGGGTACTGGCGTTCCCTCCCAGGAAAAGAGGGCCCGCCAGTCCGACTCCGGGAACAGAACGGGTCCCGCCACTGGTTCATGCGGCGGGACCCGTTCTGTTGCTTGTTAGTTCAGGGCCGGCGTATCGGAAGGGATGACGCCCGTGCCATAAAGGTCGGCGGCGAGCTCCTGGAGCGCGCGCAGGGCAACCCGCTGTGTGAACGGGCCGTAGGAAACGCGGGCTACGCCGAGTTCCTGGAGCTCGGCGGCCGGGAGGGCACCGGGTGCGCCGATCACGGAGAGCTTGCCATGGCCGAGTCCTTCGACGAGCGGTTCGATCACCTCGCGGGTGAGCGCGCCGGGGACGAAAACCAGGGCCGCCCCGGCGTCGAGGAATGCGCGGCCACGGGCAATGGCGTCTTCAATGCTCTCTTGGATCGGCCGGTCGCCGGCCTTGGCGATGGCGTCGGTGCGGGCGTTCAGCTGGAAGGGGATGCCCTCGTTATCGGCGGCCTTGATGATTGCCTGAACGCGGGCGACTGCCTCATCAAAAGGCCGCAGCCGGTCCTCGACGTTGGCGCCCACGACTCCGATGCCGATCGCCCTCCGGATGGTTTCGGCAGGGTCCTCGTATCCGTCGTCGAGGTCTGCAGTGACCGGCAGGTCTACGGCCTTGACGATCCTTTCGACCCCGCTGAGCGCCACGTCGAGGGGCATGGTTCCATCGGCGTAGCCCAACGCCGCAGCGATCGAGTGGCCGGCGGTGGCGATCGCCTTCGTCTCAGGCAGGGCAGCGACGGTGGACGCGCTGATGGCGTCCCAGACGTTGACCACACTCAGGATCTCCGGGGCCTCATGGAGGGCCTTCAGCTGCTCGGCGCGGGCTTGGATGCTTGTTTCAGTCATGGTTCTTCTCCGTCGTCCTCGGTAGGGAGTTGGTGCCATGGCCAGCCTAGACGTACCGCACCCTGGCGGGGCAAGACAGGATCAGCAAAACGTCATGCGGGGGATCATCAAGCCAGGGGTGTGAGCGGAGTGACGGAGAAGGGTACCGCCAATAGCGGCTCCGCTCCCTTGACGAAGTCCTTGACGTGCGGTTCCCCGTTATGGGAGTCAAGTTCCTCGCGGCTGGCCCACCTTTCGATGAGGACGAAGGTGCCGGGTCTCTGGTCGTCCGAGAAGACCGTGTACTCCAGGCAGCCCGGGTCATTGCGGCTTGCTGTTTGCAGCATCCGCAGGGCCTCCTGAAGCTCTGCTTCGTGTCCGTCTTTTGCAATGAATACCGGCATGAGCCAGACGTCCTGTCTTTGGTGGGCAAGTTGCGGTTCGGTCATTTGCTGTCCTCAGGGTCCTGGTGGAGGGGCGGCCGGGGCCGCCCCTCCCTGTGCTTGGATCAGGCGTTGTGCTTGGTCAGGCGTCGATCTGCGGGACTTCCACCCACGATTCCTTTGCCGCGGATTCGACGATTGCGTCGTCGATGAGGGCCACCTGGTATCCATCGGCGAAGTTGGGGCTCACGCTTCCGCCCTCTGCGATGGCCTTGAAGAAGTCGTGGGCCTCGATGATCTTGGTCTCGCCGTACCCGATGCCCAGGGCCGGAATGGGCCAGAGTGCGTCCCCGTACGGGTGCGCCGGACCGGTGTAGACAGTCCTGAAGCCACGGCGGTCTGCCTGGTCGGATGCGAAGGACACTTGCAACTCGTCACGTCGTTCGTAGTTGAAGATGATGCTGCCTTCGGTGCCGTGGATCTCGAACGTGATGTAGTTGTTCCGTCCATGGGCGTTGCGGGTGGCTTCGATGGATCCCACGGCGCCGTTGGCGAAACGGATCATGGTCATGACTTCGTCGTCCACGTCCACCTCGCCCTTGGGGCCTTCCCCGCCGCGCACATTTCCGAGGGCATCCGCTCCTCCTGTCTGCAGCGGCCGTTCGGGAATCCAGGTGGAGAGGAGGGCGTTGACGGCGCTGAACTCGCCTACGAGGTAGCGGGCCATGTCAATCACGTGCGTTGCGATGTCGCCGAGGGCGCCGGAACCTGCGA
Source organism: Paenarthrobacter sp. NPDC089675 (assembly GCF_044749185.1). Lineage (NCBI taxonomy): Bacteria > Bacillati > Actinomycetota > Actinomycetes > Micrococcales > Micrococcaceae > Paenarthrobacter > Paenarthrobacter sp. NPDC089675. Next base: position 88,937 of record NZ_JBIVHM010000005.1, on the reverse strand, counting down.
TCGACTTCTGGAAGCGCCAGGAGAGCGGGGAGTTCGGGTCTGCGCTCCAGTCCTGGAGGTAGGTCCCGCGGAAGCTCAGGACCTGGCCGATTGCGCCCTCTTCGATGTACTTCTTGGCCAGGGCCACCGCGGGGGTCCTGCGGTAATTGAAGGCAACCATGTGGACAAGGTCCTTGTCCTTGACGGCGTCGTACATTGCCTTTGACTCTTCACCGGTGCGGGCCAGTGGCTTTTCGCAAATGATGTGTTTGCCGGCCTCCGCCGCGGCGATGGCGATCTCGGCATGGAGGTGGTTGGGGGTGGCAATGTCCACGACGTGGATATCGGGATCGTCGATGATGCTCCGCCAGTCGGACGTGGAGTTTTCGAAGCCGAAGCGGCGGGCCGCTTCGGCGGCCAGGTCCTCGTTGGCTTCGGCGATGACCTTGCGGACCGGAAGCGCCGGTGCCGGCCAGAAGAACATGGGCATCGCGGCGTAAGCCAGGGAATGGGCCTTGCCCATGAAGCCGCCTCCGATGAGGCCGACGTTGAGGTTCTGCATGTTGATCCTGTTCCTTCCAGGGTGTCGGGTGCTGCCTGTGGCTTCCCGTGGGTAAAAGTGGGTCAGAGGAGTTGCTCGAGGTATTTCTTGCTGATTTCCGCCGCGGCCTTCGGGTCGCCGTCGTAGTTGTCGAGTTCGACCATCAGCCAGCTGTCGTATCCGCTTTCGCGGATAGCGGCGATGATGTCCGGGAAGTCGAGTTCACCTTCTCCGAGGGGGAGGAAGTTGAACGGTTCCTGCTGGAAGTCCTTGAGGTGGACGTGCCGGATCCGGTCCGGGTACTTACGGATGACCGCTGCCGGGTCTGCACCTCCTGCCGCGAGGTGCGCGGTGTCGGGGCAGAAGCCGATCCTGGTGAGCGGCATGAGCTTGTCCAGCTCGTCTGGGCTTTCCACGATGGTGCTCAGGTGCGGGTGGTAGCTTGCCGAGAGCCCGAAGCTCTCTGCGATGTCCCCGACCCTGTCCAAGGCGTGGCCCAGGAGGTGGTAGTCCTGCTCCGTGGTTCCGGCCGCCCGGCGGGCACCCCCGCCCACAACGAGCCGTTCTGCACCGAAGCCGGCGGCCAGCTCGGCAGCCCTGTGGATACGATGCATCTCGTCGGGGAGGATGTCCGCGTAGATGAAGTTCGCGCCGGTGTAGACGCTGACCAGTTCGACGCCGTTGCCGGCAAGGATTTCCTTCAGCTGCCCGGGCTGGTCGGCGTATTCGGCCAGGTTGCCGTCGAACATTTCCACGCCCTGGTATCCGACGGCGGCGATGTCCTGCACCGCCTCCTGCATGGAGCCGTGGGTCATGTAGAAGAGGTCCTTGACGCTGGTCACGCCCTGGGCATGCCCGACGACGCCGCCCCAAGTAATGGAGCAATATCCGAGTTTCATTGTTGTGCCTTTCAATTGCTGGGGGAGCCCGGAGGCAAGTTGGCTACTTTTTCCGGGCGAGGGCGACGGCCAGGATGATGATCGCTCCACGCACCACCTGCTGCTGGCTGCTGTCGAGTCCGGCCAGGATCAGTCCGTTGTTGATCAGCCCGATGAGCAGGGCGCCGAAGAGGGTTCCAACGATCGAGCCGAATCCCCCGAAAAGGCTGGTTCCCCCGAGGATGACTGCCGCAATGGCGGAAAGCTCGTCACCTGCTCCCCATTGGAACCGCCCCGACTGGAGCCGGCCGGCGTACAGCATGCCCGCGACGCTGGCCACCATGCCGGAAATAAGGAGCACCTGGAACTTGATGCGCTTGGTGTTGATACCGGTGAACTCCGCGGCGTTGCGGTTACCACCCGTGGCCAGTACCTGGCGCCCGAACCGGGTGCGGTTCAGCACGACGGCACCTATGGCCACAAAGATGGCGCTCCACAGGACCAGGCCTGGAACGGGACCGAAGTTTCCGGAACCGAACAGCATGTTGAAGGTGTCGTTCAGGATCGGCTGCGGTGCAGAGGCCGTGATCCACTGGGCCAGACCGGCCGCGATGCCCAGCATGCCGAGGGTAACCAGGAATGAGGGGATGCCCAGCAGGCTGACGAGGGCGCCGTTGACGGAGCCCACCAGCAGCCCCACGGCGAGACCGGCCAGGATGCCGGGGACCAGTCCCCACTGGGAGAGTGCCATTGCCGTGCAAACGCTCGAGAGGCCGGCCACGGAACCCACGCTGAGGTCGATTTCCGCACAGGCGATCACGTAGGTCATGCCTACGGCGATGACCGTGATGGTTGCTGTCTGCCGGAAGATGTTCAGCAGGTTGTTCGGCGAGAGAAAGCCCTGGTCGCGGAGGAGGACGGCGAAAAAGATGAAGACGACGACGAAGCCGATGTAGATGACGTAGCGCCGCCAATCGAGTTCTTTCAGGACGGTGCCGAAATTGCGGGATGCCGTGGCTTCCCGGGCTGTGATGGTATTTACCTTGCTCACTGTTCAGACTCCCTGGACTGCAAGTTGGAGATATTCCTCGTCAGCGATCTCGCTGCGGGGTATGTCGCGGATGATGGAGCCGTCCTTGAGGACGAGGACGCGGTCGCTGACCGCAAGTAGTTCGGGGTACTCGGAAGAGATGACGACGACGGCCTTGCCTGCGTTTGCCAGTTCGCGGATCGTGTCCAAGATTTCGCTTTTGGTGCCGATGTCGACGCCGGCGGTCGGCTCGTCCAGGATCAGGATGTCCGGATCGGTGCCCAGCCATTTGGCGATGACGACTTTCTGCTGGTTGCCGCCCGAAAGCAGCCGCACCGGCCGGTGGGGATGGGCCACCTTGACGGCGAACCTCTTGATCAATGACGAGGACAGCTCTTTGCCCTTGCCGCCATCAAGGAAGGGGCCACGCCGAACTTGGTCCAGGAGCGGCAGCAGCAGGTTGTCCTGGACGGAGTGCTCCAGGACGAGGCCCTGGGCCCGTCGGTCTTCCGGTATGAGGGCCACCCCGGCAGCAATGGCTTGGCGCGGAGAGGAGATGGTGGTTTTGTTGCCGCGCAGGAGGATCTCGCCGCTGTCCACTTTGTCGATGCCGAAAAGTGCGCGCGCAAGCTCGGTCCGGCCGCTGCCCATCAGTCCCGCCAGGCCGAGGATTTCCCCGGGCCGGAGCGTGAAGGACACGTCCCGGACCCGCGATCCGGCATTCAGCCCGCGCACTTCCAAGACGGGTGCCGCGTCCAGCGGCACGCTGCGGGTCCGGTAGGAGAGCTGGCCTTCGATCTTTTTGCCAACGATCCCTTCCACGATCTGCTCCGGTGTGACCCCCGTCAGCGGTTCGGTGAGGAGATGCCGCCCGTCCCGGAGGATGGTGATGCGATCAGCGAGCCGGTACACCTCGTCCATCCGGTGGGAAATGTAGATGATGGAGATGCCGCGCTGCTTGAGGCGGTCTATCAGTTCGAAGAGTGCCTCGGACTCGTGGCGGGCCAGGCTGGCGGTGGGTTCGTCCATGATCAGCACGGTGGCGTTCTGGGCCAGGGCTTTGGCAATTTCTGTCAGCTGCCAATACGCGGTGCCGAGCCGGGCGACTTCCGCCCGTGGATCGACGTCGACCTCCATCTCCGCGAAGACTTCCCTCGCCCGCCTCACCGCAGCGCGATCGTCGATGAGTCCGCCCTGCCCGAGCGGTTCAGCGCCCAAGAAGATGTTCTGGGCGACCGTGAGGCTGGGTACCAGGCTGAATTCCTGGAAAACCATGCCGATTCCGGCGGCTTTTGCGTCCTGGATCGAGTTGATCGAGGCAGTCTTGCCCCCGACCAGGATCTGGCCGGAGTCAGCCTGGTAGACGCCTTGGAGAATCTTCATCAGCGTCGACTTTCCGGCGCCGTTGCCCCCGGCCAGCGCGTGGACTTCGCCGTGTCGGACTTCGAAGCTGACGTCCTTCAGGACGGAGACGCCGTTGAACCCTTTGGAGATCGAGCGCATCTCGACGACATTGTCTGCGGTGTTCATGTTGCCCTTTCGGCGGTGCGGGGGCGGGAGCCCCCGCACCGTGGGTATGGCTACTTCTTGTAGGACTCTTGGATGTCCTTGGGGGCGTCCTCGTGGTAGACCTGCTTCCAGGCCTCCAGGACGTTGCCGTGGTCAACGGGGAGGGCGCTCAGGGCAACGTACGCCGGTGCTTCCTTGCCGATGAGTGAGCCTGCTGCAAGGCGTGCCTCGGTGACACCCTGATCGAAGGGGACCTGCGCTCCGAGGCCCACGACGAGTTCGTTCTTGGCCAGGGCGATGGCGACATTCTTGCCGAGGTCCTCCGTGGCGATCTTGAGGTCCTGCCGGCCCGCAGCTCGTGCCGCGGCCATGACGCCTTCGGCCGGGACATCCCATACGGCCCAGATACCCGAGAGATCCGGGTACTTGCTGATCATGGCGTTCGCGGCAGCCTGCGCGTCACCGGCAAAGTCGGGGCCCGCGATGCCCTTCTCTTCCACGATCTGGATGTCCGGGTATTCCTTGGTGATGGTTTCCTTGAAGCCCTGGTAGCGCTGCTTGGTGACGAAGAAGTCAGCCTGGTGGAACACGAGGCCGATCTTCCCCTTGCCGCCCAGTGCCTTGGCCATCTGGTGGGCGGAAACGACGCCGTTGCCGTAGTTGTCGGCGGAGACCACTGAGACGTAGTCCTTGCCCGCGGTCAAACCCTGCGGAACGTTGTCCATGAAGACGAGCTTCGCGCCGGCAGCGGAAGCCTTCTTGTAGGCGGACGCGGTGGCTACAGGGTCAGTGGGAATGGACACGATGATGTCCGGGTCCTGGGTCATCACCGTCTCGATGTCGGACACCTGCTTGTCAGGCTTGAAGTTCGCATCGGTGGTGGCGACGACCTTGATGCCCAGCTTTTCGAATTCGTCCTTGAGCCCGTTCACTTGGGCGGTTGCCCAGTCATTGCCGCCGTAGTGCATCACGATCGCGGCTTTGGCGTTGAGGGCCTTGATCTTCTGGATCTCTTCGGGAGTCAGCTCCGCAACGGAAGCAGGCGAAGGCGTTTCGCCGTTGGGGCCCTTGCTCAGGACCTGGCCCTTGATCTTGTCCAGGGCTTGCTGGGCCTTCTCGGAGACGCCCGAGTCGGGTGCATTCGACGACGCCGTGGTGGAACTGCTGCAGGAGGCGACAGTGAGCGTCAAGGCGGCTGCCAACGCCACGAGGGGAAGCCTGCGGATCATCATTGTTCTCCAGTGCTTGGGGGGATGGGTGGTGGGGATGGATCAGGCCTCGGCCCGGCCGGTGCGCGGGAGATTCCGGCTGCCTCGTTTGTGGGAAGCTTTGCCGTCTTGGCCAACGGCACCCGCCGGCAATACCTCGAAGCCTGGCGATGGACAGGAGCGCTTTCTGCGGATGCAACAGTGCCTCGCATTCGTGCTCCTTCGTCATTGAAACGGTGCCGTCGTAAACGCTAACGCGATGTCGTAAACGTTTACGGAAAGGATCGTAAACGTTTACGATGAGAAGTGTCAAACCTCACAATCCGGATATTTGCCAGAAGCAGGCCGCCGTTGCCCAACGTAGGATTAGGACGCGCGAGGTCCGCTGACCGCCTCGGCGCTGACGGCGTAAGACAGGAGAAAGCATGACAGGCGCTGCGACCCCGCGCGGGGTGAACGGACGGCGTCCGGAGAACTCCTTGCGCCGAAAACCAACCATCAACGACGTAGCCCGCGTGGCGGGGGTTTCCTTCGGGACCGTCTCCAGGGTCCTCAATGATGCGCCGGATGTCAGCGCCGCAACCCGGCAGCGTGTCCTGCAAGTGATCCAGGAGATCGGGTACCGGAGGAACCGGGCCGCTACGGCATTGGTCACCAGCCGGTCCACCTCAATCGGAATCCTTGCGGCCGGCTCGCCCCGGTTTGGTCCGGTGGGCACCCTCATGGCCCTTGAAAACGTGGCGAGGAAGAAGGGCTATGCCATCACGGTCATCAGCGTGGAGCAGCCGTATGCAGAGTCCGTACAGTCGGCCCTGGACACCCTCGATGACATCGGCGTGGGCGGGATCATCGTCATTGCTCCGGTGGTGGATATGGCCGAGGCTGTCTGGAAGGCTTCCTGCCGTGTACCCGTGGAGATGATTGCCGCCGGCGCTTCGTCCACATCCAGGGTCTTTACCTACTCCGAGAACCAGGAGCTCGGCGCGCGGTTGGCCACCCAACATCTCATTGACCTGGGCCACAAGGATATTGCCCACATCGCCGGGTCCATGGACTGGTTTGATGGTCGGGTCCGCAGGCGGGGCTGGGAGGCAGCGCTGCGGGATGCAGGCCTCGCCCCGGGCATCTGCCTTGAAGGCGACTGGAGTCCTGGCTGGGCTTACCAAACCGGGCTCCAGCTGGTCCGTCAGGGCAAAGTACCGCAGGCGATCTTCGCAGCCAGCGACCACACCGCGCTTGGACTCATCCGCGCGTTCGCCGAGAACGGGGTCCGCGTCCCGGAGGATGTAAGCGTGGTGGGCTTTGACGACATTGAAGGATCGGACTACTTCCTGCCCCCGCTGACCACCGTCCGGCAGGATTTCACTGCCCTGGCCCTGATGAGCATGGAGGTTCTCATCGGAGCGATGGAGGGGCGGGAGGTGGACCGTACGCCCATCGCCCCGGCCCTGGTTGTCCGCAGCAGCGCTGTTCCTGCAACGCGGTCAAACGGCACCTAAGCGGGCCGTTGATGACGCGCAGGGCCACCGGCAAAACTGCTTGCCGGTGGCCCTGCGACGTTTATCCGTCAGGCTCACCTGCGCTTTCGCAGCCCGCGGAGGATGACGACGGTGAGGCCGCCCGCCGCCAGCACCCAGGGGCCTCCGACCAGGATCGGATCCATCCACTGGTGGCTGAGGTCGGTGCGCTTTTGTCCCACGCGGGAACGGACACCTCCACGTGAGAACTCGCTGAGCACTCCCGTTTCGGTTATGGGATTGTCCGGCCGCAAGGTGGCGAACGAACGGAGGTGGTGCTCCCAGGCGTCCACCCTGTCTGCTGCTACGAGCAGCAGCCAGTGCGCAGCCCGGCCCTCACTGTACTTGTAGGCGTATTTTCGGATGGCGCCCGAGACCCCGGCAGGGGGAGTGGAGGTTCCAAAGACAGGAGGCAGGAAGGCGTGTTCCACCGACCGTTCCCTGGGCCACTTCTCCGGCTGGCGTTCCGGGAAATCCCAGTGTGCGCCCGTTTCGATGCCCGGTTGTTCACGGGGGTAGGAGGGGCGGTCGGCGGGGTCGAGGTCGGCACCCCACCCCGGAATCCGGGCCCGCAAAGCCTCCGCAGACTCCCTTTTGGCAGTCTTTTCGGCGACATATGGCGTGGCTGTTTCAGTCAAGGTGTGCTCCCTTCAGGACTGCCCGGCGATAACCAGCGGTTTGATGATGTTGTCCAGCTTGGCGGAGAAGATGTGGTAACCCTCGGCGATGTGTTCAAGCGGAATCCGGTGCGTGACGATGTCACTTGGCTTGAGGTACCCGTTCCGGATGTGCTCGAAAAGCCGTGGCCATTGTCGCTTGACCGGGCATTGGTTCATGCGCAAAGTCAGGCCCTTGTTCATCGCGTCGCCGAACTTCACGGCGCTGAAGATTGGACCGTAGGCGCCCACCACGGACACCGTGCCGCCCTTCCGCACCGAGTCAATCGCCCAGTTCAGTGCGATGGGCGAGCCGCCCTGCAGTTTGAACTTGCTGCTGGTGACGTGCTGCAGGAAGTTTCCGTCCGCCTCGGCCCCCACGGCGTCGATAACGACGTCGGCACCCAGGAAGTCGGTTTCCTTCTTGAGGTGGACCACAATGTCGCCGTACTCGGCGAAATTGTATGTCTCTGCGTGGGCGAAGCTGCGTGCCTTCTCCAGCCTGTATTCCAGGTGGTCAATCACGATCACGCGACCGGCACCCATCAGCCAGGACGACTTTGCAGCAAACAGTCCCACGGGGCCTGCACCGAACACCACCACCGTGTCGCCTTCCACGATGTCCCCAAGCTGGGCCCCGAAGTAGCCGGTGGGCAGGGCGTCGGTGAGCAGTACCGCATCCTCTTCCTCCAGCCAGTCGGGGATCTTTGAAGGCCCCACGTCAGCGAACGGAACCCGCACGAATTCCGCTTGGCCGCCGTCGTAACCGCCGCAGGTGTGTGAGTAGCCGTAAATGCCGCCCACCGCCGTCGCGTTCGGATTGACGTTGTGGCAGTTCGAGTACAGTCCGCGTGAGCAGAAGTAGCAAGAGCCGCAGTACACGTTGAACGGCACCATAACGCGGTCGCCCACTGATAGGTTCTGCACGGACGAGCCCACCTCGTGGACAGTGCCCACGAATTCGTGGCCGAAGGTCATGCCTACCCGGGTGTCCGGCATCATGCCGTGGTACAGGTGCAGATCGGAGCCGCAAATGGCGCCCGCGCTGACCTTGACGATCGCATCGTTCGGATGCTCGATTTTCGGAATGTCTTTCTCTTCGACCCTGACTTTGTAGGGGCCGCGGTAAACCATTGCCTTCATCAGTACCCTGTCCTGGTTCTGGTTGGTCGTGTCATGGGGAATTCCCTCTCAGACTCCGGCAGGGTGGAGGACTACCTTCGTCCAGCCGTCTTCCCGGCTGTCGAAGTTCTTGTAACCCGTAGGCGCCTCGTCCAGGGTCAGCTCGTGGCTGACGATGAAGGAGGGGCTGGCCTTTCCGCCGGCGACGAGGTCGCGGAGAGCGCGGTTGTACTTCTTGACCGGACACTGGCCGGAGCCCATTGTCTGGCCTTTGAACCAGTAGTTTCCGTAATCGAAAGCGACCTGGCCCTGCTTCTCGAGCTCGTCGGGGCTACCCGGATCCTGGGGCAGGAAGACGCCCACCACGCCGATGCCGCCAACAAAGCGCACTGAGTCGACCAGCCGGTTCAGGGTTTGGTTGGGATGTTCGTTGCCTTCGGGATCGTGGGCCTGGTAGCCAACGCACTCGCAGCCGCGGTCTGCGCCGAATCCCATGGTTTGGTCCTTGACGAACTCCACAGGGTCCACTTCCGCATCATTCACGGGAATGGCGCCGATCTGTTCGGCCAGTTTCAGCCTGTCCTGGTGGCGGTCTACCACCATGACTTTGCCGGCACCCTTGATGACGGCAGAGTAGGCGGCCATGAGCCCGACGGGCCCGCCGCCATAAATGACCACGGAGTCTCCCGGGTATACGCCGGCCATCTCGGTGGCGTGCCAGCCCGTGGGGAAGATGTCCGCCAGCATGACGTAGTCGAGTTCCTTCTCCTCGGCGTCCTCGCCCAGCCGCAGGCAGTTGAAGTCGCCGTAAGGAACCCTGAGGTACTCGGCTTGGCCACCTTGGTACGGGCCCATGTCCGCGAAGCCGTAGGCCGCGCCGGCAAGTTTGGGCTCAGGCTGCATGGTCAGGCAGTAGTTGGTGAATCCGCGTTCGCAGTTCTTACAGAAGCCGCAGGCGATGTTGAAGGGCAGGACAACCCGCTCGCCCACCTTGACTTTGCTCACCGCAGGGCCGACCTCCACCACCTCCCCCAGGTTTTCGTGTCCGAAGGAACGTCCGGGCTCAAAGCTCGTCCGGCCCTCGTACATGTGGAGGTCCGAACCGCAGATGTTCGCCGAGGTGATTCTCACCAGGACGTCGGCAGGGTGCTCAATCTTGGCATCGGGGATTTCCTCGACGCTGACATCGTTTGGTCCTTTGTAAACTACTGCCTTCATTGTTCCGCTCTCTTCCTTGGTCCACTCCAAGGGGCCTCTGCGCCGCGTCCACAATGTCCCGGGGCACGAAAAAGGCCGCGAAGGAATGGGATTTGTATAGGACCTCGGGGCACGCCAAAACGGCGTGAGCCCCGGGATTCAAGACGACTGGCTGCCCCGGCAGGAGCCGGGCCGGTCAGCCCGTTTTCAGGATGAAACCGACTGAAGTCTTAATACTAAGGAACCTTATTAACAATGTCGAGGGGAATGTGGAATGTATCCGGCAGGCCCCGGCCGGGAGCCGCCCACCGAACGGAAAATCCGTTGGTGGGCGGCCGGTCCGGCGGATCGGCACCGGGATCAGGCCTGATGAAAGCGCAGGCCTCTAGGCTGAAACGGCAGGGAACCGCTCCCAAACCCGGTGGGCAGCCAGCAATTCGGTCACTTGGCCCACCAGGGCTGCTGCGTCCGTTCCGGAAACGATCCCTGGAGCGCTTTCGGGGATGCCCGCCGCTGCCAAAGCCCCTGATGCGCTCTCCAGGGAAGCAATGGCCTTGGCGTGGCGGAACGCCTCGGTCAGGAGCAGCACCGCCCGCGGATCCAAGGCGTCGCCGGGAGCGCCGGCCTTGGCATCGAGTCCGGGTGCCGCGTCAGGCGCCGGAGTGGCGGCCGTTGCGACGACGACGGCGTCGAACTCCGTTGAGCGTGCGGTGAGATACGTACGCTGCACGGGGATTCCGCCGTCGCCCTCCGCTCCGAGGAAGCCGCCGTCAGGTGCGATCACCAGCGGAACGATGCCCTCAGCATCCAGGGCCTGCCGGGCCGCTTCCACGGCGGAAAGGTCGCTGTCCTTGTCCGCTAGAATTCCCACGATGCGGCCGGCTACGGGCCAAGTCTTCCCCACCTGCGAAAGGGCGGGGCTGGTCTCGGCCTCCGGCACGTCGACGGTTGCCGATGGCGCCGGGAGGCCAAGGCCCTTGGCGACGGCGGCGCACAGATCGGCGTCCACATTGGCCAAAGCCGCGAGTTGCCGTTCGCGGATGGACTTCTCGTAGCACTTGCCAAGCTCGAACGTATAGGCCTGGATCACGTGGTCCTGTTCGATCGGGCTCAGGCTGCGGAAGAACAGCCCCGCCTGGCTGTAGTGGTCGTCAAAGGAAGCCGGGTTCCGGCGCTCCTTGAGCGACGCGGCGATTTCCTCCGGGACGTCGATGAACGCACCCACGTCCTGTCCGGCGCGGAACGGGCAGCCGCCGTCGAGGGAGTTGGGGCGGTAGGGGGCGACTCCGCTGTGGACCGCCTGCTGGTGCATCCCGTCGCGCAGCATGTCATTGACCGGTGCCTGCGGGCGGTTGATCGGGATCTGGCCGAAGTTTGGCCCGCCCAGCCGGGAGATCTGCGTGTCCAGGTACGAGAAAAGGCGCACCTGCAGCAGGGGGTCGTTGGTGACGTCGATCCCCGGGACCAGGTGGCCCGGGTGGAAGGCCACCTGCTCGGTTTCGGCGAAGAAGTTGGTGGGATTGGCGTTGAGGGTCATGATGCCGATGGGCTGGACCGGAGCCAGTTCCTCCGGCACGAACTTGGTGGGGTCCAGAAGATCGATACCCTCAAACATCTGGTCTTCGGTGTCCGGGAAGGTCTGGACGCCGAGTTCCCACTGGGGGTAGGCGCCCGCTTCAATGGCGTCGGCGAGGTCGCGGCGGTGGAAGTCGGGATCCATGCCGTTGATGATCTGGGCTTCTTCCCAGACCAGCGAGTGGACGCCCTGCTTCGGTTTCCAGTGGAACTTCACCAAGGTGGTGCGGCCCTCAGCGTTCACGAACCGGAAGGTGTGGACGCCGAATCCTTCCATGGTCCGGTATGAGCGCGGAATCCCGCGGTCGGACATGTTCCACATGGTGTGTGCTTGCGCCTCGGTGTGGAGGGAGACGAAGTCCCAGAAGGTGTCATGCGCGCTCTGGGCCTGCGGAATCTCGCGGTCGGGATGGGGCTTGCCTGCGTGTATGACGTCGGGGAACTTGATGCCGTCCTGGATGAAGAAGACCGGGATGTTGTTGCCCACAAGATCGTAGGTGCCCTCATCCGTATAGAACTTCGTCGAGAAGCCACGGGTATCGCGAACCGTGTCCGCTGAGCCCCGCGAACCAAGGACGGTGGAAAAGCGCACGAAGACAGGGGTCTCCACGTCCTTGGCCAGGAACCCGGCGCGCGTGATGTTGGCTGCGGTGCCGTAGGAGCGGAATACTCCGTGGGCGCCGGCGCCGCGGGCATGCACCACGCGCTCAGGAATGCGCTCATGATCGAAGTGCGTGATCTTTTCCCGCAGGTGGTGGTCCTGCAGCAGGATGGGGCCGCGCGGGCCGGCCTTCAGTGAGTGGTCGGTATCGCTGAGGCGGAGCCCCTGGGCGGTTGTCAGGTATTGGCCGGACTGGGCGCGCGAGGTCTCGGGCGCTCCCGTGGGGGTGCCGGTGGGGGAGACGGCCTCGGGGGCGCGCTGGTCCGGCTTGGGCGGCAGGGGCTCCCTCGGCGTCGTAGGTTCTTCCAGGCTGGCCGGCTCGCCCCCGGGGGCTCCGGGAATGTGGATGCTGCTCTTCTTTTCCGCCATTTGAATTTCTCCTCAGGATGCGTGAAACCAGCAGTGTTCGACCGATGGCCTAAAAGCTAAGCATACTTAGCATGCTTTGCACCCTAGGGAAGATTCCTTAACTCCACAAACTTTGCCCGTGATCCGGACCCGTTTGCTACGGGGTGAAGGGATGGACGAACCCGAGCGTAGCCCGGCCGTCGTCGTCGATGACGTGGCCAAGATGCTTGCTCATCCGGAATACGACGCTGCGATCCACAATCCGAGCACTCGGAACAGCAGCTTCGAGGGCGGCTTCGAAGCGCATGACGTCCGTCATTTCGCGCAGCCATACCGCCACCACGAGGTTGTATTGGCTGGCGACGGCAAGGGCTGTCCGGGCCTCGGGAATTTGGGCCATGAGCCCCCGCATTTGCTGGATGTGCTTGGCTGCGGTTCGCACAAAGTACCAGGCGTAGACGGGCCAGCCGGTGACACTGCGGGCCACGTCCGTGCGTAGCCGCAGCCGACCGTCTGCCCGCATCCTGGCCAACCCGTCTGCCACGCGTTGTTCGCTCAACCCGTGTTCAGCGGCGATGCGGCTAACCGGTCGGCGTCCGTCCTCCAGCAGGCAATGCCGCAGTGCCTGTTCGACGTCGGGATGCACGGTCCGGGGGGCCCTGGCCCGCGGTGCCTTGGGTTTGGCCACCTTGCCGGCTTCCGCCGGAGTGAGCGCACGCAGCCTCCAGGCCGATGCTTCCATGATCATCTCGGTGACCAGGTGTGTTTGCGTGTTCCGGACGCCGTCAAGGGCTCCGATCCGGTTGGTCACCACATCCCAAATTGCCAGGGGGTTCTCTGCGAGCACGGTGGCCAGCAGGTCCCGTCCGCCGGAAGTGTGGTCGAGTGTCATGACAGCCGGGATTTTGGTGAGCTCTTGCGCCACTTCCGCAGTGTGCTGGGGCATGCAGGTGATGTCCACCAAGGCGCTGGCCCCTTCGGTGAAGATCCCGGTGACCCAGGCCAGTCCCCGTTCGCGAAGGGATTCCCAGCGTCGGGCAAGCGTCACGGCATCCGCCCCAAGGAGTGGTGCGAGCTCGGACCACGAGGCCCGGCCCTCGATCTGCAAAGCATGGATGATCCGCTCCTCGAGGGGATCCAGCACGTTTTCCTGCATAGGAGCAAGATAATCCATGGAAAGCTTCAATTTCATCTAACAGAAACATGACGCTCCAATCATGGTGTGATCCCGTTCACTTCTTCTCACATCGGAGCGCACATGCGTACTACTGCGCAGAAGTCCCCCGCCGCCGGAGCCGTAGGCTTCCTGATTGTCATGGAACTCGGCAGCGGAATCCTTCAAGGCTGGCTGAGTCCTTTGTTTTCATCGATCGGGGAACACTACGGTGTTTCGGCCGCCTCGCTGAACTGGATCAGTGCCGCTTACTTGCTGGCGACGGTCCTCGTTGTTCCCCTCCTGTCCAAGCTCGGCGATATCCACGGGCACAAGCGCGTCCTCATGATCGCCACGGCGATCGTCGCCGCAGCATCCGTCCTGGTTGCCTTCGCGCCGAACTACGAACTGTTCCTGTTGGGCCGCGCGATCCAGGCTCCACTGGCTGTGTTCCTGCCCTTGGAATTCGCCATTGTCCATCAGCGTGATTCTGAAACGTCAGGACGCAGCATCGGCCGGCTTGTCGCAGCGCTGACTCTTGGTGCCACAATCGGCGGCCTCTTGTCCGGCATCGTCCTCGACGCCGCAGGCAGCCTCTCCCTCACGCTTCTCTTCCCGGCGATCTTCATGGCTCTTTGCATCCCCGGTATAGCCGTCTTCGTCAAGGAAACCCCGCTTCGCAGTACAGGCAAGGTGGATTACCTCGGCGCCGTCCTGCTGGGTGGCGGCTTGGTTGCCGTCCTCGGTGGCGCGTCCAACCTGGCCACTTGGCCGTCGGTCGCCGTCGGGATCTCGATGCTGGTTGGTGTTGCACTGCTCGCGGGCTGGGTGGTGTCCGCCCGTCGCATCAAACACCCGCTGGTGGACCTTAACATGCTCCTTCGTGGAGGCATCGGCCTGCCGATCGTGGTTGCCTTCCTGTTCGGCGCCCAACTGTTCGGAGCCCAGGCGCCCATCTCGGTCTACCTCCGTTCGGATCCCGCGACGCTGGGATTCGGTTTTGGTGCCGCCGCGTCCGCTGCCGGCATCCTGCTCAGCGTCATGGCACTGGCAGCCTTCCTGGGAGCGACCTTCGCCCACCGCCTTTCCCGCATCCTCGGCGGCACGCGAACCGTTGCCTTCGGCGGGCTCCTCGGGGCAGTGGCCTACGTGCTTATGATCCTGGCACCCGGAACCCTGGTCACCTTCACGGTGTGGCTGGTGGTGGCAGGCCTCGGCACGGGCGTCGTCAGCGGAACGCTTCCCACGCTGGTGGTGCAGCGTGCCGCCGCCGACTCGGTCGGCATCGCGTCCGGCCTCTACAACACTGCCCGGACCGCTGCGGGTGGCGTTGCCGGTGCGCTCTTCGCACTGCTCATGTCGGCCCTCACCACTGCCTCGGCATCGGGACCACGTGTTGCCACGCAGTTCTCCTTCCACGCTGTCTGGTGGATCTGCGCGGGGCTGTGTGTCCTCTTCGCTATCGCAGTGCTCTTCATCCGGCAGGCCAAAACCGCACCCGAAGCCGCCGAGCACCACGCATCCCTGCGGCAGGACCCTGCCGCCGAGCAGGCCCTCGAACCCGCCAACTGAACCTCAACAAAAGGATAGGAACAATGACTGTTTCGATTGACATCACCTCCAAGGAAACCCTGCGCGACGCCGTTCGCGAGGCCGCGACCGCCGTCGTACCCTCCATTCTGGAACTCAGCCATAAAGTGCACGCGCTGGCCGAAATTTCCTGGGAAGAACATGAATCAGCGGCGGCCGTCGCTGCCGCCCTGCGCGAGGGCGGTTTCGACGTCACCGAACGTGCCTACGGAATTCCGACGGCGATCGAGGCCACTTACGGTACGGGCGAACTGACAGTGGTGATCTGCGCCGAGTACGACGCCCTGCCCGAGGTAGGCCATGCGTGCGGCCACAACATCATCGCAGCCGCGGGCGTCGGTGCCGCGTTGGCCCTCAAGCCCGTGGCCGACGCCGCCGGGCTGCGCATCAAGGTCCTGGGCACTCCCGCCGAGGAGCATGGCGGCGGCAAGGTTTCGCTCCTGCAGGCCGGGGCCTTTGAAGACGCCGCGTTTTCGCTCATGGTGCACGGCATGACGGGGGTGGAGCGCAGCGCCACGGCCTTCAGCATGGCCGCCGTGGAGCGGTTCGAGGTGCAGTTCAAAGGCAGCGAGGCCCACGCCGCCGGTGCGCCGGACAAAGCCGTCAACGCCGGGGCCGCCGCGAGCCTGGCCCTGATGAACATGGCAGTGCTGCGCCAGCACTTGCCTGAAAACGCGAACACGAACGCCTTCATTTCACACGGCGGCGGAGCCACCAACGTCATCGCAGGAGAATCCACCGTGCAGGTGGAAGTCCGCGCGGGGGACGTTGATGTGTGGCGCGGCCTCAAGCGGCGCGTGATCGCCTGCTTCGAAGGCGCGGCCATCGCAACGGGATGCACCTGGACACACCGGCAGACCGAACACCCCTATGCCCCGATCGACACCCACGCCGGACTGGGCAGTCTGTGGGACGCCAACATGGAAGGCATCGGCCGTCCGGTGGACCACACCCCGGTCTTCGGGGGCGGCTCCTCGGACATGGGCAATGTCTCGCAGGTGCTTCCTTCCGTGCACGGCATGGTGGTGGTCCGCAACAGCACCGCTGTGCCACACCACCCTGACTTTACGGCCGACGCCATTACTCCCGAGGCCGACGATGCCGTGGTGGACGGCGCCACGGTCATCGCGTTGACCGTGCTCGATGCCGCGTTGGACCCGGCTTTGCGGTCCGAGCTGTTGGAGCTGCAGGAAGCGCGCGAACCGGGCGCCACCACTGTGACGCTGGAGGCATGAGGTACTTCGCGTAGAGCCCGACGGCGGATGGTCCCTTTGGGTGCCGTCCGCCGTCCGGCGCAGCTAGTCCATCCGGGACTCGTCCGTGAGCCGGTGGAAGGCCCGGTCGTGATAGACCAGCGGCGCGGCCTTTCCCGGAGTTGTCAGCACGTCAAGGACCTCCGCGGCCAGGAGGATCGACGCACCCACGGGCACGCGGTGCGTTATCCGGCAGCGCAGCGCCCACGGAGCGTCCAGGAGCAGGGGTTCGCCGGTGGGCAGGGTGCTCCAGTTCATTCCGGAGGTGAACCGCTCTGTGCCAGGCTTGGAAAACAGCTTCACGAGCTCCACCTGCGCAGCATCCATCATGTGCACCAAAACCGTCTCCGCCTCGATCAGTTGCTCCGCCGATCGGCTTCCGGACAGGGAGAACGAGAGCGCGGGCGGATCGGCGGAAACCGAAGCGAGCGAGGAGGCCGTCAGTCCCACCGGCCCGGATACTCCGACGGCGGTTATCACCGCTACGCCCGCAGGGTGGGAGCGGAAGGCATTCCTGAAGAGGTCGGTCATTGCTGGGGTTGCGTCCGCTGGGGCACTTGAGAGGGGCATATCCTGTGCTTTCGTTGCGGTCCCGGGGTTCCGAGGCCACTCTAACCCTAAAACCTCAACAAATGTTGAGGTCCAATCGGCGGACAGCCCGGCCACCAAACGTCGGCGTCTCCCGCGGGAGACGGGCACCGGGGTCCGCAGCTTTCCACATAGCCCGCATGAACCCATTGCCCTCCCCACACCACGATGGTTCGATGGGTCTCATGGCAACCCCAAATACCGCACAGAGTTATGTCTTGGCGATCGGGACCAAGAAGGGACTATGGCTGGCAACCAGCACCGACCGCAAGGATTGGTCCCTCTCCGGCCCGTACTTCCTGATGAGCGAGATACCGAGCATCGGGATTGATACGCGGGACGGCAAAACACGCATCCTGGTGGGCGTCCGCTCCGAGCATTGGGGACCCACCGTCGCCCACTCGGATGACCTCGGCGCTACCTGGACCGAGCCCGAGCAGGGCGCCATCAAGTTCCCGGACGGCACCGATGCCGCCTTGGAACGCATTTGGCAGATCTACCCGGATGCCGAGTCCCGCCCCGGCGTGGTTTGGGCTGGTTGCGAACCGATTTCCGTGTGG
Source organism: Paenarthrobacter sp. NPDC089675 (assembly GCF_044749185.1). Taxonomy (NCBI): domain Bacteria; kingdom Bacillati; phylum Actinomycetota; class Actinomycetes; order Micrococcales; family Micrococcaceae; genus Paenarthrobacter; species Paenarthrobacter sp. NPDC089675. The sequence continues at coordinate 71,572 of NZ_JBIVHM010000005.1, read as the reverse complement.
AAGTCGATCGACGGCGGCGAGCACTTCGAGTTGAACCGCGGGCTGTGGGACCACCCGCACCGTAGTGAGTGGGGTGCAGGCTACGGCGGGGCGGCGGCGCACTCGATTGTGGTGGACCCGTCAGGGGAGAAGGTCCACATCGCCATGAGCACGGGCGGCGTCTACAGATCGCTCGACGGCGGCACGTCCTGGGAGGCCCGGAACAAGGGCATCTCGGCGTACTTCATGCCGGACCCCAACCCCGAGTTCGGCCAGTGCGTCCACAAGATTGCGGCCGACTCCAAGGTGGAGGGCCGGCTCTACGCCCAGAACCACCACGGCGTGTACCGCACGGATGACGACGGCGAAAACTGGAACTCAATCGCCGAGGGACTGCCTGCCGATTTCGGCTTCGTCATGCTCACCCATCCCCGCCGCGAAGGCACGGCTTGGGTGATCCCGCTGAAAGCCGACGGCGAACGCATCCCACCTGACAGCAGGCTCAGCGTGCACCGGACCGACGATGCCGGAAACACCTGGACCGAACTGCATACCGGTTTACCGGACCACGAATACAACGCCGTGTTGCGTGACGCCGCCGCCGTAGACACAGCAGAACCGGTTGGCGTCTACTTCGGAACCCGCGGCGGGTCGGTCTATGCCAGCGCCGACGAGGGCGAGACTTTCACCGAGGTGGCCTCACACCTGCCGGACGTGCTCTGCGTGAGGGCCGCCGTCGTGGTTGGGAACCCAACGGACGCCGAAGTACCGCCGGCAGCCGCCGAAGAGTCGGTGCTGGCGGAGGCTGCGAAGGTCGTCGAGACAGCTGCGAAAGTAGCCGGAACTCCGGACGATACTGCCAGCGCCCCGGTGCCCGGTTAGGTCCGGCGTGGCTGACATTACGGTGGTGCTGCCTGGCGTCCTGCAGCCCCTCGTCGGCGGACAGTCCTACCTGACTGCGTCCGCCGACGGAGCTGTGACCGTTGGACAGTTGCTGGACTTTGTGACTGGAGATTATCCAGTGCTGGCCCGGCGTTTGCGCGATGAAACCGGAGCGCTCCGCCGTTTCGTGAATATTTACGTGAACGGCGACGAGGTCCGGCGACTCAAAGGGCTGGATACGGAGGTTACGGGCGGCCAGGAGGTCTTGATTATCCAGTCCGTGGCCGGTGGTTGAGGGAGCGTTTGGGGTCGAGCCTGGGTCCACTTGGGGTGGTGTCCACTTCCGGGTGGCTCAGGCGACTCGCCAAACAGTGCACTCGTCGGTATTGATGGCTTTCCTCATCCCGGAGACGTGGTCCATGATCCATACAACGCCGATCCCGGGCGCCGTTTCCTGGACCAGTCCGCGGCGGATCACCACGTCGTCATAGGCGGGGCCCACCGACAGGCGGGCCTCGATCTCGTCTCCTCGGTGGAGCTGGCTGATCGCGCGTATACGTGTTGTTTGAGTTTTGACTTCCTTCAGCATGGTGTCCTCCTGGCTGGAGCTTGCGCCTGCAGTTGCCGGCTATTCCAGTGTGGCGGGGCATTGTTGCCGCCGTATTTCGGCGTGGTTAGGGTCCGGTTAGCATTGCGCGCTGCCAGCGTTTCGGCGTGACGCGCCGCCGCTGGAGGGGAGGTTCCACGGGGCTCCACCGGGGCGGTTGTACCCTGATGTCGGTTCTTGAGACTCAGGGAACCGCAAACTCCACCCCAGGGAGAATTCATGGGTTTCTTGCGGCGTTCAATCGCGGTGTCCACGGGCTTGGTGCTTTTATCCACCGGCCTCTTTTTTGTCCAGGCTCCGGCAACGGCCGTGCCGCTGCCATCCCCCGATAATCCGAACGTCAGGTTCGTTGAAGGGACACCGCATTCGGAGCACGTCTTCGAGACTCCGCCCACGGCCTCGCCCCAACCCGCCAAGGGAAGTGCCGGCGTCGAAGGCCTCTTCAGTGAAGGTGCGGCAGCGGCCGGTCCCAACGGCGATATCCGTATCCGCCTGGTCACCGCAAAGTTGGCGGACAACAGCAACACGGTTTCCATGAGCGGCGCCGAGCAAGCGGTCGCTGCCACCAGTGGCTACTGGCAAAGCATGACGGCCGGCCGACTGTCCATGACGGTGGACTCGAGGGTGGCTGGTTTCCAGTCCAGCGCCCGTTCCACCGACAGTTACCCCACCATCATGTCCACCATCACCAGCGAGCTGAAATGGTCGGCCAGCCCCTATACGGCGCTGGTGATTCTCATCCCGACTTCCACCCTTTCCGCAAACGCGCTCGGCGCCGGCTACAGCAGTGGAAGCTACAGCGGCCGTGTGTTGATGCCCCAGCTCAGCAGCTTCTCCAACAACGTCATGACCCACGAGTTCGGGCACGTCATCGGCTTGATGCACGCCGATGCCCTCCAGTGCGGTAGCGGCGTTTCGGACGTCGGAACGGACAGCAGCGGGAGGTTCACCGACCCCTCCTGCTACATCCGCGAATACGGCGACACGACTGACATCATGGGTGCGGCGCAGTATGCCCAGCCGGTGGTCAGCTCGTCGTTTTGGGACTATGCGAGCTTGGGCCGGGGCGATGAGATCCGGGATGTTGGTATCGCGAGCGGCGTGAAGAGCTACACGCTGAAACCCTGGGGCGGAACCGACGCACAGCGCGCCATCAAGTTCACCGACCCCGTGAGCAAAGAGGTCTACTTCCTTGAGCTCCGGCAACCGGTGGGGAAGTACGACGCCTACTTGGGCAACGCCGGGCAGGAGGGCAACAGGGGCGTCAAGATTGTCCAAAGAGGCGGTGCAACCGTCGCTTCGTCGCTGATCCTGATGCCTTCCACCATTCCCTTCACCGAACCTTGGTACGCGAAGAACCATGCCTGGCAGCAAGGCAGTACCTTCACCACCTACACCGGTACGCAGGTGACCATGACGGCCATCTCCGATACTTCCGCGACGGTAACCATCAACGCCGATCCGAAGCTCAAGACCCGGATGCGTTTCTCCGCCGGGGACTTCGACGGCGACAAACTCCCCGATGTCATCTCGCGCGAGGCCGACGGTTCCTTGCTCTTGTTCCGTGGCATGCCCGGAAACCGCTTGGGTGACCCCACGCAGATCGGTTCGGGCTGGGGCATATTCAACGCCGTTCTCGGCACGGCGGACTTCAACGGTGACGGCTTCGCGGACATCCTTGCCCGGACCAGCGACGGCGGACTGTGGCTTTACCCCGGCAACGGCAAGGGAGGCTTCCTGGCGCGAACGCAAGTGGGATTCGGATGGCAGGGGTTCTCGCAGTTGGTGGCAGTGGGCGACTTCAACGGCGACTCACGCAACGACCTCATCGCCGCCGGCACTGACGGACGTTTGTGGCTCTACCCGGGAAACGGATCGGGTGGGTTCCTCGCCGCCGTCCAGGTCGGGCAAGGCTGGGACGTCTTCAACACGCTCGCCCCGGCGGGTTCATTTGGCGGTGGGAAGGCCGGTCTCCTGGCCCGTTCCGGCGACGGAACGCTGTATGTCTACCCTGGTGACGGCAAGGGTGGCTTCTTGCCAAGTGCCGCCGTCGGAAGCGGATGGAACGGTACCGGTGACATCATTGGCGGCCAGGACCTGACGGGCGACAAGCTGGCCGACGTCCTCGCAGCCGCGGCCGGCGGCGGGATGACGCTCTATCCGGGTGACGGCAACGGATTTGCTGACCGGCTCACGATCGGAACGGGGTGGAACACCTTCAGCCAGGTCTGGGAGGCCGGGGATTTCGACGGCGACGGGGCGGCGGACGTTTTGGCGCGCGGCAAGGACGGCGCCTTGTGGCTGTATCCCGGCAACGGTTCGGGCGGTTTCCTGCCGAGGGTCCAGGTGGGATCGGGTTGGAACATGTTCAACTCCGTGCTGAGTGCGGGCGATTTCGACGGCGACTCACATCCGGACCTGGTGGGACGGGCCCCCGATGGGACGCTGTGGCTCTACCCGACGGACGGGAAGGGGCAGTTCCTGGCACGTCAGCAGATCGGAACCGGCTGGCAAGGCTTCACGCAGCTGCTGGCTCCCGGCGATTTCACCGGTGATGGCAAACCGGACATCGTGGCGGCTTCTCCGGACGGGACGCTCTGGGTCTACCCCGGCAACGGAACGGGCGGCTTCCTGGCCCGCAAGCAGATCGGCTCCGGATGGGACATGTTCAACCTGGTGCTGCAAGCAGGCGACTTCAATGGCGACGGCAGGGAAGACCTGCTGGGGCGTACTGCTGATGGTGGCCTGTGGCTGTACCCGGGCGATGGCAACAGCGGTTTCCTTGCCCCGTCCTACCTGGGATCGGGCTGGAATATGTTCTCCGGCATGGCTGCGTTGGGCAATGGGTTTACCGGCACGGGGAATCCTGCCGTCATCGGGGTGGCCGGCGACGGATCGCTGCTGCTGTACTCCGGGTCGGGGCGCGGCAAGTTCCAGCCGGTGACGCTGAACCCGCGGTAACCTGGCGGCGGACGCAGAATGCCCGGCATGTCGGGGAACATGCCGGGCATTCTGTTTGTCGTCATCAGTGCGCCCCAGGAAGGGTGTGCGCTCCCAGGAACCGGGAAGGAGCGCTCGGTTGGTGGGGCGTAGGCCTACTTGTAGAGGCCCAGCTGCGCAGTCGGGACCTTGGCCGATTCGCGGGCGGTCAGGGCGGAGATTGCTGCGATCACGCAGATCACTCCGCTGAAGATGGAGATCTGGACCCAACCGCCTGCTTTGGTGCCGCCCATGGCTGTCACGATGGCCGGTGCGAAGCCTGCCATCAGGAAGCCGAGTTGGGTACCGATGGCCAGGCCGGAGAAGCGGACCTTGGTGCTGAACATTTCACCGTAGAAGGAAGGCCATACGGCGTTGGCTGCGGCATAGCCGAAGGAGAAGAACACCACCGAGACCAGGAACATCAGCGGCACGTTTCCGCCTTCAAGGGTCAGCAGGAACACCGGCGTCATGATGGCGCTGGCCACGGCTCCGTAGATGAAGACAGGCTTCCGGCCGATCTTGTCTGCGAGCATGCCGAACAGGGGCTGCGTACCCAGGGCTACTACGTTGGCCGCAACGACCAACCACAGGGTGATGGTGCTGTTGACGTGGGCTACGTCCTGGGCATATTTGATGGCCAGGGTGCCGAAGACGGTGCTGACGGCCGCGATAAAGGCACAGCAAACGACGCGCAGAACGTCGCGCCAGTGCAGCCTCAGGAGGTCGGCGATGGGGAGCTTGGCAATCTGGTTGTTCTTCTTGGCTTCCTCGAATGCCGGCGGCTCGTGCAGGGTACGGCGGATGAAGTAGGCCACCATCACCACCACTGCGCTGAGCCAGAACGGGATACGCCAGCCGATGCCGTATTTGATCTCGTCGGGAAGTGCCACCACCGGAATGAAGACGAGTGCAGCCAGGATCTGGCCGCCCTGGGTACCCGTCAGGGTCCAGGAGGTAAAGAAGGAGCGGCGGTTGTCCGGAGCGTGCTCCAGGGTCATGGACGAAGCGCCGGCCTGCTCGCCTGCAGCGGAGAGACCCTGCGCCAGGCGGGCGAGGACCAGGAGGACCGGAGCCCACCAGCCGATGGTCTTGAAGTCAGGCAGGCAGCCGATCACGAAAGTAGCGGCACCCATGAGCACCAAGGTGAACATGAGGACTTTTTGGCGCCCGATCCGGTCACCGAAGTGGCCAAGGATGATCGCGCCCACGGGCCGGGCGACGTAGGCGAAACCGAAGGTCGCGAAGGACATGATGGCCGCATTGGCATCGGCGTCCGGGAAGAAGACGTGGGGGAAGATCAGCGCGGCTGCGGATCCGAAGATGAAGAAGTCGTAGTACTCGACGGCGCTGCCGAGGAAGCTGGCGAGTGCGGCTTTCTTGGGAGTACCGGTTGCGGATTCAGTGCCGGGCGTCGCTGACGGCATTGTTTGGCTCATGGGAGGTTCCTTCTGTGACAACGATGTCGCGGGTAAAGCTGGAGGGAAGGGCGAGCGAGGTGCGGCTGGCCCTTCCCGAAAGTAACCACATGGTGAGAGCTACTTGTGCAATACAGCAATAGTGGCTGTGAGTGCGGTCACTTGTCAAGAGATGTAATCACTATCTAGAAATAGCTCTCACTATGTGAGAGCATCAAGATATGAGTGTGAAAGAGGACACAAAGACCGACATGGTCGGCAAGGCCCTGAGTTTGTTGGTGCTGCTCGGCAACGAGCCAAAGGGGGCAAGCGCAGCCGACCTCGCCCGCAGCGCGAACTTGCCCTTCAGCACCACCTACCGCCTGTTGGGCTCACTGACCCGCGACGGATTCGTGGACTACGAACCGGATGGCCGCCGCTATCACCTTGGCTTGCGGGTCTTCCAGCTAGGGCAGCGCGTCTCCAATCATCACGGCTTTGCCGCCACGGCGCTTCCGGTGCTGCAGCGGGTGACCGAGCGCACGCATGAGGCCACGATCCTTTCAGTCCGCGACGGCGACCATCACCTGACGGTCAACAAGGTGGATGGGCCCAAGACTTTCCGCGTGACCAGCGATCCAGGTCATCTCGGCGCGCTGCATACGACGTCGGTGGGCAAGGCGATCGTGGCCTTCGAGACCGAGTTGGAGCGCAAGCGGCTCGTTGAAGAGTTGCCCCTTGAGGCGCTGACCGAGCACTCGATCACGGACCGCGACAAGTTCCGCGAGGAGATTGAGCAGGTCCGCCGGCAGGGGTACGCGGTCATGGATGAGGAAAACGAGATCGGCATGCGCGCCGTGGCCGTACCGGTCCTCAACTCGCAGGGCCACGCGTTCGCTTCGGTGGCCGTGGCGGTGCCGGTGTTCCGCCTGACCATGGAGGAGCTCGTCGCCCACGTCCCAACGCTCCAGGAAGCCGCTGCTGAACTCGCGGCCCGCCTGCCCCAGCGCTGACCTCGCCTTGCGAGGCCCGCTCTGCGCGCCAAGTGCGCCGAATGGCACGCAGAGCAGGCCCCGCAACGAAGGTGCGCACGCTGAGGATGTTCGCGATAAGAACAAGCGTGCGGAATATGAACAACTGTAGTAATCTGAGTCATACGCCCGGTCGGGACCGCGTTGATACGCACCGGCGGGACGTGAAAGTAAAAGGAGCTTGAGGATGAGCAACCGAGCCGAATCCGTTCTGGTGGGCCTGATTGGTGAAGGCGTCATGCCCTCGCTCACTCCGCCCATGCACGAACGCGAGGCCGATGTGCAGGGCCTTCGCTTGCTGTACCGCCCCATCGACCTGCTGGAACTCGCATTGCCGGCCACCGCCGTCGGCGATCTCCTCACAGCAGCCCAGCGGATGGGCTTCAACGGCCTGAACATCACGCACCCCTGCAAGCAGTTGGTACTGGGGCACCTTGACGAGATTTCCGACGACGCCGCTCGCCTGGGCGCCGTCAATACGGTCCTGATCCAGGACGGCCGCTTCATCGGCCACAACACGGACTTTTCCGGCTTCGGTTCGGCGCTCGCCGACGGACTTCCTGGAGCCAAGCTGGACCGGGTGGTCCAGTTGGGCGCTGGAGGCGCGGGTTCCGCCGTCGCCTACGCGTTGCTCAAAGCCGGGGTAAAGACCCTGGACCTCGTGGACATGGATTCCGCCCGCGCGGCTGAGCGTGCCGCCGAACTTGGCAGCCTCTTCACTGAAGCCACCGTCACGCCGCGTGGCCTGGACGAGTTGCCCGGGCTGATGCCCCTCGCGGACGGGCTGGTGCACTGCACGCCGGTCGGTATGGCTGCCCACCCCGGTCTGCCGCTGGATATCGCGCTCCTGGAACCCCGCCACTGGGTAGCGGACATCGTCTACCGCCCCATCGAGACGCAACTGGTCCGCGAAGCGCGCGCCAAGGGTTGCGCAGTGCTCGACGGCGGCCGCATGGCGGTTGGGCAGGCGGCCGACGCCTTCAAGCTCTTCACCGGAAGGGACGCCGACCGGGACCGGATGCGCACGCACTTCCTGGAGCTGATCGCCCTGGAAGACGCTGCAGCCTCGCTCACCGCCGGCACGTTCGCAAAGGCGGCCCACTGATGCGCACCGGAATCGCCACCGTCTGCCTGTCCGGCACCCTGAAGGAGAAGATGCAGGCCTGCGCCATCGCGGGCTTCGACGGCATCGAGATCTTCGAACAGGATCTCGTCACGTCATCGCTGAGTCCTGAAGATGTCCGCAAAATGGCCGCGGACCTGGGGCTGGGCCTGGACCTCTACCAGCCGTTCCGCGACTTCGACGGCGTCACTCCGGACTTGCTGAAAGCCAACCTCAAGCGCGCGGAGGCCAAGTTCAAGCTGATGGCCCGCCTTGGCATGGACACCATCCTGGTCTGCTCCAACGTGGCCACAGCGACCATTGATGATGACCAACTGAGGGCGGAACAGCTCGCTGAGCTCGCCGGACTGGCGGGCGACCACGGGATCAAAGTTGCCTACGAGGCATTGGCCTGGGGCAAGTACGTCAACGACTACGAGCACGCCTACCGCCTGGTGGAGATGGTGGACCACCCCAATCTGGGCACGTGCCTGGACTCCTTCCACATCCTTTCCCGCGACTGGGACACCGCGCCGATCGAGGACATCAACGCGGAGAAGATCTTCTTCGTCCAGGTAGCGGATGCCCCCAAGCTGAGCATGGACGTGCTGTCCTGGAGCCGCCACTACCGGGTTTTCCCCGGGGAAGGTCAGTTTGAACTCGCCAAGTTCATGGGCCACGTGGTCCGCGCAGGCTACACCGGGCCGGTCTCCTTGGAGGTCTTCAATGATGTGTTTCGCCAATCGGACGTGGAGCGGACGGCCGTGGATGCGATGCGCTCACTCATTTGGCTGGAAGAACAGAGCGCCAAGTGGCTGGCGGACACCTCAGCGGACACCGCCGCCGGCAACGCAGGCGCGGCCCGCCGTCGTTATCCCATGGAACTGGCCACGCTGCCGAAGGTGAACGAGCCCGCCGGGTTCAACTTCGCCGAGGTCAAGGCCGACGACACCGCCCAGCTGGAAAAACTCCTGGGCCAGCTCGGCTTCGAGTTCGAGGGCCGGCACCGCACCAAGGACGTCCAGTTGTGGACCATGGGCCAGGCCCGCGTGATCATCAATGAACAAGCGGCCTCGCACACCGAACCGGCTATCGCCGCTTTGGGGTTCGACGTCGACTCCCCGGTAATTGCCTCCGCCCGGGCCCAGCAGCTCAAGGCCCCTGTGGTCGCCCGCAAGGTGCAGGCGGACGAGGAAGTGTTCCAAGGCATCTCCGCTCCGGATTCCACCGAGATCTTCCTGTGCCAGGGAAACCCGGACGGCACGGCTGCCTGGACCCACGAATTCGGCGAAGGTCTGGAGCACGTTTCGAGCGGCACATCAGCCGTGATCGACCACGTGAATTTGGCCCAGCCGTGGCAGCACTTCGACGAGGCCGTGCTCTTCTATACGAGCGCCCTCGCCCTGGAGCCGCAGCCGTTCGCCGAGGTGCCCAGCCCCAGCGGCCTGGTGCGCTCGCAGGTCATGGAGACCAGCAACGGCGCTGTCCGGCTGGTGCTGAACCTGGCTCCGGCGCAGCAGGCCGAAAAGGCACGCAAGACTTACCAGGAACACATTGCGTTCGCCGTGGATGACCTCGTGGCGACCGCCCGCGCCGCCAAAGATCGTGGCCTCGAGTTCCTGCAGATTCCGGCCAACTATTACGAGGACCTGGATGCGCGGTTCGATCTTGAACCCGGTTTCCTGGCCACCCTCCAGGAGCTCAATCTCCTGTATGACCGGGACGCCAACGGCGAATTCCTTCACTTCTACACCGCCACAGTGGGCAGTGTGTTCTTCGAAATGGTGGAGCGCCGGGGCAACTACGACGGCTACGGAGCCCCGAATGCACCTGTCCGCCACGCCGTCCAATACGACTCGCTCCACCGGGCATAGCCGCCCGAACCCGACAAAGAATCCATAGAAAGGAGCCGGTTGTGCCGCAAGACAACACCGCACAAACCAACTCTGTTCAGGCTCTCGAATCCGAGGAACTCGTGCCGCCAGCTGAGCCACACGCCGCGCACGATTCCAAGAAGGTGGAAACGCAGGCGGACCTCAGCGCAGAGATCAAGTCGATCGGCGACCGTTATGCCGAGGCGCTGAAGAACGGCAAGGCACCGGAAACCATGCCTCGCCTGGACTACGCGCCGTACCGCAGCTCCATCCTGCGCCACCCCACCAAGAGCCTGCACCACGCGGACCCGGAGACCATCGAGCTCTACTCACCCGCGTTCGGGCACCAGGACGTGCACGCACTGGAATCTGACCTGACCATCCAGCACAACGGCGAGCCCCAGGGTGAGCGCATCATCGTCTCCGGGCGCGTGCTCGACGGCGACGGTCGTCCGGTTGCCGGGCAGCTCGTGGAAATCTGGCAGGCCAACGCTTCCGGACGCTACATCCACAAGCGTGACCAGCACCCCGCACCGCTCGACCCGAACTTCACCGGCGTCGGACGCTGCATCACCGGCGCCGACGGCTCCTACAGCTTCACCACCATCAAGCCCGGCGCGTACCCGTGGAAGAACCACCTCAACGCATGGCGCCCGGCCCACATCCACTTCTCCATGTTCGGCTCGGAGTTCACCCAGCGCATCGTCACCCAGATGTACTTCCCGGGCGACCAGCTCTTCCCGCTGGACCCGATCTACCAGTCGATCGTGGACCAGGACGCCCGTGACCGCCTGGTGGCCCAGTACGACCACGAGCTGACCAGCCCCGAATGGGCCCTCGGCTATAAGTGGGACATCATCCTGACCGGTTCCAAGCGGACCTGGACCGAGAACGAAGCATACGGCGACGCCGGGGACGAGGAGTAAGCACATGAGCAAGCTGACACCCACACCGGGCCAGACCGTCGGACCTTTCTACGGCTACGCCCTTCCCTTTAACAAGGACAACGAACTCCTGGCACCCGGCAGCCCCGGCAGTATCCGCCTCCAGGGCACCGTGTACGACGGCGCGGGCCACACCATCCCTGATGCCATCCTGGAAATCTGGCAGCCGGACTCCGAGGGCAACATCGTCCAGCGCACCGGATCCCTGGTCCGCGACGGCTACACCTTCACGGGTTGGGGCCGCGGCGCCGTGGGCAACTCCGGCGTCTACACCTTCACCACTGTCAACCCCGGTCCCCTCAAGGCCGGAGCGGCGCCGTTCATCTCCGTCGCAGTCTTCGCCCGCGGCCTCATGAACCGGCTCTTCACCCGCGTGTACCTGCCGGAGAACGAGGAGGCGCTGGCGAACGATCCGCTGCTTAGCTCCCTTGAGCCCGAGCGCCGTAAGACACTGATCGCACGCCGCGACCCCGACGGCGGCCTCACTTGGGACATCCGCCTTCAGGGTGAGGACGAGACCGTGTTCCTGGACTTCCAGCAGGACGGGTCCTTGGACCTTTCGGGACAGTCATGACCGACGGCGACTTCGGCCTCCTCAGCCCCGTCACTGCCTCGCCCGCGGTGACGGCACTGACGGGCGACCGTGCCGTGATCGCGGCGATCCTCGACGTCGAAGCTGCCTGGGCGGCTGTCCTCGAGGAAGCCGGGCTGGCCCCGGAAGGGTCCGCCGCTGTGGTGGCCGAAGCCGCCGACGTCTCTTTCTACGACGCTGCCGCTATTGCTGAACGTGCCCAAGGTGGCGGCAACCCGGTGATTCCGCTCCTGGGCGAACTCCGCGCCCGCGTGCGCAGCCTGGATGCCGCGGGGGTCGGCGCGGCTTCCGCTTTACACACCTCTCTCACCAGCCAGGACGTCCTCGACTCGGCCCTCATGCTGCTGGCAAGCCGCACCGTTTCGGCGTTGCTCACTGAGGTCAAAGGCACGACGACGGCGCTCGCCACCTTGGCCGCAGAGCATGCGGACACGCTGTGCGTGGGCAGGAGCCTGACGCAGCATGCCCTCCCGTACACGTTCGGGCTCAAGGCCGCGCAGTGGTTCCAAGGAGTGGCTGCGGCGGCGTCGAAGTTGGCCGCAGTGGAGTTGCCGGTGCAGTTCGGCGGTGCCAGTGGAACGTTGGCATCCGGGTCCAAGCTGACTGCGGGTACTTCTTCCACGCCTTTCACCCTGGCTGACTCGCTGGCCTCCAAGCTTGGCCTGACCCCCGCGCCCGCACCCTGGCACACCAACCGCCTGGCTGTCACGTCCCTTGGTGATTCACTGGCTTCACTGCTGGATTCCTTCGGAAAGATCGCCGCGGACCTCGTGTTCCTGAGCCGCCCGGAAGTCGGCGAACTCGGGGAACCCTTGGCTGCCGGACGCGGGGTTTCCTCGGCCATGCCGCAGAAGCAGAACCCCGTGCTTTCCGTGCTGATCCGCAGTGCGGCACTTCAGGCGCCGGCTCTTGCTTCCCAGCTCCACTCGGCCGCCGGCACCTTCAACGACGAGCGGCCCGACGGTGCCTGGCACACCGAATGGCCCGCGTTGCGGCGGTTGCTCGCCTTGGCCTTGGGCGCTGCGATCCAACTGCGTGAACTCAGCGAGGGACTCCGGGTGTTCCCCGAAGCCATGCGCCGGAACCTGGAGATCTCCGGTCCGCTGCTCCTGAGCGAAGGTGTGTCGGCCGCCGTCGCACCCCTCCTGGGCGAGGACGGGAAGCAAAAGCTGCAGGCCGTCGTCGACCAAACCCTGGCGGCGCCTGCAACGCAGCAAGCGGACACCTACCGCAAGCTGCTGCGGGAGGCCGTCGCGGCTGAAGCACTCTCCGAGGACCAACTGGACGCCCTGCTGGATCCCGCAAGCTACCTCGGCGAGGCTGCGGAAATAAGCCGCCGCATCCTTGCCGCCTATCCCGAATTCACCGCTTCAACGAAGGGAGCACCCCGTGGCTAAGCCAATCGTCAAGGCTGTGCTGCTGTCCCCGCAGCGCGAACTGGGAGCCAAGCCGCTCCTGGTGTTGGGCCCGTCGCTTGGTACCTCCACGGTGCTGTGGTCCGAAACCGCGGCCCTCCTCGGTGACGAGTACGACGTCATCGGCTGGGACCTCCCCGGCCACGGCATCTCGCCGGCCGCCACGCAAGGTTTCGATGTCGCGGAACTGGCTGACGCCGTCGTCGATCTTGTTGACTCTGTTGCTCCGGGCGCGAGGTTCCATTACGCGGGCGTTTCGCTGGGCGGGGCCACAGGCCTGCAGCTCGGCATCAAGCACGGCGACCGCCTCCGCAGCCTGTCCGTGCAGTGCAGCGGCGCCAAGCTCGGCACCCCGGAGGGCTGGCTGGAGCGGGCGGAAACCGTGCGCTCGCTGGGCACGCCGGTGATGATCCAGGGTTCGGCCGAACGCTGGTTCGCGAAGGGCTTCATGGACCGTCAGCCGGAGATCAGCAGCCGGTTGCTGCATGCCCTTCGCGACGCAGACCGTTTCAGCTACTCGTTCTGCTGCGAAGCCCTCGCCGCGTTCGACGTCCGCGAGCAGCTCGGCAGCATCACCGTCCCCACACAGGCGATTGCCGGCGTCGAGGACACTGTTGCGCCGCCGTCGGTCGCCGAGGAGATTGTCTCGGGTGTCCGCGCGGGTGGCACCTTGGCGGTGGCGGAAGCGCTCGACGGCGTCGGGCACCTTGCGCCTGCCGAGGCGCCCGCCGTCGTGGCTGGTTTGATGCGGAACTTCATGAAGGAGAACGGACTGTGAGCTTGTCTTCAGAGCGGAACGGGGCTGTCCAGCCGGAGGCCACGGCGCAGGACATTTACGACGCCGGCATGGTGGTCCGGCGTGAAGTGCTCGGTGACGCGCATGTAGACCGTGCCAACGCCGCGAAGGATTCCTTTACCGAGGACTACCAGGACATGATCACCAGGATTGCCTGGGGTGGGATCTGGACGCGGCCGGGGTTGAGCCGTCAGATGCGCTCGGCGGTGACGCTGACGGCGCTGGTGGCTCACGGTCACTGGGAGGAGTTGGCCATGCATGTCCGGGCCGCCCTCAACAACGGCCTGAGCAGGGACGAGATCAAGGAAATCCTGCTGCAGACCGCGATCTATTGCAGTGTCCCGTCGGCCAACTCGGCGTTCAAGACGGCGCAAAAGGTCTTCGCAGAAATCGATGCAAACTCACCCAACTAGGGGACAGCAAACGTCCCACTGAACGCCCGTAGCGACGTTTACTGTCCCCCAGTTGGGTACCAAGAAACGAAGGAAATCTTATGAACCAGGCTTTTGTGTACGATGCCGTGCGCACGCCGTTTGGCAAGTTCGGCTCCGGGCTTGCTGCTGTCCGTCCTGATGACTTGGCTGCGCATGTGGTCCGTGAGTCTGTGCGCCGGGCCCCGGGGCTTGATGTCGAGCGGATCGACGAAGTGGTCTTCGGCAACGCGAACGGCGCTGGCGAGGAAAACCGCAACGTGGCGCGCATGGCCACGCTGCTGGCTGGCCTGCCGGTCTCGATTCCGGGCACCACCGTGAACCGCCTCTGTGGCTCGTCCCTGGACGCGGCCATCATCGCTTCGCGGCAGATCAACGCCGGCGACGCCGACGTCGTGTTGGTTGGCGGGGCGGAGTCGATGTCGCGTGCGCCGTGGGTGCTGCCCAAGACCTCCAAGCCCTACCCGGCCGGCGACATGACCCTGGCTTCGACGACGCTGGGTTGGCGTTTGGTGAACCCGGCGATGAACAAGGACTGGACCATTTCCCTGGGCGAGGCCACGGAGCGGCTGCGGGAGAAGTACGGGATTACACGTGAGCGGCAGGATGCGTTCGCGGCTGACTCGCACAACCTGGCGGACGCCGCGTGGAACGAAGGGTTCTACGATTCTTTGGTGTCGCAGGTGCCGGGCACGGAGCTGGTCCGCGACGAAGGAATCCGCGCGGGCTCCTCAGCAGAGAAACTGGCGGGGTTGAAGACGGTGTTCCGTCCCGAGGGTTCAGGGCCCGACGGCGGCACGGTCACCGCCGGGAACGCCTCGCCGTTGTCCGATGGTGCTTCCGCGGCGTGGATCGGTTCCGAAGCTGCCTCTTCCATTCTTGGCCTGGAGCCATTGGCCCGTATCGCCGGCCGTGGCGCGCACGGCAACGATCCCCAGTTCTTCGGGTTCGCCCCGGTGGAGGCCGCGAACAAGGCCCTCGCGAAGGCGGGCATCGGCTGGGACCAAGTTGGCGCCGTCGAACTTAACGAGGCGTTCGCCGCGCAGTCGCTGGCGTGCATTGATGCGTGGGGGATCGACCCGTCGATCGTGAACCGTCACGGCGGTGCGATCGCCATGGGCCACCCGCTCGGTGCCTCGGGCACACGCATCCTTGGCACGCTGGCCCGTTCCTTGCAGGCGTCGGGCCAGCGTTGGGGTGTCGCCGCGATCTGCATCGGCGTTGGCCAGGGACTGGCCGTCGTGCTGGAAAACGTATCCTCTGGCGTTTCGGAAGGAGTCTAAGGGCGATGTTGAATTTCATTGACACTGTTGGCGAGGCGGTCGCCGGGATCAGGGACGGTTCCACGGTGATGATCGGCGGGTTCGGCAATGCCGGGCAGCCGTTCGAGCTGATCGATGCGCTGATGGATTGTGGCGCGAAGGACCTGACCGTGGTGAACAACAACGCCGGCCAGGGTGACCAGGGCCTGGCGTTGCTGATCAAGGAAGGCCGGGTCAGGAAGATGATCTGTTCCTTCCCACGCCAGTCCGATTCCTGGCACTTCGACGCGAAATACCACGCTGGTGAGATCGAGTTGGAGCTCGTGCCCCAGGGCAATCTGGCTGAACGCATCCGTGCTGCCGGGGCCGGTATTGGCGGGTTCTTCACGCCCACCGGGTTCGGCACCACGCTGGCCGAGGGCAAGGAAACGCGGTTCCTTGACGGGAAGTGGCAGGTGTTTGAGACTCCGATCCACGCCGATGTCGCCCTGATTAAGGCGCTGAAGGCCGATGGCAAGGGCAACCTCGTCTACCGCAAGACCGCGCGGAACTTCGGTCCGATCATGGCCGCCGCGGCAAAACACACCATTGTGCAGGTCTCGGAGATCGTGCCGACCGGTTCGCTGGATCCGGAGAACGTGGTGACGCCGGGGATTTACGTCAACAGCGTGGTCCGCGTGGGTTCTGCCGACGCAACAGGAAAGGTGGCCTGAGCATGGGCACGCAAACAAGCATCCAGACCTCGGAGAAGCCACTGGGCCGCGACGAACTCGCGCAGCTGGTAGCCCGCGACATCGCCCCCGGCTCCTTCGTAAACCTTGGTATCGGGCAGCCGACGCTGGTGTCGAACTACCTCACCGAGGACCAGAACATCACCCTCCACACGGAGAACGGGATGCTCGGCATGGGCCCGGCCGCGGAAGGGGACGCCGTTGACGGTGACCTGATCAACGCCGGCAAGATTCCCGTCACGGAGCTGCCCGGCGCCTCCTACTTCCACCACGCAGACTCGTTCGCGATCATGCGCGGCGGGCACCTGGACATCTGCGTCCTCGGCGCCTTCCAGGTCTCGGCCACCGGTGACCTCGCGAACTGGCACACTGGCGCACCCGACGCGATCCCCGCCGTCGGAGGTGCCATGGACCTGGCCACCGGCGCGAAGGACGTCTTCGTGATGATGACCCTGCTGACCCGCGACGGTGCCTCCAAGCTGGTGGAACAGTGCACGTACCCGCTGACTGGCGTCGGCTGCGTCACTCGCGTGTATACCGATAAAGCCGTATTCCTCACGGGCCCCGAAGGCGTCACCGTCCGCGAAACCTTCGGCTGCACCTTCGAAGAAATCCAGGAACTCGTGCCGCTGCCCCTGAAAAAGGCAGAGTAGGCCTCGCGTTGTGGGGCCCGCTGAACGCGCTAACTCCACGAAATGGCGCGCAGAGCAGGCCCCGCAAGTTTGGATCCCCTTGTTGTGGGGCCCGCTGAGCGTGGAAACCCGTGGGTTTGGCGCGCAGAGCGGGCCCCGCAACGCACTCTACGATTGGTAACCATGAGCGAATCCACGGCAACCCCGCAGGCCAGCGACCAGTACGTGCAGTCGTTGGCGCGGGGTCTTGCTGTGATCCGGGCCTTCGATGCCAACAACCCGGTCATGACCCTCAGCGAAGTCGCGGCCCGCACGGACCTCACCCGTGCCACGGCCCGACGCTTCCTGCACACCCTCGTGGAGCTCGGCTACGTACGGACCGACGGCAAGACCTTCGCGCTCACGGCCAAGGTTTTGCAGCTGGGCTACTCGTACCTATCGGCGCTGTCCCTGCCGCAGTTGGCCCAGCCGCACCTTGAGGAGCTGTCCCTGAAGCTGGGGGAGTCGACGTCGGCCGCAGTCTTGGACGGGCAGGACATCTTCTACGTTGCCCGGGTAGCCACCAAACGCATCATGAACGTGGGCATCACCGTGGGCACCCGCTTCCCCGCCTACGCCACCTCGATGGGCCGCGTCCTGTTGGCAGGCCTGCCACCGGCCAAGCTGGATGCGTATCTGGAGGACGCCGAACTCAAGCCCCTCACCCCGCGAACCGTCGCCAGCGCGCCCGACTTGAGGGCCGCCGTCGAGCGTGTCCGGACGCAAGGCTGGTGCCTGCTGGACCAGGAACTGGAACTCGGCCTGATGTCCATCGCGGCACCGGTCCACAACCGCAACAACGGCGATACCGTCGCGGCGATCAATGTGTCACTGCAGGCCCAGGCGGTCGCTGCGCAGCCGGAGGGCTATCTGGATTCGGTCCGCGCGGAAGTGGTCGCCACCGCGGACGCGATTTCGCAGGACGTCTCCGCCAAGCACTGAACCGCTGGGTGAGGGGGCTACTTTCGGATCGCCGCGAGCCGGGTCTCCAGGATCCGCCGGACCATCGAGTCCGGAACGGGGTTGTCCGCCGAGAACCGCAGTGTCCCCGGCGACCACGAATACCCGCCGAGCTCCTCGGACATCTCCGGCAGGATCTGTCCGCTGAACGGGTAGAGCGCCAGGTGTTTCTTGGTTTCGATGACGCTCACTAAGCCCTTGCCGTCCACCAGCAACGCGGGCATCCCATAGCTGGTGCCTTCCTCGGCGTCGGGCGCCAGTTCCCGGGCAATCTCCACAATCCTTTCCAGGACGGGGCGGTTCGGCCCTGAAACGCTGTCCAAGTATTCAGTGACGGTTCCCATAGGGATATGGTGCCGCACGCCCGTCCGGGTGCGCAGTAACTTAGCGCTCCCGAATCACCGCGATGCCCTGGATTTCGATCATGGCTTCCTTCTGCCACAGCCGGGTGACTCCGATGCCCGCCATCGCGGGGTACTGCGAGCCGGCCATTTCGCGCCAGATGCGCCCGATCTCCCGGCCGTTGGCCATGTAATCGTCCACGTCCGTGAGGTAGATGGTCACGTTGACCAGGTCCTCGGGCTGGCCGCCGGCTTCCCGGAGCGTGGTGAGGACGTTGGAAAACGCCTGCGTGAACTGCTCCACGATGCCGCCGGGAACGATGTTCATGTCCTTGTCCAGCGCAGTCTGGCCACCCAGGAACACGGTGTTTCCGGCGAGCATGCCGTGGGCGAATCCGGATGGCTTAGGCAGTGATTCCGGGTTGATGGTCTTGTGGCTCATGGTGGTCCTCCTCGGTTCTGGCAGTTGCGAAAACTTTTGAAAAGCCCCTATGCAGATCATTCCCGCCCTGCTACGTTGAGCATATGTGACGATCGTAAAAAAGTCGACACATCGAATATCTCGAAGGGAACCCAGCGATGAAACTAGCCACCCTGCGCACCTCGGGCGGACGTACGACGGCGGCACTCGCCACGGGCGACGGTACGTACGTCGCGCTTCCGGCCACTGATGTGGGCGCGTTCCTGAGCAGGAAGAATTGGCGACTCATCGCCCTGGCGGCCGAGGGTGAGGAGATGGGCAACCCAGACTTCGCACCCCTCCTCCCCAATGCGGGCAAGGTGATCTGCTGTGGTTTGAACTACGGAGATCACATCCAGGAGATGGGCCGCGACCTCCCCGAATACCCCACACTGTTCGCCAAGTACGCGGACACGCTGGTCGGCGCCAATGACCCCGTGGAAGTCCACGGCAGCGGGCGCGTGGACTGGGAAGCCGAGCTGGCCGTCGTCGTGGGTTCCGAGCTTTACCAAGCGGACGAGGACCAGGCCCGCGAGGCAATCGCCGGGTACACCGTGGCCAACGACGTCTCCATGCGCGACTGGCAAAACCGGACGCTGCAGTGGTTCCAGGGCAAGGCCTGGGACCGCACCACTCCGGTGGGCCCGGTGATGGTCACCGCTGACGAGGCCGGAGAGCACTTCCAGGTCAAGGGCTACGTCAACGGCGAGCTCGTGCAGAACGGCAACACCCGCACGCTCGTCTTTGGCCCGGCCCAACTGCTGTCCTACATCTCGCAGTTCACCGTCCTGCGTCCAGGGGACCTTGTCCTCACGGGAACGCCGGGGGGAGTGGGCATGGGCATGACGCCGCCGCGTTTCCTGCAGGACGGCGACACCCTGGTCACTGAAATCGGGGGGATCGGCCGGCTGGAAAACCGGTTCGCGATCCACGCCAACGCCAACGCCCTCGCCTAAAAACACTGTCTAAGACAAAGGAGAAACCCCATGAGCCAGGCCACCACCGAATACCGCCTCGAAGGCGACAACTCCATCTACGCCCAGCCCGATGGCAAGGTAGTCCCCGTCGTCACCCGTGCCGGCGCCGAGGACACGAATACGGCCCAGTCCGGCGACTGCATCCGCGTTTCCGGTGTCAGCATCCAGCACACCCCGGCAACCAAGATCTGGTTCGGCCAGGTGTCCAACACTCCGGGCTACCGTTCGCTCCCGCACCACCACGGCGAAGCAGAAACGGGCGGCTACGTCCTCCGCGGCCACGGACGCATCTACTTCGGCGAGAACTACAGCGAGTTCATCGACATGAAGGCCGGGGACTGGGTGTTCGTGCCGCCGTTCATGCCGCACGTCGAAGCGAACATGTCCGTCACGGAAGAACTCGTCTGGCTCACGGCCCGCACCCCGGAGAACCTCGTGGTCAACCTCGAGGACGTTCCGGACGAGACCCTCGCCGACTACCGCCGGGCCTAGCCATGATCACGGGAATCCTGACGTCGGAGACCTTCCTCCGGGCTGTTGAACTGACAAAGACCGAGGCGCAGGTCTTTGACGAAGCCTATGAGGCCACTACCCAGTACGTTCCGTGGCCCAAGGCTTACGGTGGAGACATGGTGGCCCAGGCCGCAGCGGCGATGATGCGCTCGGTGGATGCCGACCGGCAGCTCCACTCGATGCACAGCTACTTCATGCGCCCCGTGGATATCGGTTCAACGGTCCGGTACGAGGTGGAGCGCCTGCGGGATGGCCGCGGTTACTCCACCCGCACCGTCCGGGGGTTCCAGAACGGCAAGCCCGTGTATGTCGCGATGGGTTCGTTCCAGGTTCCCGAGGGCGGGCCGGACTTCCAGCCCGAAGCGCCAGCCGCCGTCGAGCCTGAATCGCTGCGTTCCGCAGCCGAGGCCCTGTCCGAAAGCGAGGGCCCAGCCGCCGATTACTGGGCAACTGGCCGTAGTTTCGACATGCGGCATATTCCGGGTCCGGTATATGTCGAACTCGAAGGCGGGAGAGCCCCGCAGCAGGCAATTTGGGTCAAGGCCTTCGACACCCTGCCCGATGACGCCAACCTCCAACGCACCGCCCTGGCTTACGTGTGCGACTACACCATCCTCGAACCGCTGCTTCGGGTCCACGGCCTCAACTGGTCCAGCCCCGGACTCGCCACCGCCAGCCTGGACCACTCCATGTGGTTCCACCGCGACGGTCGCGTGGACGACTGGGTGCTGTACGCCCAGGACGCCATCTCCGGCCAAAGCAACCGCGGCCTCGCCATGGGCCGCTTCTTCGACCGCCAGGGACGACTCCTCGCGACCGTCGCCCAAGAGGGCATGATCCGCGCCTGAACGGCTGTCGCCGCAAGACATCCCCAGCCCCAACGACGCACCACTGAAAGGAACGGCCATGAGCATGTTGCCATCGGCCCATGTGGACACGTTCACCCGTGACCACTTGCCGTCCGCCGATACCTGGCCGGCGTTCGAATTCACCCTCCCCGAACTGAACTACCCGGACCGGCTGAACGCCGCCACCGTGCTGATCGACGACGCTGTCGCCCGGCATGGCGTCGACCGCCCCGCCCTCCGCACTCCAGACGGCGTTGTCTGGACGTACGGCGAGCTCCAAACCCGCTCCAACCAGGTGGCCCAAGTACTCACCGAGGACCTCGGCGTGGTTCCCGGCAACCGCGTGCTGCTCCGCGGCCCCAATAACCCGTGGATCGTCGCAGCGTGGCTCGGTGTCCTGAAAGCCGGCGCAGTGGTGGTCACCACCATGCCCATGCTGCGGTCCACCGAAGTCGCCACGATCATCCAGCTCACCAAGCCCGTGGTCGCGATCTCGGACCACCGCTTCGTGGACGAGCTCGCAGTCGCGGCCGGTGCGGACGTGACAGTCCTGACTTACGGAAAGAACGACGACGGCGACCTCACCGCCCGCTGCCAGGGCAAGACCGGGGAGTTCACGGCAGTGGACACGTCCTCGGACGATGTTGCCCTGCTGGGACCCACATCCGGAACCACGGGCGTGCCGAAGGTGACCATGCATTTTCACCGGGACATCCTGGCCAACGCGGACACGTTCGCTCGGTACATCCTTGAGCCCACCGCTGATGATGTTTTCGCGGGTTCTCCTCCGCTGGCCTTCACCTTCGGCCTTGGCGGACTGGTGGTCTTCCCGTTGAGGTTCGGTGCATCTGCGTTGCTGGCGGAGAAGGCCGGTCCGGTGGAATTGGCTGAGCGGGCAGCGGAAGCCGGAGCCACGGTGCTCTTCACTGCGCCCACCGCGTACCGAGCGATCCTGAAGGAGAAGCGCGGGGACCTGCTCAACGGCCTCCGGGTGGCAGTTTCGGCAGGAGAGCACCTGTCCAAGGAAACCTGGGAAGCGGTCCACGAAGCCACCGGCCAGCGGTTGGTCAACGGCATCGGCGCCACGGAAATGCTGCACGTGTTCATTTCCGCCGCCGGGGACGACATCCGTCCCGGGACCACGGGAAAGGCCGTGCCGGGCTACCGGGCCACCATCCTGGACCAAGAAGGCCAGGAGCTTGGCCCCGGACAGACCGGGCGACTCGCGATCATAGGCCCCACCGGCTGCCGGTACCTGGACGATCCCCGGCAACTCAACTATGTAGTGAACGGCTGGAACGTCACGGGGGACACGTTCTCCATGGACGAGGACGGCTACTTCACGTACCAGGCCCGCTCGGACAACATGATCGTCTCCTCCGGGTACAACATCGGTGGCCCCGAGGTTGAGGCGGCCATCGACCAGCACCCGGACGTGGTGGAGAACGCGGTCATCGGCATCCCGGACGAGGAGCGCGGCAGCATTGTGTGCGCCTTCGTGGTCCTGCGTGAGGGCGTCACCGGCGACGCTGCCAAACGCAAGGAAATCCAGGACTTCGTGAAGCAAACCATCGCCCCTTACAAGTACCCCCGCGATGTCCGCTTCGTCACCGAACTTCCGCGCAATCCCAGCGGCAAACTGCAGCACTTCAAACTGCGCGACCGCGTCCTGGCAGAGGACATCCCCAGCACCAACGAACTTACCGCCGCAGGCCAGAGCCAGGCGTAGAAGGAGCATCACCATGAAGATCGCAATCGTCGGAGGCGGCCCGGGCGGCCTGTACTTCGCAGCACTGATGAAGCAGCTGGATCCGTCCCACGACATCACCCTCTGGGAACGCAACGCTGCCAGCGATACCTTCGGTTTCGGCGTCGTGTTTTCCGATGAGACCCTCGGCGGCATCGGCAACGCGGACCCGGTGGTGGCCGAGTACATGAGCCGCCGTTTCGCGCGTTGGTCCGATATCGACATCCACTTCCGCGGCGAAACCATCACCGTGGGCGGCCAAGGCTTCGCTGCCATGAGCCGCAAGGAGCTGCTGGAACTGCTGCAGCGCCGCTGCATCGAACTGAACGTTGACGTCCGGTTCAGCACGCTGGCCCCCGCCATCGAGGAGCTGGAAGCCAACTACGACCTGGTGCTTGCGGCAGACGGCATCAACTCCCAGATCCGCGCAAAATACGCCGACTCCTTCAAGCCCAGCCTGGATCCCCGCACCAACAAGTTCATGTGGCTCGGAACGGACCAGGTTTTCGAGGCCTTCAAGTTCTTCGTCAAGGAAACCGACTGGGGTGTCATGCAGATCCACGGCTACCCGTACTCGGATGAGGGTTCGACGTTCATTGTGGAAATGCACCAGGACGTCTGGCACGCCGCGGGCTTCGACGAGACCGCCAATGAAGTCTTTCCTCCGGGCGTCTCCGACGAGAAGTCCATCGCCAAGATCCGCGAGATCTTCGCCGAGGAACTGGACGGCTACGAGGTCCTCACCAACAACTCCAAGTGGATCAACTTCACCACGGTCCGCAACCAGAGCTGGCGCAAGGGCAACGTGGTCCTGCTGGGCGACGCCGCCCACACCGCCCACTTCTCCATCGGCTCCGGGACCAAGCTGGCCATGGAAGACTCCCTGGCATTGGCCGCCTGCCTGCACGAGCACGCCGATCTGCAGGACGCCCTGGAAGCCTACGAAACCGAGCGCCGTCCCGTGGTCGCGTCCACGCAACGGGCGGCCCAGGCTTCCCTGGAGTGGTTTGAGCGTATCGGCCAGTACAAGGACCAGGACCCCACGCAGTTCGCGTTCAACCTGCTCACCCGCAGCCGCCGCATCACCCAGGAGAACCTGCGCCTGCGGGACCCTGAATTCGCGGACGCCGTGGACCGCAACTTCGCGGAATCGCAGGGCCTCAGCGAGGTTGCGCCGGCGATGTTCCAGCCCTTCAGCATCGGCGAACTCGAGCTGAAGAACCGCATCATCGTCTCGCCCATGGACATGTACTCCGCAACGGACGGCATCCCCGGCGACTTCCACAAGGTCCACTTGGGCTCCAAGGCCCTCGGCGGCGCCGGACTGGTGATGACCGAAATGGTGTGTGTCTCCGAAACCGGCCGCATCACCCCCGGTTGCAGCGGCCTCTACACGGACGAGCAGCGGGACAGCTGGAAGGAAATCGTCGATTTCGTCCACGCCCGTTCCAGCGCCAAGATCGGTGCACAGCTGGGTCACTCCGGCCGCAAGGGCTCTACCAAGCTCATGTGGGAAGGCATCGACCAGCCCCTCGACTCCGGCAACTGGACCGCCGTAGGACCTTCTGCCCTGCCGTACAGCGCCGAAAACCAGACCCCGGTGGAGCTGGACCGCGCGGGCATGGACGCCATCAAGGCCGAGTTTGTCGCCGCCACAAAGCGCGCCGATGAAGCGGGCTTCGACCTCCTCGAGATCCACGCCGCCCACGGCTACCTGCTGTCGTCTTTCCTGTCGCCGGTTTCCAATCAGCGGACGGACGAATACGGTGGCAGCCTGGGGAACCGGCTGCGGTTCCCGTTGGAAGTGTTCGACGCCGTCCGCGCGGCCTGGCCGGCCAGCAAGCCGGTGACGGTACGCATCTCCGCAACAGACTGGATCGACGGCGGCAACACCTCGGATGATTCGGTCGCCATCGCCAAGGCTTTTGTTGAGCACGGTGCCGCCGGCCTGGACATCTCCACCGGCCAGGTTGCCAAGGAAGAGAAGCCCGCGTTCGGACGCAGCTACCAGACCCCGTTTGCTGACCGCATCCGGCAGGAAGTTGCCGCTCCGGCAGGCGTGGCAGTGATCGCCGTCGGCGCCATCTCCAGCTACGACGACGTGAACTCGATCCTGCTCGCCGGGCGGGCCGACCTGATCGCTTTGGGCCGCACCCACCTGTACGATCCCCAGTGGACCCTGCACGCAGCAGCCGAGCAGGAGTACCAAGGCCCCGGTGCAGACTGGATTCCCCAGTTCCGAGCCGGCCGCCGGAAGCCGCCGAGCTCACGAACCGATGCCATCCGCCCGCGTTTGTCCCTCCTGAAGGAACCGGAAACCGATGAAGCCACCAACCACCTCCGCTGGACGCCGGCCGCAACGGCTGCATCAGCCCGTTCAGCATCGGTCCTGGTGAAGTAGCCATGGCCGCCGCACCCCTGAACACCTGGAACGTGCCCAAGCGCACCACCGGGGTAGTCCTCCTCTGCTGCTGGCTGGCGATCCTCGCCGAAGGTTACGACGTCGGCGTGCTGGGAGCAGTCCTCCCAGCACTCGCCGAGTACAAAGAATGGAATCTCTCGCCCCTCGCACTGGGCGGTTTGGGGTCATATGCCCTGATCGGCATGCTTATAGGGGCCCTGTTCATCGGGACCCTGAGCGACCTCGTGGGCCGAAAGAGGATGCTGCTCGCATCGATGATCATCTTCACCATCACCCAGGCAGGCGCTGCCTGGGCTCCGACTCCGGAGCTCTTCGGCATCTTCCGCCTGATTGGTGGCCTCGGGATGGGTGGTGTGATTCCGGTGGCTGCGGCCCTGACCATCGAGTACTCCGCCCCGAACAAGCGTTCGTATAACTACGGGCTCATGTATTCCGGTTACTCCCTGGGGATCGTGGCTGCTGCGCTCGCTGCGCTGTTCGTCCTCCCACTGGGTGGTTGGCGCGCCGTGATCGCAATCGGCGCGGCTCCCGTGGTGTTGCTGCCCGTGATCTGGAAGTTCCTGCCCGAATCGCTGGAGTACTTGGAGTCCAAGGGTCGAGGTTCAGAAGCCAAGTCGCTCGCGGCAAAGCTGGGAATCACGGATTACCGGCCGGTGGTGGTTGCGAAGCCTGCGGCCGGTGGCCCGGTGGATCCGTGGTGGAAGACCATCACCACCATGTTCTCCCTGCAGTACCTACGTTCCACGGTGTTCTTCTGGATTTCGCTGTTCTGCGGCCTGCTCCTGGTTTACGGCCTGAACACCTGGCTGCCGAGCATCATGAAGAAGGCCGGGTACGACCTCGGTTCTTCCCTCACCTTCTTGCTGGTCTTCAGCCTCGCCTCGGCCATCGGCGGCCTGCTCCTCGGCCGCGCTGCCGACAAGTACGGCAAGAAGCTGATCCTGGTGGTCTTCTACATCCTGGGCGGCCTGGGCATCATGCTCCTGGTCTTCCCGAACACGATGGTGGTCAACCTGTTGTTCGTGGCCTTCGCCGGCGTCGGATCCATCTCGACGTCGTTGGTCCTTACGGGCTACATCGCCGACTACTACCCGGCGAAGGTGCGCGGCACGGCCACCGGCTGGGCGCTCAGCTTCGCCCGGCTCGGTGCGATCTCCGGTCCCTTGATCGGGGGTTGGATCGCAGGGTCCAAGCTCCCGTTCGAGGCCAACTTCGGGATCTTCGCCGGTATCGCGGTCCTGGCCGCTGCCGCCGTCGCGCTTATTCCGAAGCCGCAGCCCGAGGCGACGGCGCCCGCCGTCGACGTTGATCCGGACGACGCCGCAGTCGGCGCGCGATAGGAGAGCCATGTTTCCGGAGGCGTGCGTCGAACGAACCGTTGAGTGGGTGGACACGGACGCCTCCGGGCACCAGCACAACTCGGCCATCCTGCGCTGGGTGGAGGCGGCGGAGGCTGAACTGTTCCGCGCTCTCGAGTTGCCCGACTACTTCCCGAGCGCGCCACGGGTGAAGCAAGTGATCAACTACAAGGCCAAGCTGTGGTTCGGGCAGCGTGTCACGGCTTCGGTGAAGGTGGAGAGACTCGGCCGGACGTCGCTCACCTTGGCTTTCGAGGTGCTGGGTCACGCGCTGGAGGCAACAGCGCACGACGCCGGAGCCTCCGACGGCGGGAGCCCGGCAGCCGCCGTCGTGGCAGCCTACGGTACGGTCACCACAGCGCACGTCCCGCCGGGGTCCCTTGGGGCACAACCTTGGCCGGAGCACTTCGTCCCCCGCCTGACGCTCTCTCACTAAAACCCGGCGGAAGCCGGATGCTCTCTCACTAAAACCCCGCGGACGCCGGATGCTCTCTCACTCCCCGATGGTCGACCGGTGGGATGTGAGAGAGCGTCCGCGAAAAGGGGGTGGGATGTGAGCGAGCATCCGCGAAAAGGGGGTGGGACGTGAGAGAGCGTTGGTGGGCGGCTGTCCCGTTGGTGACTGCGGTGCAACTGCTTGGTCCAATTGTGGCGCTTTCTCTTGTAAGATTCGTCACAAGCCTGGTTGCGCTGATGCTCGACTGGGCTGCTTCTTTCCGGGCAGTCCTGGCAGGGCAGCCCGATCGAAGCGAGCCGACTGTGTACTGGGCGCAGCCGGCACAAGTTCACATTGAAGGAACAGTCGATGTCTAGAAGTGGGCTCTCTTTTCCCTTCGGTGGCGCCACGGAACCCTCAGCACGTGTTGGGGACCAGGCTCCACCGCCCTCACCTGTTAACGATGCCCGCGTGAAGCAACAGGCGCTGGAGATCATCAAAGACATCCTCAGCGATGCTGATCCCCGGAGTGAATTCGCCCGCGGCCACCTCCAGGAACTCCTGGCGGCGCACCCGGGTGATCCCAAGGGCGCGCTGCTTGAGCACCTGATCGACACGCGCGAGGGAAGGGTGGTTCCGGACGAGTCGGCCGGCCACCAGGAATCGATGAGCCTCAACCGGGAGTCGGTGGAAGCCCCTCAAACGGTGACCGTTCCGGTTAACAGCGAGGTCCGCAAACGCATCCAGGCCGTCCTTCGTGACAAGTTGCTCCTGACCGCCTTCCAGCCCATCCATGAGCTGCCCGGTGGCGACGTGATCGGCGTCGAGGCTTTGATCCGCTTTGTGGAGCAGGACGGCGCGGCCGCGGATGTCTGGTTCCGCGAAGCCTCCGATGCCGGCCTCGGCACGGAACTGGAGATAGCGGCACTGCACTGCTCCCTGGCCGCCGCCGAGGAAATGCCGGAGGACATGTTTGTTGCCTTCAACCTGACCCCGGCAACGTCGCGGGATCCCCGCGTGCGGGCGTTGCTGGAGGAGGCGCACCTTCAGCCCTCGAGGATTGTCATCGAGCTTACCGGCAGCCTGGCGCCCGCCGAAGGGGTCGGCGACGAAAGCGGCCTGGGACCCCTGCGCCGGCGCGGCATGCGGCTGGCAGTGAGCGCCTCGGGTGCCGGCTACGTCTCCATGGACAAGATCGAGGAGCTCGGTCCGGACATCATCAAGTTGGACCGCCACCTGATCGAAGGGATCGATAGTTCCGAGGGACAGCGCATCCGTGCCCGCTCGGTTGTTGAACTTGCACGTGAACTCGGCGCGTCAGTGGTGGCGCAGGGCATCGAAACCGCCGCCGAACTGCGTGAGGCCACGGCCTTGAACGTCTCAGCGGCGCAGGGCTACCTTTTGGGCCGGCCGTCCGTGCACCCCCTCGACTGGTCCTCCTGGACGTTGCACTCGCAGGCCGAAGCGCAGTCGGTCGGGTAAAGCGCCGGGTAGCAGGGAGCGGGCCGCCACCCAGGCGACCATCCGCCGTCGTGATCTTCAGGGAAGGGGACAGCCCCCGCACCTATGATGAACATGACTGGCGCCTGACCCGGGCGCGGAAATGAGGACTTTAGATGTTCGCCGTCCCGGCACCCCCGGTGCGCCACCAGCAGCTGCTTGTCACCATCTTCGGCCTCTATGGCCGTAACGCGGGCGACGCTTTGCCGGTGTCGGCGCTGATTTCCATGCTGGGAACCCTGGGTTATGACGCTCCGGGCGTGCGGTCGTCCGTGTCCCGGTTGAAGGCCAAGGGCGTGTTGAAGAGCGTGCGTGAGGACGGGATCGCCAAGTACAAGATCTCGGAATCGATCAGCGACGTTTTCCGTGAAGGCGACCGCCGCATCTTCGCCCCCGAGCATCCCGAGCCTGTGGACACGTGGGTTTTGGCCGTCTTCTCCGTCCCGGAATCGATGCGCAACCGCCGGCACCAGCTGAGGTCGGCGCTGTCCGGGCTTGGATTCGGTTCGGTGGCCTCGGGGGTGTGGATCGCGCCGGCGCACAAGCTGGAGCAAGCGCGGGACCGGCTTACCGCGGGCGGGCTGATCGAGTTCGTGGACCTGTTCCGCAGTGACTACGTTTTTGACGGACCGATGCGGCCCAAGATCTCCGAGTGGTGGGACTTGAAGGAACTGGACCAGCAGTTCACTGAATTCCTGGAGCTGTACGGCGGCGCGGAGGAACAATGGACGCGACGCCTCGGCGAGCACGCTGAAGGCGCCGAACCGTCGGACGAACTGCGCCGGGACGCCTTCCGCTACTACATCCCGATGCTGACGATGTGGCGCAGGTTTCCCTACCGCGACCCGAACCTGCCCGCGGATTACCTGCCCGCCGATTGGCACGGTCCGGCTGTGCGCAGGACCTTCCAGGCCGTTCACCGGCTGGCCGCACCCCTTGCTGCCGCGTACGCGCACGAGGTCATCGCGGGAGCGATGGACCCGGCAGTTGCCTGAGGCGGCCGCCGGGCCGATTTCTCAGTCGTCCGCGGGGGCCACTGCGATGACGCCGAACACCTCGCCTTGGAGGCCTTGGACGATCGTCATCCGTCCAAAGGGAGTGTCCGTAACAGGCATGATCAGGCTTGCGCCGAGATGCTGTGCGTCCAGGGCTGTGCCTGCAACGTCGTCGCTGGTAAACCAGGTCAGCCAGTAGTCCGGCATCCCTTCGGGAAGAAGGGGATCGTGCTGCAATCCGGCCACTTCCCGCCCGTCGGGGAAGCGCAGGCACGTTGAGTAGGCCATGGGATCCGCGTGGAGGTCGTTGTACGCATAGCCAAACACCTCGGAGTAGAACGCCTTGGCCTTCGCCGCGTCCCTGGTGTGGAGTTCGTTCCAGCAGAGCGAGCCGTGCTCGTTGACGCGTTCGGCGCCGATGTGGTTTCCCGCCTGCCAGATGCCGAACGTTGCTCCCACCGTATCCACGGCGATGGCCATCCGGCCGGAGTCCATGACATCAAACGGTGGTGCCTGCAGTTGTCCCCCGGCGGCCTTGACCAGCCGGGCAGATTCGTCCGCGTCATCCGACGCGAAATACGTCGTCCAGACAGGCGGCATCCCTGGATCCTGCTTGGGTCCGATGCCGGCCACGGCATGGCCGCCGAGTTGGGCCAGGAGGTATCCGCTGGCCTCCTCGTCGTCCGTGAGATAACTCCACCCGAAGAGGTTTGTGTAAAAGGCCAGCGCCTCCTCCACGTCGTCAACGGAAAGATCGATCCACATGGGCGTGCCGGCGGGCCACTTGGAAATCTTGGTGGACAAGGAAGACTCCTCGGAATAGGCGCTTTGCTTGGAGCGGCTGCCTTCCCGGGGGGACCACGCGCATGGTTTCAGGAAGGCAGCCACCGATACTGTGTGCGTCTGCGCCGATTCGTGTCACAAACCGCTGGGTGGGTTTCCGAGCTCCTCAAGGACGGCCATTGCTGCGTTGTGTCCACCGAGCCCGCTGACCCCGCCGCCGCGTCGGGCGCCGGCGCCGCAGAGGAAGATCCTGGGGTGGCCAGTGGCAACGCCCCACCGTTCGGCGGCAGTGTTCCGGGGTTCATCGTCCTCGAGGAACGGCCACTGCAGCTTGGCGTGGAAAATGTTCCCGCCGGTCATGTTGATGGCGCGCTCCAGGTCCAGGGTGGTCTTGGCCTCGATGCAGGGATTCCCGTCGGCGTCGGTGAGCAAGAGGTCCTCGATGGGCTCCGCCAGGACCGAGTTGAGCGATGCGAGGACGGCGGCCTGGAGCTCAGCGCGCAGCTGGTCGTTGTTCGCTTCGGTGACCAGCCGGTGCGGTGTGTGGAGGCCAAAGACTGTGAGCGTCTGCGCTCCGGATGCCCTGAGTTCCGCGGAGAGAATGCTTGGATCGGTCAGCGAGTGGCAGTAGATCTCGCAGGGGAGCGGGGAGGGGAGGCGGCCACTATCCGCCGCCTCGTAGGCCGACTGGAGTTGGGGGTAGCTTTCGTTGATATGGAAGGTGCCGCCGAACGCAGCTTCCGGTGCCACCGAGGTGTCCCGAAGTTTGGGCAGCCGCTTCAGGAGCAGGTTGACCTTGATCTGCGCTCCCTCCGGGCGTTCCCCCGCTCCGGCGATCGGAGCGCCCAACAGCTGCTGGAGGACCCAGGGCGAGACGTTGGCCAGCACGCGTTCGCCGTTGAACGACTGCGTGGTTCCGCCATGCTGGAACCGGACGGTGCCGTCGTCGTCGATCGCTGTGACTTCCGCCCCGGACAGCAGCAGCGCGCCGGCCTCCCGTGCGGCCCGTTCCAGTTCGCGGGAAACCGAGCCCATGCCGCCAAGCGGGATGTCCCAGTGGCCGGTTTCGTTTCCGATCACGTGGTAGAGGAAGCACCGGTTGGCGTCGAGCGAGGGATCATCCAAGGACGTGAAGGTACCGATCAGGGCATCGGTTGCCACGAGGCCTTGAACCAGGGGGTGGTCAAGGCGCTCAGTGACGGCCTTGCCCAGGGGGTTCTCGATGAAGTCTTCCCATAACTGCTCATCACCCAGGAGCGCCCGGGCTTCGGAACGCGTGGGGAGGGGGCCGCACATGGTGGGGAAGAATGCCCGTGCCAGTTTTTCGGTATCGGCGTAGAGGCCCTCCATAGCCTCGAAATCCGGCCCCGCGCCGACCCGGACGAACGAACTGCGGCTTGCGTCCGGGTCGCCGCCGTCCACAAGCAGGCCCGCTTCCGTGCCCTCGGGGTTGGGGGTGTAGGAGGAGTAGCGTCGCCGGGCCAGCCTGATGTCCAGTCCAAGCTCGGTGATGATCCGCTCCGGGAGCAGGCTGACCAGGTAGGAGTACCGCGAGAGGCGGGCATCCACTCCCTTGAAGGCGGCGGCTGAGATCGCGGCCCCGCCAAAGTGGTCATCGCGTTCCAGGACGGCAACGCTCTTGCCTGCTTTGGCCAAGTACGCGGCCGCCGTTAATCCGTTGTGTCCGCCGCCAACAATGACGACGTCGAAGTGTGTGTTTTCCATGCGGAGAGACTAGCCATCAGATGGCGTTACTTAGCCAAACAGCTCCGTGAAATAAGCAATGCTTGGCCTCGGCTCACGGGGACGGCGGGCAAGCGTAAGCCGCCTGCCCGCCGTCGTGCGCTGTTTCTCAGATGGTACGCGTCGCCTTGGCGAGGTTTTCGCGGAGCTCGACGGCGTTCTGCCGGACCACGTAGGCGGGGCGGTCGCGCTCGACGCGCCAGCTCTCCTCAAGCGGGCCGATGTTGACGGTATCGAAGCCGAATTCGTCGTAGAGCCTCGTGACGAGTTCCGCGGCCTCCGGGAAGTCGCTCGCGGTGGCCAGTGCCCGTCGGTTGACGGTTCCGGCGGGGGTGCCGTCCGCGGTGATGTCCTTCGCGAAGATGTGGTTGAAGCCCTTGGCCACCTTGGAGGTGGGGAGGTGCTTCTGGAGGAGGCCCGAGGTGGTGGCTTCACCGTTGTCGAGCTCCGGGATGCGGCCGTCGCGCTCCCAGTAGTAGTTGTTGGTGTCGATGACGACCTTTCCCTCGAGTGGCTCTGCCGGGATGTCCTGGTAGTTCTTGAGGGGAACGGTTACGACGGCGAAATCGCCTTCCGCTGCCGCCGCGGCTGCCGTCGAGGCACGGGCGCGTGGCCCCAGTTCCGCTACCAGCCCGTCAAGGGTCTCGGGACCCCGTGAATTGCTGATCACGACGTCATAGCCCAGCTCCACGGCCTTGCGTGCAACCTGGCTGCCAATGTGTCCTGCTCCGATGATTCCGATTGTTGTCATATCCACGCCAACAAGAAGTTGCAGGCGCCTATTTCCGGCGTTACGCAATAAGTCTTCCCAGTTGGGGCGGTCTTCGACCGCACTGCATCGCGATATACTAAGTAATCTTAGTAAGCATGTGTCGTCGAGTACGAGGAGGTTGGGATGGCTGGACATTTGGAACTGGTTGATGCGCCCGATGGGGGCTACCGCGTGCTGATGGTGGATGGCGAAGATGTGTTGATGGGGCTCTCCAGGCGCTATTCCACGGTTAATGAGGCCGTGCAAGCGGTTGAGTCGTTGCGGGAAGTTGCGGGCACCGGGCTGCTTCGCCAAGGTTCGGCAGACCGATACGCGCTGCTGGAATCGGAAGAGTTCATGATGGACCGTGCGCTCGCCGGCACTGCCTCCTCCTGCTCCGAGGTGTGCTGACGGTGGCCGGGTCAAAAAAGCGGGGGGTGCTCTTCGACGTCGACGGCACCCTGATCGACTCCAGCTACTTCCACGCTTTCGCCTGGTGGCAGGCGTTCCGGCGCGAGGACATGGATGTCCAGATTTCCGACATCCACCGGTGCGTGGGCATGGGTGGGGACAAGCTCATCCAGCAGTTGGTTCCCGACTGCACTGAGGAGTTGCAGGAAGGCCTGAAATCAGCGCACGGTGCGGTTTTCTCGACGTTCTGGCCGTCGCTCCGCACGTTTGACGCAGCGCGGGATCTCCTGGCGGCTTGTTCCGACGCAGGGTTGGCCGTTGGCCTGGCATCCTCTGCCCAGGAGCGTGACCTTGAGGTCAGCCGCCGCCTGCTCGATGCCGGATCTTCGATCGATGCGTGGACGAGCTCAAATGACGCCGAGGAGAGCAAGCCCGCCCCGGACATCCTGCTGGCATGTATTGAGAAGCTGGAGCTCAAGCCGGAGGACGTTGTCTTTGTGGGTGACGCGGTCTGGGACGTCAAGGCGGCTTCCAGCATCGGCGTCCCGGCCATTGCGCTGACGTGCGGCGGAATCAGCGAAGGCGAGTTGCGCGAAGCAGGCGCCGCGGAGGTCTACGACAATCCGCGACACCTGCTGGAGCACCTGGAAGGCAGTGCTATTGGTCGGCTCGCCTCGGGCCTGGAAAGCTAGAGCTGCTCGTCCCTCAGCTCCTTGTTGCGGCCACGGCCACGGACGGCCCATAGGATGAGGCCGGCGATGAGCAGTACTGCAACGATCCCCAGGATCCACGGAATGACGTTGGTGCGGTTCGCTTCCTGCGGATCGGATTCTCCGGTACCGGGGTTGGCTGGGCCGCTGCTGGCCGGGTTGGCGGTCTGCGAGGAGCCTTGTGACGGCGCCGGGTTGGTTGGCGTCTGCGTTGACGGGCCGGAGGGGTTGCTTGAAGCCGGCGACGGGGTGGAAGTTGTGGCCGAAACAGTGCCGGCCACGGAACCTGCGGCCGGTGCTGCGGCATTGGCGGCTCCGGTGGACAGCAACGAGCCGAAGAGCAGCGTCGCTGCGAATGTGGTCAGGGCTAATCTACGAAGCATCGTTTCTCCTTGATAGGGGCGTTCTTCATAGTAATAAGCATACTGACTATTTGAGAATAGGTGGGGTGCCGCCCGCGGGGAAGCAGGCAGCACCCCCCGCTTCTAGCGGCTCAACTTGTCCGCATCAGGTTCCTGGTCGCCGATATGGCCCGGCGCGTTGGCCGCGAGGACGCGCTGGACGAAAGCGCTGTATTCCTCCATGTAGTGCCGCAGCAAGGCCGCGGTGCCTTCGTCCTTAACTGTCCCATCGGCGTCGTAAGCGTCCGCGACAAAACGGATGTACGCCTCAGGCGCGTTCAATTGCGGGGCGTCGAGGAAGCTCAGGACGCTGCGCATGGACGACTGCATCACGGCGGTGCCGATGCCGCCCGGCGAAGCGCCGATGATTCCGGTGGGCTTGCGGGCGAAAGAGTTGGTGCCCCAGGGCCGCGAACCCCAGTCGATCGCGTTCTTCAAGGCGCCCGGAATGGAGCGGTTGTATTCGGGGGAGACAAACAGGATGCCGTCGGAGGCTGCGATAGCGTCCTTCAACGCTTTGCCGGCAGGCGGGAACTCGGCATCATAATCGGAGCTGTAGAGCGGGAGATCCTTGATCTCGATCTCATGGAATTCGAGTTCAGGCGGCGCCACGCTGATGAGCGCCTTGGAGAGGGTCCGGTTGATGGAGGTACTTGAGAGGCTTCCAACAAAATAGCCGATCTTGAATGTATCCATGAAGGCGTTCCTTCCCGACGGCACGGCCGGAACCGGCGCGTCGACGTGCGGAGGCTGGTTGCCCCCAGCTCACCCTCGACCCTAGCCAAGATGCCGGTCCGGCGCAGCCCCCTGCTACTACCGCCGCCCAGCCCACGTGCATAAACTCGTGGCAACCATGTTCTGGACTGCTCCGGAGAGGGGTGGCGTTGAAAGCAGGCATTGCACGCGAAACGCTCGACGGCGAGCGGCGGGTGGCAGCCACGCCGGAAACGGTCAAGCAACTGACGGGGCTGGGACTCGACGTCGACATCGAGTCCGGTGCCGGCGTCGCCTCCGGCCACAGCGACGCCGACTACCGGACGGCCGGTGCAACCGTCGTGCCTTCCCTGGACCTGGCGTCCGTGGACGTTTACTGCCATGTGCGTCCCCTGGATCCGACGACGGCGGGAGCCCTACGCAGGGGCGCCGTCAGCGTGGGTCTTGGGTCGCCGTCGTCCGAGTTGCCTACCGTCCGCGCGCTCGCCGCAGGCGGCATCACCTCCTTTGCCTTGGAGCTGGTGCCCCGCATTTCGCGGGCCCAGTCCATGGACGCACTTACCTCGCAGGCACTCGTGGCCGGCTATCGCTGCGTGCTCGAGGCCGCGATGCGACTGCCCCGCTTCTTCCCGCTCTACATGACCGCTGCCGGAACCATCCCGCCCGCACGCGTGCTCGTTCTGGGCGCGGGTGTCGCCGGACTGCAGGCGATCGGCACGGCCAAGCGCCTCGGAGCACGCGTCTCTGCCAACGACATCCGTCCGGCCTCGGCGGACGAGGTCGCATCCATGGGTGGCACGTTCATCAAACTGGACCTCGAAACCGCCGAAGCCTCCGGCGGGTATGCCCGCGAACTCAGTGCCGACCGGGGTGCGTTGCAACGGGCACTCCTCGCCCCCCACGTAGCCCAGGCCGATGTCCTCATCACCACCGCTGCTGTCCCCGGCAGGAGGGCGCCGCTGCTGGTGAGCCGCGAAATGCTGCAGGGTATGCGGGCCGGTTCCGTGGTGGTGGACCTGGCTGCGGAGTCGGGCGGCAACGTGGAGGGCGTCATTCCGGGGCAGGACCTGCACATTCCCACCGCCGACGGCCAGGGCACCATCACCTTGGTGGGCCTCAAGGATCCGGCGTCCGCCATGCCCGCGGATGCGTCCCGGCTCTATGCCAAGAACGTCTCCAACCTGCTTGCGCTCATGACGAAGGACGGGGTGGTCACCCCTGATTTTGAGGACGAAGTGGTGGCCGGGACCTGCTTAACGCACGACGGCGTCATCCGGCACGCGCCCACGGCGGAGGCACTTGCTGCGCTCGCCGGGGAGACGACCGGAGAAGCACGTGGACCAGAAGGAGCGCACTGATGGATGGCCTGAGCTTGCTGACGATCACCGTACTGGCGGTCTTTGTGGGTTTCGAGGTGGTCTCCAAGGTTTCCAGCACCCTGCACACGCCCTTGATGTCCGGGGCCAACGCCATCCACGGAATCATCCTGGTGGGCGCGATCATCGTGGCGGGCCAGGCATCCGAGCCATGGGTGTTGGTTGTCGCTTTGTTGGCAGTGGTTCTCGCGACGGCCAACCTCGTGGGCGGTTTCGTGGTGACCGACCGCATGCTGGAGATGTTCCACGGTAGGCAGCGGACGCCGTCGGACGTGAACCCGGCAGCTAAGGCGGACCGGGCAGCAGGGGAGCGCCGATCATGACGCTCCTGAACCCGATGTGGACCGCCCTCCTGTACCTCGCGGCGGCGGTGTGTTTCATCCTCGCACTGAAGGGGCTCAGCTCGCCGAAGACTGCACGCCGGGGCAACCTGATCGGCGCATTCGGGGCGCTGGTGGCTGTACTGACGGTGTTCCTGTCCGTGAAGCTGGACAACATTCCGTGGATTCTCGGCGCGATTGTGGTGGGCTCCGGGATTGCGGCGCCGGTGGCACGACGCGTGCAAATGACCCAGATGCCGCAGCTCGTAGCCCTGTTCAACGGGGTGGGTGGCGGTGCGGCCGCATTGGTGGCGCTGCTTGAGCTGCCGCACACGGAGGACTCGTGGGTCCGCCTGGCCATTGTGTTCACGTTGCTGGTTGGCGCGGTGTCGTTTGCCGGGTCGGCTGTCACTTTTGGCAAGCTGCAGGGGCTCGTGACCACGAGGCCCGTCACCTTCCCGGGGCTTCCGGTGCTGATGGCCCTCGTGTTACTGGCCGCTGTGGCTGCCGGTGTGGTGATCATTGCCAGTGGTGCGCCAGGCTGGGCCGTTGTGCTTTTGGTTCTCGGACTCGTGGCCGGCGTCTTGCTGGTCCTGCCCGTGGGTGGCGCCGACGTGCCGATTGTCATCTCGCTCCTGAACGCTTTCACCGGTCTGGCAGTGGCGGCGTCGGGCCTGGTGCTGGGCAACGTGCTGCTGGTGGTGGCCGGTACGTTGGTGGGCGCCTCGGGCACCATCCTCACCCGGGCCATGGCGGCGGCGATGGGCCGCAGCGTCGCCGGCATTCTGTTTGGCGCCTTCAAGGGAGGCTCGACGGCGGGATCCACCGCCGTGAGCGAGCGGCCGGTACGCTCGTCCAGCGCAGAAGACGTGGCGGTCCTCCTGGGCTATGCGCAACGGGTGATCATCGTGCCCGGATACGGGTTGGCCGTGGCCCAGGGGCAGCACACGGCAGCGGAGCTTGCGTTGGCACTGGAATCCCGCGGAACGGAAGTCGACTTCGCGATCCATCCCGTGGCCGGACGCATGCCCGGGCACATGAACGTGCTGCTGGCCGAGGCGAATGTGCCCTATGAGTCGCTGAAGGAAATGGGCGACATCAACTCGGAGTTCAAGACGGCCGACGTTGCCCTGGTGGTGGGTGCCAATGACGTGGTGAATCCTGCAGCAAAAACCACGTCCGGCTCACCCATTTACGGGATGCCCATCCTGGAGGTGGCCGACGCCCGGCAGGTAGTGTTCCTCAAACGTTCCATGCGGCCGGGTTTCGCGGGCATCGAGAACGACCTGCTCTATGAACCCCAAACGACGCTGTTGTTCGGGGATGCAAAGGATTCATTGACCAAAGTACTGGGTGCCGTGAAGGCGCTTTAGGGAAAGGGCTGCAACGTGACAGTGAAACTCAACAAGAAGGCCTTCGAGAACGCGAAGCACCTGATCCGGGACGGCAAGGCCGTCAAGGATGAACGCGATGACTGGAGCGAGCACGCTCCCTCAACCAAGGAGGAGAACGCCTTCCTGGAGAAACACGACTTCGCTGAGTACGGGAAGTGGTACCTCGGCGTCGACGACGAGCACCCCGACGACCAGAAGGGCCACTACAAGTTCCCCATCGGTGACTTCAAGAAGATCCACCGCTGCGGGGTCATCTCGGCCGAAAGCCGCGCCGGGCAGAACGACTACGACGACATCCGGGACGCCCTGGGCAAGCTCCTGGATCTGATCGACAAAGACTGAACGCCTGCCGGTAACTCCGCAGGCGCTCAGTCCGTGTGCCCAGCTAGGCCAGCAACCGGCCCCACTTCGGCTCCAGCAACGGCGCCCCCGCCAGCTTCAGGGCGTGCCAGAGGGTGACCGCCACGGAATCGAGAACGGGTACTCCGGTGCGGGCCTCCACCTCCGCCGTGATGTTGGCGCCGTACAGGTTGGTGCAGAGGTACACCAACGCATCCGGATGCGATGCGGCCAGTTCGAGGGAGCCGGGCAGCATCTCCTGGTCCGTCACCCGGGCGAAGGATTCGTTGTCGCTGAGATCCAAGTGCCGGTGGTCGATTGTCTTGATGCCCTCGCGGTCGTAGGAGGCGATCACGGCGTCATTCACATCTGAGGTGTACGGGGTGAACAGTCCGATCCGCTCCGTCCCGAATGCCTCGAACGCAGCCAGATAGGCGAGCGTTGAAGTGGTGGCGGGGATGCCGGTGGCTTCGGTAATCTCGCGGACAATCGCGTGGTCGTGACCCGCTCCGAGCCAGGAGCCGGAGGTGCCGTTCCAGGCGATGACATCCACGTTGGCTGTAGCGAGGAGTTCCGCGGCGTCGCGCATCACGTTTGCGTCGAACTGCTTGTCGGATGAATCGTCCAAGGCGATGCGGGTGACGGGAATGCGCGTGGAGTGGACGGTGACGTCCCGGCGCTCGCCCAGGATCCGGTAGGTCTGCGGTTCAAGGCAAGTGTTGGAGGACGGCACGATCATGCCGATGCGGGTGGGTCGGTCAAGGGTGGGCATAGGGGACTCCTTAGACAGAAGTGGAAATGGGCGCGGAAAGGGCATCGCGGTGCTCGGTGAACCCGTTCCGCGCGACGAAACGGCCCACGGGACCGGGATCGTGGAAGCCCTCGGCATCGAGGACCACGCGTCCGGCGGAAACCACGACGGCGGGCCAGCCGCTCAGCGTCTTCCCTTCGAAAGGCGAGAAATCAGTCCCCATGTGCAGCGCAACGCCGTCGACCGTTTTTTGGGTGGCGGGATCGAAGATCACCAGATCGGCGTCGAAACCCTCCACGAGGGCGCCTTTCAAAGGGAGCGCGTTGATGCGGGCGGGGCCTGCGGAGAAGACCTCAACAAAGTCCTCCACGGAGCCACCGGCCTCGGCGACCAGGGCAGTGAACGTGACAGGCATGCGGGTCTCGACGCCGGGCAGGCCGTGGGGCATGAAACGGATGTCGTCCGTGCGTTCGCGTTTCTGGGAGAGGTCGTAACAGGAGTGGTCCGAGGAGACGGTGTGGATGTCGCCGGCCCCGAGGCGGTCTTTCAACGCAGCCACAGTTTCCGCGCTGCGCATGGGCGGGCAGCAGGCGTACCACTCAGGGAAGGTTGAGCCGTAGACCGTGTCGTCCAGGGTGAGGTAGTGCGGGCACGTCTCGGAGTACGCTTCCATTCCCCGGGAACGGGCCTCAGAGACCAGATCCACCGCGCCGGGCGTTGACTGGTGAACGAAGTACACGGGTGCTCCCGTGTACTCGGCCATGGCCAGGGTTTCCTTGACGGAGATTTCCTCGGCGAGCTCGGGCCGCGTGCGGTGCAGGTGCTCGATCCCGATCAGGCCGTCGGCTGCGTGCTCCTCCGTGCAGTCGGTGATGATGGCGTCGTGCTCGGCGTGGATGTAGGTCAGGCCGTCCAGCCGGACCATCTCCCGCATGACCTTGAGGATGGTGTCGTTGTCCGCCATGGTCGAGCCGCGGTTGGTGGTGTACATCTTCACCGAGCGGATACCCTCGGCAGCAAGCTGTTCCAGCTGCCACGGCACTGTCTCGTCCCAGGAAATCACCGAGCCGTGGAGGGCAACATCGCACCGGGATTCGGTGGCGAGGCGCTTCTTGTTGAGCGCGGCATCCAGCGGGGTTTCCTGGGCGTCGCGGGGAATTCCGAAGTCGATGATGGTGGTGGTTCCGCCCCACAAAGCGGCTGTGGAGGAGATGTTGTAATCGTCCAGGGTGCGGAAACGGCCGGTCACCTGGGCCACGTGGCAGTGTCCGTCCACGCCACCTGGAATCACCAGCATTCCCGATGCATCGATGGTTCGGGTTGCGGCGGGTACGGGGTCGGTGGCGTCGATCAGCGCGGCAACTTTGCCGGCGTCCACGATTACATGGGCGGCCTGCCGGCCGAAGCTGTTCACCACCGTGCCGTTGGCGATCACGAGGTCTGGGAGTTGGGACATCGTCGTCCTTCTTTCTGAAGAGTCTTAGGCCGTGGGCGAGAGCCGGGCTGATTGCGCGGCCGTCAGCGCGGCGTCGAGGTTGGCGGAAAGGCCGCGTCGGGTCTTTACCGGGGGAGCCGCGAATGAACCACCTCGGTGTACGCCGGACTTCAGCGAAACCACGGCTTCGGCCATGCGGATACCGGCCGAAATGCCGTCCACCACGGGCACGGGGATCTGGCCTTCGAGCTCACGGGCCAGCCCCGCGAGCGGCGCACCCGCCAGGATGACGACGTCGGCGCCGTCCTCCGCCACGGCCTGCCGGCTCAGCGCCAGGAGGGTTTCCTTGAAATCGGCCTGGACTGAGCCGATGGAATTGAGGGATTGGTTGATGGATCGGATCGAGGCGAGCCGGCCGCCGAATCCGAACCGTTCCACGCAATCGCGGTACCAGGCCTGGATGCGGTCCGAGATGGCGATGATGGAGAATCTTTGGCCTTGCAACGCTGCGGCGCAGAGCGCAGCTTCGGTGATCCCGATAACCGGGACGTCCACGAGTTCTTTCAGGGCGGGCATGCCTGGATCGCCAAAAGCGGCCACGACTACTCCGTCCACGGCGGGACCGGCGGCTGTCTCTGTGGCTGGAGTCCCGCCGTCGTGCGCGTATTGGGCGATCAGCTCCGCAACCGCGCCCGCGGCGATGAGCGATTCGAAGCGCGTCTCGATGTACTCGACGCCGTGCCCTGCGGTCCGGACGATCAGTTCGGTGTCCGCGCTGGCGGAGCGGAGTGCCTCGGCCTCGATGAGCGCCGTGACGTCGTCGCTGATGTTGGGGTTGATGACCAGGAGTTTCATGGTTTCTTCCGTAGCTGGGGCTCCGTGGCGCTGTAGTCCTCGGGGAACTGGTCGCGGTACTTGCCAACGTGCGACGCCGATTGGGCGGCGGCGCGGTCGGCGTCACCGCTGGCGATCGCTGCGTAGAGTTCGCGGTGTTCGCGGATCAGTTCCGGCAGGTCGCTGACATGGCGGAAGAGCCAGTGCATGCGGCCTTGGAGGGGTTCGAGCGCGGAGCGGAGAAAATCGTTGTTGGCGATGCCCGTGATGGCATCGTGGAATTCGCTGTTGGCGCGGTGGGCTTCCAGGACCGAGCCCTTGGCAAGGAAGTGCTCGGCCTGGTCGAGCAGCCCGGATAGGTGGTGGAGGTCATCCGGCGTGGCGCGCTTCGCGGCGAGCCGGCAGGCGAGGACTTCGAGCGATTGGCGGACATCGAACAAGTCCTCAACATCCTTGGGGCTCAGGCCGCTCACCTCTGTGCCTCGCCCCGAGCGGTCCCGGATGAGCCCTTCCTGCCGGAGCATCCGGAGGGCTTCACGGATAGGCAGGCGGGAAACGTTGAACTCGGCGGCGAGGTCCCGCTCCACCAGCCGGGTGCCGGGCGCATAGTGGCCTTCGAAAATCCGGGTACGGAGCGTGTCACGCACGGATTCCCGGAGGGGGCGGTCCGTGGTGTTCGTGTCTTCTGCGGTCAGCATGTCAGCTCCATTTCCGTGATGAGTAAGGCGATGCGCCCGGCCCGGCGGTGTCCGGCCTTGGGTGGTTCAGGCCCCTTGGCCGGCCCGGTGAGTGCGAGTCAGACCGGGAGCCGCTTGTTGTAGTCCAGGGCCAGGACGGAGGCGCCCATGACCACAGCGGATCCAACAAAGTAGATGAGTGCCCAGGTGTAGGAGCCGGTTGCCCCGACAATCAGGCCTACCACAATCGGGGTGATGAACCCGGCAATGTTGCCGCTGAAGTTCATCGCTCCACCCAGGACGCCGGCGTTGGTGCGGCCGCCCAGGATGGACGGGATGGACCAGAACAGGCCAACCCAGCGGAGGAAGAACAGGACCACTGAAAGGAGCACGACGGCGGTGATCGGGTCTGCGACGACGGTGACGCCAACCAGGCCGCCCACCACGACGACGCTGGAGATGCCGAGCAGGGTACGCATGACCTTGTTGGCCGAAGCGCCGGCGGCACGCCATTTGTCGGCGATGGTGCCGCCGAGGATTTCGCCGACGAACCCGGCGCCGAAGATCACGAACGTGGACCAGCCGATGGTCTTCAGGTCGAAACCCTTTGCTTGTGCGAGGTAGAGCGGGCCCCAGGTCAGCAGGCCGTAGAACACGCCGTTGAAGCCGAGCCAGCCGAAGCACATGGCCCAGAAGGAGCGGAACTTCAAGTAGGGGAGGAGGGCTCGCTTGCCGCGGGCACCTTCGCGGGCGGCTTCAGCGTCTTCCTCGGCGTGGGAAGCCTCGATGTAACTGGCCTCGGCGTCGTTGACGCCCTTGTGCTGGCGGGGGTTGTCACGGATGTACCACCAGACCGCCAGGCCCATGAGGACGGTGGCTGCACCGGCAATAATGAAGGACATCCGCCAGCTTCCGGTGGAGGCGATCAGCCAGGTGATGAGGATGCCGCCGAGGCCTGCGCCGAGGGGAGCGCCTGCGTCGAGGATCGTGGCGCCGCGGCCCCGTTCCTTCCGGTGCATCCAGATGGCGTTGAGCTTGCCGCCGGCGGGCATGACGCCTGCTTCGGTGACGCCGATGCCCAAGCGGGCGATGAACATGCTCAGGAAGCCACCCGCGAAGCCTGAGGCGGCAGTTGCTGCGCCCCAGCCAATGCAGGATGCGGTAACAACCTTGCGGGGGCCGAACTTGTCGATCAGCCAGCCGACGGGGATCTGCATGAGGGCGTAGGTCCAGAAGAAGGCCGAGAGGAGCAGGCCGACGAGTTCGGGAGCAAGGTTGAATTCTTTTTGGATGATGGGCAGGGCCACGGAGATGGATCCGCGGTCGATGTAGTTGACCGAGACCAGGACGAGCAACAGGATGAAGAGCTTCCAGCGGACGTTCGTGCGTCGCTGCACGCCGTCCTTTCCGGGCTTTTGTTGGTTGTCCTGGGTTGCCAGTTGGGTGTTTTCGAGAGACACAGCTTCTCCTTCAGTAGGAGTCAACGGGTGGGAATGTCTTTGGGGCTTTTTGGGGGGGATGAGCCGGGCGGGATACCGCTGCGGCCTGACCCGTGCCGGCGGCAACTGTTGCGGTTCCTGCCCGTTGATTGAGCGGGTCCGCAGCCGGTGCTGGATCTTTTGGGATCCCGCTTTGGGATCCCAAAAACAAAGTTAGATGTGACGGGTAGCACTGTCAAGGGGTTTGGTATACAAATCGCGCAGACGGATTGTGACCGGGACGGTGGGATCTTGGGGTTCCTGCCCGGCTGTCTGCGGACTATGTGTGATTGACGTGCGAAAACCCGGCAAATCTTGGGGGATTCGCCGGGCTTTCGCAGCCAAGGGGTAGGGGCACGCCCAGCCTTGGGATACCGAGGTCCTGGCCTAGCTGGGTTCCGGGCTCGGACTGTATGCCAGAATCTCCGCCAGCTCAGCCAATCTGTGGGCCCTCGCCGACTCCGCCGGAGTGAACGGCTCACCGGGGCGGGAGAACACCAAGGGACCGTGCCAGGCCGTGGGAATCTTCAGGATGTCTGCTGAGCGTCCGACGCCTGCGCTCACCTCGGGAGCCGGGTGTTCCGGGTCCGTCGGGACCACTTTGGCGGACAACAACTCGGCGACGGCCAAGGGCAGTTCCTGCGGATTGCCGGCAATGCGCGCCGCGAGGCTGAGGGCCTTGGTTTGTCCGTCCGCCATGGCCAGCGC
This sequence comes from Paenarthrobacter sp. NPDC089675, assembly GCF_044749185.1. Lineage (NCBI taxonomy): Bacteria > Bacillati > Actinomycetota > Actinomycetes > Micrococcales > Micrococcaceae > Paenarthrobacter > Paenarthrobacter sp. NPDC089675. The sequence goes on along the minus strand of NZ_JBIVHM010000005.1, from coordinate 27,497 downwards.
CGTGGTGGGCCAAACGCGGGACTCGCGCCCGCCGCCGTCGTGCATTGCCTGAAGCAGTTCCTCCTCGGTGAGCTGCCTCGGCGCGGACAGGACGAACTCATCCATCACTGTGTCTTGCAGGCCCGCGCCATCCATGGGGTGGACGTGGATGCTGAGGATGTTCGTTTCCAGCCGGGCGAGGGACTGCGTGATTTTTTGCAGGGACCCGGGCTGGTCGAGGAGCAGGGTACGGGCACGCCACAGGGACGGGGCTGAGTTCAAACTGCGGCGGTGTTTGAGCGCCGGGGCGTGCAACCACCGCCGCAGGACCTTGGCGGCCGACGGCTCGGCCACCCAGATCACCAGGACGGTCGCGGTCACTGTCAGCAGGAGGACCTTTGCGACATACGGCAAATGTGTTTCCACCACTGCTGCGTGCACCAGGAGTTCAATGGGCAACATCACGGCGATGTTGGCCAGCGTGAGCCGGGCCTTGGGAGGTTCAGGCAGCTGGCCGCAGACCTCGCATACGAGGTCGGCGGTAACGGGAGAGCTCGCATTGGGCTTCATGAACCCATGCTGCCGTCCGGGTGTTTCGTAGGCGTTGCTGCTGCGTCACGGTCTCGCGGCAGCTTTCGCGGGAGTGCCTAGCGGATGCGGTCGGGGTCCAGGTCGCCGTCCAGGCCGCGGTTGGTGCCGCGGGCTTCTGCGGCATCCTTGAGGAGGTCGCGGATTTCGGCCAGGAGCGCGGTATCGGCCGGAATCGGCTCTTCCTCGGGCTCTGCGGTGGCCAAACGGTCCTTGACCATGGAGTTGATCTTGTTCATGGGCGCCACGAAGATGAAGTAGACCACGGCGGCGGTGATCAGGAAGGTCACCAGTGCCGTCAGCACGGCGCCGATGTTGACGAACGTGGCCTCTTTGTCCGGCCAGATCCGGAAGCCCAGCCCGTCCGCGTTGACGCCACCGGCCGCGGCGATCACGGGGTTGATGATGTTGTTGGTGAAAGCGGCAACAAGTGCGGTGAAGGCACTGCCGATAACCACCGCGATGGCCAGTTCGATCACGTTGCCGCGGAGAATGAAGTCCTTGAATCCCTTAAACATGGAGTGTCCTCTGGTCGGTACGGGGCGTATGGCTCAAGCAGAGAACAAACTACCATTCCGGGGTTTCGCAGAAGGTGTCACGGGATGTGAGCGAGCGATCGGGAATTGGGGGTGGGATGTGAGCGAGCATCAGTATTACCCGATGCTCGCTCACATCCCGCCCGTTTTTTGGGGATGCTCGCTCACGTCCCGCCCGTTTTTTGGGGATGCTCGCTCACATCCCGCGCCTTGAAGACCTATCTGGGCTCCCAGCGGTCATGGCAAAAGACTGCGTCAGCGCTCTTCACGCACCGGCAAACCATCATCTACAGAATCCGGAAAATCGGCGAACTGACTGGGCTGGACATGGGTGAGACGTCCACGTTGGCGCAGCTCTGGCTGGCCCTGCAGATCCATGAGGCGATGCAGGGTTAATCGCCATGGGAAGGCGCGCCTTGCACTTTCCGGCGGCCACCCGCTATGGTGTGAAGCGTGTCACTGACGTGGCGCAAACGCTTTTGATCTGCGGCGGGAGAGTCCTGCCGGGTACATCCAGTCAGGCGCCGTAGGAGCAAATCCTCCCCAGGAATCTCTCAGGCCCATGTACCGCCGCGGCGAGGCAACTCTGGAAAGTAGTCCGGGCAACCGGGCTCACCGACGGTGCAAGTGGGCAACCAAGTCCACGGAATCTCTCAGGTCCAATACAGAGCGGGGAGGAACCCATATTCACTATGGCGCTCAATGGGCGCCTGAATCCTGGAGTTCCTCTTGACTGTTCAATCCTCCCCAACCGCTTTCGCGGACCGGCATATCGGCGCCCGTCGCCAGGCCGATGTTGAGACCATGCTCAAGGCCATCGGCTACGACTCCGTCGACGGCCTGGTGGACGTGGCTGTCCCCGATTCCATCCGCCAGTCCTCGCCCCTCGCCCTGCAGAAGGCGTTGAGCGAGACCCAGGTCCTGGCCGAGCTCCGTAAGCTCGCGGCGAAGAACAAAACCGCCGTGCAAATGATCGGCCAAGGCTACTACGACACCATCACCCCGCCGGTCATCCGCCGCAACATCCTTGAATCCCCGGCCTGGTACACCGCTTACACGCCGTACCAGCCGGAGATTTCCCAGGGCCGCCTTGAAACGCTCCTGAACTTCCAGACCATGGTGCAGGACCTCACCGGCCTGCCCATCGCCAACGCTTCCTTGCTGGATGAAGCGACCGCCGTGGCCGAGGCCGTGCTGCTGATGCGCCGGGCGAACAAAGCCGTGAAGGACGGCAAGACCGTCCTGGACGCCGACCTCCTGCCGCAGACCATCGCGATCGTGAAGGGCCGCGCCGAGGCGCTCGGCTTCGAGGTTCTTGTCGCGGACCTCTCCGCCGGACTGCCCGACGGCGACATCAACGGCGTCGTCCTCCAGCAGCCCGGCGTTTCCGGCCGGGTTTTCAACCACTCCGCCGTGATCGCCGACGCCAAGGACCGCGGTGCGCTTGTCACCGTTGCCGCCGATTTGCTGGCACTGACCCTCATCACGCCCCCGGGCGAACAGGGTGCGGACATCGCCGTCGGAACCGCGCAGCGTTTCGGTGTCCCGCTGTTCTTCGGCGGCCCGCACGCCGCGTACATGGCGGTACGGAACGGTATGGAACGCACGCTTCCGGGCCGCATTGTGGGTGTCTCCAAGGACAACGCCGGCGTGCCTGCCTACCGCCTCGCCCTGCAGACCCGCGAGCAGCACATCCGCCGCGAAAAGGCCACGTCCAACATCTGCACGGCACAGGCACTGCTGGCCATCGTTGCCTCGATGTACGCCGTCTACCACGGCCCGGACGGCCTCAAGGCGATCGCCGAAACTGTCCACGGCCACGCCCGTGTGCTGGCTACCGCCCTGCAGAAGGCAGGCCGCGAACTCGTCGCAGACTCCTTCTTCGACACCCTCACTGTCCGCGTCCCCGGCAAGGCTGACAAGGTGATCGGTGCTGCCGAAGCACGCGGCATCAACCTCCGCTACATCGACGCCGACACTGTGGGTGTTTCCGTTGATGAAACCACGACGCCGGAGGTCCTCTCTGCTGTGGCCGTCGCCTTCGGCGCTGGTCCGGTAGGGGACGCCGCCGGGTTCGAGCTGGCATCCGACGTAGTCCGCACCTCTGACTTCCTGCAGCACCCGGTGTTCAACACGCACCGTTCCGAGACGCAGTTGTTGCGCTATATCCGCAAGCTGTCCGACCGGGACCTCGCGCTGGACCGCACCATGATCCCGCTGGGTTCGTGCACCATGAAGCTGAACGCCACGGCCGAGATGGAAGCCATCTCCTGGCCTGAGTTCGCCTCGATCCACCCGTTCGCGCCGGATTCCCAGACTGAAGGTTGGCGTGAGCTGATCTCCGGTTTGGAAGCCGACCTCACCGAGATCACGGGCTACGACCAGGTCTCCATCCAGCCGAACGCCGGTTCCCAGGGTGAGCTTGCCGGTCTCCTCGCGATCCGCGGCTACCACCTGTCCCGGGGCGATGACCAGCGCAACGTTTGCCTGATCCCGGCTTCTGCCCACGGCACCAACGCCGCCTCGGCAGTGCTGGCGGGAATGAAGGTGGTTGTGGTGGCTACGGCATCCGATGGCACCATCGACCACGCTGACCTGAAGGCCAAGATCGAAGCGAACCGCGATGTGCTTTCGGCCATCATGATCACGTACCCGTCCACGCACGGTGTCTACGATGCCGACGTCGTCGAGGTCTGCGACGCCGTGCACGAAGCCGGTGGGCAGGTGTATGTGGATGGAGCGAACCTTAACGCACTGGTTGGCCTTGCGCAGCCTGGCAAGTTCGGCGGCGATGTCTCCCACCTGAACCTGCACAAGACCTTCTGCATCCCGCACGGCGGCGGCGGACCGGGTGTCGGTCCCGTTGCTGCGAAAGCACACCTGGCTCCGTTCATGCCGGGTGACGCCAACAACGCATCTTCGGAGGGTGGCGTGGCCATCTCCGCATCCCGTTTCGGTTCCGCTGGCGTACTGCCGATTTCATGGGCCTACGTGAAGCTCATGGGCGGCGAAGGGCTGACCGAGGCGACCAAGTCGGCGCTGCTGGCTGCGAACTACGTTGCTTCCCGCCTGGATGAGCACTTCCCGGTCCTCTACACAGGCGAAGGCGGACTCGTGGCGCACGAGTGCATCCTGGACCTTCGTGAGCTGACCGCGCGTACCGGTGTCACGGCCGAGGATGTTGCGAAGCGCCTGATCGACTTCGGCTTCCACGCGCCCACCCTGGCGTTCCCGGTTGCGGGCACTTTGATGGTTGAGCCCACCGAATCCGAGGACCTGGCCGAGATCGACCGCTTCATCGAAGCCATGATCACCATCCGGGCAGAGATCGAGCAGGTAGCTGCCGGTGACTTCTCCGTGGAGGACTCCCCGCTCCGCAACGCGCCTCACACGGCAGCCGCCGTCGTAAGTTCCGCCTGGGAGCGCGACTACCCGCGTGAGCAGGCAGCATTCCCGGTGGCGAGCCTCAAGCAGGACAAGTACTTCCCGCCGGTCGGCCGGATTGACGGTGCTGCAGGCGACCGTAACCTGGTCTGCTCCTGCCCGCCCCTCGAAGCGTTCGAGGAAAACACAGCAGAGTTTGAGAACTAAAGGACCCGTGATGTCTGAGAACTACACCGCTCTCTATGAGCAGCACAAAAAGGCCGGCGCGTCCTTCACGGACTTCGGCGGCTGGCAGATGCCCCTCAAGTACGACTCCGAGTTGGCTGAGCACCACGCGGTGCGCCAGGCGGCCGGCTTGTTCGACCTCTCCCACATGGGCGAAGTCTGGGTGACCGGCCCGGAAGCAGCCGCCTTCCTGGATTACGCCCTGGTGGGCAAGCTGTCCGCGATCGCCGACGGCAAAGCCAAGTACTCGCTGATCTGCAACGCCGACGGCGGCATCATCGACGACCTCATCACGTACCGTCGGGGTGCGGAGAAGTTCCTCGTGGTGCCGAATGCGGGCAACGCTGCAGTTGTTGCAGCGGAGCTGCAGAAGCGTGCCGCCGGGTTCGATGTTGTTGTCGAGGACGCCTCCGCTGAGACCTCCCTGATCGCTGTCCAGGGCCCGAACGCAGAAGCCATCCTGCTGGAGCTCGTGCCGGCGGAGCAGCATTCCCTGATCACGGAGCTGAAGTACTACGCGGCTGTTGAGGTGACCATCAGCGGACAGGACCTGCTGCTGGCCCGCACCGGCTACACGGGCGAAGACGGGTTCGAGATCTACGTCCCGAACACGGACGCTCCCTCGCTGTGGGAGGCACTGCTCGAAGCCGGCGAAGGCCACGGGCTTATCCCGGCGGGCCTGGCTGCCCGCGACTCCCTCCGCCTCGAAGCAGGCATGCCGCTCTACGGCAACGAACTCTCCCGGCACGTCAACGCCTACGCAGCCGGGCTCGGCCCCGTGGTGGCGCTGTCCAAGGAGGGCGACTTCGTGGGCAAGGAAGCGCTGGCCGCGATCAAAGCCGCCGGTGTTGGCTCCACGATCGGGCAGAAGCTGGTAGGCCTCAAGGGCACCGGACGCCGTGCGGCCCGCGGTCATTACTCGGTTTTGAAGGACGGTTCGCTGATCGGCGAGGTGACCTCGGGCCAGCCGAGCCCCACGCTCGGTTACCCGGTCGCCCTGGCGTATGTCGACGTCGAACATTCCGCCGTCGGCACTGTGGTGGACGTCGACCTCCGAGGCAAGGCCGAACCGTTCGAAGTCGTTGCGCTGCCGTTCTACAAGCGTTCCAAGTAGTCACGAGAGAAGGATTTTGACATGAGCAAAGTAGTTGCCGAGCTGAAGTACTCGGCTGAGCATGAATGGGTTGCTGGCGATGGTGGCGGGCCGGTAGGCATCGGCATCTCCGCCGTCGCCGCGGATGCCCTGGGCGACATCGTCTACGTGGACCTGCCCGAGGTCGGCTCCACGGTGACCGCGGGGGAGACCTGCGGCGAGGTGGAGTCCACCAAGTCCGTCTCCGACCTGTACTCGCCCGTCACCGGTGAAGTGACCGAGATCAACGACGCCGTCGTCGGAGATCCGGCCCTCATCAACAACGACCCCTACGGTGCCGGCTGGCTCTTCAAGGTCGCCGCCACTGAGGAAGGCCCGCTCATGACGGCCGAGGAATACGCAGCAGCCAACGGAGGCGAACTGTGAACCCGGTATCCGTGACTGAATTCGAGCAGGTCGTGTCGGCGTCGCTGGACGCCCAGCTTTCGGAGCTGGACCCCGAGATCGCGGCAAAGATCGACGACGAACTGGGTCGCCAGCGCGGTGGCCTGGAAATGATCGCCTCGGAGAACCACACCGCCGTTGCAGTGATGCAGGCGCAGGGTTCGGTGCTGACCAACAAGTACGCCGAAGGCTACCCGGGCAAGCGCTACTACGGTGGCTGCGAGCACGTGGATGTGATCGAGCAGCTCGCGATCGACCGCATCAAGTCGCTGTTCGGCGCCGAGTACGCCAACGTGCAGCCGCACTCCGGTGCCCAAGCCAACGCTTCGGTGATGCACGCGCTCATCAAGCCGGGCGACACCATCATGGGCCTCAACCTGGCACACGGCGGACACCTCACGCACGGGATGCGGATCAACTTCTCCGGCAAGCTCTACAACGTGGTCCCTTACGGCGTTCGCGAGGACACCCACACGGTGGACATGGCTGAGGTGGAACGCCTGGCCCAGGAACACAAGCCTGCATTGATCGTGGCCGGCTGGTCCGCATACGCGCGGCAGCTGGACTTCGCCGAGTTCCGCCGGATCGCCGACTCCGTGGGCGCCTACCTGATGGTGGACATGGCCCACTTCGCGGGTCTGGTAGCTGCTGGCCTGCACCTCTCACCGGTCCCGCACGCCCACGTGACCACCTCCACCACGCACAAGACCCTCGCAGGTCCGCGTGGCGGCATCATCCTCTCCAACGACGCCGACATCGCCAAGAAGATCAACTCGGCGGTCTTCCCGGGCCAGCAGGGTGGGCCGTTGGAGCACGTGATTGCGGGCAAGGCCGTGGCATTCAAGATCGCCGCGTCCGAAGAATTCCGTGAGCGCCAGTCCCGTGTCCTGGCAGGTTCACGCATCCTCGCCGAGCGCCTGGTCCAGCCCGACGTCGCCGCGGCAGGTATCTCGGTGGTCAGCGGCGGAACCGATGTGCACCTGGTCCTCGTGGACCTGCGCAACTGCGAGCTCGACGGCCAGCAGGCCGAGGACCGCCTCGCCTCGATCGACATCACCGTCAACCGCAACGCAGTGCCCTTCGACCCGCGCCCGCCGATGGTCACCTCGGGGCTGCGCATCGGCACGCCCGCTCTTGCGACGCGCGGTTTCGGTGAAGCTGCCTTCCGCGAGGTTGCGGACATCATCGCCGAAGCATTGATTGCCGACGCCGACACGGACCTCAGCGGGTTGCGTCACCGTGTGGAGGCCCTGGCTGAAGCGCACCCGCTCTACCCGGGAGTCGCGAACCTGGGCTAAGGCTCGCGCGCCGGTGCCAAAACGGGGGTTCGCTGCGGAGACGGCCGAGCGCACGGCATGTTCCGCAGCAAACCCCCGAAACGGGCAATTTGAAATCTCCCGGGTGGGGCATTTGCTGGGAACGGATGCTCCACATCAACACCGGGTTCGGAGGTTTGGTACTGGACCTCCACGGGGGCTGGGCCGCCTTGGCTCAGGATTGGCCCAGCCCCCACCTTCTTGTTTGTTCTTGACTCCTCCCTGAAAGGGATCACGGCCATGGCTGTTGGTGTTTTCGATCTGTTTTCCGTGGGCATCGGCCCGTCGAGTTCGCATACGGTTGGTCCGATGCGGGCTGGGGCGGTGTTTGCGCGGGAGCTGCGTGAATCCGGCGTGCTGTCTGCTGTGGCCGGGTTGCGGGTTGACCTCTACGGGTCCTTGGCCGCAACCGGCAAAGGCCATGGCACTTTCACGGCCACTTTGCTGGGCCTTGAGGGGTTTGAGCTCGAGCTGATCCTCCCCGATGAGGTTGAGGAGCGGCTTGCCTCCATCGAGGAAACGGGGAAGCTCAACCTCGCCGGCGAGGTGCTCCTGGAGTACGGCGTTGCGGATATGGTGTTGCATCCGTTGACGGTGTTGCCGCGGCATACGAATGGGATGAAGTTTGCTGTGTCCGATGCTGAGGGGACGGTGTTGCGGGAGGCGACGTTTTTCTCGGTGGGTGGTGGGTTCATTGTCCGTGAGGGTGAGGAGAACGCGGCCCGGGCGGAGTTGGAGGAGTCCAAGGCGGAGTTGCCGTTGCCGTTCAGGACGGCGGCGGAGTTGTTGGGCCGGTGCTCCTCGAAGGGCCTGGGCATCAGCGACATCATGTTGATCAATGAGCGGGCGTCCCGGTCGGAGGAGGAGATCCGGGAGGGGCTCTTGCATATTTGGTCGGTGATGGAGGCCTGTGTTGAGACGTCGCTGAAGCGTGAGGGTGTGTTGCCGGGCGGGTTGCGGGTGAAGCGGCGTGCACCGGATTGGTTGGAGCGGTTGTTGAAGGAGGACAAGGACCGGAATGATCCGAAGTATTGGCAGGAGTGGGTGAACCTGATCGCCCTGGCCGTGAATGAGGAGAACGCTTCCGGTGGCCGGGTGGTGACGGCTCCGACCAATGGTGCGGCGGGGATCATTCCGGCGGTGTTGTATTACGCGTTGAATTACGCTCCGGGGATGGATCAGGCCACCGAGGCCGATAAGGACGATGTGGTGGTGCGGTTCTTGCTTGCTGCCGGGGCGGTGGGGGTTTTGTATAAGGAGCAGGCCTCGATTTCCGGTGCCGAGGTGGGCTGCCAGGGTGAGGTGGGTTCGGCGTCGTCGATGGCTGCTGCGGGGTTGGCTGAGGTGATGGGTGGTTCGCCGGCGCAGGTGGAGAACGCTGCGGAGATCGCGATGGAACATAATCTGGGGTTGACGTGTGATCCTATCGGGGGGTTGGTGCAGATTCCGTGTATTGAGCGGAACGCGATTGCTGCTGCGAAGGCGATCAACGCGGCGAAGATGGCGTTGTGGGGTGATGGGACGCACCGGGTTTCGTTGGATGAGGTGATCGTGACCATGCGTGAGACGGGCAAGGACATGTCCCATAAGTACAAGGAAACCGCGATGGGCGGCCTGGCCGTCAACGTCGTCGAATGCTGAACCCATCCTGTTGTGAGGCCCGCTCTGCGCCCCAAAACGCTCGCGAAGCGCGCTGAGCGGGCCCCGCAACGCAGGGAAGCCAGCCGCACATGCAGGAAACCTGCGTGGAGGCCAACAATGTACAGACCAAACATGAAGGAAAACCATGACCCTGGCACCTGAAGGCCGTAAGTTGCTGCGCGTTGAGGCCCGCAACGCACAAACCCCGGTTGAACGTAAGCCCGAGTGGATCAAGGCCAAGGTCCAGATGGGGCCGGAGTTCGTCGGGTTGAAGAACCTGGTGAAGAAGGAAGGCCTGCACACCGTGTGCGAGGAGGCCGGGTGCCCGAACATTTTCGAGTGCTGGGAAGACAAGGAAGCGACGTTCCTGATCGGCGGGTCCGAGTGCACCCGGCGTTGTGATTTCTGCCAGATCGATACCGGCAAGCCCTCCCCGCTGGACCGGTTCGAACCCACCAAGGTGGCCCGGTCCGTGCAGGCCATGCAGCTGCGCTACGCCACGGTCACCGGCGTGGCCCGCGACGACCTCGAAGACGAAGGCGTGTGGCTGTACGCCGAAACGGTGCGCAAAATCCATGAACTGAACCCCGGCACCGGGGTGGAGCTGCTGATCCCTGACTTCTCCGGCAAACCCGAACACATCGCCGCGATCTGCGAATCCAAACCCGAAGTGTTCGCCCACAACGTCGAGACCGTACCGAGGATCTTCAAGCGGATCCGGCCCGCGTTCCGGTACGAACGGTCCCTGGATGTCATCACCCAAGGCCGGGACCTGGGCATGGTGACCAAGTCCAACCTGATCCTGGGCATGGGCGAGACCCGCGAGGAAATCTCCGAAGCCCTCCGCGACCTGCACGCCGCCGGGTGTGACCTGATCACGATCACCCAGTACCTGCGCCCCTCCGAACGGCACCTGCCCGTGGACCGCTGGGTCAAGCCCCAGGAATTCGTGGACCTCCAGCACGAAGCCGAAGAGATCGGCTTCCTCGGCGTCATGTCCGGGCCGCTGGTCCGCTCCTCCTACCGTGCCGGCCGGCTCTGGGCCACCGCGATGCGCAAAAAGGGCTGGGACATCCCCGAAGCGCTGGCCCACATCGAATCCTCCGGAACCACCCGCCAGGAAGCCTCCACCATCCTCGCCGCCCACAACTAGACCACAGCCACAACACCACTCCAGATCGAAGCCCGACGGCAGTCCGGTCGCCTCTCAAGGTGACCGGACCGCCGTCGTGCTTGAACGGCATGTGCGGAAACACTCGAACACCAGCGCAGTTTTAGCTCAAGACGCGCACAATCTTGGCGCAATGCCTTCGTGGCTGGAAGACCTCCACCTTCAGGGAACCCCTCAACAACGGGCAAAACCGAGTACACAGGATGCTGCTCTTTTGCCAGGCTTGGGAGCACGGCAAAGACACCCCGGGATCCCAGCCACGGCAAGGAACCAGAGTGGTTCAAGCGCTCGCTAAATGCCGGCGTCGCTAGCAAACAACCAGGGAAAACCAAGTAGTCCGCTTCCCGGAAACTGAGTACTTGCCTCCTGGATGAGGGTATTTCCGACCTATCGTTCGGGACGAAAAAAGGCGTACTCCCAAGAGTGGCGGGAGTGTTGGAGCGCCAACAAACATGGGGTCATCGCTTCATCCGACAACAACGATCGGATGCTGGGGGTTGCGAAGCGGCTCCCTGGAACGTAGATCAACCCAAGGAGTCATCATGCGCAAGCTTTCCAAGAAGAGCCGTATCACCGCTGCCGTCGCTGGTGTGGCACTCGTGGCCGTCGGTGGCGGCGCCGCATACGCCTACTGGACCACCACCGGTTCGGGCAACGGCACGGCCACCAACTCAAACGGCGGCGGAACGGTTACCCTGCACGCCAGCTACGCCGACGGGCTGGCCCCCGGCAACCAGGTCAACGTCGCCTACTCGGCGGACAACTCCACCAGCTCCAGCACGGTGGTGGGTGCCCTCACCGCAACCGTCACTACCGACGTGACCGGCTGCCTCCCGGCCTGGTTCGAGGTTACGGCCAACACCACCAACGCGGTGGTTGCTGCCAACTCCACCAACACCGCCGTGGGCACCGGCATCCTCAAGTTCAACGACAGCGCCACCGAAAACCAGGACCTCTGCAAGGGTGCCAAGGTAACGGTCAACGTCACCAGCAAGTAGCCGGTGCCGGCCGGGGACCGCATTTGACGGCGGTCCCCGGCTGGCTTTTTGGCCTTTCCCAACGCTTCCCACCCGTTAGTCCGAAAAGAGCTTCCATGGACCCCAGGCAAGAGCGCCGCACACCGTTCCTCCGAGTCGGAAGGCCGCTGCGCGCAGTGATACTCGCGGTGCTGGTGGCACTGGTGCCCGCGGCAGCGATCGCCGCGGGAAGCGGGCAGGGAAATACCACCAAGGTCACCAAGGGGATAACGGTGACGTTGTCGCCGTCGAGCCGCAGCACCGACCAAGGTCTCTCAGTGACCTACACCGCCGCCGCGACCTCAACGGGAGGGTTCACCGGCCCGGTCACCTTCACCGCAGCGGGGCTCCCGGCAGGCGCCTCGGCTACGTGGTCGGCGTCGTCCGTGAACCTGGCTTCCGGTGGAACAGCGCAGGTGACCTTGACGGTTTCCACGTCGCCCACCACGCCGGCCGGCAAGACGGACTTCACCGTGACCGGGACCAGCGGAAGCATCCAGTCCAGCGCCCCGGCGCAGTTGCAGGTGCAGGAGGTGAAGCGCACCTTCGGGGTCACCGGTTCCATCGCTGCCTTGGCTCCCGGGATCAGCAGGGCCATGGACCTTCAGATGTCCAACAGCACGGGCAAAAGCATCGCCGTAAGCGACTTGACTGTGGCCATCAGTCAGGTGGTCCGCACTCCGGCGGCCGTAGCTGCGGGCCTGCCCTGCAGCACGGCAGACTATGCCATCACCCAGTTCAGTGGCACGTATCCACTCACCATTCCGAACGGCAGCAGCTCGTTGTCCGGCCTGGGCGTGGCCCAAAGCAAATGGCCGCAAGTGAAGATGCTGGACACCCTTCTTCTCCAGGACGGTTGCAAAGGCGCCACCCTCCAACTCACGTTCTCCGGGACGGGACAGGCGAATTGACATGAACATCTTCCGCTCATCCCGTACCCGCACCCTCAGCCAGCCCGGCAGGCTCGCCCGCACCGCAGCCGCCACTGCCGCCCTTTGCATTCTTGGCGGCGTCGGCTCGGCCTACGCCTACTGGACCGCCACCGGACTCGGCAGCGGCTCGGCCGTCAACGGCACCATGCAGACCGTCACGGTGGACGCACTCGTCCCGGGCGATACCCTGCAGACCAGCCTCGTGCCGGGCGGAACCGCGGACGTCATCCTGCGGGCAACCAACCCCAATGCCCATCCGGTCACGGTTTACGGAATCCGCGGCAACGGTACAGCCACCGCTGACGGAGCCCACTCCGGCTGCACCACCACGGGCGTCACGTTCACACCGCCCACGCTCACGCAGACCCTCACCATCCAGGCCAACAGTTCCGTACTGCTGACCCTGCAGGGCGCGGCGAGCATGGGCACCTCATCCGTTTCTGCCTGCCAAGGCGCGCAATTCACCATCCCCGTCACGCTGGAGGTACGGAAGTGAACCGGCATCGTCAGTCCCAGGGCGTCAGCATGGGACGCTGGAACCGTTTGGTCGTGCTGGTGCTGGGCGTCCTGCTCGTCTCATGGGGCGGTCCGGCCGCCAGCGCGTTCTGGAGCTCGGTCAGCAGCAACGGTGCTGCTGCCAAGGCCGACGCGCTGGCTCAGGGCAACAAGCCGTCCGTCGCAGTCGGCCAAGCCGGGAACGTGGCCGTCACATGGGCGGCAAGTACGACGGCGGCAGGAAAGCCTGTGTCCGGCTACACCATTGCTCGCTACTCCAGCGCAACCGGCGGAACGAGCACGGCTGGATCCGGCACCTGCGCCGTTGTAGTCACTGCCCTGACCTGCACGGACGTTGCGACCACGGGCTCCTGGTACTACGTGGTGACCCCAACCGTTTCCCTGTGGCAGGGAGCTGAGAGCCTGCGCAGCGCCGTCGCTACGGTGGACGCCACTGCTCCTGTTGCGCCCACGGTCACAGCGCCCGCCTACGTCGTTCCCGCCAACGTCAGCAACGTCCCGGTCAGTGGAACAGCAGAAGCGAACTCGACTGTTGTGCTGACTGTGACCGATGTGGGCGCAGCCCACACCGTGACGCAGACGAGGACAGCCAATTCATCTGGGGCCTGGTCGGCCACAACGTTGAACCTGAGTACGTTCAACGCCGGAATTATTACGTACTCCGCACGGGCCACTGACGCGGCGGGCAACACAGGTCCTGCGGGAACAACCACTTCGGTCAAGGACACCACCGCGCCAACTGTCACAGGTGTACAACTCGTCAACGGCGGAGCCACGCCCGGCAAGGTGGAACAGGGCGACAAGGTAGTCGTAACGTTCTCGGAGGCTTTGGACGCTAGCAAGATCTGCAGCACCTGGACCGACGACACAGTAAAGCAGCGACTCGGAGGCGACAACCAGGTCACGGTGAGCATCAGCAATTCCGACAACCTGACGGTGTCGTCCACCGGTTGCACGCTAAGGTTTGGAACGGTCGCGTTGGGTGGAAACTACGCGTCGGGGAGCATGAGTTTCAAGGGAACAAGTGCCAACGCCTCGGTACTTGAATGGGACCCTGCCGCGAAGACAATAACCATAACCTTGGGCACCCAATCCGGAAACAGCAACTCGACTCCGCAAAGCGCAGCGTCGGCAAAGTTCACCCCTTCCTCCGGGCACAGCGACATTGCCGGCAACGCCTTGGCTACGAGTCAGGTTACTGACCCCACGGCCTCCCGCTTCTAAGCCCGGGGTTGTGTGCAGATGGACACCTTGGCAGCCCTTCCCAAGGATTCTCTGTACACAACCCCGGAAGCCCGGGTTAGGGGCCGGCTCCTTCGTCACTTCAGCGTGATTAGGCGCACTATCCGGCCATGGACCCGAAGCAGCTCCGCAACCCGGGCGTAATATTCGAAGCGGACGCCAGTGCCGTCGTCGTACGTTTGATCCTGCGACGAAAGGCGAGCCGCCCCTTGAAGGCTGTAACGGAATTGTTCACTATGGGTCCCGGAAACAAGGACCATCACCCCGCCCTCCGTTGCGCCGTAGGTGTTTTCGTCCCGCTCATCACGTTGACCTTGATCGGGCGGCTCGACCTGGCGGTGTTTGCCTCCTTCGGGGCGTTCACGGGGATTTACGGCCGCAACGAGCCCCACAGTGTCCGGTTTCGCAGCCAAGTCCGTGCCGGTGGCTTCATGCTTTTGATCATCCTTTGTGCGTCGTTGACGGCCCGGCTGGCACCCGCGCTGGGCATCGAGGGCATCTCCTATTCCTGGCTGCTGACGGCAGCAACCACCCTGGTGGCCGGACTCGCGTCTGTGGTGGTCGCCGCGTGGCGCCTGCGTCCGGGAGGCTCGCTCTTCCACATCTTTGCCTTTGCGGCCATTGCTTCCATCACGGCCCAGCCCCCTCTGTGGGAGGCGATGTTCGTTGCCGTACTGACCACGGTCCTGTGCCTGCTCATAGGCATGTCGGCACGCGTGGCCAAAAGCCACAGGACGCCTTGGAAGCGTCCGCCGCGTATCCGGCACACCCAACCGGAACGCAGGGCCATCTGGCTCGAAGGCGCCGGGTACCTTGTTGCCGCAGGACTGGCCGGGACGATTGCCACCCTCGTGGGCCAGCGGCTCGGCTTCGGGCATACCTACTGGGCGATGGTGGCCGCGGTGGTGCCGCTGGTGGGCCATTCCACGCGGCACCGGGTGAGCCGCGGTGTCCAGAGAATCGCGGGGACGGTCATCGGTCTGGTGCTGCTGGCCGGAATCTTGTGGCTCAACCCGGCGCCGTGGGCCATGGTCCTGGTGATCGCTGCCTGCCAATTCGGGGCCGAACTCTTCATTGCGCGCCAGTATCTTGTGGCCCAGGTCTTCGTGACGCCGTTGGCGCTTTTTGCCACTCTGCTGGCGGCCCCGGTTGATCCCAACCTGCTGCTCCGCGACCGGATCGTCGAGACGGTGATCGGTGCCGCCGTCGGCGTCGCGGTTGTGGCTGCCCCGGCGGTGTGGCGGCGCGTCCGCGCCTAGGTCTGTTTCGCCAAGCACTTGCCGCTCATCGCCCGGACGCACGACGGCGGTGGGCTCGCTCTGCCGACCCGTCATCTCGACTCGCGGTTCATAAGTAACCTTCGCTATCATTAGAGTACTTAGATAGACAAGCTACTCGTCTAACGAAGGATATTCTCATGACTATGCAAGCCGTCAAGGAGGGCTATTGGTACGGGCAGGAATCCCCTGCGGTCGAGGTTCTGAACGCGCTCCGCGACTATCGCTCGGCGGAGGCGGCCATGCGTCGGCGAACCCGGACGTCCATGGGCATGGGCGAAACCGACCTCCTGGCACTGCGCTACCTGTTGGAGTGTGAGCGCGAGGGTAGGGGCGTGGGCCCCAAAGAGCTGGCCTCCCGCCTTGGGATCACATCTGCCTCCATGACCAGTTTGGTGGACCGGATGGTGAAGTCCGGCCACGTTACCCGCGAGCCGCATCCGACGGATCGTCGCGCTTTGCTTCTACGGCCAACTCCCGGCATCGATCGGGAAGTCCGCCAGACCCTCGGGGGCATGCATCACCAGATGTTGGAGGTTGCCGCCTCGCTGAGTCGCGGGGAGTCGATGGTGGTGGTCGATTTCCTGCGCAGGATCAGGGATGTCGTGGATGGGATTGAGTCGAATGACGCCCGGACTGGACATAATTGATAAGTACACATATAACTAGATAGCCAAACTACTTACCGACTTCCGGGAGAGAGCATGACTATCGCAGTGAGGGAGCCATCTCCCGCCGGTGATCCAATCCCTGGAACCGAACCCGTCCACCACGGGGAAGTTTGCCGGGATATGCAGGTGCCAGCGCAGGTATCAGTCCTCCCGGTTTTGGCCGGACCGACACACTGCGGAGCCAGCATGGCTATCTCCTCGGGTGCCACGGGCGGGTCGATGCAGTGGACTTCAGTGGAACCGGTCTGGCCGGAGTGGGCCTGTGGCTGCGGTTTCCGGATGGACATCGATGCCCTGGACCCGGTCAGCAGTGTCTGGATAGCCGCCGAGCGTTGGCAGAGTCTCCAGCACGAGCTCGCCATAGCGCAGAACACTCTCCAGCTCGCGTTCACCAAGGCTGTAGAGTCGGGCGTCGAGCGGGAGACACTCGCCCGGGCTGTCGGAGTTGTTCCGGCCGACATCGAAAACCTGCTCAAGTGACCTCCCTCATTACTCCCGCCGAAGCGGCCGAACCGGGGACACCGGCGTCGAACCTGAATCACGAAGCGATGGGTTCGGAAGCCATTCGTCCCCCTGCAGGCGACGGCCTGCTGCTCGGCGGCCGGTACCGGCTTGGACCCTGGTTGGGAGGTGGATCCGAGGCCCACGTTCACGAGGCTTTGGATGAGCGGACAGGCCGATTGGTGGCCGCCAAGGTGTTCCGTGAAACGGACCGGCTCAAGGGCGAGGCGTTCCGGCGGGAGCTGGAGATCCACAAGCGCCTTCGCAACAAGAACATCGTGCGTGTGCGCGACTCGGGCAAGCTGCTGGACGGAGAGCAGGTCCGCGACTATGTGGTGATGGACCTGGTCGGCGGCCAGGATCTGCGCTCCGTACTCCGCGAGGCCCCGGCAGGTCCGGCCCTGACCGTTGCTTGGATGACGGACATCGCGAAGGCTTTGGCGCACCTGCACCGCCGCGGGATCGTGCACAACGATGTGAAGCCCGGGAACATCCTGGTAGCGCGGGCATCCGATTCTGCCGGACATGCGATGCTGACTGATTTCGGGGTAGCGATCAGTCCCGCGCATGCCGCACGCAGCTCGTCCTCCGGGACACCCCACTACATGAGTCCCGAAGCTGTGCGCGGAGAAGCGCCCACTGCTGCGAGCGACATTTATGCCCTGGGATTGGTTGCCCTTGAGTGCCTCACCGGCACCAAGGCCTTCCCAGGGCCACCGCTGGAGTCCATGGTTGCAAGGACTCTGAGCGAACCCCGGGTTCCCGGCACGGTTCGGCGGCGCTGGTCCATGGTGTTGCACGCCATGACAGACCCCGACCCTGCCGGCAGGCCGTCTGCCAAGCAAGTGGCCGGCATGTTCCGGCGCTTGCGCTGGTAGGCACTATCCACGGTCCGTAGCGGGAGAAAACATCACCGCAGGACCACAGCACTAGAGAAAGAGGAAAAATGGGAATCTTTGGCTGGATTATTTTGGGACTTATTGCCGGCGCCATCGCCAAGGCGATCAAGCCGGGCAGGCAGGGCGGCGGGATCCTTGCCACCCTCCTGCTGGGTGTGGTCGGCGCCATCCTCGGCGGCTGGATCGGCAGCGCCCTCTTCAATGTGGGCATCAACGAGTTCTGGTCGCTTTCCACCTGGCTGCTGGCCATCGGTGGTGCGCTGATCGTCCTCATCATCTGGGGCCTGTTGACGCGCCGGAAGGCATAGTCTCCTAAAGCCTGAATGGCCCCGCTGCTTCCGCAACCCGGTAGCAGCGGGGCCATTGGCGTGTTTATGGTGGTTGGCCTTCACGCCCCCCTCTGTAATCCAAGAGCGGCACCTGCTTTCACCAGCCGCGCGGAGACCCAGCGCTAGCCAGCCACGAGCAGCGCCTGCGGTGCGGCCTGCTTCATGCGCGTCTTGAGCCAGCTGATCTGCTGCTGTGTCTCCTGTTGGCACTTTTCGACGGCGGCAAGCAGTTCGCGGTCGCGCAGTGCTGAACCGGCCTGTTCCACTACGGTCCACGTGACATCCACCAAACTGGCCAGGACGTAAAGATCCTGGAGGTCCCGCAGCAACCCGACGGGTCCGCTCCGGGTTTCGTGCAAGCCGTCTGCATGGAGACGCTCGGGTTCATTGTCGGAGGAATCTTCGCCGTAGCGTTCAGCCAGTGGACGCAGGAGTTCCTCGTGCTCATCGCATTGCTTCGCCAGGGTCCGGCAGAGGAAATGCACATCGGGCTCGGCGCCGTGTCCCTCTGACACCTGTCGGAAGGACTCGGCCAGCGTCTGCTCCCCCTTATGCAGCAGGCCCAGATAGATATTGAGGTTCATCGGTCCTGACCTTCCTGTCCGGTCTGCCCGGTGGGGGTGCCCTGCCCAGTGGGGGTGGCCTGCCCTCCCGGTCTGGCCTGCCCCGCGGGGCGGGAAGCCGTGGTGGTGGGTGCGGGAGCCATGCCGGCGCCGTCGCGTATTTTCTCCACCTTCACTGCCGCATTCTTGAAGACAGGCTGCTTGGATATGGGGTCCCACTCGGTCAAGGTCAGCTCGTTCGCCGCCGACCGGAAGTTGCCTTCTTCGGGCTTGTTTCCGTCGGCCTGGGGATCGTCCCAATAGCCGTAGTGGAACGGGGCAAAGACGGTGCCGGGGCGGATTTCGCTGACTCGTGCGGGGGCTTCCACCACACCGCGGCGCGACGTGACCCGAACGACGTCGCCCTCTTTGATCCCCAGGTGAGCGGCGTCATCCACTGAAATTTCCACCCACATGCGGGGCGCCGCCGCGTTGAGGGCCCGCGAGCGGCCCGTCTTGGTCCGCGTATGGAAGTGGTACGCGGTGCGGCCGGTCGAATACAGCAATGGGTATTCGTTGTCCGGTTCTTCATGGGGCGGGTGGAATTTGGTGGTCTTGAGCCAGGCCCTGCCCTTCGGCTGCTTGGCCTTGTAACTCTCCGGTTCAACCTCGGCGCCCGTGAGCATGTCATGGCCGAAGTTTTCGCAATAATCGGCCTCTGAGGGGAAGTGGCCGTCCGAGTAGAGGCGCTGCGTACCGCCCGGACGTTCCTCCGTGCACGGCCAAGGGATGCCGCTGCCCCCGCGAAGCTTGTCGTAGCTGAGGCCCGTGTAAATCACAGGGGCGACCGCGGGAGCAGTCCTTCCAGGCTTCGAAGACCTCCTCCGGATCGGACCAGCTGAGCAACGGTTGTCCGGCCAGGTTGGTAAAGCCCATCCGCCGTGAGTAGTCCAGGAAGATGTCAAGATCGCTGCGGGCCTCGCCCGGCGGGTCCACCGCCTTATCCGAAAGGTGCACCACCCTGGAGGCATTGGTGAAGGTGCCGGTTTTCTCGCCCCAGGCCGCGGCGGGAAGTACGACGTCGGCCACCTCGGCTGTTTCTGTCAGGTACAGGTCCTGGACAACCAGGAAGAGTTCCGGCTCGGCCAGGATCTTGCGGATCCTTGGCAGCTCGGGGAGGGAAACCGCGGGATTGGTGGCTGAGACCCACAGGAAATTGATGGAACCCTGTTCCGCGTAGCGGAAGATCTGCATCGTATGTGTTGGAGGCGCCCAGTGCGGGATGACCGCCGGATCCACGTTCCATAGGGCCGCGAGTTCGTTGATGTGTTCCGGGTTGTGCCAGTTGCGGAAGCCCGGAAGGTCGCCGTCGGCTCCGCATTCCCTGTTGTTTTGCGCGGTAGGTTGGCCGTTCATTTGAAGCAGCCCGGCACCGGGCCGGCCGAGCATTCCGCGCAGCAGGTGCAGGTTGTTGACTTGGCAGGATGACGCGGTTGCCTGGTTCGACTGGTAAAAACCCTGCAGCACCGTGGACAGTACCCGCTCGGTTGTTCCGAAGATCCGGGCGGCTTTGCGGATATCGTGGGCGCTGACCCCGCAGACCGCGGCGGCTGCCTCGGGAGTCCATTCTTCCACCGCTGCCTTGAGCTCCTCGAACCCCAGCGTGTGGTCTTCCACGTAGCCGGGGTCATGCCAGCCGTTGTGTAGGACTTCCCGGATCAGGGAATGCATCAGTGCAAGGTTGGTGCCGGGACGCACCGCCAAGTGGACCTCTGCATGCCGGGCCACCTCGGTGTTGCGGGGGTCGACGCAAACCAGCCTGGGTGGGTTTGGGCCCGCAAGGCGGTCCAGGATGCGCGACCACAGGACAGTTTGGGTCTCGGGCATGTTGTGGCCGTAGAGGAAAATGGCATCGCAGCTGTCGATGTCCTCGTAGGCGCCCGGCTGGCCATCGGCGCCGAACGTCTCCTTCAGTGCCGAGGCCGCCGTCGCCGTGCAGAGACGGGTGTTGCCGTCCATGTGGGGCGTGCCGACTCCTGCCTTTCCGATCACGCCAAGTGCGTAGTACTCCTCCAGGAACAACTGCCCGCTGGTGTAGAAGCCGTGGCTCAGCGGGCCCTTGTCCGTCAGTAATTGCGTGCTCCGTTTCACGATCCGGTTCATTGCGGTGTCCCAGTCGGTTTCCACCAGCCGGCCGTTCTCGCGGATCAGCGGCTTGGTGAGGCGGTCCTTGTTGTTCACGCCTTGCCAGCTGGCAAACAAGCCCTTCGGTCCCAGCCGGCCTTTGTTGATGATGTCCACGGCCCGGCCGCGGATGCCCACCATGGCTCCGTCCTTGACGGCGATATCACAGCCGCAGCCATTGCTGCACAGGACGCAGGCCGACTGGACCCAGGTGTCCACGTCTTCTTCCTTGAGCCCTTCAAGCATCGCGTAGTCCACCCGCGCGGGCCACTGCTCGTCGCGCGTGTACGGTGTCCTTTCGCCCCAGATGTGTTTGATCCGGTCAGTCATGGAGCAACCCCTCTACCGTTTTTGGTTCACGGTTACAGGATTATCAGCATGCTTATCTTTCGTCCAGAGTCTGCCCTCGGAGTGTGCTCAAGGCTGGCGGGGAGGGGCGGAAAACTCTTGAGGATTTCCTGAGGAACTGTTGCGGTTTTGCAGGATGGGTTCTTGAGGCGGGGCCGCCAGAGTATTTCTTGTCAGCCAGAGAGGCTGGAAACAGGAAACGGCCGTCCGGGGAAACGGTGGCCACTTTGGAAGGGACACCGATTCAGATGGGTATCAGCCTCAAGACCACCTCCGGCAAGATCCTCGCCTCCGTCGCTCTGGTGGGCACCGCCGCTGCCGTGGCCGGGATGGGCACCTATGGTGCGTTCACCTCCTCCACCTCTGCCTCACAGGCCGTCACGGCAGGCACCGTCACCATCGCCCTGGGCACCGGGGCCTCGAACACCCTGAACGTCCCGGTAGCGGGCCTGCTGCCCGGTGACAAGGTCGAAAAGCTCGTCACTCTCTCCAACACCGGCAACTCGGATCTGAACAACGTCACCT
This sequence comes from Paenarthrobacter sp. NPDC089675, assembly GCF_044749185.1. NCBI lineage: Bacteria > Bacillati > Actinomycetota > Actinomycetes > Micrococcales > Micrococcaceae > Paenarthrobacter > Paenarthrobacter sp. NPDC089675. Next base: position 6,138 of record NZ_JBIVHM010000005.1, on the reverse strand, counting down.
TGACCACCTCCGCCGGGGCCACCGGTTCGCTGCTGACCACGGACACGGTGAACGGGCTGCAGTTGACGATTGAGAACTGCTCCGTGCCGTGGACCGGTGCCGCTGCCCCGTACACCTGCGCCGGGACCAAGACCACCGTGCTGGCCTCGGCTCCGGTGATCACCGCGAACACTGTCCTGAACAACCTGACGTCCCTGACCTCGGCCAAGACCGACAACCTGAAGGTCACCACCGCGTTCCCGACCACCGCGGACAACACCTTCCAAGGCGCCACCTCCACCATCGCGTTCTCCTTCACCGGAACCCAACGCACCCAAACCACCAAGTAAGACGCCCCGGTTACATCCTGCGGGTCAATCAGCCGCTGGATGACGCGTCCGGGCGGCGGACACCCCAGCCCCGGCGGGCATCACACCCCGGCGGGCACCGCAGGCCCCGGCGGCCATCACACCCCGGCGGCCCCGGCGGCCATCACACCCCGGCGGGCCTGGTCAGGCTTCCCCCCTTTCTGATCAGGCCCGTCGGCCATTCCTGAGCAAGACTTGAGGATTTCCAGCAGGAAAGACTGAGCCTGCCCATCCAAACTCTTAACCAGAGACCACCAGTCCACGGAAGGAACGCCAGGACCATGAGCGCACTGACCAGCATCAACACACCAGCCCTTCACGGCCGGCGTTCCGCCACCAAAAGCACCCGGGCCGCCGGAAACAGCCCGACCCAGCAGCCCCGTCGGGGCGCCGGGTCCGGCCAGGCCGCCCGGGTTTCCAAAGCCGCCGTTGTGAAGCAGTCCGCAGCGGCACCTAAGCCGGCAGAGGCCGGCGTCGTCGTTGTGAAGCAGTCCGCAGCGGCACCTAAGCCGGCAGAGGCCGGGACCGCCGAGGCCAAAGCCGTCCAAGGCGTTTTCCGGCGCATCGCCGGGATGTCTTTCAGGATGCTTGGCGCGGGCATGCTGGTGCTGGCAGCTATAGCTTTTGTCTTCCTGGCCGTTGGTCCACGCCTTCTTGGCTACCAGACCTCCACCATGCTGACCGGCTCCATGGCCCCGCTGATCAACCCGGGGGACGTTGTGGTGACGGTTCCGACGCCGGTGAAGGACATCAAAGTGGGCGACATCATCACGTACCACATACCCGTTGAGGACCAGCGGGTGGAGACCCACCGGATCACTGAGATCACCACGACGGCCGACGGCGGGACCGCAGTCCAGACCAAGGGCGACGCCAACAACGGCATCGACCCCTGGGTTGCCACGCTGCAGGGCCAGACTGTGGACAAACAAGTGGCCACCATTCCCTACGTGGGCAATGCGATCCGTGCACTGCGCGATCCCCTGGTGCTGAAGGTCCTGATGTACGGGGCTCCGACCATCCTGGTGCTCGGCATGCTCGCCTCGATCTGGTCCAAAGACCCTGCGAAGCGCTCTACGGTGACCAAGCCGGGCGCTCGGGTCGCAGCACCCCAGGCTGGCCCGGCCCCAGCACCCCAGGCGGCCGGCGGTGAGTGAGTTCGCAGACCGGGTGGTCCCGACCCCGGAAATTATCCTCCCCGGCACTGCATCGGCTGCGATCCCGGCCCTCGAAGGCAGCACCCTCAAAGCCCTCGCTGATGAACTTGGCGATTCCCGGCCGGTGCTGCGGCTCCTGTCCACCTACCTGTCCATGCTTCCGGGCCGGATCGGCAGGATCGCGAATGGCCTTTGCGAGAACGATGCCGATGCCAGCATGGAAGCTGTCCTCAGCCTGAAGATTTCCTCGGCGATGATCGGGGCACGCGAGACCGAGAACCAGTGCCGGGCCATGGAGCACATGATCCGCGAAGACCACATCGACTACGCCGTCAAGGCCCTTCCGGCGCTCAGGCAGTACACGGACCGCTGCGTCGCCGCCAGGCCCCAACTGTTGGGAAAGGCACGCGAAACCCTCGAGTGCCCCTAAAGCTACAGGCCCCGCGATCCTTTCTGGGATAAGGTTCGCGGGGCCTGTAAATACTCCGTGCCGGCGGTTACCGTTCTCCCGCCGGCACGGTTACTTTTTCCTCCCGGACCCGGCTCGGCACCAGCAGCAGCGCGGCAACAGCAAGGACTCCGGCCGAGGCGAAGACGTAGAAGCCTGCCGGGTAGACGATTTTGGCAGCCACCAACGTTCCGGTAACCGCCGGCCCAAGGATGGCACCCAGCCGGCCCACTCCGGCAGCGAAGCCGAGGGCGGTTCCCCGGAGATTGGCCGGGAACAATTGGCTGACCCACGCATAGACCAGGACCTGCGAGCTGAAAACGAAGACGCCGGTGACAAAGACAGCTGCATTCAGCAGCAGCTCACTCTGGATCTTCACGCTGAGGATAGCCAGGAGCACTGCCGAAAGACCGAACCACAGCAGCACGATCTTCTTGGTCCCGTGGCGGTCGGCGAGGATCCCGGCCAATACCAACCCCACCACGGCGCCGACGTTGAGGACCAGCAGCAACGTGAGGCCGGTGCTGACCGAGTAGCCGGCAGCCGCCATGATTTGCGGCAGCCAAGTGTTCAGCCCGTAGACCAGCAGCAGCCCCATGAACGACGCGATACCAATGCCCACGGCCACCAAGGGGTAGGGCTTCCGGAGCAGGTCGCGGAACCCGGTCTTGGGAGCAGCTTCTGCGGTACGTACGACGCCGGAAGCCGGCGTTGCTTCCTTGCTCACCTGGGGGCGGGCTGCTTCGGGGAGCGATTCGGGCAACTTCAGCCACAGGAACGGCAGGAGTGCGATGCCGGCGAGGCCGCCGATGATGAACATGAGCCGCCAGTTGGGGATGATCAGGATTGCCAGCGAGGACGTTAGGACAGCGCCTACGTGGTAGCCGGTCATGGTGCGCGTCGTGGACTTGCCCGCGGAACCGGCCGGGGCGTAGTCGTTCATGTAGGCCAGTGCTGCGGGAAGGCAGGCACCGAGTCCTAGGCCTGCAAGGAGGCGGAAGACAGCGAATACTGCCACGTTCGGCGCAAAAGCCACCGCAATGGTGAAGAGCGAGAAACCTGCCACGCAGGCAATGAGCAGCTTGCGCCGCCCGAACTTGTCCGAAAGCGGGGCAATGAAAAGTGCCCCGAGGCCAACGCCCACCAGGGAGATCGTTGCCGCGAACGTGGCTCCCACGGCGTCGAAGCCGAGTTCACCGGTCTTGATCAGGGTGGGTATGACGGTTCCCAGGACCACAAGGTCGAACCCGTCCAGGACCATGGCTAGCCAGCACAGCCAAACAGGCCACTGCGAGCGTTGAGAAGATGACATCGTTGGCATTGCGTCCTCGGTACTTCTTGGATGAAACCCGCCGCCGGAACGGCCGCACAGGTATGAGATTTGTATCACCGCGCCTTGTAACCGGGCACACGTTCTACCATTGAATGGAAGATTGTTGTCTGAGTGCTGAGCGGCGAAGGAGCTGACGATGGCCAACTCGACTTCCGGTGATTCGGTGGTGGACCGCGTTGTCCGCGTCATCGAAGCCTTTCCGGAGGGTGTGACATCCCTGCAGTTGACCGAACTCGCCGAGCGTTCGGGCCTACCCCTCTCCTCTACGCACCGACTGGTCCGCCAGTTGGCCGGACATGGATTGCTGGATACAGGGGCAGGCGGGACTGTTCGGCTCGGTTTGCGGCTTTGGGAGCTGGTGAACCGCAACTCTCCAACGTTGGCACTACGCCAGGCTGCCATGCCATTCATGGAGGACATCCAACAGGTCCTGCACCAAAACGTTAACCTTGCGGTGCTGGAGGGTTGGGAGGCGTTGTTCGTCGAAAGGTTGTCCCGCCGGGGTTCGGTGGCAAACCGTGCACGGGTTGCCGGACGCATGCCCGTTCACATCTCCTCGGCGGGCCTCGCCCTCATGTCCCATCAGCCCAAAGGGCTGCAGGCGGAGTACCTCAAGCAATTCCAAGACCCTACCGGCAAGGTGACGGCCGACGTCGTGCGTCACCTGCTGGCCGAGTCCGCGCAGCAGGGGTACGCACAACTGGCGGGCGTGGTTGATCCGGATACCTGGGGCATAGCTGTTCCGGTCATTGATAGGAAGCGCCGAACCGTGGCCGCATTGGGCGTGGTGGTACCCCTGGCGGAGATGCGGCTCCAAGCTTTGGTTCCCGCACTGCAGACTGCCGCGAGGGGGATCGGCCGCCAGTTGGCCGACTGAGGATTACCTCGCGATATTCCGTTCAACGGAATCGGTGTAACGCCAGTCACTTGCCTCCCGCCACACTGGATCCAGGCTCATCCCGGGCATGCTCCGGGACCGCAACGAAGCGAGGAACACCATGGCACGCACTCCAATCACCACCCAAGTCGCCATTATGGGCGCAGGCCCGGCCGGACTGATGTTGTCCCACCTGTTGGCCAGGCAGGGCATCGAATCGGTGGTGGTTGAGATCCGCAGTCGCAAGCAAATCAGCGAAACCGTCCGCGCCGGCATCCTCGAACACGGCACGGTCAACCTGCTCGTGGACGCCGGGGTGTCCGACCGGGTCCTTCGGGAGGGCGACCGGCACGACGGCATCGAACTGCGCTTCAACGGCGAAAGCCACCGGATCAACTTCAAGGAACTCGTCGGCGAGTCGGTGTGGCTGTACCCGCAGACCGACGTTTTCATGGACCTGGCCGCACGGAGGGAATCCGACGGCGGCCAAGTCCATTACAGCGTCTCTGACACCTCCGTGCACGACCTCGAAGGAAAACCCAAAGTCTGGTTCACCGACGCCGACGGGCAGGAGTTCGAGATCCAAGCCGACTTCCTCATAGGTGCCGACGGTTCCCGGAGCCACTGCCGCTTCCAGATTCCCGAAGCCAACAGGAAGTGGTTCTTTCACGAGTACCCGTTCGCTTGGTTCGGGATCCTCGCCGAGGCGCCGCGCAGTGCCGACGAACTGATCTACGCAAACTCCGAGCACGGCTTTGCCTTGATCTCGCAGCGGACCGAGACGGTTCAGCGCATGTACTTCCAGTGCGACCCCAAGGAGAACGTGGCTGAGTGGGATGACGAACGCATCTGGTCCGAGTTTCGCAAACGCGTCAACGGCAACGGGTTTGAGCTCAAGGAAGGCCCCGTCCTAGAAAAGATGGTGCTGCCGTTCCGGAGCTTCGTGCATACCCCGATGAGGCACGGCAACCTCTTCCTGGCGGGAGATGCCGCACACACTGTTCCGCCAACCGGCGCCAAGGGCCTGAACCTCGCGATCCACGACGTCAAAGTGCTTTTCGAAGGCCTGGACTCGTTCTACTCCACGGGATCCACGGCCCTCCTGGACTCGTACAGCGACCGTGCCCTTGACCGGGTCTGGAAGGCCCAGCACTTCTCCTACTGGATGACCTCAATGCTCCACACCGTCCCCGGTGCCGACGACTTTGACCGGGCACGCCAGCTCGGCGAGTTGCACTCGGTCGTCTCGTCCGAACATGCGAAGGCGTACCTCGCCGAGTCCTACACCGGATGGCCGACCTCGCATTAGCCTTACCCGGCCCGTGGCCTGAGCGTTCTGCGGTACTTCGCGGCTTGGCTCGTGTGCCTCGTTGGAAGCGTCCGATGGCGGTGATCCCGCTGTCGGGCGCTTTTTGCGTGGCTGGTGCGCACTGCTGTGTTGGTGGTGGAGCGGTCGGGTTTGGGTGTGCCCGCGTTTAGGTGCGCAGTTGTGGTGTGTGGTGGTTTCGTTGGGGTGTTTGGGTGGGGTCCAGGTGTGGTGGTGGGGTGTACCAGGGGATGCCGTTTTGGGTGGTGATTTTCCATTGTTCTTTGTGGATGAGGTGGTGGTGGTGGGAGCAGAGGAGGGTTGCGTTGTTGGTGCTGGTGGGTCCGCCGTGTGACCAGTAGGTGATGTGGTGGGCTTCGCACCAGGGTGCGGGGATGGTGCAGTTGGGGAAGGTGCAGCCTTGGTCGCGGGCGTTGAGTGCTTTGCGGATGTGGGGTGGGAAGATGCGGCTGGTTTGGCCGATGTCGAGGATTTGTCCGTTGGTGCCGAGCAGGACGGGCAGGATGTCGGCGTCGCAGGCGATTTTGCGGATGGTGGAGGGGTGGAGGGGGCCTGTGAAGGTCCCGGTTCCGGTTCCGGTGCCGGGTGGGGGTGTTTGTGGTTCCTGGCTGGTGGGTGTGGTGGTGAGTTGGTTGTAGAGGTCGCGGTG
>NZ_JBIVHM010000004.1:0-416357 GCF_044749185.1 Paenarthrobacter sp. NPDC089675 | reverse complement strand
AAGCACGCCGCCAGCGTTCATCCTGAGCCAGGATCAAACTCTCCGTTCAAAAACAAAAAACGAAACACAACCACCCCCACCGGAAATCACGGCAAAAGCAGCTGCAAATCTGAAACCAGCTGAAAACCAAACCACCACACACGGGGGTGCGCGAATGGCCCGATCAAAAATCAACCAATCAATAAAACAATCGGTATCAACAAACTTGGCACACTATTGAGTTCTCAAACAACAGGTCACTAATCCAAAGCAGTACCACCACCAACCCCACAGGGCCACTGGATCGCTCCGGAGCAACTTTTCAAACTTACACGCTGCCTGCCTCCGGGTCAAATCGGCGTTCTTGACTTGATTTTCCTTGCGGATTCTTGTCAGACTCACCGGCCTCCACTGGGGAGCAGCGCGGGTATTAACTATACACACACCTGGCCGGGTTGGCAAAGTGCTGATTTGGCGGGCCCGGAGACGGAGACCGGCGGCCGGGCCGCCGTCGTTCATCACCCCACCGAAACCAGCAACGCTCCCCCGGAAGAAGTGGGAGAGCGTTGCCGTGAAACGGTGATTACGTGAGCGAGCATCGGCCCGAAACACGCGGGATGTGAGCGAGGGTTACTTAGCCAGGGTGAACCACGAGGCTCCCAGCGGCGGCAGTGTCACAGTCAGCGCTGCCGGCTGTCCGTCCGTTCCAGGGTTGCCTGCCTTCAGGACGCCCGCGTTGACCACGCCCGATCCGCCATAGGCCTCGGAGTCGGTGTTCAACACTTCCGTCCACTCCCCCGCGGCGGGAACGCCAAGGATGTATCCATGGTGCGGCGCCCCGGAGAAGTTGATGGCACAGACCAGGGCGTTGCCGTCGCGGTCGTACCGGATGAAGGACAAGACGTTGTGGTCGGCGTCCCCGCCGTTGATCCACTGGAAGCCGGCAGGTTCATTGTCCTGGCTGTAGAGCGCAGGCGTCGCAGCGTACAGCTCATTGATGTCCTTCACCAGCAACTGCAGGCCACGGTGCGACGGGATGTCGGCAAGGAACCAGTCGAGCCCGTACTGTTCGGACCACTCGGCTTCCTGGCCGAACTCCGTACCCATGAAGATGAGCTGCTTGCCCGGGTGCGCCCATTGGTAGGCGAAGAACGCGCGGAGGTTGGCCAACTGCTGCCAGCGATCGCCGGGCATCTTCCGCAGCATGGAACCCTTGCCGTGCACCACCTCGTCATGGCTGATGGGCAGGAGGAAGTTCTCGGAGAAGGCATAGACCAGGGAGAACGTGACGGTGCCGTGGTGCCACTTGCGGTTGATGGGGTCTTCGGAGATGTACTTCAGCGAGTCATGCATCCAGCCCATGTTCCACTTGAGGCCGAAGCCCAGGCCACCGTGGTTGGTGGGAGCCGTAACGCCGGGGAACGCCGTGGATTCCTCCGCAATGGTGACGGCACCAGGGTGTGTCTTGTAGACGGTGGCGTTCACTTCCTGCATGAAGGAGATCGCCTCGAGGTTCTCCCGTCCGCCGTATTTGTTGGGCCGCCACTGCCCTTCTTCGCGGGAGTAGTCCAGGTAGATCATCGAAGCCACCGCGTCTACCCGCAGTCCGTCAATGTGGAACTCATCGAGCCAGTACAGCGCATTGGCCACCAGGAAGTTCCGGACCTCGCGACGACCGAAGTCGAAAATCAGCGTGCCCCAGTCCGGGTGCTCGCCCAATGCGGGATCGGAGTGTTCGTACAGGGGCTGCCCATCGAACTGCGCCAGCGCCCACGAATCCTTGGGGAAGTGCGCGGGCACCCAGTCAAGGAGGACACCGATGCCTGCCTGGTGAAGGGAATCCACCAGGAAGCGGAATTCGTCCGGATGGCCGAAACGGGATGTCGGAGCGTAGTAGGACGTGACCTGGTAGCCCCAGGACCCGCCGAACGGGTGTTCTGCCACCGGCATGAACTCAACATGGGTGAAGCCGAGCCACTTGACGTACTCCACGAGTTCCTTGGCAAGCTCCTTGTAGCCAAGGCCCAGGCGCCATGAGCCGAGGTGTACTTCGTAGACGCTCATTGGCGAGTTGTGGGGATCGCGGGATGCGCGGGCGGCCATCCACTCGGAGTCCTTGAAGCGGTAGCTCGAGTCCACCACGCGGGAGGCGGTCAGCGGCGGCACCTCCGTACCGAAGGCCAGCGGATCGGCCTTCTCCACCCAGCGGCCCGCCTTGGTAAGGATCTCGTACTTGTAGCACGCCCCTGCTACAACGCCCGGGATGAAGACTTCCCACACCCCTGAGGATCCGAGCGAGCGGAGCGCATGGTGTCGGCCGTCCCATCCGTTGAAGTCGCCCATGACGCGGACTGCCTGCGCGTTCGGGGCCCACACGGCGAAGGAGGCGCCGTTCACATCGCCCAATGACGTCCGGTAATTCTGCAAGTGAGCGCCCAGGACGTCCCACAGCCGTTCGTGCCTGCCCTCGCCAATAAGGTGCAGATCCACTTCGCCTACTGTGGGCAGGTAGTGGTACGGGTCATCGACGGTGACCGTTTCGTCGTCGTAGGTTACTTCGAGGCGGTAGTCCGGCACGTGGCCGGCTTGGAGCGGTTCCAGGACCGCTACCCACACACCGTGGGATTCGTGCTCCATGGGCGTGCGGCCCGCTTCGGTGACCACGGCCACCGACCTTGCTAGGTGTTTGACCGTGCGGACGGTGACGTGCCCGTGGTCGTCCAGGTGGGCACCTAGAACGGAGTGGGGTGCATGGTAGGCACCAGCTGCCACGCGGGCCAAGGTCTCGGAATCCACCTGCCGGGGTACCCGGGGCCGTTCGGTGCGTGCAGAGCCTGTCATGTCATTACCTTCCGCTGTAGCCGCCGCGTGCTTGCCGCGGCTCGTGTTGTCGAGGATCCGCCGGGTTGCGTTGACCGGAATGGACAGCCAGTCCGGCCGGTTGCGCAACTCATAGACCACCTCGTATAAGGCCTTGTCCAGCCACAATGCCACAAAGAGCGGCGAGCGGCGGTCTATGGTTCCCGGGTTGACTTCCGTGTACCCATCCAGGAACGCTTCGGCGCAATCGTCCACCCATGTTTCCGGAACCTTGGCGTCCGCATTCTCGCGAACAGCGGCTCCTGCCGCGTAGTCAAAGGACCGAAGCATACCCACCACGTCGCGCAGGGGAAGGTCGGGCATGTTCCGTTCTTCGATGGTGCGCAGTGGCTCGCCCTCGAAGTCGAGAATGGCCCAGCGGCCGGGTTCCAACTCACCGGCGGGAACCCTAAGGATCTGGCCCAGGTGCAGGTCACCATGGATCCGCTGCAACCGGCCCACCGCCTGCGGCTCGAGGGTGGCCAGCAGTTCTTCCAGGCTTTCGTCATAGGGCCCGACGGCGGGAGCCGCTTCAGCCCACGACTGGCGGACGCGCTGGGCCAGGGTTGCGGCGACGCCGGAAACCTGCGCCTCGCCATCAGAGCTTCCGAACGTTTCCGCAAGCCGGGCGTGGACCGTGGCCGTTGCGACGCCAAGCCCGTGCGCTTCCTTGGTGAAGTCGGTGCCCGAAGAAGCAGCATCCACGGCCAACCTCCACGCGTCCATGCCGCCGCGCAGGAATTCGTGGGCCACGGCCAGTTCGCCCGTGGCGGCACCGGCCGGTCCTTTCCAGGACCCGGTAATCCAACCAAGCGTTGCCGGAACTTCCGTGGTGCCGGAGGCCGTGAGGGCCGCGCCCAATTCAACCTCCGGGTTCTTCCCGGCCGCGAGAACACGGAAGAGCTTCACCATCGCGGCCGATTCGCCGTCGTCGACAATGACGGAAGTGTTGGACTGCTCACCGGACAACACCTTCACCGAAGTGGGGCGGGCAGGTAGGGAAAGCCTGCCCTTGGTGAGGTGGCCGTTCGCGGTACCGTCAGCCACCGTGCCTTCCCGGCGCATCAACTCAAGCCAGGCATTGACGAAGTCCTGGTCGAAGACGGCGTCGTAGACCAGTTTCAGCCCCTTCCCGGAATCCGTGAACTCCCCCAGCAGGGCAGCCGGCGCTTCGGCCAGCGGCTGGCTGCGGAAGCTCAAGGGGACCTGGACAATGTCCGTTCGCGGGCCGCCGTCGGCCGTCCTGTAGGTCACCCCGAGCAGCAGGACCTCCGCGTTGGCGCTCCCTCCCGGGTCCGGGACTTGGAAGCCTCCGACACGCTCCAGCGCAAAATCGGGACTCTTCACCGGGAACCAGCGCTTGGTGGGGAGCCAGTTCCGGAGAAGACTTTCAATGGCGGGGTTAAGTGTTCCCTTGCTCATCTCATCCTTTGGTCGACACCACGGGGATCGCCTGCGTAAAAGGCGACGAAGGGTTGGAAGACGCAGAGCGCAGCCGCAACCAGTAGAAGTTGTGGCTTCCCAACATGACGTGCAGTTGGCCGTTATCGCCCACGGCGGGGAAGGGCTGGCCGCCAAAGATATCCCTGAAGCCCCTGCCGACGAATTCCGGCAGGTCCAGGGAAGCGGCCACTGGATGTTGTGAGAGGTTGAAGACGCACAGGATGGTTTCCGCGGTTTCTCCCTCTGCGTTTCCCGGCGGAAGCTCCCGCACGTACGCCAGAACCACCTCGTTGTCGGCTTCGATGTGGCGGAAGGTACCCAAGCCGAACACGGGGTGGTTCTTGCGGACGCTGAGGACTTGCCGGGTCCATCGGAGCAGCGAGCCGGAGTGCGCGGCCTGCGCCTCCACGTTCGCATTTCCGAAGTTGTACACGAGCGACTGGATCACCGGCAGATAGAGCTTGCCGGGATCGGCGTTCGAGAATCCTGCGTTGCGGTCGGGGTTCCATTGCATCGGGGTCCGCACGGCATCGCGATCATCCAGCCAGATGTTGTCCCCCATGCCGATCTCGTCCCCGTAGTACAGGAACGGGCTTCCGGGCAAGGACAGCAACAGGGCATTGATGAGTTCGATCTCGGCGCGGGAATTGTCCAGCAACGGCGCCAGCCTGCGGCGGATTCCAATGTTTGCCCGCATGCGGGGATCGGGCGCGTACCACCCGAGCATGGCGGCACGTTCGTCGGCCGTGACCATCTCCAGCGTCAATTCATCGTGGTTGCGGAGGAAGGTTCCCCATTGGGCGCCACGGGGAATTTCAGGAGTATCGCGCAGCGTCTCGATGATCGGCCCCGCCTTTTGATCCCTGAGCGCGTAGTACAGCCGGGGCATGATCGGGAAGTGGAAGGCCATATGGCACTCGGGGGCATCTTCGGTGCCGAAATATTCCACCACTTCCTGCGGCGGCTGGTTGGCTTCGGCGATGATCACCCGGCCCGGGTAGTTCGCGTCCACCATCTTCCGCAGGTCCTGCAGGAAAGTGTGGGTCTTGGGCAGGTTCTCGCAGTTGGTGCCCTCTTCCTCGTACAGGTACGGGATGGCGTCGGCACGGAATCCGTCGATGCCTTGGTCAAGCCAGAACCGGATCACGTCATGGAGCGCCTCGATCACCGCAGGGTTCTCGAAGTTCAGGTCCGGCTGGTGGCTGAAGAAGCGGTGCCAAAAGAACTGACGGCGGATGGGATCGAAGGTCCAGTTGGACTCCTCCGTGTCCACGAAGATGATGCGGGCGTCCTGGTACTTCTCGTCCGTATCGCTCCACACATAGAAGTCCCCGTACGGCCCGGTAGGGTCTTTCCTGGACTCCTGAAACCAGGGGTGCTGGTCCGAGGTGTGGTTGAGCGGAAGGTCGATGATGACCCGGACCCCGCGGGCATGTGCTTCGGCCACCAGTCGCTTGAAATCGCTGATGGTGCCGAATTCATCCAGGACCGAGGTGTAATCCGCAATGTCGTAGCCGCCGTCCCGCAGCGGGGAATGGAAAAACGGCGGCAGCCAGAGGCAATCCACGCCCAACCACTGGAGGTAGTCCAGTTTGTCGATCAGGCCTTGGAAGTCCCCCGAGCCGTCGCCGTTGGCATCCGCAAAAGCCCGGACCAGTACTTCGTAGAACACAGCCTTGCGGTACCAGTGCGGATCGTGCTGGAGACCGGGAGCGTTCAGCTCGAAGGTGTTCTTCGGAGTGAAGTACTGGCTCGGGTTTTGCGGAGAGAAACTCACTAAGGCTGCCTCCGGATGCTGAGCACGTGGGCGGGCTCGACGTGGGCGTCCAGGCGGACGTAATTGTGCTCGCCCCACGCCCAACTCTGGCCGGTAATGAGGTCGTCCACCCAGTAGCGGCCGTCCTCGTTGAAGTCACCTGGATCGAGTTGCAAGGCTGCGAGGTCCAGCGAGACCGTGCTTTCCCGCGTGTTGTGGGGATCAACGTTGACCACGATGATCAGCGTGTCCTTGGTGCCGTCCGGAAGCGTCTTGTGCTTGGAGTACACAATCGTGGCGTCGTCGGTGCTGTGGTGCAGGGTGAGGTTCTGCAGGTCCCCCAGTGCCGGGTGGGCCCTGCGGATGGTGTTGAGCCGGGTGATGTACGGGGCCAACGTGTGGCCGGAAGCCGCCGCGCCTTCCCAGTCCCTTGCCTTGTACTCGTACTTTTCGTTGTCGATGTACTCTTCCGCGCCCGGCCGGGCGACGTGCTCGAAGAGTTCGTAGCCCGCGTACACGCCCCAAAGCGGGCTTGCAGTGGCCGCGAGGACCGCGCGGATCTTGAACGCTGCCGGGCCGCCGTACTGGAGGTATTCCGTCAGGATGTCCGGAGTGTTCACAAAGAAGTTCGGCCGGAAGAACGCAGCGGTCTCGTGGCTGACTTCCTGGAAGTACTCTTCAAGTTCGGTCTTGGTATTCCGCCATGTGAAGTAGGTGTAGGACTGCTGGAAGCCTGCCCGCCCCAAGGCGTGCATCATGGCCGGCCGCGTGAATGCCTCCGCGAGGAAAACCACTTCGGGGTTTTTCTTGTTGACCTTGCCGATCAGCCACTCCCAGAACCAGACCGGCTTGGTGTGCGGATTATCCACACGGAAAATTTTCACGCCGTGGCTGATCCACAGTTGGACGATCCGCAGGATTTCCTTGGACAGGCCAGCAGGATCGTTATCAAAGTTCAGCGGATAAATGTCCTGGTATTTCTTCGGCGGGTTTTCCGCGTAGGCAATGGAACCATCCACGCGGGTGGTGAACCATTCCGGATTCGATGTCACCCAGGGGTGGTCCGGGGCAGCCTGCAAAGCGAGGTCCAGGGCAACCTCAAGCCCCAATTCATTGGCCCGCGCCACGAAGGCGTCAAAATCCTCGAAAGTTCCGAGGTCCGGGTGGATGGCGTCATGCCCGCCGTCCTTGGAGCCGATGGCCCAGGGCGAGCCTGGATCCTGCGGCCCGGGCGTCAGCGTGTTGTTCCGGCCCTTGCGGTGCTGGAAGCCGATCGGGTGGATCGGCGGCATGTAAATGACGTCGAAGCCCATTTCCGCCACGGCGTCCAGGCGGTTTGCGGCCGTACGGAAGTTTCCGGACGTCCAAACACCCGTGGCGTGGTCCAGGACAGCGCCTTCGGAACGCGGGAAGAACTCATACCAGGCGGCCCGTCCGGCCAGTTCGCGTTCAACCTGCAGCGGGTAGCGCTCGGACACGGTCACCAGTTCGCGGATCGGCACGCGTCCGACGGCGGCAAGCACCTCGGGGCTGAAACCGGCGGCGAGGCGCTCCTCGGGAGACTTGGTCGTGTCCCCCAGAACCACTGACGCGGCGCGCAAGGTGCGCTTCTCCGCGGCGCTTCGTCCGGCGTCGTCATCTGCCGCGCCCGCCAGCAACACAGCACCTTCGGTGAGCATCAGCTCCACGTCGATGCCCGCGGCGACCTTGACCTCGGCGTTGTGGTGCCACGTTCCATAGCGGTCGTGCCAGGCCTCGATGACGAAGGACCATGCGCCGGTACCTGCCGGGGTCATCCAGCCTTCCCAGCGGTCCAGGCCCTTCCAGCGTTCCTCCTGGGAGGGTGCGAGCCGGACCCGTTGGCGTTCCTTGCCCCGGGGATCGAGCAAAACGGCAGAGACACCGAGCTGGTCGTGGCCCTCGCGGAAGACCGTGGCGGATACGCGCAGGTCCTCTCCCGGGAGGGCCTTCGCCGGGAAGCGGCCACCCTCGATCACCGGCTGGACGGCCGTGATGGGGAACCGGCCGAAGCGAAGCCCGTCGGTGATGTCCGTTTTCGTCTTGGATTTCAAAGCGGTGATGGTTCGCTGCGTATTCGTCACAAGCACGACGTTAGCGACAAATATCAGAGAATGCTAAGCAAACGACCTATCTTCTCGACGCAAGATGTCTTTTACCTAAAAGAAACCCAAAGCAGTTCCGGCTGCCATGCGAGTCGGTTAGTGTGGCGCTCGTGAAGGCAATTCGAAGGTTTACAGTCCGTACCGTCCTCCCCGAGTCCATCAGGCCCCTGGCCCGTTTGGCGACCAACCTGCGCTGGTCCTGGCACCGGCCAACGAGGGAACTTTTCGCGAGCCTCAACCCGGCTCTTTGGGAGGCCGCGCAGCACGACCCCATCGCCCTGCTGGGGTCGATCAGCCGCGAGCAACTGCAGGAACTGGCGGGTAACGAAGACGTCGTGAACCGTGTGCAGGAAGCTGCCGCCGATCTGGACCGGTACCTCAGCGAACCACGCTGGTACCAGGGCCTTGGTGAAGACGCGCCACGGTGCATTGCGTACTTCTCCCCCGAATTCGGCATCAGCGAGGTACTGCCCCAGTACTCCGGTGGTCTGGGCATCCTCGCAGGCGACCACCTCAAGGCAGCCTCGGACCTCGGCGTGCCGCTCATCGGCGTCGGGCTCCTCTACCAGGCCGGCTACTTCAAACAGTCCCTTTCCCGCGACGCCTGGCAGCAGGAGACCTACCCTGTCCTGGACCCGGACGGCCTGCCGCTGACACTGCTCCGCCACCCGGCCAAGGACGGCGTCCCCGGCAAGCCCGTCCACATCTCCCTGCCGCTGCCCAACGGCCGGGAGCTCCACGCGCACGTGTGGCGTGCCGACGTCGGACGCGTACCGCTGCTGTTGCTTGATTCCAATGTCCCTTCCAACGACGAGGCCGCCCGCGGCATCACCGACAGGCTCTACGGCGGCGGCGGAGACCACCGCCTCCAGCAGGAACTCCTGCTGGGCATGGGCGGTGTCAAGGCCCTCCGCGTCTACCAGGAGCTCACGGGCAACCCTGCACCGGAGGTCTTCCACACCAACGAGGGACACGCCGGATTCCTCGGCATCGAGCGCATCCAGGAAGCGATGTCCGATCCCAACGATCCCCTCACCTGGGAGGAAGCGCTGGCCGCCGGACGCGCGTCCACCGTCTTCACCACGCATACCCCGGTCCCTGCCGGAATCGACCGGTTCGAAACAGTGCAGATCAAGCACTTCTTCGAGTCCGGCCTGGCCCCCGCCGTGCCCGTTGACAAGATCCTCGAACTCGGCCGGGAAAACTACGACCGCGGCAACCCGTCAGTCTTCAACATGGCGGTGATGGGCCTGCGGCTCGCGCAGCGTGCCAACGGCGTGGCAAAGCTCCACGGAGTAGTGTCACGCGAGATGTTCTCCGGTCTGTGGCCCGGATTCGACCACTCGGAGGTACCCATCACCTCCGTCACCAACGGCGTTCACGTTCCCACCTGGGTGGATCCCCGGATCTCTTCCCTGGCCCGCACGCAGTTCGGGGCGGAAGCCGAAGCACTCGGCCGCTGGGACTTGGCCTACAACGTCAGCGACGAGGACGTCTGGAACCTACGGCGCGAACTCCGCGTCCAGCTGATCGAGGATGTACGGCGCCGCTTGCGCGCATCCTGGAAGAAGCGCGGTGCTGCCGATGCCGAGCTCGGCTGGACCGACTCCGTCCTGGACCCGGATGTGCTCACCATCGGCTTCGCACGCCGTGTTCCGACATATAAGCGGCTCACGCTCATGCTGCGCGACCCCGCACGTTTGAAGGCCTTGCTGCTGGATCCCAAGCACCCCATCCAGCTGGTCATCGCCGGCAAGTCGCATCCGGCCGACGACGCCGGCAAGAAAATGATCCAGGACCTCGTCCGCTTCACTGACGACCCCGAGGTCCGTCACCGGATCGTCTTCCTGCCCAACTACGACATCGCCATGGCCCGCACCCTCTTCCCGGGTTGCGACGTTTGGCTCAACAACCCGCTCCGCCCGCTCGAGGCCTGCGGAACGTCCGGCATGAAGGCAGCCATCAACGGCTCGCTCAACCTGTCCGTCCTGGACGGCTGGTGGGACGAAATGTACGACGGCGAAAACGGCTGGGCGATTCCGACGGCCAACAACGGCGCTTCGGCCGACGAACGCGACGACATCGAAGCGGCGGCCCTTTACGAACTGCTTGAGACGCAAGTGGCACCCCGCTTCTACGGCACCACCGTCGCCCAGGGCGCAGGCGCGGCGGGACCTTCGGAATCCAGCACGGAGAAGATCCCCACCCACTGGGTGTCCATGATCAAGCACACGCTGGCCCACCTGGGCCCGGCCGTCTCGGCCGAACGCATGCTCCACGACTACGTCAACAAGCTGTACTGCCCCGCGGCAGTCTCCGGGCGGCGTGCCATCGCCGAGTCGCACAAGGAAGCCAAGGAACTTGCAGCCTGGACGTCCAGGGTCCGGAACGCTTGGCCCGAGGTGGTGGTGGAACACGTGGACTCCGTGGGCGTGTCCGAGGAGCCGCAGGTTGGCGACACCCTCCAGGTCAACGCCTACGTAGCCCTGAACAATCTCTCCCCGCAGGACGTGTCCGTGGAAGTCGCTTTCGGCCGCGCGGAAGAAAGCGATGAGCTCGAAGACGTAGTGGTGGCCGAACTCGATCCCAAGGAGGACCTCGGAAACGGACGGCACCTGTTCCACGGTTCGCTGGTGATCAACCGCTCGGGCTCCTTCGGCTACACCGTGCGGGTGTTCCCGAAGCACTCGGCGTTGGCGTCAAAGGCCGAACTCGGTTTGATCGCAAACGCCTAAGCTCCAAAAAGCAGTCGGCCCGCTGTTCCGTTGTTGGGAAACGGAACAGCGGGCCGACTGCTTTTTGGAGCCCGGGACTCTTAGTGCTGGAACACCGCGATCACTGCCAGGTCGCGGCCGGCATAGCGCTCCGCGTCCTGGAGGATTTCACAGACCACGGCGAAGGAACGGTCCGTGCGATAGGCCGAGGGAACCTGCCAGATCATGGTCACCGGGGCATCGTCGTCGTCGGAGAGGGAATCCGCGAAGTCATGCAGGGAATCATTCAGGGCATCCAGGTTCACGCCGTAGTACTCGGGGAAATCAAGGACCTGCCCGAACACCTCCAGCACGCCCTGCTTGGTCGCGGCCGCCGGTACCAGGATGGTGCGGCGTCCGGCGTCGGAGACCTGTTCCTGGAGTTCTTCGAGAGTCCAGGTATCTGCTGAGTAGATCTTCATGGGTTCCTACTTGTCCTCGACGATGAACTTGAACGATTCGTAGTGGTCGGCGGTGTAGAACTTGGCGCCGTCCTTGCCCGCGATGATCCGGCGGGCTCCCCTGTTGGAGGCGCCCGGGGTTACCACGGTGTATTCCCGGTAGTAGCCACTGGATCTCTTTGGCAGCAGTCCCTCAAAGTTGCCGAAGTTCCCGTCATCCTCGGGGTAAGGGTATGGCCCGCCCTTCGCGATCAGGGCCAGCGTTTGGCGTGCCTCCTTCGGCAGCTGGGAAGCGTTGACCGCCGGCAGTCCCGAAGGATTCGGGGGCGCGCTGACAGCGGCGGTGGGTGCCGCCGTCGTGCTTGTCCCGGGGCCGGTTGTAAGACCAGGTGAGGTGGGCGCCTGCTGGCCGCTCACCATGGCGATGACCAGCACGACGACGGCAATCACCAAGCCCGCGAAGGCCACCAGCCTGCTGCGCTTCATGGCGGTCCCTCCTTTTACTGCTGTGTGGGCGGTCAGGTGCGGTAGATGTTGATGGTGTTGGCTTGCAGGATATCCCGCTCGCCGGACGCCACCAGTGCACCCTTGCGCCGTTCGTGCAGCACGGAAGTGGTAAAGCGGAGCTCGAACATCCGTTTGCCGATGCCGGTTTCGCTCAGGATTTCCGGCAGGACCATCTTGACATCATGGTTGCTGCCGTTGACCACCACCAGGCCGCGCACCTGGCTGTCTTCGTGTCCCATGAGGAGCTGGACCGAGCGTACATTGGGATCGTTCCAGCGGGCCGGAGTCATCTTCTTGCCCTTGTCATCGAACCACTGCAGGCTCGAGTCGTTGGCCTTCGCAGGGAAGTCCTCGGGCTGGTGGCGGAGGAACCACCGGCGCAGGCGGACCAATTCGCGGGTGGTCTGGAAAAGGGCGTTGGCCTGGTGAGTACGGCTCCAGTCCAACCAGGCGGTGGGATTGTCCTGGCAGTAGGCATTGTTGTTGCCCTGCTGGGTTCGGCCCAGCTCATCGCCGGCCGTAATCATGGGAACACCGATGGACAGCAACAGGGTAGCCATGAGGTTGCGGACCGAGAGCGCGCGGGCGGCTACGATCGCCTCGTCCTCGCTGCGGCCCTCAAAGCCATGGTTGTAGCTGCGGTTGTCACCATGGCCATCACGGTTTTGTTCGCCATTGGCCTCGTTGTGCTTGCGGTCATAGCTCACGAGGTCGGCCAGGGTGAAGCCGTCGTGGGCGGTGACGAAGTTGACTGAGGCCAGGCGTGTTCTCCCTGAAGGAGCGAAGAGCCCTTCGGAGCCGGCCATGATCTCGGCCAAGGAAGCCACCGAGCCGCCCTGACCGCCGGCCTCGATGGCAGCACGGTCGGACAGCCAGAAGCGTCGTACGCCGTCACGGAAATGGTCGTTCCAGTCCGACCAGCCCTGCGGAAAGCGGCCTGTTTGCCATCCTCCATACCCGACGTCCCACGGCTCGGCGATGAGCTTTACTTTGGAGAGCACCGCGTCCTCGGCAATGCCCTGCAGGAACGGGTGCTCGGGATCGAACTGGTTGCCGGCATCGCGGCACAGGGTGACGGCGAGATCGAAGCGGAATCCGTCCACATGGAACTCGGTGACCCAATACCGCAGGGAGTCCAAGGCCAACTGCACAACCGCGGGATCGCTGAAGTCCATGGTGTTACCGCAGCCGGTGGTATCCAGGTAGCGGCCGTGGGCATCATGGCGGTAATAGCGCGCCTCGCCCAGGCCGCGGAAACTGATGATTGGGCCGTCCGGCCCTGCCTCTGCCGTGTGGTTGTACACCACGTCCAGGATCACTTCGATGCCCGCGGCATGAAGCAGTTTGATCATGCCCTTGAGCTCGTCCTGCACGGCATGCGGGCCCGCGTTCCGTGCCGCCTGCGTGGCGTAGTCGGCGTGCGGGGCAAAAAAGGCAGCAGTGTTGTAGCCCCAGTAGTTGGTCAGGCCCAAGTCCTGGAGGTGGCCTTCATCGAGATGGAAGTGGATGGGCAGCAATTGCACGGCGGTAATGCCCAGCTCAGTCAAGTGCTGGATCATCACCGGGTGGGCCATGCCGGCGTACGTGCCGCGCAGGTGTTCGGGAATGTCCGGGTGGAGCATCGTCTGGCCACGGACGTGTGCTTCGTAGATCACCGACGTCCGCAGCGGGGTACCCGGAGGGCTGTCATCGCCCCAGTCGAAATCGGCGGAAAGGTGGACGCTCGTGAGGAATTCGCCCCTCTGGTCCACAGCGCGCCCGTAGGGATCAAGCAAGAGACCCTGCTCGCCGTCGTCGTCAAAATCAACCGCGGGAACGGACAGCGGCAGGCCACCCTCGGCAGGAGCGGCCCGGAAACCGTAGCGGGTGCCCGGAGGCATGTCCGGCACGAGCCCGAAGTGGACGCCCTCCAGCGTATTGGGGAGGGTGTGGACCCGCCAGCCGTCCCCGGGGGCCTGGTAGGCAATCTCGACGCGTTCAAGTGCCGGCGCGAAGACGGCGACGTTGACTTGATGTGCCGCGGCAGGGGCAGCAGCGAAGGGCCCGGGCTGAGGTGCGCTCAGACCGAGGGGCGTGGGCCGCGAGGCATCCACGGTGGCTGCTGTGTCCAAAATAGGCATTACCATTGCTTGCAAGTTTAGTTCCACGCCCGATATGTGCGGTGTCCGGTTCCCATGTGACGAAACACACGGCATTTACTTTGACGTGCTTGCCATACTGAAGGGAACAGTATGGAGGTACACATCGTGCGCGTGGCACTTGCCCAAGTCATCACCGGCCGCGACCTGGCGGCCAACCTGCGGCTGCTCGAGGAATACGCCCGCCGCGCCAAGGACGGCGGCGCGGAGCTGGTGGTCTTCCCCGAGGCCATGATGCGCTCCTTCGGGAATTCCCTCCTGGATATTGCCGAACCCCTCGACGGTCCCTGGGCAAGCCGCGTCCGCGAAATCGCCAAAGAACTGGAGCTGGTCATTATTGCCGGCTTGTTCACGCCGGGCGCTCCCTCGGAATCCGGGAAACCCCGGGTCCGGAATACGCTCCTGGCCACGGGCCCGGGTGTTGAGACGAGCTACGACAAGATCCACTTGTTCGATGCATTCGGTTTCGCGGAATCGGACACCGTAGAGGCGGGTACTGATCCGGTCACGTTCGACGCCGGAGGCCTCACCTTCGGATTGGCCACCTGCTACGACGTCCGGTTCCCGGCACTCTTCACGGCCAACGCGCAGCGCGGCGCCGTGGTCAACATCGTTTCGGCGTCTTGGGGCTCAGGGCCGGGCAAGGCAGAACAATGGCAGCTCCTGGCCCGCGCCCGGGCCGTAGACACCACCACGTTCGTCCTCGCTTGCGGGCAGGGAGATCCGGCCACCCAAGGAATCGAAGCGAAAGGCACCGCACCAACGGGCGTGGGGTACTCCGCCGTCGTCTCCCCGTTCGGCCAGGTGCTGGCGGCTTTGGAAGGTGAGCCTGGGCTGCTCTTCGCAGACCTTGACGCCGCTGTGGT
This sequence comes from Paenarthrobacter sp. NPDC089675, assembly GCF_044749185.1. Lineage (NCBI taxonomy): Bacteria > Bacillati > Actinomycetota > Actinomycetes > Micrococcales > Micrococcaceae > Paenarthrobacter > Paenarthrobacter sp. NPDC089675. Next base: position 401,532 of record NZ_JBIVHM010000004.1, on the reverse strand, counting down.
GGACGACGCCCGCCAAAAACTTCCGGTGCTTGCCAACCGCCGCGACTTCTAGACCCCCGTTCCTCTCGCACATCCCACCTGCTTTACCCGATCGTTCCTCCACATCCCACCCGCCTTACCCGATCGCTCTCGCACATCCCCGCGTCCGAAAGGGCGCTGGCTGCAAAGACAATCGCTCCCCCACCCGCCAGAGGTGAGAGAGCGATCGGAGAAACACGTCGGGAAGTGAGAGAGGAACCCTCAGGACCGGTCGGGAAGTGAGAGAGGAACCTAGTTGGCGGCGCGCTGGCGCGACACTTCGTAGAGGGAGATACCCACCGCCATGGATGCGTTGAGTGACTCCATGGCCGAGTCGATCGGAATGGAGACGATCTGGTCGCAGTTCTCGCGGACCAGGCGGCTCAAGCCCTTGCCCTCGGAACCCACCACGATGCAGACCGGCTCGGTGGCAACGGTGAGGTCAGGCAGCGAGACATCGCCGTCACCGTCAAGGCCGAGCACGTAGATGCCCATGTTCTTGAACTGCTTGAGGGCGTTGTTCAAGTTGGACGCACGTGCCACGGGAACACGGACGGCGGCACCGGCGCTAGTCTTCCAGGCGGAAGCCGTGACGCCAACGGAGCGGCGCTCCGGGACGATGACGCCGTGCCCGCTGAAAGCCGAAACGGAGCGGATGATCGCGCCGAGGTTGCGGGGGTCGGTGATGCCATCGAGCGCCACAAAGAGCGGGGCGTTCGCGATGTGCCCCTTCTTCCATTTGGCAATGGTTTCTTCCGCGAGCTCGTAGGCGTCACCGTATTCGTAGGGCGGGATCTGCAGGACGAGGCCTTGGTGGACGGCGTCCTCGGTCATCCTGTCCAGTTCCTGCTTGCCGGCTTCAAGAAGCGGAATCCCGCGTTCGGCGGCAAGCTTGAGGGACTCCTTGACGCGGTCGTCCATTTCAATGCGGATAGCAACGTGCAGGGCTTTCGCGGGGATGCCGGCGCGCAAGGCCTCGACAACCGAGTTGCGGCCCGTGACCAGTTCTTCGGTTGCGCGGCCCTTGGGTCCGGAACCCCGGCCCGCGCTACGCGGGTTTGTCCCGCGGGCACCCGGACCACGCTTCGCAGCGGAACGCTCGGCCAGCAGCTTGTTCTTGTGGGCCTTGTGGTAGACGCGGTCCTCCGCCTTGGGAGTGGGGCCCTTGCCCTCCAGTGCCTTGCGGCCATGGCCACCGGTTCCGATGGTGGGGCCCTTCTTCTTCTTGACCGACCGGTTACCGTTGTTGGCCATGGGATTCCATCCTTGATGTTGTGAGTAAGTCTGGAATCAAGTCTACTGACCCCGTCCAATCGGGCTGACGGGTCAGGGTCCGCGTCAGTCGCGCTTCAGGCTCCACGTGGCACCATCCGGGCCGTCTTCCACCACGACCCCCGCGGCGGCGAGGGTGTCCCGGATGGCGTCCGAGGCGGCCCAGTCCTTGGCGGCACGGGCAGCGGCGCGCGCGCTGAGCTGCGCTTCAACCAGGACTTCGAGGGCCGCATGTTCACGGCCCTGCACGGCCTCCGGACGCTTGACCGAATCCAAGCCCAGGACACCTGTCATGGCTTCCACGCTGTACAGAGCGGTCTTCGCTGCGTCCAGATCGCCGGCCGCCAGGGCGGTGTTGCCGGCACGGACGGTCTCGTGCAGCACCCCGAGTGCCTGCGGGATATTCAGGTCATCGTCCATGGCGGCCGCGAATGCAACCGGCATGTTGGCCTGGGGAGCCACTGCGTAGGCACCCGGCCCGCCCGTGTCGTGTTTGACCTTGGCGGCAGCCTTGGCAATGAAGCCGTCAATACGTTCGACGGCGGCCGCGGCCTCTTGGAGCGACGTGGGACGGTAATCCAGGACCGACCGGTAGTGGGCCTGCCCGAGGTAGTACCGGACGACCCGCGGGGAGGCCAGCTCCAGCATCTCGGCCGGGCTCACCGTGTTGCCGATGGACTTGGACATCTTTTCGCCCTCGTAGGTGACCATGCCGTTGTGCATCCAGAAGTTGGCGAATTCATCGCCGGCCGCCTGGGACTGCGCCATCTCGTTCTCGTGGTGCGGGAAACGGAGGTCCAGCCCGCCGCCGTGGATGTCAAAACGCGGGCCGAGGTACTTGGTGACCATTGCCGAGCACTCGAGGTGCCACCCGGGCCGGCCCGCCCCCCAGGGGGACTCCCACTTGGCGGTTGCGGGTTCGCCTTCCTTGTAGCCCTTCCATAGCGCGAAGTCGCGGGGGTCGCGCTTGCCGCGCGGATCAGCGTCAGGCGCTCCCTGCATGTCATCAATGTTCTGGCGGGTCAGGGAACCGTACTTGCTCCACGAGCGTACGTCGAAGTAGACGTCACCTGAGTCATCCAGCGCGGGGTATGCGTGGCCACGGTCGATCAGCCGCTGGATCAGCGCATGCATCTCCGGGATGTGACCGGTGGCGCGGGGCTCGTACGTGGGCCGCTGCACTCCGAGCGTCTCGTACGCTGACTCGAATTCCTGCTCGTAGCGGTAAGCGAGGGCCCACCATTCCTCGTCCATGCGGGCGGAGGGCTCGGTGAACCAGTCTTCGCGGAAGGACTGCTCGGATTTGACCAGGATTTTGTCGTCGATGTCCGTGACGTTGCGGACCACAGTGACTCGCAGGCCACGGAACTCGAGCCATCTGGTCAACTGGTCGAAGACGATTGCGGAGCGTACGTGGCCCACATGCGGCATGCCTTGGACGGTGGCCCCACAGTAGTAGACGCTGGCCTTGCCGGGTTCGAGGGGAACGAAGTCGCGGACTTCGGCGGAGGCTGTGTCATAAAAGCGGAGGGTCACCGCTCCAGATTAGCCGATGACGCAGCATGAACCGCTTACTTGCAGAACTCGCCGATCTTGTTGAACTGCACCGTCAACTGCTGCTGTTGTTCCTGCGTGGCCGCACCGAGCGACGAGGCAGCTGCTTTGTCCATAATGGCGGCCATTTCCTTGATCGGGCTGCCGATTTCGGGTGCCAGCTTGTCCGCAAGCTCGTGATAGTGCGCGGCAAGTTGCTTGGACTGTTGCTGCTGGTTGCCGTCGGGCTTGAAAGCATCGTTGTTGAGGAACTCGCAACTTGCCTTGACGTCCATTTTGGGTGCCGGAGCACACCCGCCCAGGACGGCCGCCACCAACGCTGCTCCAGTCACCAATGCAAGCCGTACGACGCCGGAACCTGGTTGGGTCATGCCGGCCCGCCTTCCGCGCCGGCCGGGGCCGCGAACACCAGCGCCGTGGCCACAGCGGAGATGCCTTCGCCGCGGCCGGTGAAACCAAGCCCGTCGCTGGTGGTGGCGGTGACGCTGACGGGAGCCCCGGCAGCCTCGCTGAGTACCCGCTGTGATTCCTCCCGGCGGGGCCCGAACTTGGGCCGGTTGGCCACGAACTGTACGGCCACGTTGCCGATCTCGAAACCTGCTGCGCGCACAATCCGTGCGGCCTCGCCGAGGAGCGTCACGCCCGAGGCACCTTTGAACTCAGGCCGGTCCGTGCCGAAATGCGTACCGAGATCGCCGATTCCGCACGCCGAGAAGAGTGCGTCCGCCGCGGCATGGGCAACGCAATCGCCGTCGGAATGGCCGGAAAGTCCTTGTTCGCCCTCCCAGAAGAGACCGCCCAGCCAGAGCGGCTGGGGGTCATCCGCAGGCGCAAAGGCGTGCACATCGATGCCGATGCCGGTGCGGGGCATGATCGGGGTCCCGTGCGTCATCAGCCCTCCACCCAGCGCATGCCCAGGGGACCTTCGAGGAGTCCCTCGGCAATGATCAGGTCAAGGGGCGTGGTGATCTTGAGCGACTGGCTGGCGCCGCGCACTGCATGGACCGGCACGCCCTGAAGCTCCACGAGCATCGCATCGTCGGTCACTGCTGCCGACTGGCGGTCGTCGAAGAGCCCGGCGGCCTCATGCGCGCGGCGCAAAGTGGCGACGTCGAAGCCCTGCGGGGTCTGGACGGCGCGCAGTTCCTCGCGCGTGGCTGTTCCGGTGACTACCTCCGGGGCAATCGCCGAGTCCGCCTCGGCGGTGGCGGCAACGGTCTTGATGGTGTCCACCACGGGCATGGCCGGGATCACGGCCTTCGCCCCGGCTGCCAAAGCATCGGCCACCCGCTGGAAGACCCGCTCGGGTGCGAGGGCGCGCGCGGCGTCATGAACCAGGACGAACTCGGTTCCGTCTTCCAACGCCGCAAGGCCGGCCCGGACCGAGTCGGCGCGGGTGGTTCCCCCGTCCACCACTGTCAGTTCGGGGCCGCCATCCACCAACTCCACCGCGAAGCCGGCGATCAGTTCCCGCAAGGCAGTATCGCCTTGGGGCACTGCGATACAGATTTGGCGGGCAACTTCCGCGGCCACTACTCCCCGCAGGGCATGCATCAGGATCGCCTCGCCGCCCAAGGGCACCAGAGCCTTGGGCATTCCGTAGCCCAGGCGTTCGCCCGAGCCGGCAGCGACGACAATGACGGCTGTGACCGGGCGCTTAGAAGGATGAGTCATGCGCCCAAGGTTACTTGGAAATACTGCGGGTTACTGTGCCGAGACAGTATTCCGCAGCAGCCCGGACGACTCCGGGCAAAAAGAAACCCGGCGGCGCATTCGCACCACCGGGCATCAATTCTTAGGAAGCCAAGACCTCGTCAAGAACGCTTGCAGCCTTCTCTTCGTCTGTCTTCTCAGCCAGCGCCAGTTCTGAAATCAGAATCTGCCGCGCCTTGGCCAGCATGCGCTTCTCACCTGCGGAAAGGCCGCGATCGTGATCACGACGCCAAAGATCGCGAACAACCTCTGCCACCTTGATGACATCGCCCGAAGCAAGCTTCTCCAGGTTTGCCTTGTAACGACGTGACCAGTTGGTGGGCTCTTCAGTGAACTCGGCACGGAGAACATCGAAAACGTGCTCCAAACCGTCCTTGCCCACTACGTCCCGGACCCCAACAAGGTCAACGTTCTCTGCTGGAACTTCAATGGTCAGATCACCCTGAGCCACCTTGAGCTTGAGATACATCTTCTCTTCGCCCTTGATGGTGCGCATCTTGATTTCCTCAATTTTTGCTGCACCGTGGTGAGGGTAAACTACTGTCTCGCCGACCTCAAAAACCATGTGGACTTTCCCCTTTCCCGCAGACTAGTCTATCACGATTAAGGCATACGACTGGCATCGAACGCCCCCTCCTGCCGCGTAAATAAAGGGAAACAGGCCCTAAAGGGCCACAAACAACCCCTTGACGAAAACTGTGAAAGATGCATTAGTCAATCAAAGTGAGCGCCTGGCTGAGGCCGCTGCGCACGCCACAATGCCTCGCCGAATCCTCGTTTCCACCGGTTTGCCGATAGGCTATGGCTGAAAACTTTCCAATGACTCTTGAGGAGTAGGTGTCGTGCGCATTTCTGCGATGAACACTGTCCAGCGCGGCAAGCTGGCAATGGCGGCCGCTGCAATCGGCGTCGGTCTTCTGTCCGTTACCGGCTGTGGCTTCGTCAACGCCCAGCAGACTTCGCACCAGTACTCGGCTTCGGACGGGGTCAGGGCAGACCTCGGCAAGCTGCAGTTGCGCAACATCCTGATCGTGTCCAACGGCGAGAACCAGCCGGGCCGCGTTATCGGCGCGGTGTTCAACCAAGGCACCTCGGACGCAACGCTGACCATCAGCGGAGCCAACGGGTCCCAGACCGAGATCCCGGTCAAGGCCGGCTCGGAGACCTACCTGAACGACAAGTCCGACGCCGCCATCCTCAGCTCAGCAGGAACCACCCCTGGCGGCCTGACCCCCGTGACCATCCGCAGCGGCTCGGACTCGTCCACCCTCAACGTTCCCGTGGTCAACGGCACGCTTCCGGAATACCAGAAGTACCTGCCCTCCCCCAGCGGTTCGGCAAGCCCGAGTGGCTCGGCGAGCCCCAGCGGTTCGGCTTCTTCTTCCGCCAGCCCGTCGGCTTCGGCCACGGAGTCCGCAGCCGGACACTAAGTCCCCGGACCTGTACAACAGGCATAAACAAAAGGAAGGGTTCCGCCGAAGCGGAACCCTTCCTTTTGTGTCCTTGGGAAGTCTTTACGGTTCGAACTTGTAGCCAAGTCCGCGGACCGTCACCAGGTAGCGCGGGGCGGAAGGATCAGGCTCAATCTTGCTGCGGAGGCGTTTGACGTGGACGTCCAAAGTCTTGGTGTCGCCCACATAGTCGGATCCCCAAACCCGGTCGATCAACTGGCCGCGCGTGAGCACTCGACCGGAATTGCGCAGCAGCATCTCCAGCAATTCGAATTCCTTCAGCGGCAGCGATACCTGTTCGCCGTTGACGCTCACCACGTGCCGCTCGATGTCCATCCGCACCGGGCCCGCCTGGACCGTGGAGGTGATCAGTTCTTCCGGTTCACCCTGCCGGCGAAGGACGGCTCGGACGCGGGCCACGAGTTCCCTGGAGGAGTACGGCTTGGTGACGTAGTCGTCGGCGCCGAGTTCCAGGCCTACCACCTTGTCGATCTCCGAGTCCTTGGCCGTGAGCATGATGACCGGCACGGAAGACCGTTGGCGCAACTGCCGGCAGACCTCGGTGCCCGGGGTTCCCGGCAACTGCAGGTCCAGGAGGACCAGGTCGGCTCCGTTGCGGTCGAACTCCACCAGGGCATCGCTGCCGTTGTCCACTACCTCGACGTCAAAACCTTCTTTACCCAGGAGGTAGGACAGGGGGTCGCTGAAGGACTCCTCGTCCTCAACTATCAGTATCCGGCTCAAGCGCTGGCTCCTTGCTCTTGGGCGCCGCTGGCACCCGGTTTTTCACTCGCGTGATGAGGTTGTTGGTTCGCCGGTTCAAGCCCGACGGCGGCACTTGCCGCCTGAAGCGCACCCGCCGGTGCGTTTGCCGCGGCGGGCGGAAGGCCGGCGTCGTCGTCCTGGCCTTCCATTTCCGGCAGTCGGATGGTGAAGGTTGATCCTTGGCCGGGCTGGGACCAAACGGTCACCTCGCCGCCGTGGTTGGACACCACGTGCTTGACGATGCTCAGGCCCAGGCCGGTACCGCCGGTGTGGCGCGAACGTGCTGCGTCCACGCGGTAGAAGCGCTCGAAGACGCGTTCCTGGTCTTCCGGGGAAAGGCCCTCGCCCTGGTCGGTCACGGAGATGGCCACTACGCCTTCGCGTGTCCTTACGCCCACGCCCACGCGAGTGTTTTCCGGCGAGTACCGGATGGCATTGTCGATGAGGTTCCGGAGGGCGGTGACCAGGAGGTCGCGGTCACCGAAGACCATGGCGTCCGAGTGGCCCCCCACCACGATCTGGATGCCCTTGCTCTCGGCGGGCAGCTGGGAACGGTCCACGGCATCGGCAATGACCGCGTTGATGTCCACGGCGAGGCCCTGCTGCGCCACGTTGGCACCCTGGAGGCGGGAGAGTTCGATAATGTCCTGCACCAGTGCTGCGAGCCGGCCGGACTCCTTGTGCATGCGCTTGGCGAAGCGGCGCACCGCTTCTTCGTCGTCCGGCGAGGCTTCAAGGGCCTCGGCCAGGAGCGAGATCGCACCAACCGGAGTCTTCAGTTCATGGGACACGTTGGCCACAAAGTCGTTGCGGATCTCTTCCGTACGCGTGATCTCGGTGCGGTCATCGGCCAGCAGCACGATGTATTCCTGGCCCAGCATCGCCGCCCTTACCTGGACCACGATCGCGCCCTTGCCGAGAGGGCCGCGCGGCAGCTCGTACTGTTCCTCCAGGATCACGCCGTCACGGCGGACCTTCGCGGTCATGTCCAGGAGCTGCTTGTGGACCACCGTATGTCCGCGAACCAAACCGTAAGCGTACGCGGCCGGACTGGCACGGACCACCCCGTCGATGGCATCTACCACAACGAAAGCCCGGCCCACCACGGAGAGGACCTCGGCGGCGCCGTCGGGAAGCAAAGGTTCGGTGACATCAAGGTCAACGATCCTGCGCTGCCGTTCGCTGATCCGGAAAGCGAGCATGCCAAAGACGCCCAGCGACAGGCCAACCAAGCCTGCGATGACACCTACGAGCAACGGATCCACCTGTCCAGCTTATGCTGTGCAAACAGGCCAAAGCGTGGTTCCTGCGCCAAATGCGGACGGTTCAACTAACGTTCACCTAATGGTGCGCAACAGTTCACGGGCTGCTGTCAGTGTTACTTGTTGGACTACCGTGGTTTTGAAATCCGGCCGCCACCACGGCACCAGGATTTCCAAGGAAAGGACGCCTTAGTGCGCAAGGTTTTTCAGGCGGAACTCACCCAGGTGGGCGACGACCTCATCGAGATCTCCAAACTCGTTCACGAAGCAATTACCAAGGCCACCACAGCCTTCGAAGGTGCCGACGTCGACCTCGCCCAGGACGTCATCGCAGCCGACGCCCGCATCGACTTCCTGCAGAACAGCCTGGACGAGCGTGCCATCGACATCCTGGCCCTGCAGGGTCCCGTGGCCAGCGACCTCCGCATGATCGTTGGATCCCTGCGCATGAGCGCCTCACTGGAGCGCATGGGTGACCTCGCGCGCCACGTGGCTCAGCTGGCCCGCCTCCGTTACCCGGCCACCGTGATTCCGTCCACGCTGACGCAGACCTTCAAGGCCATGGCCCAGCACGATATCGAGATCGTGGCCAAAGTCATCGAACTCCTCGAAACCCGCGACCTCGAGGTTGCCCGCGACATCCTCAAGATCAACATCGCCGTGGACGACCTGCACCTGAGCGTCTTCAAGGCGATTGCGGCTCCCGATTGGAACGAGTCCGCGGCCACAACGGTAGACGTTGCCTTGGCCAGCCGCTACTTCGAGCGGTTCGCTGATCACGGCGTCTCCGTGGCCCGCAAGGTCACCTACCTGGTGACCGGCGAATGGCAGCCGGAAGGCTTCTAGTACAGAGCGGTTAAATACGACGGCGGCCCGGTCACCTGAGGTGACCGGGCCGCCCGTTTAAGCGCCGGGCCCTACTTCTTGCCCTGGTTGGCAACGGCGAGGATGGCCTCTGCCGCGGCGTCGGGGTCGAGGTAGGTGCCGCCGGGCGTGACAGGCTTGAAGTCTTCGTCCAGTTCGTACACCAGCGGAATTCCCGTGGGGATATTCAGGGAAGCGATGGCGTCGTCGCTGATACCGTCCAGGTGCTTGACCAGGGCGCGCAGGGAGTTGCCGTGCGCCGTGACCAGGACGGTCTTGCCGGCCTTGAGGTCTTCCTTGATGTCCGATTCCCAGTAGGGCAGCAGGCGGACCAGAACGTCCTTGAGGCATTCGGTACGCGGGAGGGCCTCGCCGAGGTCCTTGTAGCGGACATCGTTGGCCTGGGAGAACTCGCTGTCGTCAGCCAGGGGCGGCGGCGGGGTGTCGTAGCTGCGGCGCCACTCCATGAACTGCTCCTCGCCGAACTCGGCGAGGGTCTGGGCCTTGTCCTTGCCCTGCAGGGCGCCGTAGTGGCGCTCGTTGAGGCGCCAGTCGCGCTTGACGGGGATCCAACCGCGGTCGGCCTTGTCCAGGGCGATGTTGGCTGTGTTGATGGCCCGCTTCAGGAGCGAGGTGTAGAGGACATCCGGGAGGATGTTGTTCTCCACCAGGAGCTCACCGCCGCGCACTGCTTCCTTGCGGCCTTGGTCGTTCAGGTCAACGTCCACCCAACCGGTGAACAGGTTCTTGGCGTTCCATTCGCTGTGGCCATGGCGCAGCAGAATCAGCTTGTAAGTCATGGTTTTCATCCTAGCCGAGGGCCCCTCTCCCCTGCCCGGCGTTACGCCATTGAACGGTCCCGCTCCGGCCGAGGCAGGCGATAAAGTGGGGGCCGTGGTGCAAAAAGCTGAACGGGTGGGCCCTCCCCGAAGCCGGGGCGGAAAGCCGGTCGGCAACATCACCCGGGGAACCACCAACCCCAACCGCATGCGCCGCCTGGACAGGTGGTTGGCCGGGCCGCAGGCGTGGCGGCTGCGCGCCGCCGTCGAACCCCTTGTGGTGGATCTGGGCTACGGCGCCTCGCCGGCCACCGCCGTCGAACTCTTCGAACGCCTGCAGGCTGTTCGGGCAGACGTCCAGGTGTGCGGAATCGAGATCGAACCCGAGCGGGTGCGCACAGCCAAGTCGTTGGAACGTCCCGGATTGAGCTTCCAGGTGGGCGGCTTCGAAATCCCGCTGCCGGGCCGGCCCGTGGTTGTCCGTGCCTTCAACGTGCTGCGCCAATACGAGGAAGCCGACGTGCCCGCGATCTGGCAGCTGGTTCAATCCCGGCTGGCGCCGGGCGGCTTGTTCATCGACGGCACGTGCGACGAAATCGGCCGCCGGGTGACCTGGGTGGCCCTGGACGCGGAAAGACCCCTTAGCCTCAGCCTGTCCGTACGCTTTGCTTCGTTTGAGCTGCCGTCAGAAGTGGCCGAGCGGCTGCCGAAGGCGCTGATTCACAGGAATGTCCCCGGTGAACCGATCCACACCTTCCTGCAGGCGATGGACCGCGCCTGGCTCGAAGCTGCGCCGTTGGCCTCCTTCGGAAACCGGCAGCGGTGGACTGCAATGTGCAGATCGTTGCGGGACGCAGGATGGCCGCTGCTGGACGGACCTGCGCGGTGGCGCCTGGGAGAAGTGACCGTGGCCTGGGAGGCCGTGGCACCGCTCTGATTCAGGTCTACCAGGGGCCGTATGGCCCCACGTTGCGGTTGCCGCCGCTGCCGGCTTCGCGTACTGCGGGACGGACATCGGCAAGGTAGACGCACGCCGCGGTGACGGCTGCGATTCCGAAGATCCCCAGGCCGCTGCCGCCGGTCAGAACGGTCAGTGCGCCGATGGCGAAGGCCACGCCGGTCAAAGCGGTCCAGAACGTCTTGGTGCGCTTGGACGCAGCCACAAAAAGGGCCGGGCGGTGCCGCAAGCAGTCCACGAATGCCCAGATTTCGAGGGCCAAGGCCACCAGTCCCAGGATGAAGTAAACCGCGTTGGTGACAATGGCGATCAAATATTTTCCGTCCACGCCCTTTAGCCTAGCCGCCCAGCGACTTCAGCGCCTGCTCAAGGTCCGCCCAGAGGTCTTCCACGTTCTCAATCCCGACGCTGAGGCGCACCAGGTTCTCAGGGACACTGAGGGGCTCGGCGGTGTGGCGGCGCCGACGTTCGATGAGGGACTCCACGCCACCCAGCGACGTGGCAGGCAGCCACAGCTGGAGGGCCCGGACCATCTCATCCGCCGCATCCGCACCGCTGCGGGCACCGTCACCGGCAATCTGGATGCACAGGATTGACCCGAAGCCCTTCATTTGGTCCTTGGCCCGCTGGTGCCCGGGATCCGACGGAAGACCGGGGTACCGGATCGCTTCCACGCGCGGGTGCGAGCTGAGGCGCTCGGCAAGTATGGCGGCCGAGGCCTGCGAACGCTCGATCCGCAGCGCCAGTGTGCGCAGGCCACGCAACGCCAGCCAGGCTTCAAAGGGACCGGCGATGCCGCCGTGGATGATGCGGTGATGCAGCAGCGTGGCCCTAAGCTCCGGGTTGGAAGTCACCAAGGCGCCCAGCACGACGTCGGAATGCCCGGCAAGGTACTTGGTCACCGAGTGGAGGACGACGTCGGAGCCCAGGCTGAGGGGCTGCTGCACCAAGGGCGTGGAAAAAGTGTTGTCCGTGACCACGATCGCTCCGGCGGCGTGCGCGGCGTCGGTCAGGGCACGCACGTCAGCGATGCCCAGCATGGGGTTGGTGGGGCTTTCGAGCCACAGCAGATCGGCTTTCCGGCCCTCCTGCGGACTGATAAGCGCTTTGACGGCTTCAGTATCGGCGATGTCCACCGTCCGGAGCTCGAAGAGTCCTTTCGCGGCCAATTCGGTGGCCATGACGAGGGAACCGGCGTAGCTGTGGGAAGGCATCACCACAACGCCACCGGCCGGGACCAACGAAAGGGCCGAGCTCACGGCTGCAAGGCCCGAAGCATAGAGCAGCCCCGGGAGTTCGGCGCCTTCCAGCTTCGCCAAGGCCTCTTCGAAAGGGTCCCATGTGGGGTTCGCGTAGCGCCCGTAGCCGCGATCGCCGTCGCCAAGTGAGCCCGTGCCGAAGTACGTGGAGGACAGGACAATCGGCGGATTGACCGGCTCATCGTGCTTGCGTTCAGGACGCCCCGCAGCCACCACAAGGGTTTCCGGGGACAAATCTGCGGCGTGCTGATCGGAGAGGCTCATGGATTCAGGGTAATCGTGGGCAACGGTGTGGATGAAAGGCATTACGTTTGCACCCGCTCGGTAGGCTAGGCAGGTGAGTATTCAGAGCCCCGGACTTTTCATCGCCTTCGAGGGCGGGGACGGCGCGGGCAAATCCACGCAGGCTTCCCTCTTGTTCGATGCCCTTGAATCGCGGGGCATCCCGGTGCTGCGAACCCGCGAACCCGGCGGAACTCCCATTGGCGAGAAATTGCGCTCCCTGGTGCTGGACCATGGGCACGGCACCATCGACGCCCGCACCGAAGCCCTCATGTTCGCCGCTGCCCGTGCCGCGCACGCGAACCAGGTGATCCGGCCGGCGTTGGCCGCGGGGACCGTGGTCATCACGGACCGGTACATCGATTCATCAGTGGCCTACCAGGGGGCCGGCCGCGGCCTGGGCGCCGGGGAAGTCCGCTCACTGAACGAGTGGGCAACCGAAGGCCTCCGCCCGGACCTGACGGTACTGCTGGACGTCGACCCCTCCGACGGGCGCCGTCGCCGCACGGCCGGTGAAGCCGCAGAGGACCGGCTGGAATCCGAGCCGGACGACTTCCACTCGGCCATCCGCCACGCCTTCCTGGACCTTGCCGAAGCCTCACCGTCCAGCTACCTCGTGCTGCCGGCCTCCCAAGGGATCAAGGAGCTGGCCGCCGGCATCCTTGAACGGGTGGAGTCGCTCCTTGGCGAGCGGGTCCGTCCGTGAGCGTATGGGATGACCTGCAAGGCCAAGCACCGGTAGTTGCCCAATTGAAGCAGGCCGCCCAAGGGGAAAGCGGCCTGACACACGCTTGGCTCTTCACCGGCCCTCCGGGCTCAGGCCGGTCCAACGCTGCCAAGGCGTTTGCCGCCGCTCTGAACTGCGAGCAGGACGACGTGGCGCTCCGCGGATGCGGTGATTGCGCTGCCTGCCACACCATCCTTGGCGAGACGCATTCCGACGTGACCTTCGTACGGACCGAAAAGGTCACCATCACCATTGACGAAGCCCGTGAACTGGTGGCCAAGGCAGGTGACCGGCCATCAACCGGGCGTTGGCGGATCATCGTGGTGGAAGATGCGGACCGCATGGCCGAGCGCACCACCAACGTGCTGCTGAAGGCCATCGAGGAACCCACGCCCCGCACTATCTGGATGTTGTGCGCACCCTCCCCCGCGGATGTGCTAGTCACCATCCGCTCCCGGTGCCGCCCGGTCACCTTGCGCCTGCCGCCGCCCTCCGACGTCGCCGACCTTTTGGTGAGGCGCGACGGCGTCGAACGTCAACTCGCCGAGCGTGCCGCCCGGGCCGCCCAAAGCCACATCGGAATTGCCCGGCGGCTGGCCCGCGACGCCGATGCCAGGGAGAGGCGCCTGGAAACAGTCCGCATTCCCTTGGGATTGCGGGGGGTAACCGCTGCCGTGATGATGGCCGAGAAACTTGTCAAGATCGCCACCGACGAGGCCAACAGTTCCAATGACGAGCGGGATGCGGCGGAGAAGGTAGCCCTCCTGGCCAGCCTCGGCGCCCCCGAATCCGGAACCCTTCCGCCGTCGATGCGCAGCCAGGTCAAGCAACTGGAGGACGACCAGAAGCGGCGTGCCAAGCGTTCCGTCACCGACTCCCTGGACCGGACCCTGACTGACCTGCTCTCCTTCTACCGGGATGTCCTGATCATCCAGTTGGGGAACGCGGTGGAATTGGTCAACGTTGAGCTGAAGGGCGAACTCGAAGAGTACGCACGCCAGTCGACTCCGGAAGCCACCCTCGCCCGGATGGACGCCATCAACAAGGCCCGCGTCCGAATCACCACCACCAACGTGGCACCGCTCTTGGCAGTGGAGTCCATGGCCACCAGCCTGATCCAGCAATAGGAGAATCCATGAAGTCCGCCCGCCCCCGCCAGGGGCTCGCCGCGCTCTGCCTGGCCGTTGTGTCCATGTTGGTCCTGAGTGCCTGTTCACTGCCTTTCCTCCCGGCGCCCACGGCAAAGCCGTCAACCAGCACTGTTGACCCCTCCATCGCCGCTTCTGCTCCCAAGGGCCTGGAGAAGTACTACTCCCAGAACGTGGAATGGAGTGCGTGCGAGGACGGCTTCCAGTGCGGCAACGTCAAGGTTCCCCTCGACTACGGCAACCCGGATTCCGGCGAGATCACGCTGGCGGCCATCAAGCTCCCCAGTTCCGGCACCAAGCAAGGGACCATCCTGGTGAACCCGGGCGGTCCCGGCGGTTCCGGTGTGGACTTCGTCAAGGACGGCGGCAAGACCCACTTCACCCAGAAACTGCGTTCCAGCTTCGACATGGTGGGATTCGATCCGCGGGGCGTCAAGAGGTCCGCCCCCGTGAAGTGCATGGCTTCCGACGCCGAGCGCGATGCCGCCCGTGAGAAGTCCTTCCAGGAGAACACCGACGACGGCCTTGCCGCCGCCCTCGCCTTCAACGAGACAGTCACGCAGCAATGCGTTCAGCAAACCGGGCCGGTGCTGGAGCACGTGGACACCATCAGTGCTGCCAAGGACCTCGACATCCTCCGCGCCGTGGTCAACGATGCCAAGCTGAACTATCTCGGCTACTCCTACGGAACCTTCCTTGGTTCCACCTACGCCGCGCTGTTCCCGGACAAGGTGGGCCGGTTGGTCTTGGATGGCGCCGTTGATCCCTCACTCAGCAATGAGGACTTGACCTCCGGACAGGCCGTAGCGTTCGAAAAGGCCATCCGCACCTACGTCGCAGACTGCCTCAAGCAGAAGGATTGCCCGCTCAGCGGCGGCGTGGACAACGGCGTCGGGCAGATCCGTGAGCTTATCAACGCGGTGAACCAGAACCCGCAGACTGCGAAGGACGGTCGGCTGGTCACCGGAAACGAATTCGTCAACGGCCTCATCCTTCCGCTCTACGACGATCAAAGCTGGCCCGCCCTGACGCAGGCCCTGGACAGCGCCTTCTCCGGCGATGTCTCCCAGATGCTGCGGATCGCCGATCTTGGCGCCGACAGGGAACCCAACGGCACGTACAGCTCCAACTCAAACTTCGCCTTCAACGCCATCAACTGCCTGGACTACCCCATGGTCACGGACACGGCGGGAATGCGCGCCGAGGAAGCCCGCCTGAAACAGGAATCCCCCACGTTCGGCGAGTTCTTCGCCTACGGCGGGGTGACCTGCAAGGCCTGGCCCTACAAGCCCACACGGACGCCAGCGCCCGTGAACTACACCGGGTCCTCACCCATCGTGGTCATCGGCACCACCGGAGACCCCGCAACCCCGTTGGAGTGGGCACAATCCCTGCGGAAGCAGCTGGGCAACGCTTCCCTCATCACTTGGCAGGGTGAAGGGCACACAGCCTACGGCCGGTCCAACTCCTGCGTCAGCAACGCCGTGGACAACTACTTCATCGACGGGAAGCAGCCGCAAGACGGAATTAAGTGCTGAGCACCTGGTGGGAGCGGCTGCCTTAGACCCTTCCCAAGGTCCAGTCCTTCTCCAAAAAAGCGGGAAGCTGCTTGATCGAGTCGAACACCACCGTGGCTCCGGCCGCGCGAAGGGTGGCTTCCGAGTGTGAGCCTGTGAGGACGCCTGCCATCAGGGAAGCTCCCGAACGGACGCCGGAGAGCATGTCCGAACTGGTGTCCCCCACAACGGCCACCTCCCGGACATCGTCCAGGTCCAGGGCGAGGACGGCGGTCAGGATCATGTCAGGGTAAGGGCGGCCCCGTCCTGCGTCATCGGGGCAAAGGCTGAGGTCCGCCAGGCCCATCCAACCGAGGGATTCCAGTACTACGTTTTGCGTGTGCCGGCCGAAGCCCGTTGCCAGGCAGACGAGCATCCCGGACTCGCGCATCCACTGGATCGCGTCCTCCGCGCCGGGAATTGCCCGCACGCCGCCGTCTTCCATCAGCTGGTCGTAAACCAGCTCGAACGTCCTGTTGGCGCTTTCGGCCACCGCCGCGTCTTCGAAGAGGTGCCCGAAGACTGTCCGCTTGGAGAAACCCATGGTGTCTCGTGCGTAGCCCAGCATGCCCTCGAAGCGAACACTGCCCGGTTCGATGCCATGCTCGGCCAAGGCCTGCGACATCGCCCGTTCGGTGCGGCCGTCGTCGGTGATGGTGGTACCCACCATGTCGACGACGGCGAGCCTCAGCCTGCCGGGCGTGCGGTTGAGGCCCCTGGTCAGTGCATTCGTGGTCAGTGGATCCGTGGTCGGTGCGTCCCCGGTCATTGCGCGGCTCCCTCGGCGAGTCTGGTGCCGCGGCTGAAACCGGCGGCGGTTGATTTCCCAGCTTCCGGCGGCTTGGAGAAAACGGCCTGAACCCGGCCCGACAACGGGGTGAACATCCCCGCAACGGCGCCTGCCGCCGTCGTTTTGACCCGGGCCGCGTGGCTCCATTACAGTTATGTCTTGCGTGATCGGCCGGGAAACCGGCAGATGGACGCGGTGCTTCCTTAGCTCAGTCGGTAGAGCGTTTCACTCGTAATGAAAAGGTCATCAGTTCGATTCTGATAGGAAGCTCGGTCAAGAACCCCTGGAAATCAAAGGATTTCCAGGGGTTCTTTGGTTTTGTGGGCAGTCGAGGCCAGCCGCCGGGAGATGCTTCCGGACCAACAACGATCCGGCCCCGGCATGAGTTCCGGTTTCAGCCTGCGGCGCACAACGGAACCGCGCCCTGACGCAACCCCGTAGAATTACCGCATCATGGATGACCCTCCTTCACATATGCCCAGGCCCCTCTGCCCGCTGACCGGATTGCCGGTCTTCCCAGGAGAGGGGCGCCCGAATGTATGAATGGATCATGCTCGGCATAGGACTTGTCCTGACTGTCGGCACTGGATTCTTCGTGGCTTCAGAATTCGCGTTGGTCAACCTTGACCGCGCTGAACTGGAGGCCCGCCAAGCCCGCGGCGAAAAGCGGCTGGGGCCAACCATCAAGGCCCTCAAAATCACGTCAACGCACCTCTCCGGTGCGCAGCTCGGCATTACGCTGACCACCCTGCTCACCGGCTACACCTTTGAACCGGCAATCAGCAGCATGCTCAGCGGGCCGCTGCAGTCCCTCGGCCTACCCCCCGGCCTGGTTCCGGGAGTGGGCGCAGTGGTGGGAATCTTCGTGGCCACTGTGTTCTCCATGGTGATCGGCGAGCTCGTTCCCAAGAACTTCGCGTTGGCTCTGCCGTTGGCCACGGCCAAGGTGGTGGTTCCGTTCCAGGCTCTCTTCACCACAGTGTTCAAGCCGGCAATCCTGCTGTTCAACAACACGGCAAACAAGATCATCCGGTCTTTCGGCATCGAGCCGAAAGAGGAACTCTCCGGGGCGCGCTCGGCTGAGGAACTCTCGTCGTTGGTTCGCCGCTCTGCCACGGAAGGTCTGCTGGACCAAGACCACGCCGAGCTGCTTAACAGGACTCTCCGTTTCTCCGAGCACACCGCGGGGGACGTCATGACACCCCGCGTCCGGATGGTGGCCGTGGATGCCGCTGACACCGCCGCGGACATCGTGGCCCTCGCATCAGCTACCGGATTCTCCCGATTCCCGGTGATCGGCCGGGACCGGGATGATGTGATGGGTGTCCTGCACGTCAAGCAGGCCTTCGCCGTGCCCCTGGACCAGCGTGAAGCCGTAACCGCCACTGAATTGATGACGGCGCCCCTGTACGTTCCGGAGTCCAAGGACATCGACGCACTGCTGGTTCTGCTTCGAAAGCAGGGCCTGCAAGTGGCGATCGTATCGGACGAACACGGCGGAACGGCCGGGATCGTGACCCTCGAGGACCTCGTGGAGGAAATCGTGGGCGAACTCGAGGACGAACATGACCGTGCCCGTGCAGGGGTGGTCCGTGTTGGCCGCTCCATCACCTTCGATGCGTCGTTGCGCCCGGATGAACTGCTGGACCGAACGGGCATCGTGGTTCCGGAAGGCGAAGAGTACGACACCGTGGCCGGCTTCATGTCAGACCAGTTGGACCGGGTTCCGGAACTGGGCGATGAAGTAGCCGTTGCCGGGGGCGTCCTTCGCGTGGAGCGCGCCTCGGGAGCCCAGCTGGGACGCATCCGCTATACGCCCGACCCCGGGGCGGAAACCGTCAGCACCCATGACCAGATCGTGGACAGGATTACCGAGGAGCTTGGCCATGAGTGAGTATCTTCCCGGCATCATCTGGCTGGTGGTCCTGCTGGTGGTGAACGCGTTCTTCGTCGGCGCCGAATTTGCCGTCATCTCAGCCCGCCGATCCCAGATCGAGCCCAAGGCAGAAGCCGGCAGCAAAGCGGCCAAGACCACGCTCTGGGCCATGGAACACGCGACGCTCATGCTGGCAACGAGCCAGCTCGGCATCACCGTCTGCTCGCTGGTGATCCTGAACGTGTCAGAGCCTGCCATCCACCATCTCCTTGAAATTCCGCTTGGGCTGACGTCCCTCCCGGCAGAAGCCATTGGCATCATCGCGTTCGTGGTGGCTCTGGTGCTGGTGACCTTCCTGCACGTGGTGGTGGGCGAGATGGTGCCCAAGAACATCTCCTTCTCGGTGCCCACCCGTGCAGCCTTGATCCTTGCGCCTCCCCTGGTGATGGTGGCCAGGGTCTTCAAGCCCGTGATCTGGACACTGAACGGCATCGCAAACTCCGTGCTCCGCCTCTTCCGGGTGGAACCGAAGGACGAGGCCACCAGCGCCTACACCTTGGACGAAGTGGCCAACATCGTTGAGCAGTCAACGCGCGTGGGTACCTTGAATGACACCAGCGGAACACTGACGGCGGCCTTTGAGTTCACCGCAAAAACAGTGGCCGACGTTGAGGTGGGCATCAAGGACATGGTCCTGTTGCCGGCCATCTCAACGCCGGCGGATATCCAGCGGACCGTGGCGGAACACGGCTACTCCCGCTACATCCTCACGGACGCTGACGGCCACCCCTGCGGCTACCTTCACTTGAAGGACGTCATGGACCTGACCACGCCGGAGAAGTTCAACCGGCCCGTTCCGGAAAAGCGGATCCGGCGCCTGGCTTCGGTCTACGTGGGCAATGAACTGGAGGACGCGCTGGCGTCCATGCGTCGCAGCGGAGCCCACGTGGCGCGGGTGTTCAATGCCGAGGGTGCGACCACCGGCATGCTCTTCCTTGAGGACATCATCGAGGAACTCGTGGGCGAAGTGCAGGACGCCACCAGCGCTTAGCCCTTTCTGTTAGAAAGAAGCAGGCCCCGTGATCGAAGTTTCGACCACGGGGCCTGCGGCGTTTCCGGATCCTGAGCCGATATCCGGACGGGCCGCCTCCTACGCTTCGGTCAGGTCCACGACGTCGGAGCCTGCGTTGTTCTTGACGGACTCGATGCCTTTTTTGGCGGCTGCCTTTGTCTTGTAGGACTCACCGGTGGCTATGACCTCACCATTGCCGGCTTTGAGCCGGAAACGGAACCCGCCCGACTTGTCCTGGTAAATCTCGAACTTTCCTGCCATGCCGTGCTCCTCCTTTTTGGTGCCGGTCCGGGCCGGCAAATCAGGGAACTGCTCAACGAGGTCATCGTAGCGCCCCCGCCCGGTCCCCTGGCCGGAACGCCGCGCATCCGCCGAGCTAGGAAACCAGCGCGCGATACTTCGCGCGACGTGCCTGACGACCGCTGGCACCAGCGTTCCCGGCAGCTTCGGCCTGGTTCAGGCCTTGGAGTTCGACGGCGACCAGCCCGCCAAGGCGGCGGCAGAAGGCCGCGGGGTGGTCCGCGGCGTCGGGCATTTCCGACAGCACCACGTCCACGATTCCCCGGTCCGCGAGCGCGGCGGCCGTGATGCCTTGGCTCTCTGCCATCTCCGGCGCCTGCGATGTGGTCCGGTGGACGATCGCGGATGCGCCTTCCGGAGGCAGGGGTGCCAGCCAGGCGTGTTGGGCGGCGATGGTGCGGTCGGCCGGCAGCAGCGCGAGGGCTCCGCCGCCTGTCCCCTGCCCCATCAACACGGAGAGTGTGGGCGTACCCAAACCGAGGAGGTCGTAGAGGGAGCGGGCGATCTCCGCCGCCAACCCGCCCTCCTCAGCTTCCTTGGAGAGCGCGGCTCCGGGTGTATCAATGATGGTCACGAAGGGGAGGCGGAGTTCCGCTGCCAGCCGCATCCCCCGCCTGGCGTCGCGAAGGGAGGCCGGCCCCATGGACGTCCCCGCGGCATGGCCCACCACCACGCACGAGGACTCCCTGAAGCGTGCCAGGGCCACCAGCACGCCATGTTCCTTGGCTCCATCTCCCGCACCCCGAAGCAGGACAACGTCCTCGGCGCCCTCCCTAAGAAGCTGATCGGTGGAGGGCCTGCGGGGGTCACGGGAGCGAAGCACCGAGTCCCAGGCTCCGGTAGTGGTTGGAGCATTGCCCGCGGCCAGTGCGGCAGGTGATCCAACGACCGGCGCCGGCAGCAGGTCGAGCACCCGGCCGAAGTAGTCCCCGATCCCCTCGGGAGGCACCACGGCATCCACCAAACCATGGTCGAAGAGGTTCTCTGAGGTCTGGACACCGGCAGGGAACTCTTCGCCATGGAGTGCCGAATACACGCGTGGTCCCAGGAAACCCAGGAGGGCACCGGGTTCGGCAGCGGTGACGTGCCCCAGCGAACCCCAGGAAGCCATCACTCCCCCGGTGGTGGGATGCCGCAGATAAACCAGATAGGGCAGCCCTGCAGTCCTATGGGCTTGGACGGCCGCCACGATTTCAACCATGCCCAGGAACGCGCTGGTGCCTTCCTGCATGCGCGTGCCACCGGAGGCCGGCATGGCGATGAGCGGCAGTCCCAGTTCAGTGGCACGTTCGACGGCGGCAACGAGCCTTTGTGCTGCATCCCTGCCTATCGACCCGGCGAGGAAGGCGAAATCGGAAACCACGACGGCGACCCTATGGTTCCGTATCAGGCCCTCGCCGGTCAGAACGGACTCGTCACTGCCGGACTTCGCGGCAGCGTTTGCAAGGTCGTCTGCATAACCCGGCGAGGTTGAAGCAATGCCGGCGGCCCCGCGAACGGGTTGGTCCCACGAAACGAAGGTTCCGGCGTCGATGGTTAACTCCAGCAGTTCGCGGGCGGCGAGGCGCCTGCGTGTAGCCGTTTCAGTCATCGGTTTCCTCCCCGGCGAGCCAGGCACGGATGCTGTGGCTGTGCTGGTCCAGGAGCGGCGGCGCGGTGTGTGTCTGCCGGGTCCACTCGGCTCCCGCGGTGTTGTCGAAGAAGCGCAGTGGCGGCCCGGGCAGGGTGACCGGTCCCAGCACCGGGTGGTCCACCTCCACCAGCAGGCCTTGGGACGCAAGCTGTGGCCACTCGTAGACCTCTTTCAGGGAGCGCACCTTGCCGGCCGGAATTCCCGCGGCGGAGAGCTTGGCGAGGAGCGGTTCGGCGTCGTATCCGGAGAAGGCCGCTTCGACGACGTCGATGACGCGCGAGCGGTTCCGGACGCGGTCGGCGTTGGTGGCGAGTCCTTCGGCCGCCGGATCCAAGCCAAAAGCGGAGGTGAAAGCCGCCCACAGTTTCTCGCTGCCGACGCTGATCTGGACGCTCCCGTCGCGGCAGCGGAACAGCCCGTACGGTGCGATGGACGGATGATGGTTGCCTTGCGCCTCGGGTGCCTCCCCCGCAACTGTGACCTTGGTTCCCTGGAAGGCGTGGACACCCACGAGGGAGGCGAGCAGCGACGTCCGCACCACTTGCCCTTGGCCGGTGCGTTCGCGTTCCAGCAGGGCTGCGACCACGCCGTAGGCCCCGTACATTCCGGACAAGAGGTCGGCGATCGGCACTCCAACACGCTGGGGGTCCTGCGGCCCGGAACCCGTGAGCGACATCAGCCCGGCCTCGCCCTGGAGGATCTGGTCGTAGCCGCTGCGGTGGGATTCGGGGCCGTCGTGGCCGAAGCCCGTGATGGACAGGATCACGAGCCGCGGATTGATGCCATGCATGGCGTTGGTGCTGAACCCCAACCGGTCAAGCACGCCGGGGCGGAAGTTCTCCACCACCACGTCTGCGCGTTCCAGGAGTTGGCGAAGGACCATCCGGCCGTCGTCGCTCTTGAGGTCGAGGGCGAGGGACTCCTTGTTCCGGTTGCAGGACAGGAAGTAGGTGGCCTGCGGGTCGTCTTCCGGGCCCACGAACGGCGGCCCCCAGCCACGGGTGTCGTCACCTGTGCCGGGGTTTTCGATCTTGATGACCCGTGCTCCGAGGTCTCCCATCATCATGGCCGCATGCGGGCCTGCGAGCGCCCGGCTCAAATCGACAACGAGGTGGCCTGCCAGCGGCCCGGCCGTTGCCTGGAGGACAGGGGTTGTTTCTGTCAATGCTGACGTCACGCGTAGCTCCTTGAAGATCAGTTGCCCAGCCGGGACAGGAGGACGGCGACGGCGGCCGAGACTCCCCCGGCCAAGGAACCTTCCAGTTCCGGGGCGAAGAAGGGCGAGTGGTTCACGGGGACGGCATCCGGCCCGTCGAAGACCGATGCCGGAGTCCCACCGAACATCCAGAACACGGACGGCACGCCGATGGCCGTGCCAAGGTGGCCGAAATCTTCGCTGCCCATCATTGGCGGCGTCACCTCAACAGAACCGGCTCCCAGCTCAAGGCGCAGTGCCTCCAGTACGGCCGGGACGGCGTCGGGGTCGTTGTAGCACTGCGGGAAGCGGTAGAGCTCCTCGATCCCGGGCGTGGGCGCACCGGAGGCTGCGGCCTCGGCCTCGATGATCCGGCGGACGGCGGCCAGGACCTGCCCGCGAACGTCGTCGTCGAAAGTACGGATGTTGAGCGTGGACTCCGCCGACGCCGGGATGATGTTCTCCTTCAGTCCGGCGTGGAAGGTTCCGACGGTCACGACGGCGGACTTCCGGGGATCCAGTTCCCGGGACACGATGGTTTGCAGCCGGGTTACCATGTGCGCTGCCATGACGATCGGATCGATGGAGTCCTGAGGCTGGGAACCGTGTGACTGCCGGCCGTGGACCGTGACACGCAGCGAATCGGCCATGGCGGCTACCGGCCCGCTGGAGATGGACACGGTGCCGACCGGGCCGGGCATCACGTGCTGCCCGAAGACCACCTCCGGACGGGGTGCCTTGTCCCAGAGCCCGTCCTCCAACATGGCGAGTGCCCCGGCCGCCGTCTCCTCGCCTGGCTGGAAGATCAGTACCAGCGTTCCAGCCCAATCGTCCAGGTTTCCGGTGAGGACTTCCGCGGCTCCCAGCAGGCTGGCCACGTGCGTGTCGTGGCCACAGCCGTGCATCACCGGCACCGCGTTCCCGTCGAGCATCCCCGTGTCCGTGCTGGCGTAATCCAGGCCGGTGGCTTCCTCGATAGGCAAGCCATCGGTGTCGGCACGGAAAGCAACCACCGGGCCCTCCCCGTTGCGGAGGATGCCCACAACGCCGGTGCCGCCGCAGCGGAAGTGGTCGATGCCGAGCCTGTCCAACTGTTCCCCGATGATCCCCGCTGTGGCGTGCTCCTGCATGGAGAGTTCGGGATGTGCGTGGAGCCGCCGGTACAGGGCGTGGAGCGCTGATGTCTGGCCGGCATCGAGCTTGAGGGCTTTGGCTGTTTGGGTCATGGTGTTCTCCTGGTGCGTTCTGGTGCGTTCTGTGGGATTCCGGTGAGGCCGGCCGTTACTCGATGTGGACCGGCTTGGCGGCCACAACCTGCTTGCCGCGGAAGAACCACGCCAGCAGGATGGTCCCCAGCACGGCGATGGCCGTGGACACCATGGCGAGCGACGGCACCAGCGGCAGCACCACAAAGACGACGACGGCGGACACCACCAGCGCGAATACGGTGGTGCGCGGCTGCCTCATGGAGACGATGGCCTGGACCAGCACCGCGCCGAGGACGGTTGGAAGGACGTACAGCCGGGTGACGGTCAGCACTGACGGCGGGATGACGCTGATCAGCCACGTGCCCAGGAGTCCCACAAAGATGGCGAGCGAGACGAGGTGGACCACCGCGGCGCCGCAGATGGCGACGACGGCGGCCAGTTCAGCGCGCTTGCTGCCAGGCTTTGCGCCGATGTTGGTCTGGGCAATCAGCGCCGCGGGCAGGAGTTTGTTGGAGATATTGCCGATCATGAAGGCCTGGTACATCGCGGCGGGCCCGAGGATTGGGAAGTAGGTCAGCGGCTCGACGATCCAGATGATGCCGAAGGTTGCGGCGACTGCGGCGAAGGCGATCCAGAGCTGGGCCGGCGCGATGTCCAAGCCACCGGCGAAGACCAGGTACAAGGGACCGGCCACTGAGATAAGGAGTCCGGCAATCATGGTGATCTGCCCCCAGCGCGACGTGGTCCGGCTGAAGTCCGCCATGGCATTCGTGGTGGCTGAGGTGGTGAGGGTGGAGGTCATGATGTTTGTTCCTTTCGTGTCCTGGTTGGTCTCTCAGGCGGCCAGTCCGGGTGCGGCGGCCAGGAAAGCGGCGCCAAGGCCGATGACGATCGAGAAGCCGAGGCCCCATTCGCGCAGCCAGCTCTTTCCGAGCCGTTTGGCCAGCAGCAGGCAAAGCCCCATGACGGCAGCAGAGACGACGAAGGAGAGGACGTGGATGCCGGACTTGGGAAGTTCCGTCAGGCCGAGGCAGGAGAACGCGCCGATCAATGCCGCTGCGGGCACGATCGCCATGGCGGCCGGATTCACCGACCGGATCTTGGCGTCACCCTTCCGGAGGATGGGCGTAAGGATGAGGGTGGCCAGCATCCACATGGCTCCGCCGATGCTCATGGCAAAGAAGGCCACCGCGAAGACGCTTTGGGTGTAGCTGGCGTCACCGAGTTTGGCTCCCATGGAGCCGGCGGCGATGCCTGCCGCCGAGACATCGTAGGCAGCCGAGCCGATGAGGCCGATCCTGGAGAGGACCGCCGGGGCGCCGAACAAGCCGAGGAGCGCGATGGCGACGAGTGAGACGGCCAGTGAGGGCCCGATTGCCGAAACCGCCCCGGACCGGAACGACGTCCTGACGTCCTGGCTGCTCATCTCCACGGACGGTGCGGCGCGGCGGGCCGCCTTCATGAAGATGACGGACTGGATGATGATGACACCGAACACGCCTGCCACGCAGATCCAGAGGACCGGGTTGTTGGCAATGGCCAGGATGTCGCTGGAACTGCCTGCAGCCAAGGGTTGTACTGTCAGGGGCTGGAATACCTGGAGTTGGAACATGGAAACCTCCGCGTGAAAGCCCCTCCTGCAGTTCCCAACCGGACGACGGTGTGCGGTCCGGGTTGCAGCTTGGGGCGGGTCCATGCCCATCGACCGGATCGGCCAGTGGGTTAGCATCACCTTCTGCTATGAGCCGGATCACACACAATAGCTGACGGAATCCGCCAAACATCTGGCCGAAACAGTCAAACCGCACTGCTTCGGCAGGACGCCCTTCCCGGGTCCGATGTGACTCGGCACACTTTCAGCAAGCGAATATCCAGCAAAGGAGCACCATGTCCAGCACCATTGGCGAGCTGTCCGCCGTCGAACTCGCCGCCGCGATCCGCAGCAAGGAAATCTCGGCGCGCGAAGCCCTGGATGACCATCTCCGAAGGATTTCGGACGTGAACCCGGTCATCAATGCCGTGGTGACGCTTGATGCCGAAGGTGCGCAGGTATTGGCACACCGTGCCGATCAGCTGACGGCATCCGGGGCCGCGCTGCCTCCCCTTCACGGCCTTCCCATGACCCACAAGGACACGAACAACACAGCGGGCATGCGCACCACCCAAGGCTCCGTAGCGCTGCGTGACTTCGTCCCCGACGCCGATGACCTCATCATTGCGCGGCTCAAGTCGGCGGGCGTCGTCAGCACCGGCAAGTCCAACGTCCCCGAGTTCGGAGCCGGCTCGCACACGTTCAACGACCTCTTTGGAACCACCACCAATCCCTACGCACCCACACTGAGCGCAGGCGGCAGCAGCGGAGGCGTTGCCGCCGTCGTCGCTTCCCGCGTGCAAGCGATCGGCGACGGCAGCGACATGGGCGGTTCACTCCGCATCCCGGCGTCCTTCTGCAACGTGGTTGGCTTCCGGCCGTCGACGGCGGTGATACCCATGCCGTCCGATGTCAACGCCTACGCGTGGCTCGGGAGGACAGGTCCGATGGCCCGCAGCGTGGAAGACATCGCCTTGTTCATGTCCGTCACCGCAGGCAGCGACCCCCGGGTTCCTCATCCGGCAGGCCTTGATCCGGAGGTTTTCCGGTCCTCATTGGAGACGGACATGCGCGGCGTGCGCATCGGCTGGTCCCGCGATTTCGGAATCGGTGTGCCGGTGGAACGGGAAATCCTCGAGCACCTGGAACGGCAATTGACCGTGTTCGAAGAGCTCGGGGCCATCATCGAGGAAGCCACGCCCGATTTCAGCGAGGCCGACCTCGTCTTCGGCAACACGCGGGCCATGGATTTTGCTGCAGGGCTGGGGCCGATCCTGGAACGCGCGGGAGATGTCATCAAGCCGGAAGTCCACTGGAACGTGAACAAGGGCCTGGACTTGACCGCGAGGGACCTCATTGAAACTGCCGCCGCGCGGACCCGCCTGGAACTGGGTGTCCAGGAGTTCTTTGGACGCTACGAGCTGTTCGCCAGCCCGTGCGCCCAGGTGCTGCCGTTCGATGCCAGCCTGCGCTACCCGGCTGCCGTGGCCGGTGTGGCATCGGAAACGTACCTCGACTGGATGCGTTCGGCCTGCGTGCTTTCCGCCACCGGGCTTCCCGTGCTCAGCGTGCCCGCCGGCTTCAGCAAGGCCGGACTGCCCATCGGCCTCCAGCTCGCCGGCAACCACTATACGGACATGCAGCTGCTTCGCTGGGGCCGCGCCTTCGAACAGCAGACGGGGTACGCCGCCGTCGCACCCTCCATCGCTGCGGTTCCCGTCCCGGAAGAAAAGCTCTCTAGCGTGTCCGCATGAACCGCCCGCCGCGTTTGTGGGCATCCAGCAGAATGGACACATCCACGCCGGAAGCGTACTGGGCCCAGTCCGAGGCCGTGATGAAGCGGTACAGGGCGGACATGTCCCCCACCGTGACGTCCGCGACCACTTGGTAATCGCCGGCAATCGCGGCAGCATAGCGGACCATGGTCAGCTCTGCCAGGCTCTTGCCCAGTTGCTCTACGTGCTGCGGCGAAGCCCTGATCCAGAGCAACGCTTCCACAGCCAGGCCGAACGCGGCGGGTTCAATGACGGCCCTCAACTGGACCTGGTTGTTGGCCAGGAGCCATTCGCTCCGGCGCCGGGCGGTGGCTTCCGAAACCCCGATCCGGCGCCCCAACGCCTCGAAGCTCATCCGGCCGTCCGCGCACAGGGCCTCGACGAGTTCGGTGTCCTGCCGGTTCAACTCCTTACGGGCCTCGAGGATGCCCGAATCGGCTGTGAGGTTCGAACGCAGCGCCTCGGCCCGCTCCGCGCTGAGCACCTCAGGCCGCCATCCCCGGATGGTACGGAAATACCTCAGGACCGGATAACTGGTGGAGTCCCGGAGGCCGATGGTGGAAGGCAATTCGTCACTCAGGACATCGCCCATCCTCTCCGGTTCCGTAAGGATCTCGGCAACGCAATCCCCCGTGCCGGTGGTGGTGTAGACGAACGTGGTGTCTCCCCGCCGGGCAAGTGCGCTGGCCGCGGCACGGACCGTCCCCGGCGTGCACCGCATTTCCACCAGCACCGCCGCCGGCCGCGGCCGCACTCCCACCACCGCTACGGCACCGGACTCCAACAGTTGGGAACCCCTGCGCGCAACCGTGCGCTCGGCTTCACCCAGCACGGCAGCCATCTTGCGCCACGGGCAGCGGGGGTCCAACTGCAGCGCGGCTACGATCTGCCGCTCCAAATGGTCAAACAGCACCACGCGCGCTCCGTCCGCTCCGGTTGATGGGTACGCGTCAATTTGACCACGGACTCCCGGAGCGGCGGCGCGCGGCCATCGTCAGCGTTCGGGAGCGAGCACCTTCGAGAAGACCGCCTCACCGTTGGCGTTCCGCAGGCTCACAGTGAACGAATCGTCCGCACCGAGTTCCACATGCCCGAAGAACTGGTTCTCCCCGTTGCGAGGAGACTCGCCGGGGAAACGGCCGGCCTTGGAGAACACGACCTCCGGCCCGAAGGTCCCGTCCATGTCATTCGGCCCGAAGGAGCCCGCGTTGATGGGGCCCGCAACGAACTCCCAGAAAGGATCGAAATCAGTGAACGATGCCCGCTCCGGAGAATAGTGGTGGGCTGCGCAGTAATGCACATCGGCCGTGAGCCATACCGTGTTCTTCACGCCATACTTCTTGAAGGCGCTCAGGACCCCGGCGATTTCCAGCTCCCGCCCCAGCGGCGCACCGTTATCCCTGTTGGACAGGCTCTCCTGGTTCACGGGGCCGTCCGGCACCACGATTCCGAGGGGCAGGTCCGCGGCAATGACCTTCCACGTGGCCTTGGACTGCCGGACTTCCTTGATCAGCCAATCCACCTGCTCCTGGCCAAGGATGTTGGTGGCGTAGGGCTCCTTGCCGTCGGTGTTCGGTGATTTGTAGGTCCGCATGTCCAGGCAGAAGATGTCCAGTTGCGGGCCTCGCGAAATCTTCCGGTAGATGCGCGCAGGCTGGTACTGGCCGGCGTCGTAGGTTCCGGGGCGCCACAGCGCCGCCGAGTCCGCAATCGGCATGTTTTCCTGCCACGCCTGCCGTCCGCGGGCCGCGAGGACGTTCACGTTGCGTTCGGTGTAGCGGGCGTCGTCCAGGATCTGGCCGGGGTACCAGTTGTTATGTGTTTCGTGGTCGTCCCACTGCGCGATGACCGGGATCTCGGCAAACATGGCACGCATATTGGCATCAAGGGAGTTGTAGCGATGGCGGCCACGGAATTCCTTGAGGGTTTCGGCCACTTTGGACACTTCCTCGGTGACGATGTTGCGCCACACCTGGCCGTCCTTCTCGGTAACGGTTTCCGCGATCGGGCCGTCGGCGTAGATGGTGTCTCCGGAGTGGATGAAGAAATCCGGGTGTACGTCGTGCATGGCCTTGTAGCCGCGCATGCCGCCGATCTCATCGTTGATGCCCCAGCCCTGGCCTGCGGTATCGCCGGTCCAGACGAAGGACTGGGAGGACGACTTGTTGCCGGGCGCCGTGCTGAAGGTTCCCTGCACGGCTTCGCCGGCCCCGTTGTCATCCTCGAAGTTCAGCTCCAGCCTGAACCTGGTGCCCGCAGGCAGCCCTTTGGCATGGATCTTGGCCGTGAAGTCGCTGTCTTCCGTCGCCAGCGGTCCGCGGATGGTCCGGCTGAAACCGTACCGGCCGCGGAGGATCTCTCCGGCGTCGTCGATTGCCTGGAGGGTGGCGGTGAGGCGGCCAGGTCCCGAGGCGCGGGACCACAGAACGGCGGAATCTGTTGTGACGTCGCCCGTGGCGATGCCGGCGGGGAGGGTGAGGCGCTTGCGGACCAGGGGGATGGATGCGGGCGCGGCGCCGGCGGGGGCTGCTGCGCCTGTGGCGAGGCCGGCAAGCGTGAGGCCGGCGAGGGAGGACTTGACGAGGGTGCGGCGGGAAAAGTCGGTCATGCCGTCCACCCTTTCCACCCGTCGTGAACGGAAGGTGAGGGTGGGATGAAGGTTTTGCGGGTTGTTGCTCGACTGGACCTCCGATGGATGGAATTCTGGATGGAGGCGACAAGCCACCCACGGAGTCAACTCAGGAACTGGGGAAAGACGTGAATGCAGGTGCCGCAATATCCGTTATCCCCATTCGCGTCGCTGAACTGGTTCCCGAAGGGCAAACGATGCCGGTGTACATACACCTCATCGACCATCCGGACGCCCGGGTGCTGGTGGACACGGGACTGACCTCGCTCCACCCCGCCATTGAAGACATGGATCCCCGCCTTTTCCCGTTGACGGAACAGGACTTCGACATCCGCAGCGTGGACATCGTTGTGAACACCCACCTTCATTTCGACCACTGCGGGGGCAACCACCTCTTCACCGGCAGGCCCATCTACGTCCAACGCGCTGAACTCGATGACGCACGCAACCAGGACCACTACACCATTCCGGAATGGGTGGATCCGCCGGGCGTGCACTACGTTCCTGTCGACGGGGAGCTGGAACTGCTACCCGGGCTGCGCCTGCTTCCGGCACCCGGCCACACCCCCGGATCACAGGTAGTCGTGATCGAAGGAAGCCGGGGTCCGGTCGTCATCGCCGGGGATACTGCCGTCTGGCATGGCCAACTCGACAACCCGGAGACGGAGGGCCAGAAGCTGGTGCGGTCCTTGAACCCCGAAAGGGTGTGGCTTGCCCATGCGGACGAGCCGTGGACTCCGCAACGGGCGCAGACCGGGTAACCCAAAGTGCGCGGCCGCCACCTAAGGCAATAGGGTTGCCGTATGGGGACGAATACGTTGAACTCCGGTGGTCAGCTCGACAAGCAGTCCCGTATCCTCGACGCGGCAATGGAGCTGCTTTCCCGGCACGGGATCTCGGGCGTCAGCATGCGCGCCGTGGCTCGTGAAGCCGGCGTCGCACTGGGCTTGGTCAACTACTACTTTGATGACAAAACGAGCCTGATCCGGGCAGCACTCCGTCGCGTGGACGAGCACGACCTCCTTTTGGTGGCCTCGGACCCATCAGCCGACCCGCAGGAGCAGCTTCGGGAAGCCCTCCGCCGGGTCGCAGGGGCGGACCTCCTCACCACTGGCTACCTTTCCCTCCGCCTGCACCTCTGGGCCCTTGCGCAGGCTGACGAAGGCTACGCGGAAATCAACGCCGCCGCCTTCGACCGATACATTGACGGGCTTGCGCGCCTGATTTCCAATGCCCGCCCGGACCTCTCGTGGGCGGAATGCCGGGACCGCGGAGCGGACATCGTCGTGATCCAGAACGGTATGTGGCTGACCTCCCTCCTTGGCATAGACAAGGCAGCCATCCAGCGAAGCATCGCCCGCACCGAAGAGATCGCTTTCGCCGCGGCCCTGGAAACGAAGTAGCGGATCCAGGGGCCGCTGGACCGTCAGCGTCACCAGTCAGCGTCACAAATCCTCGGATTGATATATCTGCGCTTAAAACCCTTGAACGATCGTTCAAAGTGCTCTACTGTCTTTCTATGACCTACGACACACTCGTTCCTGGCTCTTAGCAAAGAATTTTCCAACCTCGGCCGCGTCACACTGTGACTCCCGCCGAGGAAGCGCCGCACCGTGCAGACCGGTCCGCGGCGCTGTACCACCCGCCCCACAGCGATGGCCTCACCAGGTGACAGCTGTGCATCCCGGATTCCGGGAACCGCGGGACATCGACCCCAGCCCAGGTCCTCTGCCTGGGCATTGGCACCCATTACCGAGGGAGATCCATGTCAAAAACAGCATCCACACTCTTCATCAACGGCTCCTGGGAAGAGGCCGCCTCCGGCGCCGCCCGCGAGATCCGCAATCCGGCCGACGGTGAAGTGGTGGCCATGGTGTCCGAAGGCGGCAAAGAAGACGCCGAACGCGCCATTGCCGCGGCCCGAGCCGCCTTCGACTCCGGAGTTTGGTCCTCCGTCCCGGCGCCCGAGCGCGGTTCCTTCCTCTTGAAAGTGGCCGCCGGCCTGCGCGAGCACCGCGAAAAGTTCGCCCGGGCCGAGTCGCTGGACACGGGAAAGCGGATCGTGGAGAGCCGCATCGACATCGACGACATCGCCGCCTGCTTCGAATACTTCGGCAAGCTCGCTGGCCAGCAGCCGGGCCGTATGGTGGACGCCGGGAATGCCGACGTCGTCAGCCGGATCGTCTACGAACCCGTCGGCGTCTGCGGCCTCATCACACCGTGGAACTACCCGCTTCTCCAAGCCGCGTGGAAGATCGCCCCGGCCTTGGCGGCTGGCTGCACCTTCGTCCTCAAGCCTGCCGAGCTGACCCCGTCCACCAGCATCCTGTGCATGCAGCTCATGAAGGACCTGGGCCTGCCCGACGGCGTCGCGAACCTTGTCACCGGACCCGGCCGCAAGGTGGGCGCACCGCTGACGGAACATCCCGACGTCGACCTCGTCTCCTTCACCGGCGGCTTGGAAACCGGTAAGAGCATCGCCGCCGCAGCTTCCGCCACGGTCAAGAAGGTGGCGCTGGAACTGGGCGGCAAGAACCCCAACGTTGTCTTCGCTGACGCCGACTTCGACGCCGCCGTCGACAACGCCCTCAACGGCGCCTTCCTCCACTCGGGCCAGGTCTGCTCCGCGGGCGCCCGCCTTGTGGTGGAGGAATCCATCGCCGAGCGTTTCGTGGACGAACTGGTCCGCCGCGCCGAAGCCATCCGTTTGGGCGGTCCGTTCGACGAGGACGCCGAAACCGGCCCGCTGATCTCCGCAGACCACCGCGACAAGGTCCACGAGTACGTCCAGCGCGGCATCGCTGAAGGCGCGCGGCTGCGGACCGGCGGCTCCGCACCTGAAGGAGAAAAGTACGACGCCGGTTTCTACTACCGGCCGACCATCCTGGACCGGGTCACCCGCGGAATGTCCGTGGTGGTTGACGAAGCGTTCGGTCCGGTGGTGACGGTGGAAACCTTCCGCACCGAGGACGAGGCCGTTGCCATTGCCAACGACACCATTTACGGCCTGGCCGGAGCTGTCTGGACCCAGGACGCCGGCAAAGCACAGCGCGTAGCGGGTCGGCTCCGCCACGGCACCATCTGGATCAACGACTACCACCCCTACCTTCCCCAGGCGGAGTGGGGCGGGT
Organism: Paenarthrobacter sp. NPDC089675; assembly: GCF_044749185.1. Taxonomy (NCBI): domain Bacteria; kingdom Bacillati; phylum Actinomycetota; class Actinomycetes; order Micrococcales; family Micrococcaceae; genus Paenarthrobacter; species Paenarthrobacter sp. NPDC089675. The sequence continues at coordinate 368,724 of NZ_JBIVHM010000004.1, read as the reverse complement.
TCGGCGCATCGGGAGTGGGCCGGGAGCTCGGCCCCACCGGACTGGCCGAGTACCAGGAAGCCAAGCACATCTACCAGAACACCAACCCCCAGGTAACGGGCTGGTTCGCTGACCACGGCAAGGAGAACTAGATGCACTTCGATAACATCGACAACCTCGGCGAGCGCACGTTCGACTACATCGTCATCGGTGGTGGATCTGCCGGCGCCGCCGTGGCCGCCCGCTTGAGCGAGGACCCGGACGTCACCGTCGCACTCGTGGAAGCCGGCCCGGATGACCGCAACATCCCCGAAATCCTGCAGCTGGACCGCTGGATGGAACTGCTGGAATCCGGCTACGACTGGGATTACCCGATCGAACCCCAGGAAAACGGCAACTCCTTCATGCGCCACGCCCGCGCCAAGGTCATGGGCGGCTGCTCAAGCCACAACTCCTGCATCGCTTTCTGGGCTCCCCGGGAAGACCTTGACGAATGGGAATCCAAGTACGGAGCAGCAGGCTGGAACGCCGACGCCGCCTGGCCGCTGTACAAGCGCCTGGAAACCAACGAGGACGCCGGCCCGGATGCCCCGCACCACGGTGATTCGGGTCCCGTACACCTCATGAACGTGCCGCCGGCCGACCCCGCAGGCGTCGCACTGCTGGACGCCTGCGAACAGTCGGGCATTCCGCGGGCCAAGTTCAACACGGGCGCCACCGTGGTCAACGGTGCGAACTTCTTCCAGATCAACCGCCGTTCGGACGGTACCCGTTCGTCCAGCTCGGTGTCCTACATCCACCCGATCATCGATCGCCCCAACTTCACGCTCCTGACCGGCCTGCGTGCCCGCCAACTGGTGTTCGACGCCGATAAGCGTTGCACCGGCGTCGACGTCGTCGATTCGGCCTTCGGCCGCACCCACCGCCTGTCCGTCCGCCACGAGGTCATCCTCTCCACGGGCGCCATCGATTCGCCAAAGCTGCTCATGCTTTCCGGCATCGGCCCGGCCGCCCACCTCGCGGAGCACGGCATCGAGGCGTTGGTCGACTCCCCCGGCGTCGGTGAGAACCTGCAGGACCACCCCGAGGGCGTAGTCCAGTTCGAAGCCAAGCAGCCCATGGTCCAGTCCTCCACGCAGTGGTGGGAAATCGGCATCTTCACCCCCACCGAGGACGGCCTGGACCGCCCGGACCTGATGATGCACTACGGCTCGGTCCCTTTCGACATGAACACGCTCCGGCACGGCTACCCCACCACCGAGAACGGCTTCAGCCTCACCCCGAACGTTACGCATGCACGCTCCCGCGGCACCGTGCGGCTCCGCAGCCGGGACTTCCGGGACAAGCCCATGGTTGACCCGCGCTACTTCACGGACCCCGAAGGCCACGACATGCGCGTCATGGTTGCGGGCATCCGCAAGGCCCGTGAGATTGCCGCGCAGCCTGCCTTGGCCGAGTGGACGGGCCGGGAGCTCTCCCCCGGCATCGAAGCGCAGACGGACGAAGAATTGCAGGAGTACATCCGCAAGACCCACAACACCGTCTACCACCCGGTGGGAACAGTCAGGGTGGGGGCGTACGACGACGACATGTCGCCTTTGGACCCCGAGCTGCGGGTCAAGGGCGTCACGGGACTTCGGGTCGCCGATGCTTCAGTCATGCCGGAGCACGTCACCGTCAATCCCAACATCACAGTCATGATGATCGGCGAACGCTGCGCGGATTTGATCAAAGCCGATTTGGTCAAGGCTGTGTCCGCCGAAGCCAACGTTGCCACCACCACCGCAGAGGAGGACCTGACGCCGTCGTACGTCTAGGAGGCCGCCCCCGAACGGGGGCGCCTTCCTTTGGGGGAAAAGTCACCACACCAAATCCTGATTCGCCGCGCCCCAGGGCGGCCGATCCCATCTTGCTTTTCTGATAAGGAGTCCACAATGGAACCCAGCAAGAGTAATGATTCAAGCGGCATGGATGAGTTTGGCTACACGCAGACCCTGGATCGCAGCATTGGCAAGTTCGCCAGTTTCGCTGCCGGCGTCAGCTACATCTCCATCCTCACCGGTGTTTTTCAACTGTTCTATTTCGGTTTTTCGATGGCGGGCCCGGCGTATGCGTGGTCCTGGCCCATCGTCTTCGTGGGCCAATTGATGGTGGCCCTGTGTTTTGCCGAGCTTGCCGGCCGGTACCCGGTTGCGGGTTCGGTCTACAACTGGGCCAAACGGCTCGCCTCGGGAACATCGTCCTGGCTGGCAGGCTGGCTCCTGCTGCTCTCCTCCATCATGGCCTTGGGCTCTGTGGCACTGGCGCTGCAGATCACCCTCCCGCAGCTCTGGTCCGGTTTCCAGTTTGTAGGTGACGGAACCGGTCCCTTCGATTTCGCCATGAACGGTGTGGTTCTGGCGACAATCATGATCACCATTTCAACCCTCATCAACGCCTTTGGCGTGAAGCTCATGACGCGCATCAACAGCATCGGCGTGTTCGTCGAGCTGATTGCGGCCGTGCTGCTCATCCTTGCACTGGGCTGGCACGTGGTGCGCGGACCGGAGGTCTTCTTCGACACCGCCGGTTTCGGTGAAGGCAACGATCTTGGCTTCTTCGGGGTCTTCCTCATCGGTGCCATGGCCTCCGGCTACGTGATGTACGGATTCGATACCGCCAGCTCACTGGGCGAGGAGACAAAAGACCCCAAGAAGACAGCACCAAAGGCCATCATCCGTGCGGTCACGGCGTCGTTCATCCTGGGTGGAGGGATCCTGCTCTTCGGCATCCTCGCCGCACCGGACCTGAACGACCCCAAGGTAGGTGCAGCCGACGGAGGACTCCAGCACATCGTCCTCAGCGTCCTTGGCGGCCCGTTCGGGAAGGCATTCCTGGTCTGCATCGTGGTAGCCGTGGTGGTCTGCACCCTGGCCGTGCACGCCGCAGCCATCCGCATGATGTTCGCCATGGCACGTGACAACAACCTGCCCTTCAGCCGCCAGCTCAGCAAGGTTGACCCGGTTCGCCGGACCCCCACTGTGGCCGCGATCGTCATCGGCGTCCTGGCCGTGCTCCCGCTTCTCATCAACGTGATGCAGCCGGCAATCTTCACCATCCTGTCCAGCATCAGCATCGTGCTGATCTACATGTCCTACCTGCTGGTGACGGTTCCCCTGCTGCGCAAGCGGTTCCTGAAGAAATGGCCGCTGGCCACCACCGACGGCTCCGAGCCGGGCTTCAGCATGGGCAAGTGGGGGCTGCCGGTGAACATCCTCGCCGTGCTCTGGGGCGGGGCCATGACCATCAACCTGATCTGGCCGCGGCAGGAAATCTACAACTCCGTGCCGCCCTTTGAGTGGTACCTGCAGTGGGGCGGCGTGATCTTCGTTGCCGCCGTCACTGTGGGCGGCGCGCTGCTGTACCGGTTGAAGATCCGGCACCAGACGGGCGTCCTGGCCGAGCACGCTGCATCGGTCGCGGCGCACCCGTCGTCAAGTGCTGCGGACCACTCCGCACCCCACCCGACGAGTCCTTCCGCCGCCGTCTTGCCCTAACAGGCTGTGCCTTAAAAACGAGTGCCCCGCACCCAACCAAGTCGCATTAGTGCGCGTTTTGCTAATGCTACCCAGTTGGGCGCGGGGCACTTGCGTGCTATCGCTTAGGCGAAGTCGGAAACCGCCGGGTCCGGGCCGATGCGGCCTTCCGCGCCACGGTCCAGGCCGTTGATGGCCTCGACGTCGGCATCGTCCAGCTTCACGGACAGAGCCGCGAAGTTCTCCTGGATGCGGGATTCGGTGACGGACTTGGGAATCACGACGTTCCCGATGGTCATGTGCCAGGCGATGACCACCTGGGCAGGCGTTGCGTGGTGCTTCGCTGCAATCTCGGCCACCGTGGCGTTCTCCAGCAGCTCGCCGCCCTGGCCGAGCGGGGACCAGGCCTGGGTCAGGATGCCCTTGGAGGCGTTGAACTCACGGAGCTCGGACTGGTTGAAGAACGGGTGCAGCTCGATCTGGTTGATGGCCGGGACCACGCCGGTCTCGTCGATGATGCGCTGCAGGCCCTCGGTGGTGAAGTTGGAGACACCGATGGACTTGACGCGGCCTCGCTTCTGGAGCTCGATCAGGGCCTTCCAGGTGTCCACGTATTTGTCCTGCTTGGGCTGCTGCCAGTGGATCAGGTAGAGGTCCAGGGTCTCGAGGCCAAGGCGGTCGAGGGACTCCTCGAAGGCAGCGAGCGTGGATTCGTAGCCCTGGTCGGCGTTCCACAGCTTAGTGGTGATGAAGATTTCCTCAGCGGACAGGCCGGAGGAAGCAATGGCCCGGCCCACGCCGGACTCGTTGCCGTAGATCTTGGCGGTGTCGATGTGGCGGAAGCCCGCCTCGAAGGCCTGGCGGACCACCTTTTCGGCTACGTCGTCTTCAACCTGCCACACCCCGTAGCCGAGCTGGGGGATGGTGTTGCCGTCGTTGAAAGTAAGTATTGGTGAGGAAGTCATGTCTGCCATCCTGCCAGCATGAAGTTGCTCAAAGCACCAAATATTACGCAGATCAGCTATCCGCGAAACTTGTTGCGCATTCGGAATAGCAGCGCGCGCGGGTAATTGCGCACGCTAGCTAGTTTGGGTCATTCAGGGCAAGCAACCGCTCGGCATCCGCCACCTGCTCAAACACGGCATCGGCACGTCGCTGCACGGACAAGGCGCCAACAGGTACCGGCCCCACGGCCAACCGCAGCATGGCCGCGGCTTCTGCCGTAGTGGCCAGCGAATTTCCGGCCTTGGAGAGGGCCCTGTGCACTCCGGCGAGGGCCCCCGGCACATCCAGTCCGTCGCTCGGCGCGCGCTTTTGGGCCTCAACGCATACGGCCCTTACCCGGGGCAGCAGCTCCGCAAGTTCGTTCGCAATCTGCACCAGCTCGTTGTAGAGCTGATCGTCGTCCACGCCCTCCAGCACTTGGTGGTACCTGTCCAAGCCGCGGTGGAACCGATCGTGGGCGCGCCGCCAAAGCCCCTTGCCGAGCTCAAGATCGTCCTTCCGTCCCTGCCGGACGGCCCCAAAGAATGCCACGGCCAGGCTCAGAGGTACTGCCCCGGACCGTGGTCAGGGTCCTCAGGCCGGCCGGGTGAAACGACGCCGGGAGCGCCCGGTGCCGCTGCCCGCTGCGGCTGTCCGTTCTCGCCGATGACAATGCCCGGGGCGATGACGGTGCCGGGAGGCAACTGGCGCAACTGGCGCTGGGCCGCTGCGTGGTCCTTTGCCGCCTGCTGTGCCGCAATGGCCGCCTGGATCCCGTGGAAGAGGCCTTCCAGCCACCCCACGAGCTGGGCCTGGGCAATCCGGAGTTCAGCGTCGGATGGAGCCTTCTCTTCCGGGAAGGGCAGGCTGATCCGTTCCAGTTCTTCGATCAGCTCAGGAGCCAGCCCATCCTCGAGCTCCTTGATGGAACGTTCGTGGATCTCGGCCAGGCGACCTCGCGCGGCGTCATCCAGGGGCGCGCTTTTCACCTCTTCGAGGAGCTGGCGGATCATGGTTCCGATCCGCATGACCTTCGCCGGTTCATCCACGAGTTCCTGGAGATTAGTGCCCTTGGGCTTTCCGTCTTCGGGTTTCACGTCTTCGGGCTTTACGTCCCCGGCAACGTCCCCATCCAGCGCAGTGCCTTCAACGGGTGTGCCCTCAACGGGGGTGTCGTCCGAAGCCTCATCCTTGGGCTGAAGGTTGTTCAGATCGCTCATGCGTTTCATACTCTCACGTGGTTCACGCCAGCCCGCGGCCAAGACCGGATTTTGGACTTCGTTCGTAGCGAAACTGCCGGGTCAGCAGCATCGCCCCTGCGGATTGCTGTCCTGCCGGTCCATCCGGTCCCGCCAGAACTCACGTTCAGTCATGGCGGGGCCCGGATGGTCGCTGGCAGCGTGATGCTCAAGGTACTTTTGGTACGCGTCCGCGCCCATGACTCCACGGAGGTAGCCGGCGAAGCCGCGGAAGCCCTTGATGACGGCATTCATCAGTGATGCCCGGCCCTCTCCAAGCGCTTCTCCGGCGGCAGGGCATTCCATTCAGCCAGGAGTTCCTTCTCAGCCGGAGTGGGGATCAGCCCGGCCGGCGCGAAGACCTTGGACGGCAGGGCCGGATCCTCATGGTCACGCCCGCCACCGGCACGGATGGCCCGGACCGTGGCGATGATGGCCGCAATGATCACAATGATGCTCAGGGTCACGAAGATGACCGAAAGGACACCCTGGATCATGGTGTTCCGGACCACGGCTTCCATGGCTTGAACCGTCTTGGCAGTTCCAAAAGAGGTCTTTCCGTCAGCGAGCGCCTTGCTGAAGGCCGCATTGTTGGCGAAATAGCCGACCGCGGGAACCGGCGAGAAGATCTTGTAGAAGCTGGCCGTAATGGTCACGACGGCGGCAAATGCCAGCGGGACGGCGACGATCCACAGATACTTGAACGTCCCCCGCTTCGCTGCGATGGCCATGCAAACAGCAAGGGCGATCGCGGCAAGCAACTGGTTGGCAATGCCGAACAGCGGGAAGAGCGTATTGATGCCGCCGAGCGGGTCCGTGACGCCCATGAGGAGCACCGCACCCCAGGCCGCCACCATGATCGCGGTGCAAAGCCAGGCACCCGGGCGCCATGAGGCTTCCTTGAACTTCGGGACAAAGTTGCCGATGGAGTCCTGCAGCATGAAGCGGGCCACGCGGGTTCCGGCGTCAACGGCGGTGAGGATGAACAAGGCCTCGAACATGATCGCGAAGTGGTACCAGAAGGCCATCATGGCCGGGCCGCCGATGAACTGCTGCATGATGTGCGCCAAGCCAACAGCCAAGGTAGGAGCACCACCGGAGCGCGAAATGATGCTCTCCTCCCCCACGTCCTTCGCCGTTTGCGCGAGGACGTCCGGGGTGATGTTGACGTTGGCCAGGCCCAGGCTGTTCACCCATTGCGCAGCGGATTCAACCGTGCCGCCGGTGAGCGCGAGGGGCGCATTCATGGCGAAGTAGATGCCGCGGTCGATCGAGATCGCGGCCACCAGGGCCATGATCGCCACGAAGGATTCCATCAGCATGCCGCCGTACCCGATGAAGCGCGTCTGGCGTTCCTTCTCGATCAGTTTGGGAGTGGTTCCCGAGGAGATGAGGGCGTGGAATCCGGACAGGGCACCACAGGCGATGGTCACGAAGAGGAACGGGAACAGCGCGCCGGAGAAGACCGGCCCGTTTTCCCGGCTTGCGAATTCGCTGAAGGCAGGGACGTTGATTTCCGGGCGGACCACGATGATGGCCACGGCGAGCATCACGATCACGCCGATCTTCATGAACGTGGAGAGGTAGTCGCGCGGCGCGAGCAGGAGCCAAACGGGGAGGATCGCGGCGATGAAACCGTAGATGATGATGCCCCAGGCGATAGTCACCTTGTCCAGGTGGAAGAACGCGGCACCCCATTCCGTTCCCGCCACTGCACCGCCGCCGATGATGGCAGCCATCAGCAGCACGAAGCCGATGATGGAGACTTCCATGACTTTCCCGGGCCGGAGGTAGCGCAGGTAAACACCCATGAACAGGGCAATCGGGATAGTCATTCCCACCGAGAACACACCCCACGGGCTCTCACCCAAGGCATTGACCACCACCAAGGCCAGGATGGCCACGATGATGATCATGATCAGCAGTGTCGCGATCAAGGCGGCGGTGCCGCCGATCACGCCAAGCTCTTCACGGGCCATCTGGCCTAGCGAGCGGCCGCCGCGACGCATCGAGAAGAACATCACCAGATAGTCCTGCACGGCACCGGCCAATACGACGCCGATGATGATCCAGATAGTGCCGGGGAGGTAGCCCATCTGGGCCGCAATAACAGGTCCCACCAGCGGACCCGCCCCTGCGATGGCGGCAAAGTGGTGGCCGAACAGGACGTTGCGGTCAGTGCGGACGTAATCCTTGCCGTCGGCCTTGTACTCGGCTGGGGTGGCCCGGCGGTCGTCCGGCTTGAGGAGGTATCGCTCAATGACCTTGGAGTAGAAGCGGTAGCCGATCAAGTAGGTGCAGACAGCCGCGAAAACGAACCAGATCGCGTTAACAGTCTCGCCGCGGACCAGGGCCAGCATCACCCACGCGACGCCACCGAGCAACGCGATGGCTATCCACAGGCCGATCTTGGCGGGTGTCCACTTCCGTTCCTCGGCGTCGCTTCGGGCCGGGTCCACCGCGGGCGATGGGAGGGTTGGATCAAGTTGTTTGCCGAGGTCTGGTTCCGGGTTGGCGTTCATGTCTCCTCCTTGAGAACTTCCGGGGTGCGGGAGCGGCGGCGGGCCGATGCTGGACGCACGTCTTCACGGGCAGAATAGCAAGGCGCCTTATTTGGGCGTGGCACGAATCACGGCGAAGGCTCCGCGGATGCGCTGAACGGCGCCGGTGGTGCGATGAGCGGTGGGGAGTCTCTAGCTTCGTTCTTTGAAGTGTTTGAAGAACTGCCCCTCGCGGCTGGCGGCAGCAGCCAGGAGGCCACCAGTCGTGGCACCCAGGAAACCGGCCGCTCCAATGAGCACGATTTGGCCGTACAGAGGTACCGCTATGGCGGGCACACCGAGACGCGCCGTCAGGAGGACAAATGCCATGGCGATCAGGCAACTCGCACCTGCCCAGACAGCCGACTCAACCAAGGCGACGAGCGTGAGGTCGGCCCTTGCTACACCAGCATGACGCGAGGAAGCGTACTCCAACCGACGGCGATGTCCTCCTAAGAGGGCGATGACGAGTCCAAGCAGTCCGGACGCTAGTGGCGCATAGCGCGTGAGCCGGTTTTGGTATTCGTCGGCCCCGTTAAACATTGCGCCGCGCGTGGGATTGAGCGTCGAAACCATCGCTGGCCCGTCTGTGTTTCCGGCGCGTTGTGAGGCACGCAGTAGTGAATCAAACGCTGCAGTCGAGGGCCACACGTCGGCCCAACATTCATCGAATGGCCCTTGGCTCAATGTAGGTATCAGCACGGCGTTGGCGAGTCGGCTGTCCCTGCCGTCGCTCTCCGGATAGGGGAACACCGCGGCAACATACACTGGACCCCGGTCAGTTTCCAGCGTGTCTCCTGAGCCGACCTGCCAGCGTTTCGCCAGCGGTTCGGAGACAAGCACACCCTGCTTCAGGTCCTTTTCCAGTCCGAGGACCGCTTGGAAACCAAGCGTCGTTTCAAAGGCCGGGGTTGTGATGCCGGGAAGGCTTGAAATGGCGATGGAAGGTACCGATTTCAGAGCTCCGGCTGACTGAACCCCGCTTGTCTTCGCAAGCGCGTCGCATCGTTGCGGATCTACAGTGCCCTCTGTCTTAAGGACACGAATGGAAGCCGCAGCTCCGTGATAATCCCGGGCCCGTGCATCCAGCGCCCCGACGGTACACAATTCCGCCCAGGACGTGAGTGAGATGACCAGAATCAGCGCTGTGGAGAGCCATCCGGCCTTGGCAGCGCCACTTTGTACGTTGCGCCAGGCCTCCCGAAGAACTGCATCCGGACGCATCATGGATCACCACTTGCACGGTCTGTTGATAGTTCCAGAACGCTTGAACACGAGGCAAGGGTCTCCTGATCGTGACTGGCAACGATGACCACCGCACCGCGTTGAGCCAGTGCTTCCAGAACGGCGTTGACTGTTGACGCCGTTGCGCGATCGAGTTGGGCGGTTGGCTCATCAACCAGAATAAGATCCGGCTCCCCGGCTACTGCCCGTGCAAGCATCAAACGTTGGGCCTCTCCACCGGAAAGCAGGGAAAAACGCTTTTGCGCACTGGCCCGAAGGCCGAAGTCGGTCAACCGTTGGAGGGCAAGCTGTTCACTATGGTCGCGTCCAAGCCCCGATGCCAGATACGGCAATGCGACGTGATCGAGCGCCGTTCGTTGCGGAACCCCAGTTGGGTTCTGAAAAACCCATCGAACACTGTGAATTCCAGTCCGCTCGACGGTTCCTTCCGTAGGTTTTTCCCAACCCGCGATGATGGACAGAAGAGTCGATTTACCTGACCCCGATGGCCCGCAAATCCCAGTAACCGAGTTTGCTTCGAACTCGATGTCCAAATGCCGGAAAAGATAGTGACCCGGTGCGAAGCCATGCCCTACGCCGCACATAGCCAGCCGGGAAAGATTGCCGATGGGCCGCTGTGCCCGGGCAGTCATGGGCATTGTTTGTCCCCTACGCTTGCGCCCAGGAGAATCTCCTCTGGCACGTCCTTCTCGAACCTGGCCAGCACCGCCCCTGCACTTGAACCGGCAATGGTGATGTGAGAGGTAGAGCCGTCTACGGCCTTGACACATGCATTGTCCTTCTGGACTCCGAAGACCCCCGACACCGGGACTTTGGCTACTTCCAGAGCTGAACTCAGCGACGTTGTAATACTCAGGGGCTTCGAGGTGCTGCCGGTCTGTGATTCAGCGAATTCAGGGCTTCGTGACACCTCAGCAAGCAACGTCGGATCGGTGACCAATCCCTCATCCGTCACCGGAGCGGATACGTTTCCGAACGTCACAGTCCTGGGGCCCGCGGCTGGCGGCTGACCCGGGGGGAAGACGACACGTAGGCTGCTCACAGCCCCCACAATGGTGATGAACGGTGCACCCGGCTCGTATCGGGAACCAAGCAGGGCGTCGCAGGACTTCACCCGAACTGTGACGGAAGGCAGCCAGAGTGTCTCGTCCAAATGCAGAATCCCGTCACGATTGTTCAACGCCAAGTCGGTTTGGATCTTGAAAATAGCCATGGCGAGGTCAGCGCTGTAGGCTCCCTTGTCCTGCACAGCCAAACCCATCGCGCCGAGCTGGGTCCTGAGGGCGTCCACGTCCGCGCCGGCGGTTCCTGGTCCGATGTCCCGGTAGAAAGGCACTGCAGAATGCAGGCCCAGCACCGGCCGTCCATTCAGCGAAGCCACCACGTGTCCTGATTCAATCCCTCCCCCGGCAACGCATGTCGATGAAGTGACGGTCCCCGACAAGCCAAGCGTCGTCTCTACTGGTTGGGTCGCTTCGACCTCGGCAGCAACTGTGCGCTCGTCCCGATATTCGGTCAGGACGACGGCGGCAGAGGACGCCTCCTGCGCGACACGCAGGGACGAGGGCGGGGCGTTGGCAGCTGTCCCCAACACGCAGACCACAGCAAGCGCGGCACACGAAGCGGCGATAAGGGCGTGCGACAACCACGACGGTTTATTCACCGCTGTGACGCACCCTTCCCGATAACAATGTTGGCTCCGACAAAGCACGCTTGGGCCTCGTCAGCATACGGGTCAAACGGAAGCCGATCTTCCAATGAGGTTTTGTCGTTTTCTTTATCGTCCAGCGCCTTCTTAAGGTCATCCTTGGAGAACGCCGATCCAACCATGCCTTTCGCTGCCAGGCAGTTGTAAGCGACTTGATCAGCGTCCGCAAGCAGTTCAGGATTTCCTTGTTGAATGCCGAAGAGTTCACCAATTTCGTTGGTGGTTCCCCGTTGACAATTTGTTACAGCCGAAAATGCCGACTCCAAGGTCTCCCCATCTGCCAGGGGAGTATTTTCTACCCGGTAAAGTCCATTGTTGAGTTTCGTTAGCCTTACAGGCCTTCCCGCTGCCGCCATGCACTGGGCAAAGCGTCCGTAAGCCTCGTCGTAGTCGGCTTGTTCAATCCGGCCTGATTCCTTGGCTCGCGCCAGAACATTCCTGTCGAATTCTTGCAGCGTGGGATCCCTGAGGGCTTGAACTACAAGATCCGAGAAGTTATCCGCAATATGCCGCCGCTCAGACGGTCCTTGGTCGCCGTTCGAACAGGCTGAAACCGAGGAGAGTGCGCATGCGGCAACCACAAGAAGCGCAAAGGGCCTGGTGGTCTTCAGCGACTTAGCCAAGTCCAACCGGCCTAAGCGATTCGAATCTGGTAGGCCTCGTGCGTCCAGCTGTAGCCATCTACCTGCGACCTCGAATAGGACCAAGAGGGCGCGCCGTAGGACCACGTATTTCCAAGGCGGGCTACAGACTGAAGTCGGTAGCTGCCGTTGTAGATCCACACTTCAGCGTGCGCGCACCACCAGTTTGACCAGTTGTTAGTCATGCCGTCGACGGCCGCCGAAGACGGCATCGCCGCAGTAAGTGCAATCCCTCCAGCCAGGGCGACAGCACTGACACTGGAAACAACTTTCCCAAGAACACGAGTACTCAAGGTATCCCCCATATTTAGACAGAGCCCATCGCCGTGGATATAGGTTCTTTTGTAGCAATTAAAATTGCACCAAGCAAGCCGTTAAATTGAAACTGTTTCACATTTCTGGAAATTGCATGTCAAAACTCAATTTCTTTTTCAAAAGACAGCTCGACGTCCTCAATCACACATCAAGACATTCACTTCGACACAGCCACAACCCGGGACTAGGCCGGGTTTGCCTCCCCGGCCTTCGCCTGGGCCTGCACCATCCGCGCCTCACACAGATCCAACCAGCGCACTTCCGCCTCGGCCTGGAAGATCAGGGAGTCAAGCACCAGCAACAAGGCAGTATCTGCTGAGCGCTGGTTCGCCGGAACAGCCTTCCTGGCCTGGGTATGTTCCTGCAGTGCCCGGACGGAGACGTCCCGCTGAGCCTGGATGACGGCCGAGGCATCCACCCCCGGCAGTGTCACTGCGAGCGCGAGCTTGATCGCGATCTCATTCCGCGGCGGACTGCCACGGTCCACCGCCCCCTCGAACCAGGCCCCGACTTCGGCGAGCCCGGCGTCAGTGATGCTGTAGACGACGTGGCCGCCGCCGTCGTCGCCGTCCTTGCTGACCAGGCCGTCCCGCTCGAGGCGCTCCAAAGTGGTGTACACCTGACCGATGTTCAGCGGCCAGGCAGCGCCGGTGCGCTCCTCGAATTCGACACGCAGCTCGTAGCCGTACCGGGGCTGGTCCTGGAGCAGGGCCAGCAGGCTGTGCCTGATCGACATGGAGCTCCTTGCAGTTGAGTGACGGGTCAGAGGAGCAGCAGGACCTTGCCCATGTGTTCGCCGGAGTCGAAGTACTTGTGTGCTTCGGCCACCTGGTCCAGCGGGAAGGTCTTTGCAACGAGCGGCGTGATCCGGCCGTCAGCGAGCATGGGCCACACCACCTCGCGCACGGCGGACATGATGATCCCCTTCTCCGCCACGGGCCGCGGCCGCAGTGCGGTGCCGATGACTGCCGCGCGCTTGCTGAGCAGCTGGCCCAAGTTGATCTCGGCCTTGGTGCCGCCCTGCAGGCCAATGATGATCAGCCTGCCATAGTCCGCGAGCGCGTCAATGTTCTGTTGCAGGTATTTGGCGCCCACGACGTCGAGGATCACGTCCGCGCCTTTGCCGCCGTTTTGTGCTTTGAGGCTTTCGGCAAAGTCTTCCTCGTTGTAATTGATGGCGATATCGGCCTTGAGGAACGCCTTGGCCGTACCGACTTTCTCGTCAGTTCCGGCGGTGGTGGCCACCTTTGCGCCATAGGCCTTCGCCAACTGGATGGCCATGGTTCCAATACCGCCGGTGGCACCATGGACCAAAACGGTCTCGCCGGTTTGGAGCTGCGCGGTCATGATGAGATTCGAGTAGACGGTGGCGGCTACCTCGGGCAGGGCCGCGGCAGTGACCAGATCAACGCCTTCGGGCAGGCGCAGGACCTGCTCCGCCGGAACAACCACCTGCTGGGCGTAGCCTCCCCCGGCCAGGAGCGCCACCACTTTGTCGCCGAGCGAAAACGCCTTGGTGACGCCGGGGCCGAACCCGGCGATGCGGCCGGATACTTCCAGGCCCGGGATTTCGGAGGCACCCGGCGGGGGCGGGTAGAAACCGCGTCGCTGTTGGACGTCGGCCCGGTTAAGCCCGGCCGCGACGACGTCGATCAGCACCTCACCCTCGCCGGGCACCGGCGACGGAACGTCCCTGACCTCAAGGACCTCGGGTCCGCCCGGCTGGGAAATAAAGACGGCTTTCATGACGTGCTCCGGTTTCTAGCTTGCACTTCCAAGGCCCGGGGCCGGGCTCGGAAAGACGCGATGTTTTGGTACAGCCAACTCCCTATGAAACACTACTAGGCAGGGAAGGTTGTCCGAGCGGCCTAAGGAGCTGGTCTTGAAAACCAGTGTGCGGTAACCCCGTACCAAGGGTTCAAATCCCTTACCTTCCGCCACGTTGGAACCCCCGGTATGCGAAAGCTGGCCGGGGGTTCTGCTTTTGCGTCTTTTCGGCCCCGGTTGCGCCATTTTTCGGAACCGACACGAAAGGGGCCTCCGTCCCGGCTTCCACGTCACCCGAGTGCCTGGTCCAGCGCTAAAGGCTGCACGCCTCCACGGTCACCCCCGGAGGACCTGCCAATTCTTTTTGTGCTGCCATGCGTCATAGAACGCCCTCATGCGGCTCTAACTAAGTGGAACCGCGCTCCCGGTTGACGGATTGCGGTGCCCATCACCCGCATTCCGAAAGGCATCCCTGTGGCGCTTCCTGTTACCCGCTCATCTCCGTATTACGGGTCGTCCCCTCTGCGGACAGGACCGGGACGGGGCCACAGTGTCGGCTCCGATCCTTCCAAGACGGTGGTGAGGGGTTTGCTGGGCGTCGCTTCACTGCTCATGCTGTTGCTTGTCACTGTTCCTGGAGCCGCGGCCGCAACCGACACGGGCGCAGGCACGCGCGTAGGTGTTGTTTCCAAGGCATCCACGTCGGACTCTTCGTCGGTTCCCGCAACTCAGCATGTGGCGTGTTCAGCCCAAAAGGACGCTGCTTCCTGTGACGCCGATGGGGATGCCATACCCGACGGTGTCGAGGTGGTGGTTTGTGGGTCCGAGACGTGTGCGACGGGCCGGGAAGACACCGACCATGACGGCATTCCCGACTGGACCGAGGTCACGGCGTGCGGTGACCTGAGATGCGCGGACCCTGCCACCGACGCTGATGCTGACGGCGTCCCCGACTACGCCGAGGATTTGGCGTGTGGGTCAGCAACGTGCTCGAACGGCCGCGAGGATGCGGACGGGAACAAGATCGCGGACTGGATCGACGTCGTCATCTGCGGAAGCAGGGGGTGCGCGACCGGTGAGGAAGACCTCGACGGCAACGGTGTCTCAGACGCCGCAGAACTGGCCGCGTGCGTGAAGGAACAGCCGAACATCTTTGGCATCCCGCTGCCAGGTGCCGCTCCGGGTTCGGCAGGATTTCTGGCTTCGACAGGCTTTCAAGCCGGTGCTTTGGCTTTGTTCGGAGTGGTCCTCCTCGGTGGTGGTGCCCTGTTGATCCGTCGAAGGAAGACCGCCGCCTCCGCAACGAGCTACGCGGATCCTTCCACGGGCGGTGACGCATGAGCCGCCGTCACAACACAAAAAGTGAAACCTCAATCGGGTCATGGATCAGGCGGTTGGCCTCGAGTGCAATGGGGGCCGGGCTTTCCTGCGCATTGGCCGCCTCGACGCTGACCCCAAGCTACGCCTCCCCGGTAGATATCAGTGCCTCATTGCGGGCCGAGACCCTGGCCATGGCACGGGACACATCCGCTGCGCTGACCCGATCCGTGCCCTACGTTGCACCGGAGGTGGAGGACGGGCAGGGTCCAGCCAAGGACGCCCCCGATGTTGGCAAGGGTGCGGCCCGGCCTGGTCAGGAATCTGCGGTCAGCGCGGATCCAGTGGGCGCGAAAGTCAGGTTCTCCGGCCACGAGATCAAAGACCAGTTGGATGTGGCGGTGAAGAAACTCGGCGACGGGGCGGCCAGGACCGCAGCGGCCGAAACCTCCGGCGTGGCGTTGAACAGTGCTGTTCAGATCACTGCGACCGCCCCCGACGGCGACAACATCACTTCGTTCCCGGCGGACCCCACCATCGTCAAAACCCAGGACGGACCGGATGTGGTGACGGCTGTGGACCCTGGGGTCGGTCTGGAGCTTGCCATCGACGAGACCCGGCTCGGCACCAGCGTGGGAAAGGTCGACCCTGCGTCCGTCCGGATCATGACTCGGGAGAAGCCCGGCGAACCTTGGGTTGAACTGCCTTCCTACTACGACAAGGCCAGTGGCAAGGTTCGCGGTGAGTCGGACCACCTGTCCCAGTTCGTGGTCATCGGCACCCCGTTCACGCCAGCCGCCGGACCGCGGGTGGTCCTGGATCCGGACGACGACGTGGCCGTCACCACCGGCCCGAGCGCAGCCATGACCGAACTCCCACAGAACGTGCGTTTGGCGAACGAAGTTGCGGCGATGTTGACCGCCACCTGCAAAGCCGACGTCCTGGTCACCCGCCCCTCAGCGTCCCCTCGATTCATCTCCCCCCAAACCCGGGCAGCGATGGCCGCCTCGCACAACCCCGACCTGACCGTGACCTTGGCCTTTGATGCGCTCTTCGGGCACCCGTGGGGTGTGGCCTCGGATGGTGGGACCAAGGCGTATACGCGCGGCGGGGCCGACGACAACGCAGTGACGAACTCGCTGATCGCGCAGATGCCCGGCTATACAGGCCGCCCCGCAAAGCAGGCTTCATCAGGTGCAACCACGCCCCTGCCCTATGCGGAGCTCGCGTCCTTATCTGGTGCTGTAGCGCATCTGGAGGCCCTATACATCGATCACAATTTTGATCGGCCCGTGATCGATGGTGGCTTCGCTTCGATCACCAACGGCGTCTTCACCGGGCTTGGGAAGTATCTCGAAACCAAGGGATTCAACTGCACCAATCCCACAACCGGCGGTTGGCCGGCGAAACCATCAGCCGCCGAGCTGGCGAAATGGCGCAACCTGGGCTTTCACAACTATCAGGCGTACGGTGCTGAGCCGGTCTCCTACACCACCGGGAACCTCATCGAAAAGTTTCCGCTGTTCACCCTCACCGGACCCGGAAACCAGAATCTTGACCTGTCCCTGATCTACAACTCCCAGGACGGCAGGCTCTCCAGTACCGGCGCCGGCGTCTCATTCGGGCTCGGCGCCCGGGTACAAAGGTTCAACGACGGGTCGGTCCTGGCCGTGCGTGGGGACGGGGCATCCTACGTATTCACCGGCAACGGTGCCGGCGGCTTCACCGCGGAAGCGGGCACCCGGAACACCCTTAGTGACGCCGGCAACGGGCAGCTCGTGCTGGCATCCCCGGACGGCGAATCCTGGTTGTTCGACACCTCCGACGTCGAGGGCATCGGTGAGCTGGTCAAACACACCGACCGGCAAGGGAACGCCACCACTTTGGCGTACGGTCCCGGAACACCGGAGACACAGTTCCAGCCGCTGGCCTCCATCACCGACGCCGCGGGACAGACCGTTGCCGTCGGGTCCGACAACCTGGGCCGGGTTACTTCCTTCACGCACCCGGATGGAAGAGTCTGGAGACTGTCCTACGACGCCGCAGGGAACTTGGCCGTCATCACCGAACCGGACGGCCGCACCCGGTCCTTAACGTACGACGGCGCCCACCAACTCCTCACCGCCACGGATCCTCTTGGGGTCCTGTACCTGCGCAACGAATACGACGCCGCCGGCCGGGTCGTGAAGCAGTGGGACGCCCAAAGCAATGAACGGGTCTTCACCTACGACGACGCCGCAAAGACCACCACCTACGTGGACAACGAAGGCAACAAGACCGTCTACACGCGAGACGACAATTACCGCGTCACCCGGATCATGGACGCCGCCGGCGGAACACAGGACTTCTCCTACGACGGGAACAACAACGTCACCGGCCACACGGATGAAAACGGGCACATAACTACCTACGCCTACGACGCCGCCGGGCACGTCACTTCGACCACCGCCGCGGACGGGACTGTCACGTCCCATACCTACACCCCTGCAGGGGACCTCGCTTCGAGCACGGACACCGGTGGACCCGGCGGAGCCACTCGAACCACCAGCTTCGATAACGACGCCAGGGGGTTGCCTGTCGCAGTGCATCTGGCCGACGGCACCATCATCACCAACGCGTTCGACGGCGGCGGGAACCTCACGGCGTCCACTGACCAACTGGGCAACACCACCTCTTACGGCTACGACAGACGCGGGAACCTGACCACGGTCACGGACCCGCTCGGCCGGACGAATTCCTTCGCCTACGACGCCGCCAACCGGGTCACCGGAGCAACCGATCCGCGTGGAAACACCACTTCCTATGGTTGGGACGCCGCTGACCGTTTGGTAACTCAGACGGACGCCGCGGGCGGCGTCACCGCCCTGTCCTACGACGGGAACAACCACCTCACCTCGACTACCGGCCCTACGGGGGCAGTCACCACGTACGAATGGGACACCCTGTTCAGGGTTGCCTCCGTGACAAATCCCGACGGCGGCAAGACCACCTACGCGTACAACCGCGAGGACGAGCTCACCAGGATCACCAACCCACTCGGCGCCGAAACATCGTTCGAGCTCGACCCGCTCTACAGAATCACCAAAACGATCGATCCCCTCGGTGGGACTTGGACCCGGACGAGGGACAAGGTGGGGAACCCGCTCACCACCACCAACCCCGAAGACGGCACCACGAGCACCACCTACGACGTCCTGAACCGCGTCACGTCCACCACGGACCCAACAGGCGCGAAAACCGAATACACCCTTGACGGCGTCGGGCGGACCACCGCGGTCACCGATCCGGCCGGGGGTGTGCGGAAGTTCGAGTACGACGCAATGGATCGGCTCGTCAAAGCCGTTGACCAGTCCGGGAACGCAACCACCACCGCGTACGACAAGGCAGGGAACCCCGTCACCATCGCTGACCGGCGCGGGCAGGCTTGGAAACAGGCTTTTGACTCCGCGGGCCAGCTCACCTCCTCGACCGACCCCACGGGCGCGGGTAGCTCGTTCGGGTACGACGCGGACGGGAACAGGACTACGGTCACCAACCCGCTTATGCAGGTCACGACTACTGCCTACGACGCGTTGAACCGGCCCGTGGCTGTGAAGAACCCGGCGGGAGAAACGACTACTACAAGCTACGACCGCGCCGGGCGCGTCATTTCCACTACGGATGGGGACGGGGACGCTTGGACCCGGTCCTATGACATCGCCGGCAACCTCGTGAAGACCCTCGATCCCGACGGGGTTGCTGCCTCGTACGGCTGGGACCTCGAGGGGAACCAGACGTCCATGACGGATGGGAACGGCGTAGTCACCGCCTATTCCTGGGACAAAGCGTTCCGGCTTACTGGCGTCACCGAAAACAGCGTCCCGGGCAAACCCGAGGGCCCTGACACGAATGTCACCACCAGCTATGTGTACTCCCCCGCCGGATACCTGTCCGAGGTCACCAACCCGAACGGCAACACCACAAAGTTCAGCCACGACAAGGCCGGGCGGACCACCGCTGAAACCAACCCGGCCGGCAAGAAGCGGGCGTACGAATACGACGGACGCGGACTGTTGACGAAACAGATGGACGCAAACGGGACCGTCACGACGAAAAGCTACTCGCCTACCGGGGACCTGAGCACCGTCACCAATTCCACGGGTCAGAAGGTCTCCTACGGCTATGACGCTGAGCAAGCCATGATCACCATGGAAGATGCCATCGGCGCCTCAGCGTGGAGCTACGATGCCCGCGGGGCGCTGAAGTCAGAGACCGATGCGCTGGGGAAGAAGCTCTTCTACGACTATGACCCTGCCGGGCAACTAACCACACTCACTCTGCCGGCCGGGGCAACAACCCCGGCCACCACCGGCAAAACCGCAGGACAACCCACTATCGACAAACCGGTGGGGGTCTCCTACAGCTACGACGCCGCCGGCCGGGTCAAGTCCCAGAGCTCCCCTTGGGGATCCCTGGACTACACCTACACGCCCGCGGGGAACACCGGCGTCGTGACCCGTTCCAACGGTGTCACGACCACCTCCGAATACACACCCGCGAACCGCACCAAGTCCATCACGCACGCCACCACGAAACCCGAGCCAGCTACAGCTGCTTCGGCCGCAGGCTCTGTTGCGGGGCCTGGCGTGGTACCCGGAACCAAACCCGTCTCAAAAGAACCGAAAGCCTGCACCACCGTGGCCAACTACCTGGCCAACCGGGCTCTGCCGGAGAACGGCGCAACTGGAACGAACTGTGTGAAAACGGCGGACTACCTGGCCCGCCGCACCCTACCCACGCCGGCCGCGGGCATTGCACCGGGCGAATCCCTGACCCTGAGCTACGCCTATGACAAGAACGGCAACGCGGCCTCTCGGACCCGAACCAACGGAACCACCCCGACGTCGGCTACCCCGGTCACGGACACTCGCGACTACAAGTACGACCCCCTCAACCGACTCGTCGGCTCCACCTCGAGCACCGGACTGAAGAACACCTACAACTTCGACCGGAACGGGAACCGGACCGGCTGGACCACGAACGACAACCCCGCAACCACCACGGCCAGCGATCCCTTGGACGTGACCGCGGTATTCGATAACACCGACCATCTCACCAGTGAAACCCGCACCGGGTCTGGCACAGGGGCACCTGGTGCTGCTGTGACTGCGTTCGCATACGACGCGAACGGGAACCGCACCAAAGCCGCCGTCGCCGGCGGACCCACCACCGCCTATGACTACACCCCCGACAACCGAGTCCAATCCATCACCCGTCCGGGGATCGAGAGCGCCTACAAGTACGACGGACTCGGGAGGAACCTCACCAGCTCTGACAAAACCGCCTACGGGACCCACGAAACGTCGACGGCGTTCAACGGGTCTACCCCCGTCCAGAACACCGACAACCACGGAACAGCGAACCTGATCCCGGACAACGTAGGGCACGTCGCCCTGCAAACCGGGACCACCACGATTCAAGACCGCTGGGAATTGCTGGACCGGCTCGGCTCGACCATCGCCCAAACCACCAACGCCGCCGGTAGTGGGGCCATCACCGAACTGTCGGAGTTTTCAGACTTCGGTGTCCAGGAATACGGCACCACCGGCTGGGACTCCGACCTCAATTACACGGGACAACCCACCAACGCAACCCACGGCACCTACCAATTCCACGCCCGCACCCTCGAACCGTCCACCGGGGCCTGGACAGGGCAGGACGAATGGCGCGGTCTCCTCAACGCACCCCAAACCCACAACGGGTACGCCTACACCCTCAACAACCCCACAACCCTGATCGACAACCTCGGATACGACCCTGTCAGGGTCATCGACGGAACCTCCTACGACTACCTGCCGGCGTCCCAAAGCTGGGAACCAATCCCTGACAGCACGCCAGCGTTGCTGCCAATCCCGCCTCTGCCGCCGGATTCAATCCGGCAGCCGGACTACACGCCACCCACCGGTAACTCCTACTTCAATCGCGTCATCCAGCAGGCCACTGTCTATACACCTGCACGTGCCAGCGCACCCCAGATCAGCGCCACACATACTGCCCTGAATTGCGCTGGAAACGTGAAGGTCGGCATGAGCCCGGAGCAGCTGGCCATCAACGAAGCCTGTGGCAACGAACTTGCGGAGGCCAACCTCCAAACCAAGCCGCAATGGGCGCAGGACCTCGTCCACGGCAACCAGGCGTTCGCTGACAAGGTCCGGCCGCTGGTTGTGCTGGGCATCGCCGGAGGGCTAGGCAGCGCTGGAGCATCACTCCAAGGAGCTTCGACCATCGAAGCGACAGAGGGTGCCGGAGCGTGGCCCGGCAGTGCACGCAGCTACGTCGACCTAACTAGGAAAGGCTCAATCCGAAACGTGGGTACGAGCACCTCCCATGTTGAGTTCGCCGATACACTGGTGCGAGGTGGCTGGACGTCGCGAATTTCGAAGGATGGACAAGTCCAAATCCTTGAGAGGGCCGGCGCCAAGTACATCCTCCGAAACAAAAACTCCAGCGGCTACGCGGGCTGGACGGCGGACTTCACTCCCGCGGGAGCCACGGGAAAGACACTGGAGATCCGATTGGGGTACACGCCATGACAGCCGCAGATTTCTATCCCACGGATGTCGCGTCTTTTAAGCGAATCCTCGACAACTTGAACAAAGTCGTACATGTAGAGCACCGCCTTCCGCTCTGGCCTTTCAGAGCCCCGACAGGGATCGTGGACATCTGTCAGTACAGCCACGCCATCGAAGGTTCCTTCGAGCCCGTTCTCCAAGCGCTCGCTGCGGCCCATGATGACACTACTGTGAGCTTTGCCGCCATGGAACCGGACCCCCACTACTACCGCGAGAACTATGGCTCCTACCCGGCATTTGTGTTGCCAGCGAAGTCAATAGGTGGCAGGTACTGGGACGCGGTCAGCTTCGAGCCGATCGGGGATCCGACTGGATCCGTTGCCTACACCGCGAATGTCGCGGCCCTGGTTGGTAGTTCCGGAAGATGGGCAGTCTGGGCTGAGCGGTCATGGGATATAGCGCTGGTTCTGTCCCAGCATAGAGACGGTGCATGGACATCAGCTGGCGTGGAATTCGTTTCCGTTGAGAATGCGCTGGCCAATTTCACGGAGCCCGACTTTAAGACACCGCTTGAGGAGAACCAACGAACGTCCTTCATTGAACGCTTTCGCAGAAGAGGGAGCGGAGCTTAACATGTCCTCAGAATGGCCTTTTACCGGGGTGGTGCGCGAGTCAAAATTTGCCAACACGGGTGAATCCCGCAACAGCTTCGATGAATTCCGTCGAGAAGTAGAATGCGCCAGTCCAGGAAGAAAGCATCGGAGACTAGCCTCGAAAGGAAATGGGTCGGCGATGGCTGCTAGCTTTGAGAAACACGTTCAAAGGGCAATGGCTCAGGTCATTAGCGGGAACCCATTCTCATTGGACGTCCTAGCGCGACTGGAGCATGTAGCGTTCCGCGATGCATTGGCTAATCTCGAAGAGCCGATAGTTCTTTCTTGAACCGCCGTAATTTCCGTTCTAAATGGCTTGATCTTAGGGGACTTTCCCCCTGAGGCTGTGCAGTCATGGGCCTCTTTTGTCCGACGCGGCTACATTCGAGCGGCTGGAGGCGAGCCGGTTCGACCTCTTGCTATCGAGTATGAAGCGGACGGCGAAGAAGTTATCGTCGAAGCTATCGCCAGATTGGACGAAATAGGAGATGCCATTGACGGACATGTCAGCACTTCTGAAGCACTCGAACTGATTCGTTCCCTAGAAGGTCTTGAGCAGTGAACCAGTCTTTGTGTTCGGAGCAAGATTCCTTACTGCCTATTCTCGGGCCTTCTTACCCAAACTGGCGCCTGAAGCTCCGGACTCTCAGGAGTCCAACTCACAGATGCGCCCTCTTGGTCCGGGTGAGACTCCACCTTCCCTTTCTTCACACTTTGCTCCACAAAGAGTTCCGCCGGCGGGCGTGCAACTTAGTCTGTTTCTCCTCCGATGGGAGCAGAAAGTCGCCAGTAATGAGCATCTGGACATAGTGAATCTTCCGTCGCAAGGAGTGAGTCGTGCCGCACAACAAGATACTTCGTTGCTATGTCCCATGGTGTGGCTAGTCCCTTGGACGCGGACATCATCAATCTCCTGGCAGCCCGAGGAGGCGTGGCCACCCGTGTCTACGTCGAAAACGGAACCGTGTACACCGTTTTCAATATCGCCTGGGGATATGACATCGGTGAGCCTTTTGCCCATGTAACCACAAACATAAGCCCAGAGGTTACCGCCGCTCCTATCGACTTCTTTTGCACGAAAGACATAGTTCAAATACGAGACGAGTTATCGGATGCAATACTCCTCGACTCTCGAAAGGGAACTCAACGGATGTAAACGACCTGAATCACGCGGATTGCATCAGGTATCGACTATCCGAACACGAAATTCGGGCCGGTACAGCCAAGGTACCTGACGGTTTGCAAAATTGGAGGACAACATGACGAGCTTCGCCGATATTCCCGGTATCTCCACCTTGGATCCATGGGCTACCCAAGCTGAGTTGAACCGAATTCTCACACCGACAGACAACAAGAATATACACCTCGCCCAATTGGACGCCTCAAGAATGAAGACCTTGGATGATCTCTTCTACGGATTCTCCGGCATCTCTTCATTTCCCGAATACTTCGGATGGAACTGGGCCGCATTTGCCGACTGCATTAGGGACCTTGCATGGCTCCTCATCAAACGTTTATCCGCAATGGTGGCATCAGCGGAACCCCTAACTAACCATGAATGAGGAGCAGGTTGAATTTTTGATTCCATGGGATTTCATAGCTCCGCGAGTGACACTGACTCCGGAGGAACTAGTCATGGGTTACCACCGCGGTTGGATCAACAGCGGTGCAGCCGTTGCCCTCGCTCTGGAATGGTATCAGGCGGGTCGAATCCTTGAGAGCGAAGAAGAGGCGCTGGCACTTCTTTTGTCAAACAATTTGGACAGAGTACCTGATCTTATCGGTGCTATCCGTCGACGACGGGCCCCCAAAAATGACGACTCTCTCGTGTGGCAGTACTTAACATTGGCCTGGATCCATGAACATCAGTCTGAGTTTATTGATCTGTTCGTTGTTGTTGAAATGTTGTGGTCAGGCTTTGGATATCCGGAAAGCTGGTCTGGGTTAATTCGCTACTTGCCTCCCCCACTTGGTGAGGTCCCCCTTGGAGTTAACGGAATAATGACCCGCTGGCGTATCTACATCGAATCTGAGGGCGCCAAGTTCCGGAATCGCCCAGCGTGAATCCGGAGGTCGAATTACGCCGGCATCATCAAGACACTGAACGACTCGTATCCTTTCCGGGATTGGACTCGAGTCGCCACCGTGGGAAGACCGTTTACCGGCGGGGACGGATATACCGTCACGCCCTATCGTCTGCCAGATGATACCTGGGGACAGTGGCGCTCCGGCTCTTCCAGCGATGACCCTACTCTTGAAGTAACGTTCCCGGGTCAGGGGCAGCAAAAGTTTGATATTCAAAAGTGAACGCTTAGGTATTTGGTATTAGGAAGTGTCATGAAGACAACAATCAGTCAGCGAACAATATTCGAGGATATTTTCGCTCGTAGCACGGAGGACTGGGTCTCTGACGGGGAAATCCATTCGCTCGTCATGACACGAACCGGTGAGATAGATCCTACGACAGCCCGCTCCATGGCATTGGGCGTCATTGTCGAGCGCATCATGCGTGAATGGATGATACCGACGACGTACAACACTTCGTGGAACATTGATCCATGGGAGGCAGTGCGTCGCATAGAAGACGCATGGTGGAAAGGTAGGGACCGAGTCGGTTATCTCGATATTGTCCAGTTCATTCCGACATCCGAGGCACTGGAAGTGGGTCGAGCCGTCCTGCGCGGAGAAGACTGGGACGCCTGAAAACCTCAGATCTACGTCACCACTCCACAAAATGATGAAACTGAACGTAAACCGGCCTGTTCGCAACAGACACTGAGAGAATCTGTTGTAAGCCTAATGCCAATGCTAGTCACTTTAACGCAGGCATCATCGATGTCTTGGCTGCCCGAGTAAGAGTCAACACCCATGTCTACGTCGAAAGCGGGGCCCGGCACACTGTTTTCAGAGTAATTTCCCAGAAAGTCCGCTGACACAGCTTGCGAGAAGCTCTCGCCGCACAGAGGGACTAATACACATGTTATAGCTGCTCAGTTCATTGATTGATATTGCCAAAAGTACCGGAAAGAAACAAGAAGCCTGATGAAATTATCCATAGATTCTCTGTGGGGTGGCACCTTGAGCAGTTTCTCGTTCGAGCCCGCCACTCAGACCTGTCAATTCGAGATTCGAACTCTCGATGCAGGAATCGCTGATAGACATACGATTCGCTGTCACGACACTCTCGAAATGCGGTTTTCTAACAAGATTCCGGGTCCGTGGTCATACGCTGAAGTGACTGAGGTAACTGCCTCGTTCGATGAGGCTTCAACAGCGTGGCGCCTTCAGATCCTGTTCTGGTCGCATGAAGCAGAACTAATTGTAATATCCCGAGATCTGCTGGTGGATGGTGTCCGACCCCTTCGCCGATAGCGCAGGCTGACCGACACCTTTGGCTGCATCCAGCGACACTTCAGAGTAAAAAGCGCTGGTCTGAGCCCGCGACGGTTGCCCCGGATCACTCAGGTCCACCCCGGCAGCGTGGCTGCATATTGGTCGCAAAGCCCGGTGGGTTCCTACGGATTCAACTGAGGCTCTTCCGTCCCGCCGAGAGGCGAGAGGCTCCATGTTTAGCACCGTTCCCATTAGCGTCTCGGCTCGCTTCCCTGGATCAGTTCAAACGCCTGCGTGCCTTGCTCGGAGGCCCTCTGTGTTTCAGAACCGAGACGTCTGGCCGCTGATTCCAGCCTTCCGCACCAGATCTGAGAACCGACATCCAGAAGATCGTTGAAAACTGTCAGAGCCCCCGCATAGTGTTCATCCTGTCTCCACCACTAGACCATCAGCCGCGGAGTCTGCCGCGGCCTGACAACAGGAGCTGTACACATGCCCAAGCCCGAAATCACTGCCGGTTCGCCGTGTTGGATCGACCTGATGACGTCCGATACAGAGAAGGCAAAGTCCTTCTACAACGCTCTCTTTGGGTGGACGTATGAGACTGGAGACGAGGAGAAGTACGGCGGCTACATCACAGCTTCCAAGGACGGAAAGCTCGTAGCCGGCATTATGCAGAAGCAGGAAGACATGGCCGGCATGCCGGACCTCTGGTCCACCTACCTGCGCACCGATGACATCAACGCCACCACCGAAGCTGCAGCAGCCAACGACGGGCAGGTCTACATGGAACCCATGGAGGTCCCCGAGCAGGGCGTGATGGCCATGTACGGCGATTCTTCCGGCGCCTCGATCGGTGCCTGGCAGTTCGGGGAAATGAAAGGCTTCGAGGTGGCAGCCGAGGCGGGTTCGCCGGCTTGGCACGAGCTTCTTTCCAAGGACTACGACTCCGCAGTGTCCTTCTACCGGAACGTCTTCGGCTGGGAAACGGAGGTCATGAGCGATACCCCCGAGTTCCGGTACACCACCCTGGGTTCCGGGAACGACGCCAAGGCCGGAATCATGGACGCTTCCGGCTTCCTGCCTGAGCAGGTTCCATCCATGTGGAGCGTCTATTTCACCGTGGCGGACACAGACGCAACCGTGGAGAAGGCTCTGTCCCTGGGTGCCACGGTGACCCAGGCCTCCGAGGACACTCCCTTTGGGCGGTTGGCCACGTTGACTGATCCCACAGGCGCGGTGTTCAAGGTGATCCAGGAGCGCACTGCGAACGCTTAGACTAGTGGCTTTCGGGCAGTACCGGCCATCCCCTACCCAAGGTTGGCCGGCATTGCCTGCCCATGGCCGATCCTGGGGGATCGATCGGCCATGGGCTTATTGACCGGTCCCTCAATCGTTGGGCCGCAGTCCGGACGTCGTCCGCAAACCATCTGTGGTCCTAATGGGGAACGAGGACCCGAAGTGCTTCACCTTTCACGATCCATCAAGGCCGCCGCCGTACTCGGTGCGGCCTCATTCGCTCTTGCCGGTTGTTCGCTGATCAGCAGCGGCGACGCCAAACGGGACGAGTCGGGCCGGCCCACCGAGACATCCGTCGCGGACGCCTTCCAAGTAAAGGTTGGCGACTGCATGGCGGAGCCATCGGGCAACGAAATCCGGGATGTCTCCATCATTCCTTGCGAGCAAAGCCACGATCTTGAGGCCTACGCCGCGAAGAAGCTCGTGGCCGACTCCTACCCTGGCCAGTCCGAGGTTGAGTCGCAGTCCGAGGAATATTGCGCCACGGAGTTCGCCACTTTCGTGGGCGTGGATTACAACGAGTCCACCCTCGAACTGACCTACCTTTACCCCACCAGCCAGACGTGGAAGCAGAACGATCGCGAAATCGTCTGCCTCATCGGCGGCGCTTCCGGCGCTGCCACCAAGGGTTCCCTCAAGGGCTCCGCCAAGTAGTGAAGTGCCGATGGCCAAGGGCAACCCTTCGGCCATCGGGACGCCACTCCACATTCATCCGTTCGTGTTCAGCTATGTCCGAGGCAGCTTTACCCGGGAGTAACTTCCGGCACATCGCCCACGTCACAAGACAGCGGGCGTCATCCCCAGAGTCCCACAGGGCTCCCCTGATGAAAGTTAATGCGGATGCACCATAAGCACTGGAAACTCTTGGCAGGCACAGTCCTGTCTGCGGGGCTCACAGCGGCCCCGTTGGCGGCTGTCCCCGCCGTAGCAGCAAATGAACCTGACCCCGGCGCATCACCTGTGGTCATCAATGAGGCCTACTTGAGTGGAGGCAGCAGCGGCGCCGCATTCAAGAACAAGTTCGTTGAGCTGTATAACTCCTCGGACGCGCCGGTCAGCCTGGCGGGCTGGTCTCTGCAGTACCGGTCGGCAACGGGAACTGCTGCCCCCACGGGAATTACTGCCCTGACCGGCAGCATCCCCGCCAAGGGCTACTACCTGGTCCAGGGCGCAACGAACAGCGGCACCTCCACGGCCCCGGCACTTCCTGCCCCGGATGTCCAGGCCACCGGCACCCTGAACCCCGGCGGCACGGCCGGGACGCTGATCCTTGCCAAGCAAGCCACCGCAATCTCGCAGCTCCCTGCCGGCTCCGTGACAAACAATGCGGTGATTGCCGACCTGCTTGGCTATGGCAGTTCCAACACTTTTGAAACGGCCGCCGCAGCAGCACCGTCAAGCAACACGGACGTCCGCAGCCTCAACCGCACCAATGGAGCGGACACTGACTCCAACGCTGCCGACTTCAGCCTCAGCGCGTCCATCACGCCTACCCCTTCAGGCGGAACCGGGACGCCGCCGGACCCACAACCGGAACCCGGCACCAAGACCATCGCCGAGATCCAGGGCACCGGCGCGGCCAGCCCGTTCGTCGGAAGCACCGTGACCACGCGCGGCAAGGTGACCGCGGTCTATGCCACGGGTGGCTTCAACGGCTACTACGTCCAGACCCCGGGAACCGGAGGGGACAACGGCGGGGCGGCCAGGACGGCGTCGGACGCTGTGTTCGTCTACTCCCCCACCACGACGGGTTCCGTCCAGCCGGGCGACTACCTGGAGGTGACCGGCGTCGTGAGCGAATTCGCGAACCAAACGCAGATCACCGTGGACGCGGCGGGCCTGAAAAAGCTCACCGAGGCTGCACCGGAGGTCAAGTCGACCCCGTTCTCCCTTCCCGCTAACGAGGCAGCCCGCGAAAGCCTGGAGGGCATGCTCGTTGCCCCGCAAGGCGATTTCACGGTGACGGACAACTACTCCCTGAACCAGTACGGCGAAATCGGCCTGGCTGCAGGCACCTCGCCTTTGGTACAGCCGACGGCGGTAGCCGCCTACGGTTCGCCCGAATACGCGGCGGTTGTGGCTGACAATGCGCTCCGTGGCATCAAGCTCGACGACGGCGCCTCCACGAACTTCCTCAAGGACGCCACCACCAAGGCCCAGCAACTGCCGTACCTGACCACCAACGATCCTGTCCGCGTGGGCTCGCCCGCGAAGTTCAAGACCGACGTGATCCTGGGCTACGGCAACAACTCTTGGAAGTTCCAGCCGTTGTCCGCCCTCACTCCGGCCAATGCCGACTCCGTCCAGCCGGCGACGTTCACCGCCACCCGTCCGGAGGGCCCGGCTGATGTTGGGGGCTCCCTCAAGCTGGCATCGTTCAACGTCCTGAACTACTTCCCCACCACCGGTGACCAGCTCAGCGGTTGCGTCTTCTACACGGACCGGGACGGCAACCCGATCACCGTCAAGGACGGCTGCAATGCCCGCGGTGCCGCCAACGCGGAGAACTTCGAACGCCAGCAGGCCAAGATCGTTGCTGCCATCACCAAGTCCGGGGCGGACGTCGTGTCCCTCGAAGAGATCGAGAACTCGGCTCAGTTCGGCAAGAACCGTGATGACGCGCTGTCCAAGCTGGTGGACGCACTCAACGTCAAGACGCCAGGCGTGTGGGACTACGTACGTACGCCTGCGAACGCTCCCCCGCTGGGCGACGAGGACATGATCCGTACGGCGTTCATCTTCAAGAAGGCAACGGCTGAGCCCGTGGGAGAATCCATCATCCACAACGACACCGTGGCATTCGCCAGCGCCCGCAAGCCCTTGGCACAGGTCTTCAAGCCGGTGGGCGCCACCGATGACAAGAAGTTCATCGCCATCGTGAACCACTTCAAGTCCAAGGGCTCGGCCGCCACGCCGGATGACACGGACAAGGGCCAGGGCGCGTCCAACGTGGCCCGCACCAAGCAGGCCGAATCGCTGCTCGCCTTCTCGAAGGAGTTGCAGGGCAGCAAGGGAACGGACAAGGTCTTCCTGATCGGCGATTTCAACGCGTACGCCAAGGAGGACCCGATCAACGTCCTCACGGGCGCAGGGTACGCAGACCTTGAGGTCGGCACCGGCAAGCACTCTTACCTCTTCGGTGGAATGGTTGGTTCCCTGGACCACATCCTTGCTTCGCCCTCGGCTGCGAAGAAAGTCACCGGAACGGACATCTGGAACATCAACTCGGTGGAGTCCGTTGCGCTGGAGTACAGCCGCTATAACAACAATGTGACCAACTACTATGCCGCGGACGAGTTCCGGGCCAGTGACCACGATCCCGTGGTGGTGGGCCTCAACCTGGCTCCAGATGCACCGGCAACCGTTGACCTGCAGTTCCTGGGCATCAACGATTTCCACGGTCGCATCGACTCCAACACCGTGCTCTTCGCCGGAACGGTGGAGAAGCTCCGCGCGGCGGCGGCACCGGGCGCCACGGCCTTCATCTCGGCCGGCGACAACATCGGCGCCTCGCTCTTTGCCTCCTCGGTTGCCAAGGACCAGCCCACCATCGACGTGCTGAACGCCTTGGAACTCCAGGCTTCCGCCGTGGGAAACCACGAGTTCGACGGCGGTTGGGCGGACTTGCGAGACCGCGTCATCGCCGGCGGCAACAACGCCAAGTTCCCCTACTTGGGCGCCAACGTCTACCAGAAGGGCACCACTACCCCGGTCCTGCCGGAGTACAAGGTCCTGGACATGAACGGCATGCGGGTCGCCGTGATCGGCACGGTCACCCAGGAGGTGCCAACCCTGGTGACCCCAGCAGGCATCGCTGATCTGGAATTCGGTGACCCGGTGGAAGCCATCAACCGCGTCGCCGCCAAGATCAAGGCTGATAACGCAGCCGACCTGATCATCGTGGAGGACCACGACGGCGCCGCTTCCGGAACGCCTGAAGGCGCCACTTTGGAGCAGGAGGTTGCCGCTGGCGGACCCTTCGCAAGGCTCGTGAAGGAAACGAGCCCTGACGTCGCCGCGATCTTCACCGGGCACACCCACAAGGAGTACGCCTGGGACGCACCCGTCCTGGACAGCAACGGCCAGCCGACGGGCAAGACCCGTCCGATCGTGCAGACGGGGAACTACGGCGAGAACGTGGGCAGCGTGACCCTGACGGTGGACACCGCATCCAAGTCGGTTACGGCGTACAAGGCATCGATCGTGGACCGCACTACTGAAACGGCCGAAAGCCTCGTCGCGGCCTACCCCCGGGTGGCCGCGGTAAAGACCATCGTGGACAAGGCTTTGGCCAACGCAGCGGACATCGGCAACCAGCCGGTGGGCGCAGTAACAGCTGATATCACCACCGCCTTCACCCCGGACCCTGCCGGCGGTGCCCCCAAGCGCGACGATCGCGCAAGCGAATCGACACTGGGCAACCTCGTGGCGGACTCCCTGGTGGACACCCTCAAGGCGCCCGAACTGGGTGCGGCGGAAATCGGCGTCGTAAATCCGGGTGGCCTGCGCAACGAGCTGTACTACGCGCCGGACGGAACCATCACCTACGCCGAGGCGAATGCCGTCCTGCCGTTCGTGAACAATCTGTGGACCACCTCGCTGACGGGTGCGCAGTTCAAGACCCTCCTGGAGCAGCAGTGGCAGACCAACCCGGACGGCACGGTGCCCAGCCGCCCGTACCAGCAGTTGGGGCTATCCAAGAACGTCAACTACACCTACGACGCCGCCCGCGCCGCAGGTGACCGCGTCACCGGCATCTGGGTCAACGGCGCCGTCATCGATCCTGCCAAGCAATACCGGATCGGGACGTTCAGCTTCCTTGCCACCGGCGGCGACAACTTCCGGGTGTTCAAGGAAGGCAGCAACACGAAGGACACCGGCCTGGTAGACCGGGATGCCTGGATCAAGTACCTGCAGGACCACAAGCCGGTCTCCCCGGACTTCGCGCGCCGCTCGGTCGCTGTTGCCAACACAACTGCCGCCGACGTCAAGGCAGGCGACCCGATCACCCTGGCCGTCTCCAAGCTGGACCTGACCTCCATCGGCAGCCCGGCCAACAAGACCCTCAAGGCCGTGTTCACGGATGCCAAGGGCACCACCACGGCCCTCGGAGATGTCCCGGTGAACTCCGGTGCCGCGAGCGTCAACACCAAGGTTCCCGCGGCGGCAGCAGCAGGAACCGGTGCTGTGGTGCTGACCGCCGTCGAAAGCGGAACCACGGTCAAGGTGCTGGTGAAGGTGGCTTCAAACGGTCCTAACCCGCCACAGTGCACCGCCCCGGTCAAACCGTCCAAGTGGTACGACTTCGTGGGCTGGCTCCGCTACGCAATTGCGTGGCTGGAGTACCAAAAGTGCCTGAAGGGCTAAGCGTCCCCCGGTAGCAGCAAAGGAGCCCCTCACGCCGGTGAGGGGCTCCTTTGCTTGTGCACTAGTTGCGGGCCGGTTCCAAGGCCCTCTCGGCATCCTTTTCCAGCTCAGCCTTGAAGTGCTCGTAGCGGGCCAGGTGGGTGGGACGTTTGCGGAGAACCACCCAGGCAACCCCAAGCGCCAGGAACCACAAGGGAGTCACGAGCAACGCCATGAGCGTGTCCGGCTGGGTGGTCAGGGCCCAGAGAATGAAAGCGAAGAAGGCGAAGACCACCCACACCATCACCACGCCGCCGGGCATCTTGAAAGCGGAAGAATCGTGCAGGTGCGGCCGGCGTTTCCGGAATGCCAGGTAGCTGGCCAGGATGATCGACCAGACGAACACGAAGCAGACGGCCGAGACGGTGGTGACCATGTCGAAGGCCTTGCCCACGTCCTGCCCGGCGTACATGAGAACGACGCCGGACAGCAACAGCACGCAGGAAAGGAACAGGGCGTTTCGGGGTACTTTGCGCCCGGACAGCGCGCTAAAGACCGCCGGCGCGTCACCTTCCTGGGCCAGGCCGTAAACCATGCGCGAAGTGGAGTAGATGCCGGAGTTGGCAGAGGACATCGCGGAGCTCAGCACCACCAGGTTCACGATCGTCGCGGCGGCACCGAGGCCGGCCAGCGAGAACATTGCGATGAAGGGGCTGTGACCGGCGGCGAATTGCGTCCAAGGCGTGACGGACATGAGGATGATCAGGGCGCCCACGTAGAAGAGCAGCACGCGGATGGGGATGGAGTTGATGGCCTTGGGCAGGTTCTTCTCCGGATCCTTGGCCTCGGCAGCAGTGGTCCCCACGAGCTCGATGCCCACGAACGCGAAGACGGCGATCTGGAAGCCGGCTACGAAGCCCATGAATTCGTTGGGGAAGAAGCCGCCGTGGCTCCAGAGGTTGCTGAAGCCTGCCGGCCCGGCGTCGGACTGGAACCCCGTGAAGATCATGAAAAGGCCCACGATGATGAGCGCCGCAATGGCCACGATCTTGATGAGGGCAAACCAGAACTCGGTCTCGCCAAAGGCCTTCACGGTGGCCAGGTTGAGCAGCAGGAGGATGCCGATGGTGACGAGTCCCGGGATCCAGAGGGGCAGGCCGGGCCAGAGTTCCTGTGAGTAGCCCGCGATCGCGATGACGTCCGCGATGCCGGTGATCACCCAGCAGAACCAGTACGTCCAACCGGTGAAAAACCCGGCCCACGGGCCCAGGAGATCCGCGGCAAAGTCGCTGAAGGACTTGTAGTTGAGGTTGCTCAGCAACAGTTCGCCCATGGCCCGCATGACGAAGAACAGCATGAAGCCGATGATCATGTAGACGAAGATGACGGACGGTCCGGCCGCTGAAATGGTCTTGCCCGAGCCCATGAAAAGGCCGGTTCCAATGGCACCGCCGATCGCGATGAGCTGGATATGGCGGTTGCTGAGTTGGCGTTCGAGGTGGGGTTCTTGCGTGTGACTGATGTCCGATGGCGGGCGCTGAATCGTCATAAGGAACTCCATTGTTCAGGCGGCACACTTGGATGCCACGATGATTCGGGTTCCTCCCCGCTCTGTCATTGACCTGAGAGTTTCCGCGTTCCTGCGCGCAGGAACGCTTGCACCTTCGGTGAGCCCGGTAGCCCGGACTGCTTTCCAGAGTTGCCTCGCCGCGGCGGTACAGGGTGCCTGAGAGATTCCTGGGGAGGGTTTGCTCCTACGGCGCCTGACGGGATGTACCGGCAGGACTCTCCCGCCACGGATCAAAAGCGCGCACCACCTCGCCGGTGATGCAGCTCACACAGTAGCGAAGGCATGGCTGGTTCGCAAGCCGCCCAGCTCAGGGCGCGGATTCAAAGACCAAGGATGCTGCGGGCGATCTCATCCGCGTCGCGGAGCGTCCGTTGGCCGCTTGTGTAAGCCCGGCCCGTTGCTGGCCGTGCCTCCGCAGCAATGGCGGTCCCCCACTGCGTCGCCGAGAGCTGCAGGCCCAAGAGGTACATCCCCTTGGTCACCGAACCGTTGGCCGCCACCGGACGGTAAGGATGCGGTTCAACGTCCAGGCCCGTGGTCTGCACCGGGGTCCCTTCGACGCTCATCATGATCTTGGTGCGGACCAGCCCGTCCGCCATCAGCTGTTCCAAAAGCGGTGAGATGTTGATGCCCACCCTGTTGGCCGGCGACATCGCCTCGATCAGTGTCCGTGCCTGGACAGGAGCATCGCGCACCCACGGCGAAAACGCCCGGAAGACTTCGGCGTTACGGTCCACGCTGAACTTCGGGTCGGGTCCCACGAAACTCACGACGCCGGCACGCGCCAGAGCCGCCAACTGTTCCGAACGCAGGGCCGGAGGTCCGCTCGCCAGCCCCTCGACGAAGGCCTCGAACCACCCCCGCAGCTCGGCCACCCAAGATTCGTCCGTGATGCCACCATCTGCCACGACCGTCTTGAGGATTGCCCTGCCGGTATGCAGCGCTCCAATGGCCATTTTCACGGGGTCCGATTCGCCCAGTGCCGATCGCCTGGCATCGTCGTCGAGGTAGTCGGTGACGGCCTTGTCCAGTTCCCGTCGCGAGGCGAACGACCTCCCGGCCAGGGGGGCCGAGAGCCCCCTCAGGTTCAGCCGGCGCGAAGCTACTACGTGCTTCTCCACCAACGCGCCGACTTCGCTTTCCCAATTGCCGGTAGCGTGGGCGTGGGGTTGCAGGGCGTCTTCGAGGTCCGCGAGGAACTGTGCCGCATCACGGATCGCGGCCGGTTGTGATTTCGCCAAAGTTACGTAGTAGGCCCACAGCGCGTCACGATGCAGGAGCGGCCAGAGGTCATGGTCGAATCCGGGCTGTATCCCCGCTGCCCTGAAACGGTCCACGGCGGCCTCGGTCAGGTACTTGAGGGTGATGCTCGTGGCGTAGTACCCGGGAAGTCCGGCCTTGGCCCGATAGGGCGTGCCCCGACGCGAGGCCGCGATGATCCTGGGTTCGCGGCCGGAAGGACGATACTCGAGCGTTCCCGCGCCCGGAGCCACGGCCTCCACGAATTTGCCGCCGCGGCCCTCCGTCAGTTGGCCCATCACGTCGAAGAAGTTCAAGCCCATGCCCCGGACCAGGACGGGCTCGTTGTCCGGCACGCGCTGCCAGTCCACATCCGCGGGCGGTGCCGGCGGGAAATAGAGCAGACCGTGTTCGTCCGCGGCGGCCTGGAAGGACCGCTGTTCGGGATTGAGGCGGGCCTCGATATGTCCCAGTGCGAGAACCACGGAATCAACGGTGAGGGTTTCGCCGTCGGCCAGTTCGACGCTGAACCGGTCCCCCTCGACCGGGCGCGCCGCCACGGCGGACGTTTCATGGAAGGTGACATCCACGCCGTCGGGCAGCCGCTGGAGCAGCTCCGCCAAAGTCTGCCGCAAGTACCGCCCATAGATGGCCCGGCTGGGAAAGTTGTCCGACTCAAGTGTGGACAGCTCCGCCTTTTCGGCCGGGTTCAGGCCCTGGCCATCACGACGTCGGGCCACCCGCCATTCGTCGAACGAGCCGCCGGCCAGTGGCGGGGCGAGTTCCGGATCCTCGGGTATGAGCGTGGGGTAGAACGACTGGGTGTTCATCAGGTACAACCGGGACTGATCCGGTTGCCAGACATGCCCTGACCCCGCCGGGTACGGATCAATGACGTGGATCTGCAGCTTCGCGGTCACAATCGTGCCGTCCGTGGCAGCGGCCTTGTTCGCAAGCAGGCGCTCGAGGACGCTGGTACCCCGGGGACCGGCACCCACGAGGGCGACTCGGATGATTTGCGATTTAGCCACGCTCAAGCCTAACGTCCGCGTGACTTGCTTCCCCTTGAAAAGTGTTGCTTGGATGGGGCGATGACCACCACAGAAGCTGATCAGACGCCCTTCCCCGAATCCCCCACCGCCTCCGGACCCCGTCACGCGGCCGAAGTGGCACCGGAGCCAACGGACGAGAACGTTTGGTTGGAGGACATCCACGGTGAAGAACAGCTCGCCTGGGTCCGGGAGCAGAACGCCCGCACCGAGGACCTGCTGGAAGACGCAGAATACGCCAAGGTCCAGGCCGGAATCCTCGAAGTCCTCGACTCGACCGACCGCATTGCCATGGTCAACAAACGCGGCGACTTCTACTACAACTTCTGGAAGGACCGCGAGCACCCCAAAGGCCTCTGGCGCCGCACCACCTGGGAAAGCTACCTCACCGAGGCACCCGAATGGGATGTATTGCTCGATGTTGATGCGCTGGCTGCAGCCGAGGGCGTGGAATGGGTCTTCCACGGAGCCGGATTCCTGCGTCCGGCCGACGGTTCGGAGTACCGGCTCGCGATGGTCTCGCTCTCCCCTGACGGTGGCGATGCAAACCGCTACCGAGAATTCGACGTCGAGACCCGCGCCTTCGTGGACCCGGCGTCCGGTGGCTTCGACGTGCCCACGGCCAAGGGCAATGTGAGCTGGCTCGATTCCGATACCCTGCTTGTCTCCACCACCGCTGATGGCCTGCCGGCAACGTCATCCTCCTACGCCCGGACCGCCGTGAAGCTCCGGAGGGGAGAGTCGCTGGCCTCCGCTGAGCAGGTCTTCGAGATCCCCGAGGACCACATGCTCGCCATGGTGGCCCACGATTCCACCCCGGGCTACGAGCGTACTTTCGCGGTGGACTACATCGACTTCTACAACCGAAGCACGTGGCTGGGCCGCGACGGTTCCTGGCTGCCCATTGATGTTCCTACGGACGTGAACATCAGCGCTCACCGGGAATGGCTGATGTTCCGGCCACAGCAGGACTGGACGGTGGACGGTACCCAGTACCCCGCAGGCTCCCTCCTGGCCGCGGACCTGGAAGCGTGGCTTTCGGGTGCCCGCGAAGTTCTGGTGCTCTTCACCCCGGATGAACACACCTCGCTGCAGTCCTGGAGCTGGACCCGTGACTACCTCCTGCTGAACCTGCTCCACGACGTCTCCTCGGAGATCAGGGTGCTCGACCCTTCCCGGCTGGACTCCACCGGGAGCTGGGCCTCGAGCGTCCTGGACGCCTGCCCGCCACTTCACGATGTCAACGCCTACGCGGTGGACGACGAAGACGAGTCCGGCGCCGGCAACGACTACTGGCTCGTAGCCACCGGATTCACGACGCCCACTACGCTCACCCGTGGTTCCCTTGCATCCGGCGAGGCCGTTTATTCGCTGGACTCCGGACGCACGGGCGGCGTCAGCAGCCACCACGAAGAGGTGAAGCGGTCGCCGTCGTTCTTCAACGAAAGCGACTACGAGGTCCAACAGCACTTCGCTGTGTCCGCAGACGGGACCCGCGTCCCCTACTTCCAAGTGGCCTCGAAGGACTTGGTCCTGGACGGGCAGAACCCCACGCAGCTCTCGGGCTACGGCGGGTTTGAGGTCTCCCGCACGCCCGCCTACAGCGGTTCCGTCGGCCGAGCGTGGCTGGAGCGGCGCACCACCGGCCCGGACTCCCACGCCCGCGGCGGCGTGTACGTGGTGGCCAACATCCGCGGCGGCGGCGAGTACGGACCGTCCTGGCACCGTGCCGCCCTCAGGGAGAACCGGCATCGCGCCTACGAGGACTTCGCAGCCGTGGCCCGCGACCTGATCTCCCGTGGAGTAACCAGCCGCAAGCGCTTGGGATGCGTCGGCGGCTCCAACGGTGGCCTGCTGGTGGGAAACATGCTCACCCAATACCCGGAACTGTTCGGCGCTGTGTCCTGCGGAGTGCCGTTGCTGGATATGCGCCGCTACACCAAGCTGTCCGCCGGATACTCGTGGATTGCCGAGTATGGCGATCCCGACGTTCCGGAGCAGTGGGAGTTTATTCGCACGTTCTCGCCCTACCACCTGCTGCACGACGGGGTGGAGTACCCGGAAACGTTCATCTGGACCGCGACCTCAGACGACCGTGTGGGACCTGTCCAGGCCCGGAAGATGGCCGCCCGGATGCAGGCCATGGGTATCCCGAATGTCTGGTTCCATGAAGCCCTCGAAGGCGGCCACGCCGGTGCCTCCGACAACAGGCAGGCCGCGGCCCTCCAAGCCAGGAGCAACCATTTCCTATGGCGGGCGCTGGCCGGGAGCAACTAACGGGCGCCCCCGCAGGGATGCCTGCGCAGGGCCGCTAAGTAGCTGTTTTGCGCTGGGCCGCCGGTTCTGCGTATCCTTGGTGGGCTAGCAATAGCGGATTGGAGACGTGCCAGAGCGGCCGAATGGACTTCACTGCTAATGAAGGGTCGGGGTTAAACTCGACCGGGGGTTCAAATCCCCCCGTCTCCGCGAATTGGTCCCGGTTTTCGAACCGGGACCTTTTGCGTTTAAGGCTGTCGCCGTCCGCCTCCGCTGACCTCGGCACCCGCATGCCGGTGCAAGGCCAGGCTGTCGATAGTGCTGACGAGCATCAGCACGGCCATGGCCAGGAAGGCGCCCTTATAGGCAGCCACGTGGTCCGCGCCGAACAGGTGCGTAGTGTCGAACAACCGAAGGAACAGGGCCCCGACGGCGATTCCCGCCCCGGCAGCCAACTGGACCAGCGTGGCGGAGATGGCATTCGCGGACGGCAGCTGGTCCGGAGCAATATCTGCATACTGCACCGAGGCGTAGGCGGAGAAGCCGATGGATCGGAACGCTCCGCTGAACAACAACAGCCCGAAGATGATTGGCTCCGGAGTGTGCGCGGTGAGGAATGCGCAGAGGGCAAACGTGATTGCCGACGCCAACGACGCAAACACCAGCACTGGTTTGAACCCGAAACGCCTGATGAGCGGCGTGGTTGCCGGCTTGATGCCGATGTTGCCGACAAAGACCGCTGCAACCATGACGCCGGCCTTCAGCGGGTCCCACCCGAAGCCATCCTGGAACATCAGCGGCAGCAGGAACGGCACCGAGCTGATGGTGAGGCGGTAAACGAAACCCCCGGTGGAGGTGGCACGGAAGGTCCGCGTGCCAAACACGCCCAGATTGAACAGCGGAACCTTTGCCTTCGACATCCACAAGACCGCTCCCGCAAGGGACAGCACACCGGCAGCAACTACGACGGCGGCTACCGCACCGGGTGCGTGGCCGCCCAGGGTCTCCAGGCCGACCACCAGTGCACCAACCCCCAACGTGGTGAGCAGCAGACCGAGCCAATCGAGTTTCCGTTTTCCCTCCATCATTGTGCGCGGCACAAGCCGGAGCGCAGCGATAAAGGCGGCCAGGCCCAAGGGGACATTGATGATGAAGATCCAGTGCCAGGAAAGGAAGGTGGTCAGTGCACCACCCACCAGGGGCGCAAGCACCGGCGCCAGGAGGCCCGGCCACACCAGGTAGGCCGTGGCACGAAGGAGCTCGGATTTGGGCGTTCCCCGCAGGACCACGAGTGTGCCCACCGGGACCATCATGGCTCCGCCCGCGCCCTGCGCCACACGGCTCAAGGTCAGCATCGTGAGATCCTGGCTCACCGCGCACAGCAGTGAGGCAATGGTGAACACCGCGATGGCGAGGCAGAAAACCCGCCGGGCTCCCAGCCTCTCGGCGAGCCAACTGCTGAGCGGGATGCCCATCGCCACGGTTACCAGATAGGCCGTCATGGTGATGTTGACATCCGCGGCCGGCACCCGGAAATCGGAGGCGATACTCGGGATGGCCGTGGTCAGGACCGTACCGTCTAGGAACTCCATGAAGAACGTCGCGGCCACAAGCAACGCCAACTTCGGCTGCCACGTACTTTCTCCGGCAGCGGCAACGTCGGTTCGATTCGAATCTGTGGTCATGGCTCCGGTCCAAGTCAGGATGCGCGGCCCTGGGGGCTGGTTTGCGTGTTTCATCGATCCTATAGAGTCGGTGTGGGAGCGATCACAAAATGACACGTCGTGAAGGCTCCGTTGCGCCTGCTCGCCCGCTCAGCCCGCCTGCCTGGCCGGCTTGCCTCGCCTGCCGCCTAGCCCGCTTGGGCGAGGGCAAGCGGCAGCACAGCTCCTGCCCCCGCGTGCCGCAGGGCGCGTGCTGCCACGGTCATGGTCCAGCGGCTGTCCACGAGGTCGTCCACGAGGAGCACCGGCTGCCCGGCAACACCGGAAAGGGCCTGCTCCAGTTCCGGTCCCACTACCAGGCGTTCCCACACACCTGCCAGCCGGTACGCGCTGTTTCCGCCACGCGAGCCCGTGGGGCCTCCGTGTTGCGGCTGCAACCCACCCAGATACGGCATTCGTCCGATTTCAGCGATCCCCCGTGCGAGCGAATCCACCAGTTGCGGTTTGCTCCTGGACGGGATGCTGACCACGGCCACGGGGCGTCCCACCCCACTCCAGGGAGTCCCGCCTTCTGCTCCTGACCACTCCCTCAAGACCTGCACGCAGGCCTGGAGCATTGCGGGATCGACTGCCTGGTCCGGGGCACCCGCGGCGAACAATCCGCGGAGCGCGCCGCCCCAGCCGAGATCCGTGAGGCGGGCCAGGACGCGCCCCTCCGCAACACTCTCGTCGGGCTTGATCTTTCCCTTGACCGCCACACCCAAGCGGTCCATGCCGGATGGCCACTGAAGGCGCGGATCGATTGCAATGCCCGCTCGCCGCAAGGTCTGGCCCGCCGCGTCCACTGCGGCGGCAGCTATGTCAACGGGGAACCAGCGCCCGGCACAGTTGTCGCAGCGGCCGCAAGGAGCGGCCGTTTCGTCGTCGAGGACGGAGGTGATGTACTCCATGCGGCAGCCCGAGGTGTCCTCGTAGATGATCATGGAATCCTGCTCCTCCACCCGCGCCTCGGCGATCCTGGCATAGCGCTCGGCGTCGTAGGTCCAGGGCCGGCCGGTGGAACGCCACCCACCGCCTACCCGCTCCACGGCCCCGTCTACGGCAAGGACCTTGAGCAGCAGCTCCAAGGGCGTGCGGCGGAGGTCGACGCGGGCCTCCAGGGCCACCGTGGACATCGCTGAGCCGGCATCGGCCAGTACGCCGAGTACGGCGTCGGCCTTCTCTGCGGAGGGCATTGAAGCTGTGGCAAAGTACTGCCAGATTTCCCTGTCCTCGGAACCTGGAAGCAGGAGGACGTCGGCGTTGGCCGCGCCGCGCCCTGCTCGGCCCACCTGCTGGTAGTACGCAACGGGCGACGACGGCGCACCGAGGTGGATGACGAACCCCAGGTCCGGTTTGTCGAACCCCATACCCAGCGCCGACGTTGCAACGAGCGCCTTGACCTGGTTGTCCTTGAGCAGTTGCTCGGCGCGCTCCCGGTCTGCGGGGTCCGTCCTGCCGGTGTAGGAGAGTACATTGTGTCCGGCGTCTGCGAGGAGCCGGGCGGTATCCTCTGCCGCCGAAACGGTCAGCGCGTAAATAATGCCGCTCCCGGGCAAGTCCCCAAGGTGAGTCAACAGCCAGCCCAGGCGGTCCCGGGAGTCCGGCATGTTGAGCACGCCGAGCCTTAAGGACTCCCGGCCCAAGGAGCCGCGAATGGTCAGCACGCCCGCACCGAGTTGCTCTTCAATATCGTGGACAACACGTGAGTTGGCCGTGGCCGTCGTAGCCAACACGGGCACGGTGTCCGGCAGTTGGGCAATAAGGTCGGCGATGCGTCGATAGTCCGGCCTGAAGTCGTGGCCCCAGTCGGAGATGCAGTGGGCCTCGTCGATCACCAGCAAGCCCGTGCGCCGGATCAGCTCGGGAAGCTGGTTTTCCCGGAACGACGGATTGGTGAGGCGCTCCGGCGAAACGAGGAGCACATCCACTTCATCAGCGGCGAGTTGGGCAAGTACGGTGTCCCATTCCAGGGCGTTTGCGGAGTTGATGGCCACTGCCCGCACACCTGCACGTGCGGCCGCTGCAACCTGGTCCCGCATCAGCGCCAGCAGTGGCGAGACGATCAGGGTGGGGCCGGCACCGCGCCTGCGAAGCAGGAGGGACGAGACGAAGTACACTGCCGATTTTCCCCACCCGGTCCGCTGTACCACCAGCGCCCGGCGCCCTGCGTCCACCAACGCCTCAATCGCCTCAAACTGGCCGTCATGGAACTCTGCCGCCGAATGGCCAACGAGTTCACGGAGGCAGTCGAGGGCCTGCTCGCGGGTGGGCGACTGCACGGAAAGAACTGGATTTTGGGGGTTGGTGGCCATGACCCCAGTATTGCAGGAGGCCCTGACAGCCAGGGCCGTCGAGTCCGGCTATGTGGACAACACTTTTCCACATAGCGCGAGGCTGGTTCATGCCCATTTGCACCGCCACAGTAGGATTGAGCGCGTGACTAGCGAGCAGAACAAGAACTTCGACCTCTCGGCATCCTTCAAGGCGTATGACGTCCGAGGCATCGTCGGGGAATCCATCACGGCTGAAATTGTTGAGGCCGTAGGTGCAGCGTTCATCGATGTTCTTGGTCTTGAGGGTGAAACCGTGCTGGTGGGCGGGGACATGCGTCCGTCATCGCCGGAGTTCAGCCAGGCCTTCGCCAAGGGCGCTGCCGCCCGTGGCGCTGACGTGCAATTGCTGGACCTGATCTCCACCGACGAGTTGTACTACGCCTGCGGTGCCCTGAACGCAGCCGGCGCTACGTTCACGGCAAGCCACAACCCGGCCCAGTACAACGGCATCAAGATGGCCAAGGCCGGAGCCCAGCCCATTTCTTCGGAGAGCGGCTTGAAGGAAATCCAGGCTCTTGCGGAGAAGTACCTGAACCAGGGCAGCATTCCAGCTGTTGCCAAGCGCGGCCGGATCGGCGTCCGGGATGTGTTGAAGGACTATGCCGAGTACCTGCGCAAGCTCGTGGACCTTTCCACGTCCCGCCCTTTGAAGGTTGTTGTCGATGCCGGCAACGGCATGGCAGGCCTGACCACCCCGGCGGTGCTCGGTGACAAGCTGCTCCCGGCCCTGCCGTTTGAGATCGTTCCCTTGTATTTCGAGTTGGATGGTTCCTTCCCGAACCACCCGGCCAACCCATTGGAGCCTGAGAACCTGCGCGATCTGCAGGCGGCCGTCCTTAAGCACGGCGCTGACATCGGGCTGGCTTTCGACGGCGACGCTGACCGTTGCTTCGTCATCGATGAAAAGGGCCAGCCCGTCTCCCCGTCGGCCATCACCGGCATGGTGGCGCGTCGTGAAATCGCCCGGGCCAAGGCGTCCGGCGAAGAGAACCCGGTGATCATCCACAACCTGCTCACGTCCAAGGCAGTGCCGGAACTTGTTGCCAAGGACGGCGGCCGTGCCGTTCGCACCCGGGTGGGCCACTCTTTCATCAAGGCGGTCATGGCCGAAGAGGGCGCGGTCTTCGGAGGGGAGCACTCGGCCCACTTCTACTTCCGGGACTTCTGGAACGCTGATACAGGCATGCTCGCCGCGATGCACGTCCTCGCTGCCCTGGGCGAGCAGGACGGCCCGCTGTCCGAGCTCGGCCGCCAGTACGAACCCTACGTGTCGTCCGGGGAGATCAACTCGGAGATCGAGGACAAGGCCGCCGCAGTTGAACGCGTACGGGTGGACTTTGAATCCGAGGACATCGAGATCGACCACATGGACGGCAGTACGTTCAGCGCCAAGGACGGCAGCTGGTGGTTCAACCTGCGCCCGTCCAACACCGAGCCCTTCCTCCGTCTCAACGCCGAGGCCAAAGACCAAGCCACAATGGAAAAAATCCGCGATCGCGTCCTGACAATAGTCCGGGCATAAAAGGACAAATCATCATGAGCCAAACGCCTCAAGCAGCGGGGAATCCGGCCGAAGAAGAACAAGAAGTACCTGGCAGCCACCCGAGCGGGTCCGGACAGGAGGACGCCTCCGATCAGGAACGCGAGCTCAGGGACACCCTTGGTACAGCCATCGGTACAGCCCAGGAGCATCTGCTCCAGAACGGCGGCTTCCTGCCGTTCGGAATCACGCTCTCCCACGACGG
Organism: Paenarthrobacter sp. NPDC089675; assembly: GCF_044749185.1. Lineage (NCBI taxonomy): Bacteria > Bacillati > Actinomycetota > Actinomycetes > Micrococcales > Micrococcaceae > Paenarthrobacter > Paenarthrobacter sp. NPDC089675. Next base: position 324,395 of record NZ_JBIVHM010000004.1, on the reverse strand, counting down.
AGAGCTCCGGATCGTGCTGGTCACACCCAACGATCCGGACGAGCAGGGGCACCTTGATGCGGAACAAATGCTCGCCGACGTAAAGGAGCTTCTCCGCCAGGGGCGCGATGACTACCGGGCCGTAGCCATTGCCTATGACGTCACCCTGCCGGAACATGGTTCAGACGGGATTACCGGCGCTGCCGAACACCGCGATGGCGGAGTTTTGGCGGCGATAATTCCCTACCAGGAAACCAAGGACGGGTTCACCTTCGGTGCAATGGAGCCCGACACCCATGAGCCAACCATCTGGGTGGACTAGACCCCGTCGACGTAAGGGAAAGCCATGAAAATCAATGCTTTCGCGGATGTCAGCCTCCGCGCCGTCATGGTGCTGTCCTCGGCCCCTGATGGCATCCTGCTGACCACCCAAGCCGTAGCCGATGCCGTAGGAACGCCGTACAACCACGTCAGCAAGGCCATGGTCCGGCTGCGCGAACTGGGCTTGATCGACGTCGAACGCGGGCGGCTGGGCGGTTCGCGCCTCAATGCAGCCGGACGGGCGGCGACCGTCGGCCAACTCTTGCGTCAGTTGGACAGCCGGCAGGATCCGGCAGAATGCCAATCCCCCAATGGCGATTGCCCCCTCCTCACCGAATGCGCCCTGCGCCACGCGATGAAGAAGGCGCGCGAGGCTTTCTACCGCGAGCTGGACAGCGTGGTTATCTCGTCGTTGCCCCACTCACGCCAAATGACGCCCGTGTTCCAAACCATCGGTTTGCGGCCGCAGTTCCAGCATGCGGCGCCCCTCGCCATCGACCCTCCAATAGCAGCGTACTGACGGCCCCGCCTCAACATCCAATCGCCGCTTTGGGCCTGGTACGACGGCGGCCCGTCACCTTCCATGAAAGGTGACGGGCCGCCGTCGTTCGCTTAAGAACGCCGTTGTTCCTAAGGGGCCTAACCCAGACGGCTCTTGAGGCCATCCAGTTCGGACTGCAGCGCAGCCGGGAGCGATCCACCGAAGTTGGCGAACCATTCTTCGATGGAGGCGAGCTCGGTTGCCCACTCGTCTGCATCCACGCGTACAGCGGATTCAACCTCGGCCGGGGTCATGTCCAGACCTTCGAGATCAATGGATTCGCCGGTCGGAACGAATCCGATCGGGGTCTCCACGGCGTCGGCCTTGCCCTCGAGGCGTTCGATGGCCCACTTGAGCACGCGGGCGTTATCGCCGAAGCCAGGCCAGGCGAAGCCACCCTCCGGAGTACGGCGGAACCAGTTGACCAGGAAGATCTTCGGCAGGCGCTCGGGGTTGCCCTTCGCGGACAGGTTGACCCAGTGGTTCAGGTAATCGCCTGCGTCGTAACCGATGAAGGGCAGCATGGCCATGGGATCGCGGCGCACAACGCCGACGGCACCGGCGGCAGCAGCCGTGGTTTCCGAGGAAAGCGTGGAACCCATGAAGATGCCGTTGGACCAGTCGCGGGCCTCGGTGACCAGCGGAATCGTGGTCTTGCGGCGCCCACCGAACAGAATCGCGGAGAGCTCTACGCCTTCAGGGCTGAAGTACTCCTCAGCCAGCATGTCGATCTGGTCGATCGGCGTGCAGAAGCGCGAGTTCGGGTGGGCGGCCGGTGTCTCCGAGTCCGGAGTCCAGGAGTTGCCCTGCCAATCGGTGAGGTGTGCCGGGGTTTCCTCCGTCATGCCTTCCCACCACACGCCGCCGTCGTCGGTCAGCGCGACGTTGGTGAAGATGCTGTTGCCCTTGGCGATGGCGCGCATGGCGTTCGGGTTGGTGCCCCAGCCGGTGCCGGGTGCGACGCCGAACAGGCCCGCTTCGGGGTTGACGGCACGCAGCTCGCCTTCCTTGCCGAAACGCATCCAGGTGATGTCGTCACCCAGGGTCTCGACCTTCCAGCCCTTGATGGTGGGGTCGAGCAGGGCAAGGTTGGTCTTGCCGCAAGCGGACGGGAATGCTGCAGAGACGTAGTAAGTCTTCTGCTCCGGGGAGGTCAGCTTGAGGATGAGCATGTGCTCTGCCAGCCAGCCTTCGTCGCGGGCCATGACCGAGGCGATGCGAAGGGCGTAGCACTTCTTGCCCAGCAGGGCGTTGCCGCCGTAGCCAGAGCCGAAGGACCAGATGGAGCGCTCTTCAGGGAAGTGGACAATCCATTTCTCCGGGTTGCACGGCCAGGCAACGTCGGCCTGTCCGGCTTCGAGCGGGGCGCCGAGCGAGTGCAGGGCGGGAACAAAGAAGGCGTCGGTCTGGGTGATGCGGTCCAGAACATCGGTGCCGATGCGGGCCATGATGCGCATGGAAGCCACAACGTAGGCGGAGTCGGTGATCTCTACGCCGAACTTGGGGTCTTCGGCATCCAGGTGGCCCATGACAAACGGGATGACGTACATGGTGCGGCCACGCATGGAGCCAGCGAACAGGCCGCGCAGCTTCTTCTTCATCTCGGCCGGAGCCATCCAGTTGTTGGTGAAGCCTGCGTCGCGCTCGTTTTCAGAGCAGATGAAGGTCTGCTCTTCAACGCGGGCAACGTCCGCGGGATCGGAGAACGCTGCAAAGGAGTTCGGGAACGTCTCGGGGTTCAGACGCTTGAGGGTGCCGGCCTCGACGAGTTCGTCGGTCAGCTTCTTGTTTTCTGCTTCGCTGCCGTCAACCCAGTGGATGCGGTCCGGCTGGGTCAGTTCAGCAACTTCCTCAACCCAGGCCAGGAGGCGTGCATGCGTAGTAGGTGCCTTCTCAAGCAGCGGCAGTCGCGCCAGATCGCCCATTGCGGTTCCCTTCCTCGGGTTCAGTGGTGTGTCCTAAACGATAGGGGGCGCGGACCAGACCATTCCCCTGTCAGACATCGGACAACCAGCCGAGTGAAATGTGAAAACCGCGCAAATTCAGGGATTTGGGAAACTGGGAGGCAGATTTAAGTGACGAAGGTCACCTAGACCGGTCTAGTTGCGCAGATTACAGCTTTTCGATTTGGAACTTCACATGAACTTCTGTAAAGTTTATTGAGGTTCGAGGGGGTCAGAGAAACAGACCGCCGAGAATCACACGAAATGCGCCCATAGCTCAGCTGGATAGAGCGTCTGTCTACGGAACAGAAGGTCAGGGGTTCGAATCCCTTTGGGCGCACAAATGAAGACCCGCACCGGTTCGCCGGTGCGGGTCTTTTTGTTTGCCCGGGCCCAACCAAGGGACAGATAACGCTCCACTGAAATCCCGGTAGAACGGGTACTGTCCCCCAGTTGGCTGCCGCGCGCAGAAACGCCAAGGGCCGCCGTCGTGCTTTCCGCAAAAGTACGACGGCGGCCCTTGGGTTCACAGCGAGAGGCGGCTAGGCCGCTCAAACGGCTCAGGCCGAGGGAACGAACGGCATGGGTGGCGAGTAGCCCCGGCGTCGCGCCCGCTGTACCGGGTGAACGGGAGCCCCCGCGACGGACCCAGGGACGTAGCTCTGCTGCCTCGACTGACAGGCTGAACCCGTCCGTCCCGATCACGGCGGCACCTTCAAGTTCGAAGTCGAATTGCTCCGTGCTCCGGGGCCATGGGAACGCCAACGGTGTGCTGCTCGAAGGTAATGAAATCCCGGATGTCCGATCCCGGCGCCCATGAACGCGGCATCCTGGCCGAATACTTCGATCCCATGGCACGGGACTTCATCCAGGTAATGCGCAAGGCGCTGCCAAACAAGCCGCCGGGATTCCATGAATGGGCCTACATGTTCGGCGTGGGCGCGATCACCGGCACGGCACTCCCGCAGAGGATCGCAGCCCTGTCAGACCTCGGCAACATCAACGATTTCCGGTACGACTACCTGCGCTCGGTGCTCGTGGCGGGCTGGCGCGGCTAGCACGGCCACGCAGGGAGGTGACGGGCGCGCAGAAACGCCAAGGGCCGCCGTCGTACTTTTCGTTAAGTACGACGGCGGCCCTCGCGTCGGGTGCGTTACTCGCCAACGGCCTCGCTGATGCGGCGGCGGATTCCGTCGAAGTGGCGGTTCAGGAGCTCGGCTGCGAGCACCTTGTCCCCCGCAGCGACGGCCGCGTAGATGTTGCGGTGGATGGCCGCGGTCTTCACGAGGTCCTCGTTGCCGGCGCCGATCTCCACGTGGATCTTCCGGTAAACCTTCCAGAAGACGCCCATAAGGTTGATGAGCAGTTCGTTGTTCAGGGGTTCAAAGAGACGGCGATGGAACTCGGCATCGGCGGCCACGAAGTTTTCACCGGCAGCGGCAAGGTCTTCCATCTGCTTGACGGATTCCTCGATGGAGGCGAGTTGTTCTGGGGTCATCACGTCGATGGACGAGCCGATCAGGCCGGACTCGAGGGCCTGGCGGACGTCCACCAACTGGAGGGCTTCGAGTCCCTGATGCCGCAGGGAAAGCCGACCGCGGAACGTGAGTCCGTCGGCGAGCGCGTCGAAGTTGCTTGGCGCGACGAACATGCCGAAACCGTGCCGGATCTCGATGACGCCCAAAGCCTGCAGCACTTTGAGCGATTCGCGCAGGGTGTTCCGCCCAACGCCTAAGGCGACCGACAGCTCACTTTCCGTCGGCAAGGGGTCGCCGGCCTCAAGCTCGCGCTCGAGGATCAGTTCCATAATGTCCGACTGCAACGCGCGCAGCCGGGCCTGTGCGCTGAACCGCGCCTGCGGAACCACACCGGAAGTTGTCATGGCGCTCTCCTTGCCAATGCACTGTCCAACTGGGCCGGAGAGTGCGGTGTTAATATTGAGGCGAGCTTAGTGCCCACCACAGAATGAGTGACTCGCAACATACAATATCGGATGTCCCACGTCCTTGATAAGTATGTACCGGGAATTCCTCGGATTTCCCGCCGTTACTGGCCTGCGCGGCCGGACACGGAGGCGCCGCCACCTCCCCCGGTCCCCAACTCCCGCTTGACGTTCCGCTGTGACCGCCCTTACAGTTTCACTACGAGCATCGGACGTCCTACATCCGATAACCCACGAGACGTTGAATGGTGAGGCACCCTATGAGCAAGACGATCAACCGCCTGCCGCTGGTCAATGACGCCAGCCGCCGGAACTTCCTGAAGCTAAGCGGCGCAGTTGGTGCAGCAGCCGCCTTCACGGCAACCCTTTCTGCGTGCGGCGGCGCAGCCAGCACCACCACCGGCAACACGACGAACACTGCTGCAGTAAACAAGGACCTCACCATCGAGGCAGGCATCTCCTACGCCCTTTCCACGGGTTTCGATCCGCTGAGCTCCTCGGGTGCGACCCCGATGGCCGCGAACCTGCACATCTTCGAAGGCCTCATCGAACTGCACCCGGCCACCCGCGAGCCCTACAACGCACTGGCTGCCTCGGACCCCAAGAAGGTCAACGACACCACGTACCAGGTGACCATCCGCGATGGCGCCAAGTTCCACGATGGCACTCCCGTCACCACCGAAGACGTGGCCTTCTCCTTCACCCGAGTGATGGACCCGGCCAACAAGTCGCTGTTCTCGCAGTTCATCCCGTTCATCCAGGACGTCAAGCCCGTTGATGCCAAGACGGTGGAGTTCACCCTTAAGTACGCCTTCCCCGGCTTCGGTCCGCGCATCTCCGTAGTGAAGATCGTCCCGAAGGCGCTCGCCACGGACCTCAAGGCCTTCGACGCCAAACCGGTGGGGTCCGGTCCCTACAAGTTGGTCTCCGCAGTCAAGGACGACAAGATCGTCTTCGAGGCCTTCGCCGACTACAACGGCCCCAAGCCTGCCCTGGCCAAGGGTATGACCTGGCTGTTGCTTTCCGACGCCGCCGCCCGCGTCACCGCGGTCCAGTCCGGCCGTGTCCAGGCCATCGAAGACGTGCCGTACCTGGATGTCGACGGACTGAAGTCCAAGGTCAAGGTTGAGTCCGTACAATCCTTCGGCCTCCTGTTCCTGATGTTCAACTGCGCCAAGGCACCATTCGACAACATGTTGGTCCGCCAGGCCCTGCACTACGGCATGGACAAGGAAGCCATCATCAAGAAGGCCCTGTTCGGCAATGCCAAGCCCGCAAGCTCGTACTTCCAGGAAGGCCACCCCGACTACGTCAAGGCCAAGAACGTCTATGGCTACGACGCCTCCAAGGCCGCGGACCTGCTGAAGCAGGCCGGCGTCACCAACCTCGAATTCGAGCTCCTCACCACGGACACCGCGTGGGTCAAGGACGTGGCTCCGCTCATCCTCGAGTCATGGAACAAGCTCCCGGGCGTCAAGGTCACGGTCAAGAACCTGCAGTCCGGCGCTTTGTACACGGACCGCGTGGGCAAGGGCGACTACTCCGTGGTTGCAGCGCCCGGTGATCCCTCGGTGTTCGGCAACGACGCAGACCTGCTCCTGAGCTGGTTCTACTCGGGCGCCACCTGGATGGAAAAGCGCGCCTTCTGGACCACCCCCGAGCGCACCAAGCTGCAGGACCTCATGAACAAGGGCTCCCAGGCATCCGGAGACGCTGCCAAGAAGACCGTCGCGGAAATCGTGGACCTGGTCTCCGAGGAAGTCCCGCTGTACCCGCTCTTCCACCGCCAGCTGCCCAGTGCCTGGGACGAGAAAAAGCTCAACGGTTTCAAGCCGTTGCCCACTACGGGTCTGTCCTTCATCGGCGTCGGGCGTACTGCCTAGCAGTCCCGACACGTTGCGGGGCCCGCTGAGCGCGCTAAATCCCCCAAATAAAGCGCAGAGCAGGCCCCGCAACCCACAATCAACCGGAGAACACATTGGTCACGATATTGCGTCTGCTCGGCCGCAGACTTGCAGCATTGCCATTAATGATCCTGGGCATCACGTTGCTCGTCTTCCTCGTCCTGCAGGCCGCTCCCGGCGACCAGGCCAGCTCGGCCCTCGGTGACGGCGCCAGCGAAGAAGCAAAGCAACAGTACCGCCAGGAGAACGGCCTCAACGACCCCCTGGTCCTGCAGTACTTCCGCTTCCTCGGAAAGCTCCTGCAGTTCGACCTCGGAGTCACCACTCCCCCGGCGAAGTCCGTCGCTTCCATGATCGGCTCCGCCTTTCCCCTGACTCTTCAGCTCACCTTCCTTGGCGTGCTGATCGCGATCGTCGTCTCCCTGGCTTTCGGCATCATCGGAGCCCTGTACCGCGACAAATGGCAGGACCAGCTGGTCCGGGTCTTCTCGATCGCCGCGATCGCCACGCCGTCGTTCTGGCTCGGCATCCTCCTGATCCAGTGGTTCGCGCTTGGCGAGAACCCGATGTTCCCCTCGGGCGGTATTGCGACGCCGGAGTCCGGCTTCGGCGGTTGGCTCAACTCGATGGCCCTCCCGGCTTTGGCGCTCGGCATCCCTGTCTCGGCCTCGCTGATCCGCGTGGTCCGCACGTCGATGGTTGAAGAACTCGACCGCGACTACGTCCGCACGGCCATCGGCAACGGCGTCCCCTACCGCGAAGTCGTTTCCAAGAACGTCCTCCGCAATGCTCTCGTCACCCCGGTGACCGTGCTGGGACTGCGCGTCGGCTACCTCCTGGGTGGCGCCGTCGTGATTGAAATGATCTTCGCGCTGCCCGGCATGGGCCAGCTGATCCTCAACGGCATCACCAACCTGGACGTCAACCTGGTCCAGGGCGTGGTGCTCACCATCTCAGTCACGTTCGTTCTGGTGAACATCGTGGTGGACCTTCTTTACCTGCTCATCAACCCCCGAATCAGGACGGTATAGCTCATGCGCAGCAAGCTCGCAGAACGGCTGAGCGCCCCGGGCCTTCGTTTCAAGGCCTTGCCTTGGGGCTCCCGCATCGCCCTGCTCTTCCTCATCCTCATCGTCCTCGCGGCCGTTTTCGCGCCGGTCCTCGCCCCGCATGATCCGTTGGAAACCTTCATTCCGGCCACACCGCCGGGCGCCGAGCACTTCTTCGGCACCGACCGCCTGGGCCGCGACATCTTCTCCAGGCTCCTCTTCGGTGCGCAGTCTTCGCTCATGATCGGCCTCGGCGCCGTGGGCCTGGCGATCCTGGTGGGCGCGCTCTTGGGCTCATTCGCAGCGACGTCCAGCAAGTCCGTGAACGAGATCATCATGCGGATCATGGACATCCTCATGGCCTTCCCGGGCATCGCCCTGGCCGCCGTCTTGCTCGCAGCGTTCGGCAACTCGGTCCCGACCATCATCATCGCGATCGCCATCATCTACACCCCGCAGCTGGCCCGTGTGGTCCGCGCCAACGTCCTGGCCCAGTACGGCGAAGACTACGTCCGCGCTGAGCGCGTGATTGGCGCCGGCCGGTTCTACATCCTGGTCAAGCACATCGTCCGCAACACCGCCGCGCCCGTGCTGGTGTTCGCCACGGTAATGGTGGCCGACGCGATCATCCTCGAAGCCTCCCTGTCCTTCCTGGGTGCCGGTGTGCAGGATCCCGCTCCGTCCTGGGGCAACGTGATTTCCTACGGCCGCAACCTGGTCCTCTCCGGCGGCTGGTGGGCCACCACCTTCGCCGGCCTGACGATCCTGCTGACCGTCCTTTCCTTGAACATCCTCGCCGAGGGCCTCACCGACGCCATGGTCAACCCCAGGCTCCGCCGCGCTCCGGTGGTCAAGGACGACGACGGTTCCACGGCCGCCGTTTCCACCGTGGACACCGAGGTGGCTACGTCAGTTGCCCAAGCTTCCGTTGTTGAGGAACACGAGCTCGACGGCGTCCGTGCGGCTTCCGGGGACACGTTCACCGATGCGCTGGGCCATTCCGCCCTGCTCACCGATGCTCCCGCCGCCACCAATCCGCATCTCCTGCTGGACCGGGAACTTGAGTTGCTGGCAGAAATCGAAGCGAAGCGCACCGACCGCCTCCCGCAGGTACCGGCAGGCGCACGCAACGTCCTTGAGGTAAAGAACCTGTCCATCCGCTTCCCCGGCCGCTTCGGGGACATCGCGATCGTGGACAACGTGTCCTTCACGGTCCGTGAGGGCGAAACCATGGGCCTGGTCGGCGAGTCCGGCTGCGGTAAGTCGATCACGTCCCTTGCCGTCATGGGCCTCCTGCCGAAGACCGCGAAAATCACAGGATCCATCACTTTCGACGGCAAGGAACTCCTGGATCCCAAGACGGAGCACAGCAACCCCAAGGCCTACGTTGGCCTGCGCGGCGAGCAGATCGCCATGGTGTACCAGGATGCTTTGAGCTCCCTGAACCCGTCTATGAAGATCAAGGAGCAACTCGAGCAGCTCACAAAGCGTGGCGGCCGAAAGACTCCTGCCGAGCTGCTGGAAATGGTCAAGCTGGACCCGGTCCGGACTCTGGCCAGCTACCCGCACGAACTCTCCGGAGGCCAACGCCAGCGTGTGCTGATTGCCATGGCGTTGTCCCGTTCGCCGAAGATCGTGGTTGCGGACGAACCCACCACGGCACTCGACGTCACCGTCCAGAAGCAAGTGGTGGACCTGCTCAACGAATTGCGGGAACAGCTCGGTTTTGCCATGGTGTTCGTCAGCCACGACCTCGCCTTGGTTGCCTCGCTCGCGCACCGCATCACGGTGATGTACGCCGGCCAGGTGGTTGAATCCGCACAGGCTTCCGAACTGTTGCAGAACCCCAAGCACGAATACACACGGGGCCTGCTCGGTGCGGTGCTGTCCATTGAAGCCGACGCCGCCAGGCTCCACCAGATCCCCGGCACAGTACCTTCACCGCGCGATTTCGCCACGGGGGACCGCTTCGCGGCCCGCTCGCTGCGGCCCGACGCCGACCCCAACCAGAAGCTGGTCCTCACCACTGTCGCGGCGGCGAACGGTGACGATGCCGACCACTACTGGGCGAGCCACCTGAAGGAGGATGCAAAGTGACTACCACTCCAGTGATTGAGCTCAAGGACGTCAAGGTCTACCACCGGGCGCGCACCGGCGGCCTGTTCCGTCCCAACATCGTCAAGGCTGTGGACGGCGTGGACTTCAGCATCAGCCGCGGCGAGACGGTCGGCATCGTTGGTGAGTCCGGCTGCGGCAAGTCCACGCTTGCCTCAGTGCTCGTGGGACTGCAGCCGCCGACGTCGGGCCAGGTCCTGTTCCACGGCAAGCCGGCCATCAAGCGGAACGCTGCCATGCGGCGGGAGTTCGGCCGTTCAGTTTCCGTGGTTTTCCAGGATCCATCCACGGCGCTGAACCCGCGCATGACCATCCAGGACATCCTTACCGACCCCCTGCAGGTCCACGGCATCGGCACCGCCGCGAGCCGCACGGCGAAGGTCAAGGAGCTATTGGCGCTGGTTGGCTTGCCACAGTCGGCAGCCGAAGTGACGCCGTCGCAAGTTTCCGGTGGCCAGCGGCAGCGTGTGGCGATCGCCCGCGCGCTGGCGCTGGACCCGGACATCATCGTGGCGGACGAGCCGACGTCGGCGCTGGACGTTTCGGTCCGGGCGCAAGTGCTGAACCTGCTGTCCGACCTGAAAACGCAGCTGAACCTCGGCATGGTGTTCATTTCCCACGACATCCAGACCGTCAGGTACGTCTCGGACCGGATCTGCGTCATGTACTTCGGCAAGATCGTCGAACAAGGCACAGCCGCCCAGGTCTTCGACAACCCCAGCAACGACTACACCCGCAAGCTGCTTGGCGCCGCGCCCAGTCTGCTCCACATCTAGTTTTCCTTTCGCAAGTTACAAACAACGGAGATTTCTGTGTCCACTCAGTTCCAGGGCGTCATTCCCCCGGTCATCACGCCCCGCCACGCCGATGGCAGCATCGACGTCCAGTCGTTGAAGAACGTCACCAAGCACCTGATCGACGGCGGTGTATCCGGGCTTTTTGTGCTGGGCTCCTCCGGCGAAGTTCCCTATCTCACCAACGAAGAGCGGGAGCTGGTGGTGACCACCATCGCCGAAGCCAACGCCGGTGCGGTGCCGCTGATCGTGGGCGCCAACGAGCAGACCACCAACCGCGTCATTGAGGAAGCCCGCAAGGTGGTGGACCTTGGCGCCGATGCGATCGTGGTGACATCCATGTACTACGCAATCGGCAACGCTGCGGAGACCGAGACCCACTTCCGCAGCATCCACGAGGCCATCCAGAAGCCCATCTTTGCCTACGACGTGCCCGTCCGCACCCACTTCAAGCTGCCCACCGATTTGTTGGTTCGCCTTGGCCGCGACGGCGTCATCGCAGGCGTCAAAGACTCCTCGGGAGACGACGTTTCCTTCCGGCAGCTGCTCCTCGCTGCGAAGGACATCCCCGACTTCGATATTTTCACCGGACACGAAGTTGTGGTTGATGGTGCCCTCTTGGGCGGCGCGCAGGGTGTTGTCCCGGGCCTTGGCAACGTGGACCCCGCCGGCTACCGCCGCCTCTTCGACGCTGCGCAGGCCGGCGATTGGGCTTTGGCAGCGCGGGAGCAGGATCGCTTGGCCGACGTCTTCGAGATCGTCTACACCCCGGGCGGCCGGGTGTCCGGCGGCGCAGCAGGCCTGGGTGCCTTCAAAACCGCTCTCCAGGTCATGGGAATTATCGAATCCAACACCATGAGCTCGCCGATGCTGTCCCTGAACGAGGCCGAAACGGCTGCGATCCGCGCCATCCTGGAGCGGAACGGGCTGGTCTGACCTTCCGATGACCGCTTCCATGACCCACGTAATCGGCGTTGACCTCGGCGGCACCAAGACCGCCGCCGGGGTGGTCTCCGGCTCGGGCGAGGTGCTCTTCTCGGACACCATTCCGACACTGAATCGGGCCGGTGGCGAGGCGATCCTTGATGCCACCGCAGCCCTGGTTTCGGGCTTGGTGGAGCGCGCCGCCGACGCCGGACTGACCGTGTCCGGCGTCGGCGTCGGTTCCGCCGGGGTCATTGACGCTGCTGCCGGGGTGGTTGTCTCGGCGACCGACGCCATTCGCGGATGGGCAGGAACCTCGTTGGCTGCCGGGCTCGCCACGCGCCTTTCGCTTCCTGCTGCGGCTGTCCGTGCCGTCAACGATGTCCACGCCCACGCCCTGGGTGAGGCCTGGCTCGGTGCCGCCGCTGGTTCCTCCAGTTCGCTATTGGTCGCCTTTGGAACCGGGGTTGGCGGCAGCTTCGTCCTGAACGGTCACCCTGTTCTCGGGCACCGTTTTGTGGGTGGGCACGTGGGCCACTTCGCCTCTCCCCTGGCTGTGGGTGACGGGAAGCCGCTGCCTTGCGTTTGCGGGTCCGCCGGCCATGTCGAAGCGGTGGCTTCCGGTCCGGCAATCCATGAGTCCTTCCTTCGCTTAGGCGGTTCCGCGGCGGAGGCAACCGACACCCGCGGTGTCTTCTCGCTTGCCTCCCGGGCGCCCGACGCCGGTGCTGCCGCCGGCTCCCCCGATAACGCCACTGCTGCGCGGGCCGCCGTCGAACTCGGTGCGGTAGCCGCCGGTCAAGCCGTCGGCGGACTGATCAACATCCTCGATCCCGAAACCGTCGTCATTTCCGGCGGCCTCGCCGACGCTGGTGAGCTGTGGTGGAAACCCATGGAGGCGGCCCTACGTCAGGAACTGCTGGCCCCGCTGGCTGCCGTTCCTGTAGTCCGGGCCGCCCTCGGCAACAGCGCCGCCATTGTTGGTGCGGCGAAACTCGTTCTCCCGTAAAGGAACACCCTTGATCCTCACTTCCGAAAACCTTGAAGCCCTGCGCTCCCAGCTGATCGTCTCTTGCCAGGCGTACCCCGGCGAGCCCATGCGGGATCCACGCACCACAGGACAGGTGGCGGCATCGGCGGTGATCGGTGGTGCAGCGGCGATACGCGTCCAAGGGTTGGCCGACGTGCAATTCACGCGTGCCGCCGTCGAGGTCCCCGTGATTGGACTCTGGAAGGACGGTCACGACGGCGTTTTCATCACGCCCACACTGCGCCACGCCCTTGCCGTGGCCAACGCCGGCGCGCATGTGGTGGCTGTCGACGGAACACGGCGTACACGGCCGGACGGGCTGTCCTTGGCTGGCACGGTGGCCGGCATCCACGCCGAATCGCATGCTTTGGTCATGGCTGATTGTGGCTCGTTCGACGACGCCGTTGCTGCTGTTGACGCGGGCGCGGACCTGATCGGCACCACCTTGGCGGGTTACACCGGCGAGCGCCCCAAGACGGACGGCCCGGACCTGGCCCTGCTGGAACAGATCGCTGCGGCCAACCTCGGCAAGCCCCTGATTGCAGAGGGCCGCATCCACACCCCGGCGCAGGCGCGTCAGGCCCTCGATGCTGGCGCCTTCGCTGTGGTTGTTGGCACCGCGATCACCCATCCGGCTACGATCACTGGCTGGTTCAAGGGAGCGATGCACGCGTAGCGCCAAAATCTGCTCAATCATCGCCCGTTTGCCGCCCGCGGAACCCGCAGGCGCAGGGGACGCGGCCGCGCAGGCAAGAATGATCCAGCAAATTTCATCAGTGCAGCGTCATAGCCCGTACTTCTCCAAGAGCCGCAACCAAACCTCGCTGATGGTGGGGTACGACGGCACCGCATGCCACAACCGGCCCAACGGAACCTCGCCCACGATCGCAATCGTGGCCGAGTGCAGCAACTCCGCAACGCCCGGGCCTACGAACGTTGCACCGAGGATCACCCTGCGGTCCTCGTCCACCACGATCTGGGCCCAGCCCTTGTAGTCCGGTGCATACAGCTGCGAACCCGAGACATTGATGGGCAGGTCCACGCCGGTTACGTTCCTGCCCTGCAGCAACGCCTGTTCCAGGGTGGGCCCTACTGACGCGACCTCCGGATCGGTGAAGACGACACTGGGCACCGCGTGATCGTTGGCGGTATGGGCCAGGGAGCTCCAAGGTTTCGGAGCACCCCGCAGGGCGCCCTTGGCCCGGGCAACGATCGCATCTCCCGTGGCACGCGCTTCATACTTGCCCTGATGGGTGAGCAGCACTTTGCCCGCAGCATCTCCCGCCGCGTAGAGCCAATAGCCACTGGTGCCGTCGCTGGCCGGCCCGTCAACCAGGCCACTGGCATCCGTGCTGAGCTTCAGCTTGCCGTCCTCGGCTTCGACGCCCACGCTTTCCAGGCCCAGGTTGGCCAGCGCCGGATGCCTTCCGGACGCCACCAGGAGTTGGTCGGCGGACACGGTTGTCCCGTCGAACGCAACTGACAGCGAACCGTCGTCGGCCTTCTCCACTTTCTCGACGTCCGTGTGCAAGTGCACGGCGACGCCATCGGCACGGAGCCCGGCTAATACGAGTTCCGCTGCTTCCTCGGGGTAGGTGCTGAGTAGCCTCCCCCGCGCGATGAGCGTGACGTCCGAGCCCAGTCGGGCGAAAGCCTGGGCCAACTCGACGCCCGCAACGCCGCCGCCCAGCACAACGAAGCGGCGCGGGACTTCCTTGGCGGCGGTCGCGCCGCGCGTGGTCCAGAAGGGAACATCGGACAGACCCGGAATCGCCGGCACAGTGGGCGTTGAGCCCGTGGCGATGACCACGGCGTGGTGCGCTTTGAGCGCGTAGCTGTTGCCGTCGAGTCCGTCCACCTGCACTTCGCGGGGACCCGTGATGCGTGCCCTGCCACGAATGAGCTCAATGCCTGCGCTGTCCAGCCACTCCGCCTGGCTGCCGTCCTGCCAGTTGTTGGTAAACCAGTCCCGGTGGTTCAGCACCGCCTGGGTATCCAGCACTCCTGTGACGGCTTCCGTTGCACCCGGGATCAACTGTGCCGCGTGCAGCACGCTTCCGGGCCTGAGCAACGCTTTCGAGGGGATGCACGCCCAGTACGAGCACTCGCCACCCACCAGCTCGCTTTCGATGATCACTGCCGACAAGCCGCCGAGGACCACCCTGTCCGCCACGTTCTCCCCCACAGCTCCGGCACCTATCACAATTACGTCGAATTCACGGGAGTTTTCGGCAGTCATGGGAGAAGCCTACGCCGGGTTGGCTCGGCAAGTGAGATACATCTATTTGAACTGACCAGTCAGTTTAGTTAGAATAATTGCAGAAGAAGAACCCATTGCTTGAAGGGATCACATGCTGTCCGTACAGCAACTCCAGATCAACGGCCGCCGCACCGACCTGCTGCCAGCCACCTCGCTCCAGGTCCAACGCGGCGAACTCATCCTCGTATCCGGCGAAGGACAGGACCAGCGGACCGCCTTGGCGCTCGCACTGAGCGGCCGGATGAAGTCCAGCGACGGAACCCTGACCTGGGACAACACCAGCAAGGTCAAGAGGATCCGGCTCGCGAGCGCACTGATCGACTCGCCCGGGGTCAACGAACCGGAACAGCACCTGAGCGTGCGCGACCTCGTCACCGAGGACCTGTCCCTTATCCCCCGCCGCTACCGGGGTGCGTTGCTCAGCAAGCCGTGGCTGAAGGTGAACAGCTTCGAGGACATCGCGGACCTTTGGATCGAGCAGCTTCCGGCCCACCGCCGCCTTGAGCTCCTGACGTCGCTGGCGTTGGCAGACCCTGCCGTCGACCTCCTCGTGGTCGACTCTCCGGACCGCCACAGCGCCGACCCCTCGGCCTGGTTGCCGCGGCTGCAGGCATTGGCGTCCGACGCCGGAAGGCCACTCGCGGTGGTGGCGACGGTCAGCGCCCTCCCGGAGCACTGGGACGGACCCGCGGCAGTGATCGGCAACTCGGTATCGCACGCAGCCGAAGCCGAACCTGAACAAGGCGGAGCAGACGCAGAGGCCGAGCCCGTAACGGCGACGGAAGCAACCGCCGTCGTGCCCGAAACCCCGCTTGCCGAAGCGGAAGAACACCAAGAAATCCAAGACCTCCAAAGGACTGCAAAGTGACTGTTCTGCGGCTCGCCCGCTCCGAACTCAAGCGCATGACCGGCGGGCTCCTGCCCAAGCTGACCATCCTCGCCCTGACCATGGTGCCCCTGCTGTACGGCGCCGTGTATCTCTACGCGAACTGGGACCCCTACGGCAACCTGAACCAGATCGATGCCGCGTTGGTGGTTGAGGACTCGGGCGCCACGGCGAAGGACGGCACCGAGCTCCAGGCCGGCAAAAAGGTGGCAGACAGCCTGGTGGAGGGCCACGTCTTCAACTGGAAGCAGGTCTCCAACGCGGAGGAAGCCGACGCGGGCGTCAAGACCGGCGAATACGCCTTCGCCCTGCGGATCCCCAAGGACTTCTCGTCCAACTTGGTTTCGCCCGGCAGCTTCGACGCCGCCAACCAGGCCATGCTGCACGTCACCACCAACGACGCCAACAACTACCTCCTGAGCACCATCGTGGACAAGCTCACCACGGCTGTGCACTCCACAGTGGCCAAGGAAGTGGGCGAGGAGACAGCAAACCAGCTGCTCACCGGCTTCGGAACCATCCACGCTTCGATCGTCAAGGCCGCCGACGGCGCCGGACAGTTGGCCGACGGCGTCGGCAAGCTGAGCGACGGCGCTGCCACGCTCCACGACGGCACCTCCCAGCTCGCCACCGGCGCCGACCAACTGGTGGCTGGACAGACCCAACTGCGCGATGGCGCAAACCAGCTCAACGCGGGCGCGGGCCAGTTGAGCTCCGGTCTCACCGAACTGAAAAACAAAACCGCCACGCTGCCTGCGGATTCCCAAAAGCTGGCAAACGGTGCCGCCCAAGTAGCCGCGGGCAACGCGGAGTTGAACGCCAAGGTGCAGGACGTCGTCGGGCAATTGGACGCTGCGGACAAGGGCCTCCGGAACCGGGTGGTCGAATCCAACGCACGCCTGGTTGCCTCGGGTGTCCTGACCCAGGAACAGGCGGACAAGGTCCTCGCCGACTTTGACGCCGCAGCAGCCTCGAGCCCGGTAACCGATGCCAAAGCCAAGATCGCGGGTGACGCGGCCAAGATCCAGCAGCTCTCCGACGGTTCGGCCGCAGTGAGCGCAGGCGCCGCGCAGCTCGCTGGAGCTACACCTGCACTGGCTGACGCCATCTCGAAAGCCTCCGCGGGTGCAGGCCAGCTCAGCACCGGCGCGGCTTCGTTGGCGGCCGGCCAGCAGAGTGCCTTGGACGGTGCCATCAAGCTCGACGGCGGGGCGCACCAATTGGACGACGGCGCGGGACAACTGGCCAGCGGCGCGGTCACGGCGTCGGATGGCGCCCATACACTCGCCTCCGAACTGGCCAAGGGCGCCGGCGACATCCCCAACCCCGATGAAGAACAAAAGAGCAACGTCTCCAAGGTGATCGCCGATCCCGTTGCCGTGGAGAACGTCTCACAGGCCAAGGCCAACTCCTACGGCGCCGGCCTGGCACCGTTCTTCCTGACGCTCGCACTGTGGATCGGCGTGTTCATGCTGGTCCAGGCCATGCGGCCCATCACCCAGCGCGCCTTGGCCTCGAACGCCCCTTCCTGGAAGATCGCCGTGGGCGGCTGGCTGCCGTTCTTCGTGGTTTCCGTCTTCCAGGCCACGATCCTCACGCTGGTGGTGAACCTGGGCCTCGGGCTCAACGCCTCGCACCCGATCGGCATGTGGCTGTTCATGTTGGCCGCCGTCATGGCGTTCAGCGCCATCATCCAGGGCATCGTGGCTCTCCTTGGAACTCCGGGCAAGTTCGTGGTGCTGATCCTCCTGGTCCTCCAGCTCGTGTCCTCGGGCGGCACGTTCCCTTGGCAGACCACTCCCATGCCTTTGCATGTGGTTCACGAGATCATGCCCATGGGCTACGTGGTCACAGGGATGCGACACCTGATCTATGGCGGTGAACTGACCATGATCTTGCCCACCGTACTGGGCCTCCTTGGATACACTTTGCTGGGAGCGGCACTCTCCACCCTCGCCGTTCGTAAGCACAAGATGTGGACCCTCAAGACCCTGAAGCCGGAGATTGCAGTATGAGTACCCCCGCGGCCCCTGGTTCCGGGAAGAAACTCCGGCCCGAGCGCACCAATGCAACAAAGCAGCGCCTGTTCGAGGCGTCCATGGAGCTCATCGGCGAACGCGGTGCCGCCGGTGTGACCGTGGACGAGATCGCGGCTGCGGCCGGCGTTTCCAAGGGAACGGTGTATTACAACTTCGGCAGCAAGTCGGACCTCATTGCCCAGTTGCTGCGGCACGGCGTGGACATCATGCTGGGGCGGCTCCAAGCCATCGAGGGCCAGACCGAAGATCCACTGGAAGCCATGAGGGACATGGTGGAACAAGCCATGGAATTCATGGACGACTATCCCTCCTTCGCCCGGCTCTGGGTGAGCGAGAACTGGCGGGCTCCCGGGGAGTGGAGCGCGGTTTTCGCTGAACTGCGGGGTGAACTCCTGGCGGTGATCGGCAAGGCAGTCGAAGGCGTAGCCTCGGGGTACACGGTAGACACCTCCATTGCGCGTGGAAGTCTCGAAGCAGCCATCTTCGGAGCCATCTTCGTGGTGGGACTGGACAGGCAAACCTACAATCCTGAACGCACCCGGGAGCAAAGCGTTGCTGCCGTCATGACCATCATGCATGGGTACGTCATCAAGTAGCGTTGCGTGGCCCGCTCTGCGCGCCAAGACTCAACTTTGGGGCGTTGAGCGGGCCCCACAACGGTACGCAATTGCAATCTACGACGGCGTGGCGCGGCGCCCCGGTCGGCGATGATTAACCTCATGCGTCACATGGGGAACAGTGGAAAGCTTGCGGTCGTCTCCGCTTTCGTCTCCTTGGGCCTGCTGGTCCTGGCCGCAGTGGTCCTGGAAGAAATGGTTCTGTACCTGTTCCTTGGTGCCGTCCTTGTTTGCTACTTGGCCTCCCTGATCCAGGTCTTCAATCGGCGCCGCTACCTCGTGGTGCTGCTCGCGGCTGCCGGAACCACGATGTTCATTGGCTTCGGCATCGCCTTCCTGCGGATGTGGGGCCTCGCCTTCAACCAGGACCCGGCCGCCCTGGGAAGTGCCGTGAGCAGCAAGGACTCGGACATCTATTTCTATTTGGCCGCGGTAGCCGGTGTGGGCACGCTGGCCGTGCTGTTCCTTGGCGCCGTGTTGCCTGCTTTCGGTTCGCGGCTTGCACCTGCCACGGCCGGGCGTCCAGTTGCCAAGCGACCGGCCGCGGCCAAGCGCCCGACGGCGGCCCGGCCTGCCGCAGTCCGGACGGCCACCAAGGCGGCGCCCGCGAAGCGAGTTCCTGCCAAGGCGGCGCCCGCAAAACGCCCCGCGCCCGTCAAGCCGACAACGGCAGCCAAGCGACCGGCGTCGAACGCTTCCGCCCAGCGCAAACCTGCTCCCAAGCGCTAGCGCTGCACCCCACGTTGAGAGGCCCGCTTTGCGCCTCAACGCAGGGTTTTAGCGCGTTCAGCAGGCCCCACAACGGCCCGTTTGCGGGATACGCCCAGCACGGCAGTAGCCACTCCAAGGAGGAGGATCAGCCCACCGAGGATCTCGGCAGCCGTGGGAACTTCGCTGAGCACCAGCCACGCAGCCGTCATGCCGACCACCGGGACCAGCAGGGTGAAGGGCACCACATCGGAGCCCGGGTAGATCGCCAGGAGCCGGTTCCAGATCCCGTAGCCAACCAGCGAGGCGAAGACCGCGGTGTACAGCGCACTCAGGATGGTCGCCGGTTGCAGGTCCATGATGGTTCCAAGCACCGCATCCGGACCGTCCACCACCAACGACAACCCCGCCAGCGGAAGCGGGACCACCGCACCCGACCAAACCACGAGCCCCAGTCCGGACTTGGCCTTGGAGTGCCGCGCCACCACGTTCCCCACTGCCCAGGACAGCGCCGCCGCGAGGACGATCATCAGCGGCAGCACGGGCGCCACGGCACTGCGTCCCAGCGCAACGACGCCGAGACCGGCAATCCCCAGGACGACGCCCGCCAACTGGCGACGCGTGGGCCTCTCGCCAAGGAACCGCGAAGCCAACACGATGGTGAAGAGCACCTGCGCCTGCAGCACCAGGGAGGCCAGCCCGGCAGGCATCCCCAAGGCCATGCCAAGGTACAGGAGGCCGAACTGGCCGGCACTCATGAAGAGCCCGACGCCGGCAATCGCCTTCCAGCCCACCTCCGGTTTGCGGATAAAGAAGATGCACGGAAAAACAACCAGCAGGAAGCGGAAAGCAACGAAGAGCAGCGGCGGGACGTCGTGGCCTGCCGGGTGCAGTCCCAGATCGATGGCTACGAAGTTGATGCCCCAAAGAACTGCGACGAGGAGGGCGAGTACGGAATGACGGAGGTTCACGAGATAACTCTCCACCTCCTTCCAATGAAGCACCAGCGTTGAATTCGACATGAAACAACGTAGATTTACTTCATGATCGATATCTCCGCCCTTCGGGCCTTGGTTGCCGTCGAAGAGCACGGCTCGGTAGTGGCCGCGTCCGACGTCATGGGTTACAGCCCCTCAGCGGTTTCCCAGCAGATCAAGAAGTTGGAGAAACAGACCGGCGTGGCAGTCCTGGAAAGGAACGGACGGGGCGTCCTCCTCACCGAGCGTGGCGTGGCGCTGGCCGGATACGGCCGGCGCATCATGGGCGAACTAGAAGAACTGCAAGCGACCCTGCTGGCAGATCCGGGCAAGCCTTCCGGTCACCTCCGGCTCGTAGCCTTCTCCACGGCCTGCCGCGGCCTGGTAGGTCCAATGCTGGGCCGACTTGCCTCCGGCGGCTCCGCTTTGGAAGTCAGCGTTCTCGCCGAAGACCCTCGAGAGGCTGTTCAGCGCGTGGCAACGGGGGAAGCCGAACTCGCAGTGGTGCACAACTGGAATTCCGTGCCCCTGGTCATTCCGGAGAACCTGGCCCACGAGGACCTCTGCCTGGACCAGGCGGACATCCTCCTGAACAGCGCCCACCCGCTCGCGGGGCGTGCCGCCGTCGAGCGTGAAGACCTGGTGGACGAAGCGTGGGTGAGCACTCCGGCGGGCGCCATCTGCAACGAAGCCCTCCTGCAGATTTTTGCCGGGCTTGGCCGCGTCCCGGATATCCGCGTCTACGATCCCGACTTCTCCACGCACGTAGCCATGGTGGAGCAGTCAGTGGCAGTAGCCCTGGTGCCCAGGCTGGGCCGGCCGCCGCTGCCACCCGGCGTGGTAGCCGTTCCGGTGGTGAACCCGGTGCAACAACGGGCAGTAGGAATCGTTTACCGGAAAACCATGACGGCGAGCCCGAACATCCGCCACGCAGTGCACCTGCTCCGCGAGGTAGCGGCCAGCCAGGAGTTGCCGTTGCAGGGCTGATTCCCCGCCTGCTCACGACGCCGAAGCGGACGCCTTGGCGTTAGTGGCGCGGTACCTTGAAGTGCGTGAGCCTGGCGTCCTGTCCGTCCAGCTCAGCCCAGGGCTTTTCCGTTTCCATCACCGTCAAAGCGCTCGTTGGATAGCGTGTGGCGGCGTCCATGTAGGCGTCGTGGTCGGATTCGCGGGCTGCCAGGTGCATGGCAAGATCCTGCACGCCGGGCATATGGGAGATGACCATGAGGGTGGTGACCGTATCGGGAACGTGGTTGATGACGGAGAGCATCTCTTTCGCGGAAGCCGCATAGAGGCCGTTCTCCAGCTTGGGAGTCGGCGCTTTCTCCCCTAATTCGTTGCATACCCACGTGCACGTTTGCCGGGTCCTGAGCGCCGAGGAACACAGGATGAAGTCGGGGACGATCTTGTGCTTCAGCAACCATTTCCCCGCCAGCGGAGCCTCGCGGTGGCCGCGTTCCTCGAGGGGACGCTCATGGTCCGGCACACCCAGCGGCCAGTCGGCCTTGGCATGCCGCATGATCACGAGCCGCTTGATGTGGTGGTCACTCATGCAATAACCCTATAGCCGCCGCTTGGCCGGGGAAACGCGAAGCGCCCGCCTCCGGACGGGGCGGGCGCTTCAAGCGTTGCTAGATCGAGTATTCCGGAGCGGCCCAGACGATGACCTCGGGGTGCTCGTAGAAGCGGTACCCCTGGCCCCGGACGGTGCGGACCGTGTTTGCCAGGCGGCCCAGCTTGGACCGGAGGCGGCGGATGTGAACGTCGATGGTGCGCTCGTTGGGGACTTCCTCGGCGTTGCGCCACAGGCCCTCAAGCAATTCGTCGCGGCCCACGGTGCGGGTGCCGTTCTCCACGAGGTAGTTCAGGAGTTCAAACTCCTTGAAGGTGAGGTTCAACGACTCGCCATCCAGGTGCACTTCGCGGCGGGCAAGATCGATGAGCACGCCGGAAGGGCGGGCTTCCTGCTGGGGGGCCGGACGGGCGGCCTCGGTGCGCTGCCGAGCGGCAACAGTCGGGTCACCAAAGGTGGA
This sequence comes from Paenarthrobacter sp. NPDC089675, assembly GCF_044749185.1. Classification (NCBI taxonomy): domain Bacteria; kingdom Bacillati; phylum Actinomycetota; class Actinomycetes; order Micrococcales; family Micrococcaceae; genus Paenarthrobacter; species Paenarthrobacter sp. NPDC089675. Next base: position 302,333 of record NZ_JBIVHM010000004.1, on the reverse strand, counting down.
GCGGACGACGTCGAGTGCGGAGCCGGGCGCGTTGGCGGGGGCCACCGCGACCGCTGCGTAGCTTTCGGCACCGGTCACGAGGGACTGGGCGTAGGCGCGGATTTCCTGGGCCAGCTTGGCAATGGAGGTTCCGGCGGCGGCTGCGGTCTCTTCGTCGATGCCCATGTAGAGCACGAATCCCCGGGCGACGTTGTCATTGGCAACGGGGCGCAGGCGGTCCGACTGGGCAATCACGGGAGTGGGCGCGGTGATTGGAGCGGGCTCGCTGGCGGGGACTGCCCGCAGCTGGCCGTAGGAGTTGGGGTTGTAGCCTTGGGGAACGTAGCCGGGGGCCGCCTGGGACGGAGCCTGTGAACCGGGAGCGTAGCCGGGGCGGTTGCCGAAACCGGGACGGAGACCGGCGTTGGAGGCGGCCTTATTGGCGTTTCGGACGGAGATGTGGACGTATCCGGATGCAACTGACATGGAGTGCTTACCTCAAAAGTGAATAGCCGTCATCGCGGCTTCGAATGCTGGTTGTCCCCGCAATGAGTCTGGGGAGGGGCGCCCAACGCTGGGCAAGGGGGCGAATGCCTGAAACTTCTTGGGGTGGAAAGTTAGGCTTGCATTCGACAACAGCGGGTCTCGTCGCCAGCGGGTGTGCTGGACCAGATTGCTGCGGCTGCAGGTGCTGTTGAGTTCTTGTTCACATTGGAAGTGTGCAACGTAACAAAGGCAACACGCAAGTAACAAAGCGCCGAACCGTCCACATTTTGAGACACGGGGCACTATTGTGTCGGAAATCACAATTCAGTGGCGGCCTAAAATGAACGGCTTTTCATTCGGTCAAGAGGCGAAACATTGGCCCCAAACTGAAGTTTGTTCGATCGATAGGGCATTATGCTCCATTTGATTCCCAAAGCATGGTGGCAAACGGAATCTCACGATCTGAAACAGTTGCTGTCCAATTCCGGTCCACGGGCTTCTCGATTTTCCCGGCGAGAATCTGCTACAAGCGGTAGAAACGGGCGCCGTGAGCGCCCGTTCCTCAAGATGTGGTTCCGGATCCGGACGTAGGGCCCTGCACTGAGGACCCCTCCCCGGAGGACGTCGCCGCAGTCAACCGCACCGACGTAGCCGTGTAGTTCTCGCCACTCTTGGACGCCGTGACCCGGACCGTGGCACCGGACTTGATGTCCGCCACCGTAAGACTGCCGGACGTGCTGCCACGCTGCCGCGTTCCTTGCGCCACGGCAGTATCCGAATCAAGGTTGTACGTCCGGCTGAAGCCATCGGCACTCTTGACGGTCAACGAGTTGGACGAAACCTCGCTGACCACCCCCAATTGGTCGGCCATGGTGACGTACTCGTTGTCGCGAAGGATGACGTACTCCGAATGGATGGCGGCATTGAGACCTCCTCCAAGTCCGCCGGGTGCCATTCCGCCCATCTGGCCAGGCATCCCCTGACCCAATCCGCCTTGCCCTGATCCGTTTTGTCCGGTCCCGTTTTGTCCGGTCCCGTTTTGTCCTGTTCCGCCCGGACCCAGTCCTTGACCGGGCACGCCCTGGCCCTGTTGCCCACCCAGCCCTCCGGCCAGGCCCGAAGGAACATTTGCGGCATCGGCAGAACCTGCATTGCCCAGGGAGTAGAACCCGGCCGCCGTTCCTGCGGCTACCGCAACAGCCACGCCCGCGACGATCAGCGTCCTCTTCAGTGACCAACGGCCCTGCAGGCCCGCCTTGTCATTGCCCGCTTGGGTGGAACCCCAGCCGGAGCTGTCTCCGGCCTGGGGGCCGGAGGCTGTGCCGGCGGGAGTGCCCCAACCTGCTCCAAAGGATGCGGTAGGTCCCGACGCCGGGACGCCCCACCCGGCCTGCGCGTTCTGGCCGGCCTGATCAATTGGTGAGTGGCTGCTTTGGGACGGACTGTTGAGGGGGTTGTGGTTGTTCAGGGTCCGGCTGTCTTGGGGCTGGCCGGGCTGCGCTTCTCCCCATGCCCAGGATGATCCAGAGTTCTGCGCAGCGGGTTGGACGGGCTGCGGCCGCACGGCTTCAGGCTGCTGGACGGCGGGATTGGTTCCCTGCGGCGATCGGGGTTCGGGGTTCCGCGGGAGATTCTGCTCGCTCATGATGTTCTCGCTTGTCTGTAGTTGTCACTTCTGCGGTTGTCACAGGTTGTTGTTGTCCGGTTAGGCCCAGAGTCGATCCCTTGGCTGTGCGGAAGCTGTGTTGGGGAGTAGTCGCTCCTGTGACCTGTGGATTCGCGTGTTTCAGGACTCCCGCCTCGCTACTGTTGACTTCACAGGGTCCTCACAGGATCGCCTCAGCACCGGCAAACCAGCAGAATGGAGAGTTGTCACATGGCATCCCCGCACTCCATGACAAACAACCTTCCCCAGCTCTCCCACCCGGACGGTTCCCCCATCCGCGCCTTGGTGGTTGATGACGAGCCGAGCCTTGCCGAACTGATGAGCATGGGTCTCCGCATGGCTGGATGGTCCGTCAATGTCGCCGCAGATGGTCCGGAGGCCGTCAAGCTGGCCAAGGACTTCCGCCCTGACGTCCTGGTGCTTGACGTGATGCTCCCGGGTTTCGACGGCGTGGAGGTCCTCAACCGGATCCGCGCTTTTGCCCCCGAAGTTCCAGCGCTGTTCCTGACCGCCAAAGATGCCGTGCAGGACCGCATTGTGGGCCTCGCCGCAGGGGGTGACGACTACGTGACCAAGCCCTTCAGCATGGAAGAGGTGCTGCTTCGCCTGCACCGGCTGGTCCAACGCTCAGGCGTCGCCGCAATGGACACCGCCGAGCTTGTTGTGGGCGATCTGACCTTGAATGTTGACACCCGCGAGGTGACCCGGGCCGGAGAGGACATCGCACTGACCGCAACGCAGTTCGAGCTGCTCCGTTACCTCATGGAAAATCCCAAGCGCGTGGTCAGCAAAGCCCAGATCCTGGACCGCGTGTGGGATTACGACTTCGGCGGGCAAGCGAACATCGTGGAACTCTACATCTCCTACCTGCGCAAGAAGATCGAGGCCAACCACGCTCCCATGATCCACACCGTGCGTGGCGCAGGTTACGTCATCAAGCCCGCGGAATAGGCCTTGACCACACTCTCAGGGGTCGCCAGGAAGACGCAGCGCAGCTGGCTGGACCCATCAACGTGGCATTTGCGCACGCGCCTGGTCCTCGTGGCCATGGCGTTGCTCGTCGCGATCTGCGGTGCAGTGGGAATCGTCAGCTACGCCTCGATGGACACAGTGTTCAACAGGCAGCTCGACAAACAGCTCGAGCAGGCGTCCACCAGGGCAAACGCGTTCGACAGGCCGCCGTCGAGCTTTCCGTCGGGAAGGCCCGATCCTTTGGAAGCTCGCGGCCAAGGGGCCGGAACGCTCAATGCCCGGATTGACGGATCCATCGTCAGGAGCGGCGGCCTCATTGACGCCGACGGAAACAGGGCTCCCCTCTCGGCGCAGGACGAGCAGGTCCTTCTTGGACTTCCGCTGGACAACAGGCCGGTGGACCGTTCGCTGTCCAAAGGCGATTACCGATTGGTGGCAGTGAAAACGGCCTATGGGGATGTCATCGTCACCGGCCTGCCGCTGGACGACAAGCAAACCACCGAGGCGTCGCTGGTCTGGACCATGGTGTTCGTCTCGCTCGGCGGCCTGGTGCTGATCGGCCTGGCCGGTACGGTCATCATCCGGCGCACCATGCGGCCGCTGGAGCAGCTTTCGGAGGTCGCCACCAAGGTCTCGCGGCTGCCGCTCGACGCCGGTGAGGTGGCCCTTGCGGTGCGAGTGCCGCCGTCGGCTTCCCACCCGGGAACGGAAGTGGGCAGCGTTGGTTACGCCCTCAACCAGATGCTCAACAACGTCGCCAGGGCCCTCGAAGCACGGCAGGAAAGCGAAACCAAAGTCCGGCAGTTCGTCGCAGACGCGTCGCATGAGCTGCGGACGCCGCTCACGGCCATCCGCGGGTACACCGAAATGCTGCGCATGACGGAGAACTTCACCGAGGACGGCCGGAAGTCGCTGGCACGTGTCCAGAGCCAGTCCGAACGCATGACCACCCTGGTGGAAGATTTGCTGCTCCTTGCCAGGCTGGACGAGGGCCAACCACTGAAGCTCACGGACGTCGACCTCACCCAGTTGGTCATCGAGACTGTTAGTGACGAGAAAGTCATGGCGCCGGACCACATTTGGCAACTCCGCCTGCCGGACCAACCAATCACAGTGCGCGGGGACGCGACACAACTCCATCAGGTCCTGGCGAATTTGTTGTCCAACGCCCGGAAGCACACAGATCCCGGAACCACCGTGGTAACCGGGGTCATGATCTCCGCGGATGGCAGCGCAGTGGTCACCGTAACCGATAACGGACCCGGAATCCCTGCGGACTTCCAGGGGCGGATATTCTCCCGTTTCGCCCGGGCTGATTCGGCCCGGTCCGGCTCTGAAGGTACCTCCGGCCTGGGACTTTCCATCGTGGAGTCGATCGTGGGAGCTCACGGCGGAAGTGTCGAAGTAACCTCCAAACCCGGTCGCACAGAGTTTGCCCTGAGGCTCCCGTGCGTAACGGTCGAACACGCATAACGGAACGGGCAAGGCGACGCACCGCCGTCGTGATCTCTGTTACCCAAATGTGACTTAAGCGGAAACCTCCTGTAGCGTCGAAAGGGTGGGTCGCCCCAAGAGACCCACACCCGGGATGCGCCGAGCTCTGCCACTTCCCGGAGTTCCGTTCTCATCGAGGCAGAGACGGGGGACCCAGAGTCTCCGGGCCAGGCATTGCGCCGGCCCTTGGGGTGAAGCCGCAGCTACGCGCGCGGCCGGATGACCTCATCCGAACCCGACAGCTAACTCCGCAGGCGCTGAGAGGTAATCACACATGTCTGAATTCAAGGATCAGGCGCGCCCTTCCGCGCGCCATCGCGACGAAAACACCGCCCCGCTGACCAAGTCGCAGACCGTTCTGAAGAACGCTGCCCGTCAGGGCAAGGCCGGCCACCGCATGTCGGTAGTAGCCGGCGTTGTTGCCGCCGCACTCGGTGTTGCATCGCTGGGGCAGGCTGCAAACGCAGCCTTCAACCTTCCGGAACTGAGCCAGGCCGCCCAGACCCAGTCGGCAGCACAGATCGACCCGCAGGCCCGCGAGAACGCGGCCGCCGAAGCCGCCGCCCAGGCTGACGCCGCCAAGCAAGCCGCAGCAGAAAAGGCAGCTGCCGCCCAGAAGGCCGCCGCAGATAAAGCGGCCGCAGACAAGGCTGCAGCGGACAAAGCCGCCGCGGACCAGGCCGCCGCCGCGCAGGCTGCTGCCGAAAAGGCCGCCGCTGATGCCGCTGCCAAGGCCGCCGCGGACAAGGCAGCCGCAGACAAGGCAGCAGCTGACGCCGCAGCCGCCGCTGCGCCGAAGGCCGTTGACGATCCCGCCGCCGCCAAGGCGTACGCTGCCAGCATCCTGTCCAGCTACGGTTGGGGCCCGGGCGAAATGACCGCCCTGAACACGCTGTGGGAGAAGGAATCGGGCTGGCGCACCACTGCCACCAACGCTTCCAGCGGTGCGTACGGTATTGTCCAGTCGCTTCCGGCCGGCAAGATGGCTTCGGCGGGCGCTGACTGGCAGACCAACTACCAGACCCAGATCAAGTGGGGCCTGAACTACATCAAGGAACGCTACGGTTCCCCGTCGGCTGCCTTGGCCTTCCACCTGGCCAACAACTGGTACTAAGCCGAGAGCTTTCCCGAAAAGCCGCTCCCGTTCCGGGGGCGGCTTTTCGCGTCCCGCCGGACGGAGAAACTTACACAGTCCCGTCACAGCTTCCGCCTAAAGCCCTCACAATCGGCAGCCTCAATGTAAATGCATGACGCTCATAGATCCCGCCACCAGTGCGCTGCCGAACCCCGCCCATTCGGGGACCTTCGCCGCTCCTGCCTTGCCCCACCGGCAGCCGCGGCGCTCTCCCGTGGACACGCGGACCTCGGTCCCTGTCCTGGACGTGACCATCCCCGTCCACAACGAGGAAACGGACCTTGAGGAGTGCTTGCGCCGGCTGCACGGGCACCTCGCAGACACCTTCCCGCATACGTTCCGCATCACGGTGGCGGACAACGCGAGCACGGACAACACCCTGAAGATCGCCGAACGCCTTGCCCGCGAACTCCCGGAAATAGCCGTCATGCGCTTTGAGGAGAAGGGCCGGGGCAACGCCCTCCGCCAAGTCTGGCTCGCGTCGCCCTCCCCCGTGCTCGCCTACATGGATGTGGACCTTTCCACCGACCTGGCCGCCTTGGCCCCGCTGCTGGCTCCCCTGATTTCCGGCCATTCGGACCTTGCCATCGGAACGCGGCTCTCGCGAAATTCCCGTGTGGTCCGGGGGCCGAAGCGCGAGTTCGTCTCCCGCAGCTACAACGTCCTCCTGCATACGCTCATGGGAGCCCGGTTCTCTGACGCCCAGTGCGGTTTCAAGGCGATCCGGGCCGATGTGGCCCATCGAATCCTCCCGCACACCTTGGACAACGCCTGGTTCTTCGATACCGAACTGCTGGTGCTTGCCGAGCGCTGTGGCCTGCGTGTCCACGAAGTCCCCGTCGACTGGACGGACGATCCCAACTCAAGTGTCGACGTCGTGCGCACAGCGGTGGCCGACCTCCGCGGAATGGCGCGACTGACGCGCGACCTCGTCACCGGACGCATCCCCGTCCCGGAACTTCGCGCGGCCCTTGCCCGAGGACCGTTGCCTGCTTCCTCACGGACGTCTGAATCGACGCCGCGCAGCAGCCTGTTCGGGCAATTGGTCCGCTTTGGAGCGATCGGCGCCGCGTCAACGGTTGCGTATTTGCTGATCTTCCTGTTCTGCCGGGGCTTCATGGACCCGCAGCTCGCCAACTTCCTGGCACTCATCATCACCGCCGTGGCCAACACTGCGGCCAACCGGCGGTTCACATTCGGCATCCAGGGCGGCAACCATGCCCGCCATCATTTTGAAGGCCTGATCGTCTTTGGCATCGGGCTCGGCCTCACCTCGGGCGCGCTGGCCCTGGTGCACGGCACCACGACGCCGGACCGCTGGCTTGAGGTGGTGACGGTCGTTGGCGCGAACCTCGCCGCAACCGTGGCCCGTTTCCTGCTGTTCCGTTTGTGGGTGTTCCGCCGACCCGCGGAATCCACCCCTCATACCGAGGGTTCTGCCCCAAACTCAGAGGGCTCCGACCAGACCACAGAGGTGGCAGCAAAATGATCACCGCCCTCCAACCAAGCAATGCTGCTGCCGAGCCGGCGCAGGCCAGGGAAGCACAGACGCGCTTCCACCGTGTTGCCTTCGGGCACCAGCCGCGCTGGGTGCGTCCGTCCGCCGCCGGCCTCTTGGTGGCAACCGCGTTCCTCTATCTCTGGAACCTTGCCGCTTCCGGCTACGCCAACTCCTTCTATGCAGCAGCCATCCAGGCCGGCACCAAGGACTGGACGGCCCTGTTCTTCGGCTCCCTCGATGCCGGCAACGCCATCACGGTTGACAAGCCGCCGGCCTCCCTCTGGATTCCGGCGTTGGTGGGCAGGATTTTCGGCTTCTCCCCCACGAGCATGCTGGTTCCGGAAGCACTCATGGGGGTTGCCGCCGTCGGGCTTCTATATCTGACCGTGAAGCGCGTATCCGGTCCCGCGGCAGGGCTGCTCGCCGGTGGCGCTTTGGCGCTGACGCCCGTTGCGGCATTGATGTTCCGCTTCAACAACCCGGACGCCATGCTCACGCTGTGCCTGGTACTGGCCGCGTACCTGACCACCCGCGCCATTGAGAAGGCCGGCTGGAAGTGGCTGGCCGCGGCAGGCGCAGTGGTGGGGCTGGCATTCCTGAGCAAGATGCTCCAGGGATTCCTGATTGTGCCCGGTTTGGCGCTGGCCTATCTTTGGGCCGCTCCCACAACACTGCGCAAGCGGATCCTGCACCTTCTGGCAGCGGCCGCGGGCATCGTGGCCGTGGCAGGAACCTACATTGCGATCTTCCAGCTGACTCCGGCCTCGGCCAGGCCCTACATGGCCGGCTCAGAGGGCAACAGTTTCCTGGAACTCACGTTCGGCTACAACGGGTTGGGGCGCATCACCGGTTCGGGTGAGGGCGGCGCAGGTGGCGGCATGCCCGGGGGTTCCGGTGCGGGCGGCGGTCTGCCGGGCGGCGGCTTCGGCGGCGGTGGCTTCGGTGGTGGCGGCGGCTTCGGTGGCGCTGCCGGACTGGGCCGGATGTTCGGGACCAGCTTTGGTGCTGAAGTCTCCTGGCTCCTGCCCGCAGCGTTGATCCTGCTGGTGGCCGGGCTGTGGTTCACCCGCCGAGAAGCCCGCACGTCGCGAAGCCGCGCTGCCCTGCTGATGTGGGGCGGCTGGCTGATCGTCACGGCCGGCATCTTCAGCTTCATGAGCGGCATCGTCCATCCGTACTACGCCGTAGCCTTGGCGCCTGCGATTGCCGCCCTCATCGGCATCGGATGCGTCGAACTCTGGCGCGGCCGGGCGTCGTGGATGCCCCGGATCTTGCTGGCAGTGGTGGTGCTGGGAAGTGCGCTGTGGTCCGCTGTGCTCCTCGGACGGGACGCCTCCTGGCTGCCATGGCTGCGGATCGTGGTGGTAATTCTTGGTGTCCTCGCTGCAGCCGCGCTCCTGCTTCGCCTGGATCAACTGGGTGCCTCCAGGCTCAAAGGTGCCCTCCGACGGCTGCCGGCTGCCGCCGTCGTCGTCGTGTCGTTGCTCGCCGGCAGCCTGGGAACCGGGGCGTGGACAGTTGCTACTGCGGCGACTCCGCACTCGGGTTCCATTCCGACGTCGGGACCTTCCGGTGCGGCCAGCGGCGGCTTTGGCGCCCGGGCAGGATTGGGCGGTAGAAACCGCGACTTTGGCGGCGCGGAGAACGGCCTCGGCGGGACCACGGGAGCGCCTGACACAACAACCAACGGTTCAGCCACGGCCGAGGGACTCCCAGGCGCAGGCGGTTTCGGTGGCGCTGGCGGCTTCGGTGGCGCAGGCGGCGGGAGCACCGCCAACGCCGAACTGTCGGCACTGCTGAAATCCACCACCACCAAATGGTCGGCCATTGTCTCAGGCGCCACCCAGGCTGCAGATTTGGAACTCGCCACCAATACCAGCGTGATCGCCCTCGGCGGGTGGAACGGCGGCGACCCGTACCCCACCCTGGCCCAGTTCCAGGACATGGTGGACAAGGGCCAGATCAGCTACTTCATCTCCGGCGGCGGTATGGGTGGCGGCGGCCGTGGCGGCAACTCCGAGGTCGCGGCTTGGGTAGCTGCCAACTACCAAGCCCAAACCGTCGGCAGCGCCACCATCTACAAGTTGGTGGGCTGACCATGACCACGTTCTTCAAACCGCTGACTGACGCCGGGGGCCGGACGGGCCCGGTCCGTGCTCCTGCCGGACCCCGGGGCAACTCCACGGACAGGGTCAAGACCAAAGGCCCCCTCCGGCACCGCCTCGAACTGGGTGCTGTCCTTTTGGGAACCGCAGTCCTGTACATCTGGGGTCTTGGTTCCTCCGGCTGGGCCAACGCCTTCTACTCCGCCGCTGCCCAGGCCGGCTCGCAGGACTGGACCGCGTGGTTCTTCGGGTCTTCCGACGCCGCCAACTCCATCACCGTGGACAAACCTCCCGCGGCCCTCTGGATCACGGGGCTGTCCGTCCGGATGTTCGGGTTGAGCTCCTGGAGCATTCTGGTGCCGGAAGCGTTGATGGGCGTGGCGACCGCCTTGATCATGTACCTGGCCATCCGCCGGGCAGCGCTCCCCGCCACAGGCAACCTCCGCCTGGCCCACCGTGCAGGCCTCCTGGCGGCAGCGGTCCTGGCGCTCACACCCGTAGCCACGCTCATGTTCCGCTTCAACAACCCGGATGCCCTGCTGGTACTGCTCATGACGGCCGCCGGCTACGCCGTGGTCCGCTCCATCCAGGACGGGAAACTGCGGTGGCTCGTGCTCGCAGGGGTGTTCCTTGGTTTCGGTTTCCTGGCCAAGCAACTGCAGGTGCTCCTGGTGCTGCCCGGCTTCGCGCTCGCCTATTTCGTCTCGGCCCACCCCACACCCCGCAAACGCGTCCTGCACCTCCTGGCCGCAGCGGGCGCGATGGTGGCGTCGGCTGGTTGGTGGATCGCCGCCGTCGAACTTGTCCCAGCGAACCTTCGGCCCTACATCGGTGGCTCGCAGAACAACTCGATCCTGGAACTGACGTTTGGCTACAACGGCTTGGGCCGCCTCAACGGCGACGAGACCGGCAGCGTGGGCGGTGGCGGCAACGGCTGGGGCACTCCCGGTTTGCTGCGCATGTTCGGCACGGAGTTCGGCGGGCAGATCGCCTGGCTCATTCCGAGCGCGCTCATTCTTGGCGGCGCCCTCTTGTGGCTGGGCCGCCGCGCGCCACGAACCGATGTGGTCCGGGCTTCGGTCATCGTGTGGGGTTCGTGGCTGCTGGTAACTGGCCTGGTGTTCAGCTACATGCAGGGCATCATCCACCCGTACTACGCCGTGGCACTGGCTCCTGGTATTGCCGGGCTGGTTGGCCTGGGCGGCGTGCTGTTGTGGCAGCGGCGCTCGCAGCTCCCCGTCGCTTTGCTGCTTGGGGCTTCACTGGTGGCGGCGGGGTTTACGGCCTTCGCCCTCCTGGGCCAGGTTCCGACATTCCTTCCGTGGCTGCGTTGGGTGGTGGTTCTTGGAACAGTGGTCCTTGCCGCCGTCGTCGTCCTGACCGGCCGCTGGCGCCGGGCCTGGATGACGCGTACGACGGCGGGCCTCGCCGTCGCTGTTGCGCTCGCCGCACCGCTGGCCTACTCGGTGGCGACCGCCGCCGTGCCGCACACGGGGGCGATCGTGAGTGCAGGTCCGGCCACTGCTGCAGGGTTCGGGCCCGGGTTCGGCCGCAACGCTGCGCCTCAAGGGCTACGAAGGCCAACCACACAACAGGGTTTTGGCGGCGGCGGCTTTGCCGGCGGTGGCGGACAGGGCGGCGCCATGGGTGGCCTGCTCGGTGCCACCACGCCGTCGTCCGAACTGGTGAGCGCCCTCAAAGGCGACGCCGGAAACTACACGTGGGCGGCCGCCGTCGTGGGTTCCAACAACGCGGCCGGCTACCAACTGGCCACCGGGCTTCCGGTTATGGCGGTTGGCGGGTTCAACGGTACGGACCCCTCGCCTACCCTGGCGCAGTTCCAGCAGCTCGTGGCGGACGGCAAGATCCACTACTTCATCGGTGGCCGCCTTATGCAAGGTGACAGCGGTTCGGATGCTTCCAGTGAAATCGCTGCCTGGGTTGCCGCGAACTTCCAGGCGCAGACCATCGGCGGAGCCACGGTGTATGAGCTCCGGGGCTAGGGGCTTGCACCTGACGTTACGTCAGGAATTAGCGTGGTTCCCATGACGGGAACACCAGGGAATGATCCACGGAGCATTGGTGAACTGGCCACAGCCTGTGGCGTCAGTGTCCGCACTCTCCACCACTACGACCAGATCGGGCTGCTATCCGCGAGTGAACGGACAGCAGCCGGGCACCGGCGTTATGGCGGGGAAGATGTTCGGCGGCTCTACCGGATCAAGGCGCTGCAGATGCTGGGCCTGCCGTTGGCATCCATCGGGGCCGCCTTGGAACATTCCGAGGACGATCCCGCGTCCATCCGGAACGTGTTGCAGGAGCAGTTGGCCCACATACGGAGGCATGCCGAGCACGTCCAGGCCCTCCAAAACCGCCTGAGCGATCTCCTCATGCAGATTGATGGACCCGCCATGCCTACATCCGAACAATTTCTGACCACCTTGGAGATGATCGCAGTGCTCGACAACCACTTCACCCCGGAACAACAGCGGCAACTTGCCGAAAAGCGCGAAAAACTCGGCGCCGGGAAGATCGAAGCCGCAAAGGCAAAGTTCGCCGAACTTGTGGAGGAAGGCCTGGGATATGCCCAGGCAAATACCGCAGTTTCAAACCCGGCAGTTCAGGAATGGGTCCGTTCATGGGATGTCATCGGCTCGATGTTCCACTCCGGCGAAGACACCAAAGCTGCAGCCCGGGCCGCGTGGCAGGAGAACGGCCAGTCGATCAGCGCGAGTCTGCCATGGAGCGCGGAACAAATGGCTGGGCTTATGGGCTACCTGGCAAAGGCCCGGGCACAGTAGGGAGCTGTCCGCAGCAACTCAAGACAGACAGGGAAGGGAATGCACCTATCCCCGCCTGAGAAGGATCCGCTGGATGGGTTGGCGAGTTCGTTCTGTTTGGAACCAAAGTCGTGGAACGGGACATCATTGGAATGCAGAGTTAGTCATTTTGGGACTTCCTATTCGAGGAGAATGAGAGCTTGCCGAGCCACTCTAGGCGGCAATGAAACGCCAATGCCAGCCGCTACTCCTCAGGCTCCGCCTCGACTGCACGTCGGACGGCCTCAACGGAAGCCGCCACATCGTCGTCGTCCGTTGACCAATTGCTGACAGAGATCCGGAGGATGTCCCTTCCCCGCCAAGACGAACCCGACATCCACACAGCCCCCTCGGCCATGAGCCGCTGCGTCACCCGGCGGGTGCGGTCGTCACTGCCGAAGCTCACCGATACCTGGGTGAAAACCACATCGTTCAAGACCTCGACGCCGGGGATCGCCGCGAGCCCCTCGGCCAGCGCACGGGCGTTCGCGGCGAGCCCCTCCACCATGGCAATGACTCCGTCGCGGCCCAGTTGTCGCAGGGCAGCCCACACGGGAATGCCCCGCGCACGGCGGGACATCTCGGGCACCTTCTCCAAAGGGTCGCCGAGGCTCTTGTCCGTAGCTATCAGGTAGCTTGTGTGCACGCTGAAGGCCCGCCGCAACGACTCAGGCCGGGAAACGATCGCCAGGCCGCAGTCGTAGGGAACATTGAGGGTTTTGTGGGCGTCGGTTGCCCAGGAGTCAGCCAACTCAACACCGGCCAAACGCTCCCGCAGCACCGGACTCACGTTGGCCCACAAACCGAAGGCGCCATCAATGTGAACCCAGGCACCACGGTCGTGGGCCACGTTGATGGCTTCGGTCATAGGATCGAAGGCACCGGAATGGAGATTCCCCGCCTGCAGGCACACCAAGGACGGACCGGGCTGCTGGTCCATGGCATCCGCCAAGGCGTCAGGCAGGATCCGGCCTTCCTTGTCTGCGTGGACGGGCACACAACCGCCAAGGCCCAGATAGCGGAGCGCAAGGTCCACGGCGGCATGCCGTTCCCTCCCGGCAAACGTTGTGATCCGGGGAGCGCCTGAGAGCCCCAGCCCTTCCAGGTCCCAGCCGGCTTCGTCCATCAGGTATTGGCGTCCGGCTGCCAGCCCCACAAAGTTGGCGGTTGTGGCGCCCGTGGTGAAGCCGACGTCGGCGGCGGCAGGGAGGTATAGCAGGTCCAGCAGCCAAGCAGCCGCAGACTCCTCAATGGCGGCGGCAGCGGGTGTGGCGAAGCGAAGCCCGGTGTTCTGGTCCCACGCCGAGACCAACCAGTCCGCGGCCATGGCGGCAGGCAGAGTGCCGCCCATGACCCAGCCGAAGAACCGCCCGGACTGGATGGCCATCAGGCCCGGCTCTGCCAGCGCGGCCAACTCGTCCACCACGGCTGCAGGATCAGCCGGTTCGTTGGGAAGGCGCGGCAGGAGGCTTGAGGCGACCCGGTCGGCGTCGTACTCGGGACGGACTGGACGTGTGGGCACCGACGCAAGCCATTCGGTGGCGTGCGCCATGGCACGCTCCAAAGCAGCACCGTATGCCTCCGGCAACGCAGACATGGGCACAGCCTACGCCCGGTTCAGCGGTTGGAACAGGAGGGACAGGGCTACAGCGTAAGGGTGATGAGGTGACCGCCGTGGTCGTCCTTGACGGCCTTGACCATCACCGCGGAATAATTCGGAATCCGCCACATGCCCGGCTCCAATTCCCCGCCTGCATCTCCCACCACAACCGTCCGCATCCCGGCTGCGCGGGCTGCGGCAATGCCTGCTGGCGCGTCTTCGAAAACCACGACGTCGGCGGGCTCCGCACCCAGCAGCGCGGCGGCCTTGAGGTATCCCTCCGGGTGCGGCTTGCCATGAGTGACCGCCTCGGCAGTGACCGTCGTGGTGGGCATGGGCAGTCCGGCTGCCTTCATGCGGATGTTTGAGAGGATCCGGTCGGCGGAAGTGACCAGCGCGATCGCGTCGTCGGGAAGTGCTTTCAGGAGGGTTTCGGCGCCGGGAAGGGCGATGATGCCGTCCGTCCGGTTGCGCTCCATCTCGCCGAGTTCTGCGGTGAGGGCGACGACGTCGGCCCCCTCCGGTGCATAGCGGCGCACCGTGTCACCTGCCTGGACGCCGTGGGAAGTCCGCAGGATTTCGTTGTAGTCCAGCCCGTAGCGGTCTGCGAATTCCAGCCAGACCTGCTCCACGATGGCGGTTGAGTCCACCAGTGTGCCGTCCATGTCGAAGAGGACTGCGCGGACGGTAAGTGTTTGTTGTGACTGCGTTGGCTGCGCGGCAGGATGACTCATACGTCCATCCTGCCGCACAGAGGGCCTGCGCTGCTTGGCTTCGGGTCAGCCGTTCGGTCGTTGGGGCAAGTACTGGACCGCCCACCTGTTGCCGTCCGGATCGGCGAAGTACACAAAGTGGCCCCAGTCCTGGATGTCGATATCGCTGACGTCAACGCCATTCGCCTTGAGCTGGTCGTGGGCCTTGTTGATATCGGCAACCACCACCTGCAGGTTAGGTGCCGAACCCGGAGGGGCGTCAATCAGGCCTTCCCCGATGGCAATGGAGCAAAGCCGAGCCCGGTGGAGTGAGCTGCACAAAGCGGATGCCGTCGGTAGGACGCTCATCGAAGTCGGCGTTGAAACCGACCTTGTTGACGTAGAAGTCCTTCGCTCGATCCACGTCGGACACAGGGACAAACACCAGTTCAAGTTTCCAGTCCATGCGCCACAGGCTAACGGGGCGTGGTTGAAAGCGGTAGGGGTGTTTGAGTTACCCCTGGCTTTAGCCGGCGATGCCGTACAAGCGGTCGCCCGCGTCCCCCAGGCCGGGCACGATGTACGACTTATCGTTGAGCTTCTCGTCAATGGATGCCAGCACGATCTTCACGTTTTTGTCCGCGAGTTCTTCCTCGAGCTTGGACAAGCCCTCGGGAGCTGCGAGCAGGCAAATGCAGGTGACGTCCGAGGCGCCGCGCTTGAACAGGAACTTGATGGCCTCGCGCAGCGTGCCGCCGGTGGCGAGCATCGGGTCAAGGACGAACACCTGGCGGCCCGTGAGGTCCTCGGGGAGGCGCTCGGCGTAGGTGATGATGTCCAGGGTTTCCTCGTCCCGGGCCATGCCCAGGAAGCCGACCTCGGCGGTGGGAACCAGCTTGGTCATGCCCTCGAGCATGCCAAGGCCCGCCCGGAGGATGGGCACCACCAGGGGCGTGGGCTTGGTGAAAGCCGTGCCGATGGTCTTGGTGACCGGTGTCTCGATTTCCACGGGTTGGGTCTTGACCTCGCGGGTGGCCTCGTAGGCCAGCAGGGTAACGAGTTCTTCAGTGAGCTGCCGGAAGACCGGTGAAGGGGTGTTCTTATCCCGCAGTACGGTGAGCTTGTGAGCGACCAGCGGGTGGTCCACGACGAGTGTGCGCATCCCCCAAAACTATCATTGAGACATGAGCCCTACCGAGCCGTATCACGCAGAACACAGCGCTTGGATGGGCCTCGCCCTGGATGAAGCCCGGCTGGCGTTGGAAACCGACGACGTGCCGATCGGCGCCGTCGTATTGGGGCCCGACGGCGGCGTGTTGGGTTCCGGACGCAACGAACGGGAAGCGCACGGCGACCCAACGGCGCACGCCGAGATCGTTGCCATCCGCCAGGCTGCCGCGGCTCTGCAACGGCACGCGCTTGAGCTGGGCGAGGGCGGAGATGGGTGGCGGCTGGAAGACTGCACGCTGGTTGTCACCCTGGAGCCGTGCGCCATGTGTGCCGGAGCGATCGTCCTGGCCCGGATCCCGCGCGTCGTTTTTGGAGCGTGGGACGAGAAAGCCGGAGCCGTGGGATCCGTTTTCGACATCCTCCGCGAGCGCCGCCTCAACCACTGGGTGGAGGTCTATGCAGGCGTTCGCGAGGACGAATGCGCTGCGCTGTTGAAGGAGTTTTTCGCGGCGCATCGCGTACCGGCGGCGGAGCCTCGCTCCCCCGCCTGAGTTGTTTGCCACATCCTTTGGGAGCCAGCCATGGCCGTCAGTTTCAACCACACCATCGTCTACGCCACGGACAAGCAAAAGTCCGCCGAGTTCCTCGCCCGTATCTTTGGGCTGCCCAAACCGCAGCCCATGTGGTCCTTTGTCACGGTTGCGCTGGAAAACGGGGTGACGTTGGACTTCCTCGAGGCGAACGGGAAGGTAGCCCCGCAGCACTACGCCTTCCTGGTCACCGAGGAGGAGTTCGACCAGATCTTCCTGCGCGTCACGGCCGAACACATCGATTACTGGGCCGACCCTGGACGAACGCGTGCGCAGACGATCAACCACAACGACGGCGGCCGGGGTATCTATTTCTGCGATCCGGACGGGCATTTCCTGGAAGCCATCACGCGGCCTTACGGTTCGGGTGGGGCATAGCGTCCGGCGGCCTGGTTCAGTACTTTCAACACCGTCGTGGCCGTGGCGTCCCAGCCCGGGAGGTGGTTGCGGGCCCGCATCGCGGCGCTGCGCCACTGCGTTCTGAGCGACGGGTCGGTCAGCCAAGCCCTAAGTGCGCTGGCCAGGTCGGCCGGTCCCGCGATATCCAGAGCCAGCCCCGCGCCACTGCCGCCCAGCGCTTCCACGGCTCCGGTTCCGTTTCGCACAATAGCGGGTACCCCATGCGCGAGCGACTCCACCACCACCATGCCGAAAGACTCTGACTCCGAGATGAGGATGCTCAGGTCCGCGGTCAGCCACTGCCGTTCAAGAGCTGGTCCGCTGAGCTCACCGGTGACGGTAATGCGGCCTTGCAGTCCGTGATCTTCGACGGCGGCCCGCACCTGCGCGGCGTACGCCTGGTCTGCATCGGGCGAACCGACGAAGGCCGCACTCCATGGCAGGTCGCTGAGTTGGCTCAGGGCGTCCACGAGCACGGTGTGCTGCTTGTTGGGCAGCAGTGCAGCAACTGCAACGATGCGCGGAGGATCTGAACCGACGGCTATGTCCGCAGGCTCAGCCCCCGGCCGGGCCACCACGATGTTTAATTGGCCATGTTTGCCCTGCAATTCCGCCGCGGCATGGCTGCTCGGGCAGATCACGCCAGTCGCAGCAGCCAACGCTTTTCCCTCCAGCGCTGAATGATCCGCAAGAGCCATGTGCGAGAGGATCCACACGTTCGTCCCGGATGCCACGGCAGCGGCCACCTCATCCGGCGCCCCGGAGGCCACCAAGCCGTCGGCAATCACGGTTGCACCGCCGTCGAGCGCTTCCGCGAACCGTTTCCTGTCCGCGGCGCTGCCCACCGGCCAGTCGCCGTCGACCGTTACTGCCTGGACGATGGCGCCCAAGGCGGCCAGGTGCTTGGCCAGCGCGGCGTTGTACTTGTTGCCGCCCGAGCCGTGGCGGACGTTGCCCGGGACGATGAAGCGGATGTCCACCTACTTGGCCGGAAGCTCCAGCGAGTAGCCTGCCCAGGCGTCGGGGTTTTCGCGAAGAACGACGTCGATACCGGCAAGTGCCCTGCCGTCGGGCGTCTGTGTGATCTGCACGGCAACGGCTTGCGCGATGTGCTCGGCCAGCGCTTCGGTGGTGGAGAGCTTGCCCTTGAATGCCGGGTGCTCGTCCAGGTTCTTGTAATTCAGGTCGGCCAGGACATCCTCGAGAATGCCGCCGGCTGCACCGATGTCAAGGACTATGGCGTCATCGTTCAGCCGCCTGCGCCGGAAGGAAACCTCGGCAACGAACGTGGCCCCATGGAGGCCTTGCGCAGGGCCAAACGCTTCACGGGGAAGGCTGTGGGCAATCATGAAGTGGCGTCGGACGGTCAGGCTGAACATGTCTTACTCCTCCGGCTTGGGATAGGCGACCACGTGGCAAAAACCACCCGGCTTTTCGAACAACTTAACAAGGCTGCCGGGCAGGTTCCGGAACTGGCACTCGCTGGTAAGGAAGGTATCGAACATGGGATCGCTGAGGGCGGCCGCCGCCGTTTCCAGGCGCTGCGCGTTGGTCCGCCGGTGCCTTCTGGGGAGGGCGACGGCGCCCACCTGACTGGAGCGGATGTTCAGCCGACGGGCGTGGAAGTCCTCCCCCAGCGGCAGGGTAACTTCCTTGTCAGCAAACCAGGACAGCTCGATCACGTCCGAGTCGTCACCCGCCAGCTGCAGGCTGAGTTTGAGGCCTTCGTTCGACGCGGAGCAGTGGAAGACGACGTCGCAATCTTCTTGGGCATTTTCCGGCAGGGCAAAGTCGATGCCGAGTTTCTCGGCAAGCTCCTGCTTGTCCGGGTCCGCGTCAACCAGTTCCAAACGGCCCAGCGGATACTTCCGCAGGAGCGTCGCCAGGACGCCGCCCACCAGGCCACCACCGACGACGGCGACCCGGTCACCCAGGCGCGGCCCGGCTTCCCAGAGTGCATTGACGGCCACCTCTACGATGCCTGTCAATACTGCTCGCCGGGCCGGGACGTCCTCCGGGATCGGCGTGAGCTGGCTGACGGGAAGCACGTAGTAATCCTGGTGCGGGTGCAGGCTGAAGACGGTCTTACCCAGCCACTCTTTTGGCCCCCGTTCCACGACGCCGACGTTGAGGTACCCGTACTTCACCGGGCCGGGGAATTCACCCTCTTGATGCGGTGCATGCATGAGATCGGCCACCCGTTGGGGGACCCGACCCTGGTGGACCACCCGTTCCGTGCCGCGGCTGACGCCGGAGTAGAGGGTCCTGACCAGGGCCTCGTTTTCCTCCAGGCCGGGCAATGCTTCGGGTCGCAGCTCGCCATGGCCCGACTCGGTGACCCAATAGGCCTCGGCTTTGACGGGCTGGTGGATGCCCTGCTCTTGAGAGATCGTCATGATACTTATGAATCTATCCTCGAGGCGCTCCGGACGGAAGTTGGCGCGTGTCCTGCGGCACTCTTGCCGCCCCGTTTTGGGGAACCACGCCCATCTCCGGTACCCTATTTCAGTTGGTGACGTGTCCGAGCGGCCGAAGGTGCAACACTCGAAATGTTGTTTGGTGTAAAAGCCAACGTGGGTTCAAATCCCACCGTCACCGCCACATAGAAAGGCCCCGGTTCCCCTTATTTATGAGGGAATCGGGGCCTTTTGTTTTGCTCAGATGTTGCAGCCTGATGCACGGGCAGTCGAATACGGGTACCAACTGACCGGGCCGGGCCCCATCTGCGGAGCGCAAAGAATGTTCCACGTCCGTGGGCCGACGATACCGTCAGCCTGCAGGACCGAGCAGCGCTTGCTAGCCTGGCGGCGGCGATGCTTCTTTTAGCCGCATGGACGCCTCCTCAAGTCACATAGAAGTACACTTGCAAACTCCAAGAGTCCTTTGGCCCGCGGCCAGGCCTATACAGATTCCACACTTCGGGTTCACGGGACTGTTGGAAGGGGCCCAGGCGTGTCTCCTAAATCTCGGGCAAACCATTCCTGAGAGATGAGCTCCCGAACGGGTCGGCGCCGACGCAGCGGTGCATCGGCGCCGGCAACAGGCAGGTTGCATTGCGCCCTCCGAGCTCAGATGAGCACGCCGGGGACCACCAACTTATCGTGCAGGTCGGCAGAACGCGCGCCGACGGCGTCTCTCAAAGCCCCTACCTTGTTCAGTTGCTCCCAAGGGAAACCCGGAATGTGGCGGCCGAAATGGCCGTAGACCGACGTCTTAGCGTAGATCGGTCTCCGCAGGTCAAGCGTCTCGATGATCGCCGCCGGTCGGAGATCAAACGTCGATTCAATGGCACGGACGATATCCGCATCACTCACTGCTCCGGTCCCGAATGTCTCGATGTAAAGGCCGACAGGACGAGCCTTGCCGATCGCGTAAGCAGCCTGCACTTCAAGTCTCTCGGCCAGTCCCGCCGCGACAGCATTCTTAGCAACCCATCGCAGCGCATAGGCAGCTGATCGATCGACCTTCGATGGGTCCTTTCCGGAGAACGCTCCGCCGCCGTGACGCGACGCACCCCCATAGGTGTCAACAATGATCTTGCGACCAGTGAGGCCAGCGTCTCCCTGCGGACCACCGACCTCGAATGTGCCGGTCGGATTCACGAGCAGGCACGCCCCGCGCCATTCGAGACCTACTTCGCCAAGCACCGGAGCAACAACATCGTGCTTGATGTCGGCAGCCAGTCGATCATGACTGATCCCACGAGCATGTTGCGCCGAAATGAGGACCGTGTCAACGAAGGCCGGCACGCCGTCCTCGTAGCCGATAGTGACCTGCGTCTTTCCGTCGGGACGGAGGTACTCGAGGGTGCCATCATGGCGGACACTTGCCAACCGCTCGGCAAGCCGGTGGGCGAGCCAAATGGGCAATGGCATCAGTTGCTCGGTCTCCCGGGCCGCGTACCCGAACATGATCCCTTGGTCGCCCGCGCCCTGAAGATCGAATGGATCCTTACTGCCGCCCGAACGACTCTCGTGCGATCTATCGACGCCTGCCGCGATGTCGGGCGATTGCTGCCCGATTGAGACGGAAATTCCGCAAGAAGCGCCGTCGAAACCCATCTCCGAGGAGGTATAGCCTGCGTCCAGAATCGTCTGCCGCACGATCTGCGGGATATCGACATACGCACTGGTAGTCACTTCACCCGCCACGTGGACCAAGCCCGTGGTGACCATTGTTTCCACTGCCACACGGCTCATTGGATCCTGCTTGAGCATTTCGTCAAGGATTCGATCAGAGATCTGGTCACACAACTTGTCAGGGTGCCCCTCGGTCACGGACTCTGATGTTACGAGCCGAACTTTGCCTGGGCCCCGCATCGTCGATGTACCCCCCAAGTCCATTGGCTACGCCTCTGCAAGCGCGACAAGCCGAGCGAGTGTTGACTCGAAATCTCCGGCAATGCGAGGGCCAATTACTACCTCGTCGTCGGCGCTGCCGTCGACGACCACGCCGTGAACGATCTTGGTACCACCGCCGGGAAGCGCCTCCAGAGAGTGCGTCAGACGTACCACGATTGGACCGAAGCGAGATTCATCGGCGAAGGATTGATTCGGAACGCAATCCACGATCGTGAACTCGCGCGGAGGGCGCCCTGTCGGAGTGATCTTCCCCTTGGTTCCGACTTCAAATGGGCCGTCTAGGGACACGCTCTCGATTCCGGTCTCCCACGCAAGCCGGTTCTGAGTGTTGGTATAGATTGCCCAAACCTGCTCAGGGGATGCCATTGTCGTTGCTTCTTGCTCTGAATTCCACATAACGTTATTCCTATCTTTCTGTTCGATTTGCCGTGCACACACACGGACTCTTAAATCGCCAATCGAGTATTTGGGGCACCGTCGCGCCCTCAGGAAATGCAACCGACAACGCCAGGCCATCCATGCAGAGCGAGTGGACCGACGTTCGAACCTCCAGGGCCTCTCTAGCTGGAGAGAATTTTTGTCCCGAGATCGGGATGAGCTCCAATCCATCCCAGCGAGTCGCGAGTCCCACCCCTTTGGCCTTGGCGAGAGCTTCTTTTGCCGTCCACATCATCGCCGCGCCTGTCACATGGTCCGGCTGTCTCTTCAGCCATCTCTTTTCGGCCCCTGTTCCATGAATCTCAAAGAACACATCCAACCCCCGGCGCCATTCGGTCGCAGCTACATCGACGCCAAGGAATCTAGCCGCGGCAACTGCTATTGCCATAGTGCTGCCGGAGTACGACCAACTAATGACGAATTCACCAAAGCGCTGCAATATCCCAACCTCAGGAGCGAAGTCCCGCGGCGCACTGATACTGACCGCGCTGCGAGGTATGTTCATCGACTCGGCCACAACATAAGCCGCCAAATCGTGACCTGCCTCTGAGCGCTGCCGCCGCGACACATGGCCCCGCCGGTCGAAGAGACGTTGGACATTCAGGCAATCAAGATGCTTATCCCACTGGCATACGACTACATGGATTTCGTCGGCGCCCAGCCTACGCAAATGCCCTCAGATAATGCCCCCAGTAACCGCGCCACTCACCGTACCGATCGGCCAAGCGTTGGAACTCTGCTTCATCGACTGGCCGCCCGTACACCCTCGATGCTGCCCGCAGGGCTTCGGCGTCAGCCGGCATCCTATCCATCCGACCTAGACCTCGCACCATGAGAAACGACGCGGACCATGGCCCGATTCCAGGCAGGGAAAGAAGGAATTTCTCTACGTCATCGAAGGGCGCCTTCCGGAGGAACACCTCAGGAACTTTTGCAAACTTCTGGATCGAGCCGAACAAGTACGTTGCCTTGCGGGCATTGCCCACCAGCTGCATCCACTCCTCTTCCAACAACGTCGCGAGCTGTTCAACGGACGGAAAGGCAACAAGAGTCTTGCCATCGACCTCCACAACATTGCCGAACCGAGCCACGATGCTGGCCTTCATCTTCTTTGCTAACGCCATCGGAACACGTTGGGCCAGGATGGCCCAACAAAGATGCTCCCCAGGAGACGGAATCTTCACCTGATGATAGCCACGAGCCCGCCGAATCAAATTGCCGAATGGGCCGTCTCCCTCTGCGAGCGAATATAATTCAGCCACATCATCGTCCAAGCTCAAGTAAAACGTGACTCGGTCTAGCAACTGATCGGCGGTGTGATCGTCAATCTCAGCCTCCGAAATCAATCTGACCTCAAGATCTCCACCAGCCTTCTGGCTCACATCAGCGGCAACAGTCTGATCGCCAATCCGCCAGGCCTTCACCATCCGGTTTGGTTCCGTGATCTGCTCACCCAGCGTGGCAGGAAATCGGCAAAGAAATCCCGAACTCATCTCAAGAGAAAAAGGTTTTGTCGGAGATACCGTTGTCGTTCTGACGTTCATGCGCATGGCTCATTTCTTCCATGTTGGGTGGATTTGGACATTCGAACAATGACAGAAGCGGCCTGGCCGAGGCCGTCACTACCGTTCACCATGACCCCAGTAAGTGGCTTCGCGATTCGCCCGGCAGAAATGTGCGTACCTTTGCTGGGCTGCTTTGGCCTTCCTAACGTCGAGACCACCGCTTGCTTCTGAAGAGAAAGGCAAGCCACTACAACTGAAGTGAGAAACGAAGCAGCGATTGCGTTGCCATAGCGAGTGGACGGTGCGCTTATGGTGAAGTTCGAGGCAAGAGAATCGGTGATAGCCGAAACTCCTGCGTACTCAGCGGCGTCTGCTTCAAGGCTGGCACGCCCGTCAAGATAGATGTGTTCAATCGAGACGCCGTCCAATGCCCGCACAGAC
This sequence comes from Paenarthrobacter sp. NPDC089675, assembly GCF_044749185.1. NCBI lineage: Bacteria > Bacillati > Actinomycetota > Actinomycetes > Micrococcales > Micrococcaceae > Paenarthrobacter > Paenarthrobacter sp. NPDC089675. The sequence continues at coordinate 278,980 of NZ_JBIVHM010000004.1, read as the reverse complement.
TTCTCCATACTTTCGCTGAATCCGTTGCCGAAAGCCAGGCCCTCGAGCCACACCTTGGATTCTGCCGACGAATTGGCGTCCGCACGCTGGAGCACAATCGCGGCGGCACCTTCCCCAAGCACGGTACCGTCAGCGAGCTCGCCGAAAGCAGAGTACGACCCGTCCTGGGAGACGATCCGTCGATCCTGCCAGGCCATGTGAACAACCGGCGTAAGCGGCGCCTCCGCTCCAACGACGACAACGATGTCCAGGTCTCGGGCTTCCAGCGCCAAATGCGCTTGCTGCAGCGCGATCGCGCCACTCAGATTTTCGCCGGAGAGGGTTTTGCTGTAGCCACGAATGCCAAGCGCGATTGAGATCTCACCCTGCGCTGCAGTCGGGAACCAGGCTGTCGCAACATAGGGGTTGATCGCGTGCAGCGAGTCATCTGCGTACATTCGTCGTAGCATGGGCTCCACATACGCCCACCCTCCCGTCCCATTCGCCACGATCAGTCCAATACGGTCGCGGTTCGCGTCATTTATCTCAATGCGCGCATTTCGAAGTGCCTCGCGCACCGCGGACATCGCCAGCAATACGAATCTATCAACGCGCTTCGTATATCTCGTGGTGTAACCGTGATCGATCGACTGATCAGCAACGCGCGCTGCATTGAACGGAGGATAATGTTCATCACCCTCGGTCACCTCAAACACAGAAGTGGTCGAATCGAGACCGGCCCAGAACGAAGGGAGAGTGCTTCCCAAGGGATTCGCGATGCCCGCGCCAACTACACAACCGATAGCCATCAATGGCCCTCACTTTCATACGACCTGAGGACAATGCTCGAGTGAATTCCAGAGAAGCCGCTACTCGATTTCAAAACACAGTTGATCTCCGCTGAACGAGACACATTGGCCACAACATCCAAGTCGCATCTTGGATCTTGTCGGTTCAGATTGATGGTGGGCGACAGGATTGAATTCCTCATCGCCATGAATGAAGAAATAACCTCTATACTGTTTGCCGCCGCAAGACTGTGTCCGGTCTGGGACTTATTCGAGGTAACCGGAATCTCTCGGGCACGATCTCCAAAAAGGGCGTGGAACGCGTTACTCTCCGCAACATCGTTCAGTGGTGTGCCCGACCCGTGGGCGTTGATGAAATCAACCGCGTCGGGGTGAATCCCCGCGTCATCCATCGCGATGCGTGAGGCACGGACAATAGGGTTCCCGTCCTCCGGGATGCTTGTCATGTGGTACGCGCTGTTTACGCTGCCATACCCGCCTATTTCTCCGTAGATCTGCACGCCCCTGTTCAGAGCGCTTTGGAGTTCCTCAAGAACTAGCACGCCTGCGCCCTCAGCGAGAACAAATCCGTCCCTAGACTCATCGAACGGCCGGCTCGATCCGGCCGGATCGTAGTTCCGTCGCGACGTTGCGTTGATCTGGCTGAATGAACCAACGACTAGCGGCGTAATGGGCGCCTCACACGACCCTGTCACGATAAGGTCTAGGCCGTTGTACTTGATCGCTCTGTATGCCCAACCGATAGCGTCAACGCCACCAGTGCAGCCGGTCGCAATCGTCCCGTACTGCGCGGGGACGCCAAGCCATTCTGCGACGCTCGCACTCGCCGATACAAAACTGAACTCGTTCGTCCTAGGCCGCTTTGTTCCAGATCTAGCGTAGGGCCGTCGACCTCCATCGGTCCAAGCCTTGAACCGGGCCTCCATGCGCGTGATGTGCGAGATCGCCGTGGCAATGTAGACCGCCGCTCGGTCACCCCAGAGTTCGCCCAATTCGTCAGGGTCGATTGCCGCATCCAGGACGGCTTCCTTCGCCGCCGCCCGAGCAAGATGAACGTTGCGGTCCTCCCCTGCCCAATCGTCCAGGCTCTCGCGGAGCGTGGGCCCACCTTGCCAACAGTCAGCGACTCCAGCCACACGACTCATAGTCTCGGGGATATCGAACTCATCGATTGCGCGGATCCCCGAGAGTCCTGCGATGCTGTTGTTCCAGAATTCTGGCACGGATGCGCCAAGTGCATTGACGGTACCGAGACCTGTCACAACTACCCTGCGTTCAGGCATTTGCAGCTCCTTTGGCGATGAGCGCCTCCAACTTCGAAAGTTCAGACGACATCCTTTCTTCCTGGGCACATCGTTCTTCTTCGGTTTCCGCCGAAAGGAGACAGACATGGAAGCAAACCACCGTTGAGTCGCCGACAGGCACCAGCTCAAGTCTCGATGACTCCTCCTTGCCACGGATAAGCGATCGGATAAAGACACTGCAGAACATGCCGGTCTGGACAATCTCAACCCTGCAGCGAACCTCGCCGATATGTGTGGACATGCTTGTCCAGATTCCGGAAGTCGGCCCTGCGGCCTTGAAGAACGAAGTCCATTCAGGCAGCAGCTCAGTTCGCCCGAGCGATGCTAGGACATCGGGAATTGACCGGGAGAACTCGCGCACCGCAACGCAACACTTCATCGTTCGTCTTCTCCATTCAGAATTGCGACAACTCTTGTCCATCCAGCACCCGCGTCTTTGAGTTTCACGGGGAAGCAGGCAACGGTGAATCCAGAAGATCTGCCGATGGCCTCCAAATTGGCCAGCCTCTCGATGTGGCAATACTCTCGCTGGCGTCCGTAGAAATGTGCAGGCCAGAGCTCACTCTGGCCGCCGCCTTCGCTATAGTTCTGAAGCATTTGATGAAACGGCCTGTCGAAGCCGAAGCTGTCGATGCCAATTACCCTGACTCCGCGTTCGACCAAATAGGCCGTCGCTTCGCGTGACATTCCACGAAAATCGGTGAAATAGGACGGCTTACCCCACAGCTTCGCCGCGCCGGAGTCGATGAGCACAATCTCGTGCGGCGTCAAGACGTGACGGATCCTTTCGAGCTCCGCGGCGACCTCATCCGCTGAAATCGGACCGTCACCGACCGAACAGTCCAAGAGAACGCCCGGGCCAAAGAACCAATCAAGCGGCATCTCATCGATATTTCTCGCTCGGCTGCCCGCCGTCGTGGGACCAAAATGCGAGGGCGCATCCACGTGCGTACCGCTGTGGCTGGTGATCTTTACGTACTCGATAGTTAGCCCTGCTTCGTCCGGAAAGTCGGCACGTGTCAAACCTCCAGCCTTTCCGAGGATGTCGGCGCCTGCACCGTGCGAAACGTATTCGATCTCTACAGGGACAGGTTCACTGACGGTCGGCTCGGTTGTGACACTCAGGTCTATGAATTGCAAAAATATTCTCCTGTTTGAGGCGTTATGCGCTGAAATTGTCACGGGCCGACTGAACCATGTCGAACAATTGACCGTCATCGCCCGAATTGGAGGGCCGTATCGAACCGGTCCTAGTTACGGCCGCAGCAAGAGGCACGAACCACGGAAGGTGCGGATCAACAAAGGCTCGTGCTGGCAGATAGGGTCGTGCTGTGGCAGCGCGTTGGCGGATCTCATCCAGCGCGATCATAAGTGTCGCCGCGTAGGACGAATCGTGGACGCCGTCCGTCAGGAGGTCCGCCACGACGCCGCTCGCGATCTCGCCGGACACGACCGCAAACTCGAATCCTCGATCGAAGAACGGGTCGGCGAACGCAACGGCGTCTCCTATCACCACGTGACGCGGACCGAGGGGAACTTCGGACGTGTATTCGGCGTTGATCGGTCTGAGGTAGGGGAGCTTTCGCTCGGCCTGGCTCAGAGCAGATTCCAACCTCGGTATCTCGTGAACCACATCTGCGAAAGTTTCCTCGGGAGAAGATCTGAGCGCTGCTTTCGAGCCGCACGAGACGACGGCGCCAACGCTCACACGACCCTGGGCTACTGGAATCACGAAGACGTAACCATCAGGAACCTCAACGAGCCGCATCGTCGCCGACTCCGTCAGCTCGTTTGACTCGGACCATGTGAAATGGCTGAAGACCCCAACGCGATCATCCAGAGTTTTCCCAAGCTTGATCCAGTCGCGTGCTCGGCTTAGGAAGCTCATCTTGCCCGACGCGTCAACGACAACCCTTGCCGTGTAGGTTTGCCCTGTGCTGCCACCGATTTGCACTGTCACCGGCGAATCCCCACCATCGAGACCACTCACCTCCAGCACCGGAGACATACAACGGACGTCGAGTCCACGACGGATTGCTTCTGCCCGCAATGCCGCATCCAGCTCACTCCTGGAGACTCGGACCGTGCTCGCACCGTCATCACCGAACGAGCTCAAGTCGAGTCGAGTCCTTGTGACGAAATTGTGGTCCATGAATTCAACACGAGTCGACTTCCACTTCGCGGCCTGCAAGTTCACGCCTGGAAAATTGCGGTTCACGATGCAGTCAAGACCAGGAATCGTCTCTGGAAGCTTCGCGCTCACCAGCGCATCTCGCTCAAAGACGGCGCAGCGGTAGCCTGCGTCGTTAAGCCGCATTGCTGCGGTCAGCCCCGCCGGCCCAGCACCAATGACGATGACATCGAAATCGACCGGCTCAGTCATGCCGACCCCCTGCATCGGAGAAGTGGCTTGAGAAGGACGCCAGAATGGCGTCTACCCGACTCTGAAAAGAGTCTGCAAATGCATCTGCGTTCCACTGACGTTTCAGACTGGAATCGTCGAACCTGTCCTTCATAGCGAACCGTCGGGTTGCGGTCACTACGGTTCCGTCCGGGTGATGCGCGAAATCCCAACTCCCCGCGTGTTGCCGCATCATCGGAGGAGGGTTCGGAGTGAAGAAGCGTATTAACGATTCCTCGTAGCGAAACCGAACTGTCCGGACACGCTCATCGAGCCCGTCCCGATTCACTGTCATCCAGAATTCCTGATGCACTCCGTCGTCGTACTCAATTTGGATCTGGTCCATCGGCGACCAAACCCTCTGCCAAGCGGCCGCGTCCCAAAACAGCGCTGATACCGCGCGAAGGTCAGCAGGCACGACGCTTGAGCATTCAAACTCACGAATCACGTTCGATTGCCCCCTTGAACGAGAGGAGGTTCAATTCGAGAAATCCAGCAAGGCGTGTACGAAAGGCTTCAGTAGAGGAAGGATCGGGATCGACGAGTTCCACGTTTCTCGTTGCGCGGACGGCCGTCCGGTTACTATCCAGGGCGTCAAAGTTCCAGACGCCACTCATCGCTAGTACGCCCGGCGGCGGCGTCATCTGGAAAAGCTCTAGTTCCCGGGGTGCGCGGTGATAGCGGACGCCCCGCACAGTCTCATCCCCGCCGGGACGGGTAACGGTCATCGTGAACTCCTCGTTGTAGCCGTCGAAGTACAAGACTTCAACGGCCTTCGTGTCAACAAGCACGGAGGGCCAGCGCTTCAAGTCAGCGAACCATTCGAATACCAGTTCAATCGGCGCATCGATCTCGACGCGCGCCTCGACGGTCACTCGCCACCCCCAAGGACACGATTCCAGCCGGCCAGCGCAAGCCGCGAATGGTCCCCGAGAATCGTCTCGATGTGTCCGGGAATTTCGAGTTCATCCACCATAGGGAAAGCAACAGCTGCCCCGCTAGGATCGATATTCCACACATGCGTGACAGATACGTGTGTGCCAACGTCGCACGTCTGGAACCGCCAGATTCCGCCGTGGTTAGTCAGGTACTTCGGCGGGACCGGCTGGAACCACTCGATCTCGCCGTCGCGACAGTTGCGAACCGAACGCACGCGCACCTCATTCCCATCTGAGTTGACGACCATGAGAAACTCCTGATACTGACCATCGTCGTATAGGACTTCAATCTCTTGAACATGCGGGAGATGATTCGGCCAATCCCCCATTTTGTGCAGAGCGCTAAAGGCCTCAGTAACACTGCACGCAATGTCGAGGCTTTGCGTACAGCGATATTCGAATGCATCGGTTTCATCGATTCTCACGCGATTTTCCTCTCAGCAAGATCGTTCGAAAACTTGACGACATCCGAAAGAAGAACAAAATCCTTGAATCGCGACGTGTGAGTTCCCGCCGTTCGACCGTGCGTCTCTTCGAGCAACGCGATCATTTCAACGAGTTCCTGAGAGTCCATACCGAGGTCTTCCCGAAGGTCAGTGCAATCGCTTAGGTCGTTGATGGGGATCTCAAGTGTGGCAAATACGGCAATAACAGTCTCTGGAAGCATTTTTATAATTCCTTGTTCTTAGGCAAGCCAGGTCGACTTGTCGCCGCTAAAGAGATCGACCATAGGGGAGTTCATGGACCAGTGAGGGGTCCTGGCGGCCGCGCTGTTGCCCCAATACTTGTCGTTCGTGAACTCGAGTGCGACGTTCATGTGAAAGTCCTGACCTAGCTCGGTGAGGTCCAGCCTTTTTTCACTCAATGTCGCAAGACCGCGGTTGAGCAGCTTGTCCGTCTCCGCGGCGAAGTCCTCCACGAAGGAAGAACCGAACCGCGCGGAGTACGCATCAAGGTCGACACCGAGGTAATGGAGGGTGTTGAGCACGTAGTGCTCCTTGACTCCACGCTCGTCAAGCCGGTCGGAAGCCGCGGTTATGTAGTATTCGCCTCGCTCTACAGAGCTGATGTAGCCGGCCACGTCCTTCGCGCTCCCGAAGCGGGTGCCGTTGGAGAAACCGTAGGCTCCTGGCCCGACCCCTAGTACATCCGAAGCGTTGCCGAAGTTCCACTTGTTGTAAACGCTCTCCGATCCGACTGTCGCGAAGTGATCGAACATGTACATATTGAAACCAGCGTCGGCCGCGCTCTCCACGAGATCCATGTACATCGACTTTACGTATGCCGATTCTTTATCCACGGGCGGCGGCACTCGGCCATCCAGAATGAACTTTTTCTGCGGGGTGCCTTCATGAATTCGGTAGAGATAAGTGGTGAGATGATTTACATTCAGGTCCTTTAGCTTCGAAAGATCTTCCTTCCAAACTTTGCGAGTATGCCCTGGCATGTTGTACATCATGTCGAGTTGCACGTTGTCGAAGCCACGCTGTTGAAGCCGACCGATGACGTCTGCGCTCTGCGCGGCCCCGTGTGGCGAACCGATCACTTTCAGAACCTCAGGATCAAATGACTGCACCCCGAGGCTGATCCGAGTAATCGGGGAAGCAACCACGAAGTCCAGTTTCTCGTCGTCGTAGTCTCGCGCATTGCCCTCGAGTGTTATCTCGCAGTCGGCGGCCAGGGGAAAGTTCTTCGCGATCGTATCTGTGATTCGCCTCAGATTCGCAGTCTTTAGGACCGAGCCTGTACCGCCACCGATGTACACCGCACGGAGGCTTCCAGACTTCCATCGAGGCTCTTGGGCCCAGCGTTCGAGATCAGTCACCAGCGCGTCCGTGTAGCGCTGCTCCTTGTCCCGCGTGTCGTGGATCGAGAGCAGTTCAATGAAGTACGGGCACGAATGGCACCGGATCCGGCAGAACGGCACCGACACATACAGGACATAGTCGCCCCCAACATTGGTGAAGCCGAGATGGTTCTCCGCAAGGTCTGTTCCCACTTGGTTCTCCCAGAGTGTCGGCGGGTAGAGAACGAATGGGTTTGTGTACTTCTGCGGATACGGCGCCGCAGCGGGAGCATGCAAGGTCAAGGTTATGAATCTCCTCGGTTAGGTGGAACGGTCCGTGTCCCAATGCCCTCGACAGGAGAACGAACCAAACGAAAGCCCAGGTCAAGCATGTGTTCCAGACCCGAGCGATAGTCGCTTTTGGTTGACTTTAGCTTAACTTTGCGCGCAAAGTGTTAATCATGATTCCCCTCGCCACTGCTTCCGCGACTTCCACTGCGCACCCGTCCGGGTTCTACGCCCGGTGGGTTGATCTGCCGGGCCATCCGTCTTGGAGCTCGAACGTGATCTCCATGGAAGCTCCCGCCCCGCTTCGCGTCGGGACTCGCGGTTTGCTTCGCCCGAGGAAGGGACCGCCCTCGAAGTTTGTTGTCTCGGCTTTAGTTCCTGATCGCATCTATGAGGACACCACGTTGCTCCCGGGCGCACGTCTGGTATTTAGACATGAAGCCACAGAGAGTGACGGGCGGACAGAACTGCTTGCAACCGCCACGGTGGTCGGACTCATCGCTTTTCTCTGGGCGGCAATCCTTCGCCAGGACATTTCGACGGGCCTTCAGCGCGACTTAAATGCACTAGTTGCAATCGTAGAGACGACCTCGGCTCCGCAGTCCGAAACCTAAAGTTCAACGACCGGCACACCATTCGCTATTCGCCACGAACGGAATTCCCTTGCAAAACCGTGTTCTTGTAGTTTTTGTGTTACTACTCGCGTCGTTTATGGATCTTCTTGATTCGACAATTGTCAACGTCGCTTTGCCCGCCATTCAGTCCGACCTGGGCGCAAGTCCGGAACAACTCGAATGGACAGTCAACGGCTATGTCCTCGCTTTTGCCGTCCTCCTCATTTCCGGCGGTCGCCTTGGGGACATCTTCGGCAGAAAGAAGACGTTCATCGCGGGAGTAATTGGCTTCACGTTGGCTTCGGCGCTCGGTGTCGTCGCTGCGAACGCAGACATCCTGATTGGAGCTCGAGTTGGCCAAGGCGCTTTCGCAGCGTTGATGATCCCGCAGGTCCTTTCCATGATCCAGGTACTATTCGAGCCAAAAGAACGCGCGGGAATGCTCGGTGCGCTCGGTGCAGTCTCTGGTCTGGCCGCTATCGCGGGCCCCTTGGTCGGCGGTGCACTCGTATCCGCAGATCTATGGGGCTTCGGGTGGCGAAGCATCCTTGTGATCAACATTCCCGTGGGCGTAATACTGTTGGTCGCTTCAGCCATCTCTATGCCTGATTCAAAATCGCCGAAAGCAGTACGCCTCGATCTGCTTGGCTTTGCACTCGCTACGTCGGCACTGTTACTTGCCGTCTTTGCTCTCATCGAGGCAAGATCCGCAAACTGGGCACCTTGGATCTGGGCGATGTTCGTCGCCGCCGCAGTCCTCATCGTCGCGTTTGTCGGTTATCAGCGCCGAGTTGAATCTGACGGCGGCACTTCCCTAATGCCCCTGGAACTATTTTCGAGCCGCGGATACTCCGCAGGCGTGGTCGCTCAGCTCTCTTTTGCGGCTTCAGTTGCCGCCTTCATGATCGTCACGAGCCTCTACCTCCAACTCACGCTGGGGTTCAGCGCTATGGAAACCGGTCTTGCGACACTTCCCTTCGCCGTCGGTGCTTTCATTGGCAGCATTGTTGCGGTGCAGCTCGGCCCAAGGCTCGGGCGAACGCTGATCCTGTTTGGAGCTGCCGCTCAAATTGCGGGCTATTTCTGGGCTTCTCGAACTGTGGCCGATATGGGCCAGGCGCTGCACGGAAGCGATCTCCTAATCCCTTTGGCGATCGCCGGAGCCGGGCTGACCTTACAAGTTGTGCCTCTGACCGATCTCACTTTGTCCAGCGCACCTGTCGCCCACGCTGGCGCTGCATCAGGAGTCTTCAACACGTTCCAGCAGGTCGGTACAGCACTAGGCGTCGCGCTCGTAGGTGTCATCTATTTCTCCCCTACGGGAGGAACAGGTACGTCGATCGACGCGTATGTCGGGGGGATGTGGGTCCCGCTAGTAGCACTCTGTGTTTCCGCCCTCGCGTGCACGTTGCTTCCGGGTGTCGCCGCGGCTAACACGTACCGCTCCGAAGTTGAGGCTGCTGAGAGCGCTGAAGATCGGGAAGTTGCCGCGACCTAGTGGTCACCGCGAATCGTCGGGGGTGGCCATATTGTTTCCCTACTCCGATTCGTCAGCCGTGCCTAGATGTAGAGTGCGGAGCTGCTGCAAGAACAAACTCCTGGTCGACGCAATCCTGTGAAAGAACTCTTCATCTACCTTCTCGACCACTACGACCGCTTCGTTTACCAGCCTCCCCCCAGCGGGGGTCAATGCCAGCTCCCAGGCACGACCGTCGGTGGGGCTACGGGTTCTCCGAAGTAGCTGTCGAGACTCAAGGGCACGGACCACTTGGGACGTCATCGCCTCATCGAGATGCGCAAAATGGACGACGGTTCTCTGGGTTACGACCGAGTCTTTGCTCAGCCACCCGACTGCGGCCAAGATAACAAACTGTACATGCGTCAAACCAAACGGTTTCAGTGCGCCCCGCTGCCTGGACTGCCATTGATTTGTCACTTGCCAGAGAAGAAGCCCGGCGCTCTCATCAGGTTCGTGACTCTGGGCCGATAGATCGATCTTTCCACCTGCTTACCAAAGCATCGTTGCGCAAACCGTGGGCGCGTCATTTTCTAGGGCTCATCGAAGATAGCACCGGGAGGACGCCCGCGTCGACTGACGTGTGTCAAGTCCCAGCCTCGGACGAGTGGAGCGATTCGACCGCCGCGCTCGGGGCCGACGGTAGCTTTTGTCGCCAAACCCCCGCTGGTGCGCTGCATGCCATCAGATTCAGGCCCGACCAAAGGGATGGGTTGTCCCAGTCCCGATCGCCGTACATGAGCAACGGACGGTATCGCCCAGAGTTCAGCTATGCGCGTACTGGGCCGACGGGGACTCACTCAGCACTTAGAGTGCGCAATACAGGCGAAAATAGCGGCTGACAGCGTAGAAATTCCGGAGCTCGCTGCTGTCGGGCCGTGGAACAACTCCGTCGTCGCTCGATGCTGTATTAGTAATTTCTAAACTTGCCGTCACTGCCTCGTAGAACGGCCCTGGTTCCCGTGTTTGAAGGGAACCAGGGCCCTTCTCTTTGCCTGGTTACGGCTTGCACTCAAAGCCGGCGGAAAAGAGTCAGCCTAACGATTAGGGTTTCCTGCAGGCGCCGGCAAATCGATAATCGCCACTGCTGACCGCTGTTTTCACTATATGTTGCACCCCGACGCGCGTGCCGCCGAGTACGGGTACCAGCTGATCGGTCCCGGACCCATCTGCGGTGCGCAAAGGATATTCCAGGTCCGCGGGCCAACAATGCCGGCAGCGCGCCGTTCGGGGATTCGACAGGATCGTGCGCGAAGGTCAGCGTACTTGCAATGGGATTGGCGCCAGAGGCCGCGTAACCGGGAGCATAGGTGAAGAGCACGCTCCCCGGCTCTGTGCGTTCCAGATGGCCGGCCAACATCCCCGACTTGTACACATCCGCGGTGCGGACAAACTTCAGATGTGCCAGATCCTCAGCCATCAAGTGTCACCAGGCGCAGACCGACAGCATTGGCAGCCGCGACAACCGTCAGGAGCGAAGGGTTGCCCGTTCCGGTCTCGATGGCGTGGACGGTTCTGGCAGACGCACCAATGAGGTCAGCGAGGGTGCCCTGGGTGATACCGGCCGTTTTCCGGGCATGCCTGATGCTCACACCAATTGCCTTTACGTCATCCATTGATCCGACCATTTCTGAAATATGTTGCCGATTCGGCACCTTACAGGCCCCACCCTGCCCTATCTGAACAAAATACGCAACATATTTCCGAAAAGCCGTCTTTGCCCGTCGAGCGGACCTTTCCTGAACGAAATCGGCAACATGCTTCCGTTTTTCAAGTTGGTAGTTGCCACAGGCCACCCGGCGGTACATTATTCACGGATGCCACAAGGACACCCTCGGAGCCGCACGGACCGTGGAGGCAACAATGGCCGGGTCAACCAGCAAGACAGGCAAGAGCACCGACTACGAGTTCCAGACGGTATGGCGGGTTGCCGGGACGCGTGAGGAAGTTGTGGACGTGCTCGGGGACGCCGGCACATTGAAGCAGTGGTGGCCGGCCGTGTACCTCGACGTCACACCGGCTCCCGGGGCGGAGGGTTCCTACGATCTGCACACCAAGGGGTGGCTCCCCTATACCCTTCGTTGGAGGCTGACCCCTACGGAGCCGGCAACAGTGGACGGCTTCGCCCTCACCGCAAAGGGCGACCTCAACGGAACCGGCCGCTGGACCTTCGAAACGGACGGCCCGGAAGTAGTCATCACCTATGACTGGCATGTCAGCACGGCCAAGCCCCTCCTCCGCAGGTTGAGCTGGCTCCTCAAACCGCTGTTCTCGGCAAACCACCACTGGGCCATGGCGCGGGGTGAGGAAAGCCTGAAACTTGAGCTCCGCCGTCGTCGTTCAACCACAGGCACGGCCAACGTGCCGGCACCTCCGGGCCCGACGTTCACCCGCAAAAAGCGGGAAGTCCGCTGAGATGCCGGGCGAGCCAAAGAGCAGTGTCCTGTGGCTCCCGGAGCCGGAGGAACAGGACTACCCCGCAGCGGCGGACTACCTGTTCATGCTGACGTCGGAGGACGGTGTGGCTCAACTGGTGGAGTCCCTCAGGAAGGCTTCGATCATTCATCGGAAAGCGAAGGACATCCTCCGCGCTTCGAGACTCACGCTGCTGCCCATGGACAACGCGCACGTGGCGTCGGACCTGCGCAAGATCCGGAACGGCAAGCAACTCTCCCCCGTGCTTATGGTCCGCGGGGATCTCTCCCAAGGCATACCGGCACAAGTCGTTGACGGGTACCACCGCGTTTGCGCCAGTTACTACACGGACGAGAACACGGACATTCCACTCAAGCTGGCGGATCCCCTGCCCCAGCAAAAGCTTGTCCAAGACAACCCGTGACTTTCCTTCAGCTCTCCCTGATTTCGGCGGTGGCCCTCCTGGGGCCACTGCTCGCGTTGCCCAGGAAATGGCATCTGCCGGTAGTCCTCGGACAGCTCCTGGCGGGAATCCTGATCGGCCGCACCGGACTTCAGCTGGTGGATCCAGGTGACCCCACTTTCACGCTCATGGCCGACATCGGTTTTGCGCTGATCATGTTCGTGGCCGGAACGCACGTCCCCGTCCGCGATAAGGAGATACGGGCGGCACTCGGCAGCGGCGCCGCCAGGGCGGCGATCGCGGCGTTGCTGGGGGCCGCGACGGGGATCGGCATTGCCATGCTTTTTGGAACCGGCCACGCGCCTCTCTACATCGTCTTGCTGGCTTCGTCCTCGGCCGCCTTGGTGTTGCCGATCGTGGACTCGTTGAAACTCGGTGGGCCCAAGGTCCTCACCATGACAGCCCAGGTGGCCATCGCGGACATCGCCTGCATTGTTGCCTTGCCGCTGGCCGTCGATCCACCGAATGCGGGACGTGCGGCCATCGGCGCCGCGGTGGTGGCCCTGTGCGCGTTGGCGCTGTTCTTCGTGCTCCACGCCCTCGAACGCAGCGGCACGCGGGGCCGCCTCCACGATGTTTCCGAGGACCGCAAGTTCGCCTTGGAACTGCGAATTCAGCTGGCCTTGTTGTTTGCCCTGGCAGGCATCGCAACCCAAGGCCACGTCTCGGTGATGCTGGCGGGCTTCTCGTTCGGCCTGGCCGTGGCTGCGGTGGGCGAGCCGCGGCGCCTGGCCCATCAGCTCTTCGCCGTCACCGATGGCTTCCTCGGTCCTGTCTTCTTTGTCTGGCTGGGCGCTTCCCTCAACCTCAACGACCTCGGCAGCAATCCCGGCATGATCCTGCTGGGACTCTGCCTTGGCTTCGGCACACTGCTGGTCCACTCGTGCCTGCGTTTGTTGGGCCAGCCACTTCCCCTGTCCGTCTTATCGGCGTCGCAACTCGGGGTTCCCGTTGCCGCCGCTACGGTGGGATCGCAACTGCATCTCCTGCTGCCGGGCGAAGGCGCCGCCATGATCCTTGGGGCGCTCATCACCATCGCCGCCAGCGCACTGGCTGGACGGACAGCGGCCGCATCGGCATCCGTAACGAAGCCATCCAGGAACGGCACGGCAACGAACTCCCGATAGAATCGAATGTCGCAGCCAGGCCGAACAGAGGGAGGAAACCGTGCGCACCACGCAGCCCCGGTCTCCCTTCCATGCTTTGCGCTCCGTTGCCATGGCTGCGGTGATCGTCCTTTTGGCGGCAGGCGCGCACGTCCTGGGCGGCGGTTTGCTGCCCGCGCTTCCTGTTTTCGCGGCCCTGCTTGCCCTCACCGGACTTGCAGCGACGCTCGCGACGCGCTTCAAGCTGAACTTCCCGGCGATGACCGTCCTGCTCGGGGGAAGCCAGCTCGCGCTCCACGAGGCCTTCACGGTTTTGGCACCGATTGACGCGGCTGCCCCTACGGGACCCCACCACTCAGGCTCAGAGATGCTGGCCCCCGTTTTGGATCCGGCTGCCCACATCCACGAGTTGGGCACCGCGGCAGGCGCCCTGATGTTCGCGGCCCACGTGGTTGCCACCATCGGGTCCGCGGCGGCACTGGCCAAGGGTGAGGACGCCCTGTGGCAACTCGCTGCATGGCTGCGCCCCCTGGTCGCCCTGCCCACGTTGATTTTCAAGCCCGACGCCGGTGCCACACCTCCCGCTGCCGGCACCCCGGACGTTTTCATCCCGCGCCCTTGGCGGAATCTTAGGCAAGACAGCCGCCGCGGCCCACCGGCCGCCGTCGTACTTCCCTAGTTCCGCCCGGCACCGCCTCTTCCTGGTGACGGGCTCCAATCCCGTACCCGCGCCCGTTTCGGGGCGCACCCTGAAAGGCATTCCCATGATGAAGTCCGCCCTCCGCCGCACCCTGTCCGCAACCGCCGTGGCCGGTGGCACCGCCGCCCTGATGATGGCTGGCCTGGCCGGAGCCTCGGCGCACGTCGGCGCCGACCCCAACAAGACGGCAGCAAACTCTTACGCCCTTGTCACGTTCGGCATCCCCCACGGCTGCGACACTTCCCCCACCACCAAGGTGACCATCAACCTTCCCGAGGAATTGACCGACGCCCAGCCCACGGTCAACCCGAACTGGACGGTCGAGAAGGTCACTGAAACCCTGGCCGCGCCCAAGAAGCTCGACGACGGAACCTCCATCACGAAGCGCACCAGCCAGATCGTCTACACCGCCAAGACGCCCTTGGATCCGCACCTGCGCGACGCGCTCGTCCTGTCGGTCAAGCTTCCTGACGCCGCGGGCAAGACCATCTACTTCCCTACGCTGCAGACGTGCGAGCAGGGCCAAACCGACTGGTCGGAGATCCCGAAGGATGGTCAGTCCGAAGACGACCTGAAGTCGCCCGCGCCGTCGGTGACCATCACCGCTGCCGATGCGTCCGGTGACCACCACGGCGCCACTACGGCCGCCACGGAACAGGCTTCTTCGGTGACCGATGACGGCTCTGCTGCCCGCAGCTGGGCAGGCCTCATCGCGGGTCTCGGTGGTTTGGTCCTGGGTGCTATGGCACTCTTCCGCGGCCGCTCCGCCAAAACAGCCAAGTAAGCGGGCTGGCGCCCGGAAGATCACGATCCGGGCGCCAATCGCTTCTCGAGGCCGTGGCTCGATTGACTCGGGTCACGGCCGCGGCAAGGCTGGTGCCCATGTGGACTCAGCGCATTAAAACCGGACTTTTGACGACGACGGCGGCTGCCTCGCTGCTGCTGGTGGCTGCCTGCGGGCCGAGCCCGAGCCCCGCTGGAACGAGCAGCGCTCCGCCCACTTCGTCATCACCTTCGCCGTCGCAATCCTCGACGTCGGCATCGCCTTCAGCTTCCACCTCGTCTTCTCCCTCGGCACCGGAATCCTCTGCGGCGCCGGTCGGGACCGCCCAGTGCAAGGCGGGTTCGCTGACCGTCACCACCGACTCAACCGGTGGGGGCGCTGCGGGCAGCATTTACGAGAAGCTGATCCTGACAAACTCGGGCTCCGCGCCCTGCACCCTCGAGGGCTTTGCCGGCGTTTCGCTGACGGCCGATGCCAACGGCGCGCCCATCGGCGAACCTGCAGCCCGCGAAACCACGGTTCCGGTCACCAAGATCGAGCTGGCACCGGGCAAGGCTGCCTGGGCTGAAATCCGCTATACACAGGCTGGCAACTACGGCGACTGCACCAAGGTCGCGGCCGCGGGCTACCGGATCTACCCGCCGGGGGACACGGCGTCGTTGTTCGTTCCCGAGCCGCACGATGCGTGCAGCAACGCGGGCATCAAGCTCCTGACGATTACGGCCTTCCAAGCGGTCTAAACGTGTCCCCGGGGCCCGGACCTGATAGCGCACGCTTATTATGTCCGGGCCTTGGGGCATGATGGAGGAATGCAGGAGCAGCAGGCGTCCACAGGCGCCATGAGCCGTTTCAGCCAGGCAACCAGGGAATGGTTCCTCGGCGCGTTTTCCGTGCCCACCCCCGCGCAGGAGGGTGCTTGGAATGCCATCTCCTCGGGTTCCCACGCCCTCGTGGTGGCGCCAACGGGCTCCGGCAAAACCCTCGCTGCCTTCCTGTGGGCACTGGACCGTCTGCATTCGACGCCGGCGGAAACCTTGCCCGGCCTGGAAGAAGTACCGGCGGGCAAGCGCACCCGGAAGCCCAAGACCAAGACCCGTGTCCTCTACATCTCCCCGCTGAAGGCCCTTGGCGTGGACGTGGAGCGCAACCTCCGCTCACCGCTTATCGGAATCACGCAAACCGCCAAGCGTTTGGGTCTCCCGGCACCCCTGGTTACGGTCGGGGTCCGTTCGGGAGATACGACGGCGGCAGACCGCCGTACACTCTTGAGCAATCCACCGGACATCCTCATCACCACACCGGAATCCCTGTTCCTCATGCTGACGTCCCGGGCCCGGGAAACTCTCAGCGAAGTGGACACCGTAATCATCGATGAAGTCCACGCCGTGGCGGGAACCAAACGAGGCGCCCACCTTGCGGTTTCACTGGAACGCCTGGATGCTTTGCTGCCCAAGCCGGCCCAGCGCATCGGGCTCTCGGCAACCGTGCAGCCCCGCGAGTTGGTGGCGCAGTTCCTGGCAGGGCAGGCCCCTGTGGAGATCGTCGCTCCCCCTTCCAAAAAGAACTGGAACCTCACGGTGACAGTGCCTGTGGAGGACATGTCGGACCTGCAGGGCGCCGCGGGCGCTTTCGATTCAGGACCGGCCTCCGGGCTGCAACCCCAGGCCTCCATCTGGCCCCACGTGGAGGAGCAGATCGTCGATCTTGTCCTTTCCAAGCAATCCACCATCGTCTTTGCCAACTCGAGGCGCCTGGCCGAACGCCTGACCGCCAGGCTCAATGAGATCTACGCCGAACGGCAGCTCCTTGCCGAGGTCGGATCCCATTGGGACGAACCGGCGGGAGCCGACGGCGCAGGCGATTGGGGCCCTGCGCCCGGTCCAACCGAGGACGCTGCCACAGCGTCCTCACCGGCAAAGGTCCCGGTTTCCACGGCAACTCCGGCCCACATGATGGCGCAAGCAGGAAGTTCGGCAGGGGCCGACCCCGTGTTGGCCCGCGCCCACCACGGCTCAGTGTCCAAGGACCAGCGAGCCCTGATCGAGGACGACTTGAAGTCCGGCCGCCTGCGTTGTGTTGTTGCCACATCGTCCTTGGAACTGGGCATCGATATGGGCGCGGTTGACCTTGTGATCCAAGTTGAGTCCCCGCCATCCGTAGCCAGCGGCCTCCAACGCGTGGGCCGCGCCGGCCACCAGGTGGGCGAAATCTCCGAGGGTGTCCTCTTCCCGAAGCACAGGGCCGACCTTCTGCACACCAGCGTCACCGTGGAACGGATGCTCAGCGGGCAGATCGAACGGCTCAGTATTCCCACCAATCCCCTGGACATCCTGGCCCAGCAGACAGTTGCAGCCACTGCGCTGGGCAGCATTGATGTTGAAGAGTGGTTCAGCACGGTTCGCCGTTCTGCACCTTTCGCCAGCCTCCCACGTTCCGCTTTCGAAGCCACGCTGGACCTGTTGGCCGGCCGCTATCCCTCCGACGAGTTTGCCGAGCTGCGCCCGCGCATTGTGTGGGACCGGCATGCGGGAACCATCGAGGGCAGGCCCGGATCGCAACGCCTGGCGGTCACGTCCGGCGGAACCATTCCGGATCGGGGCCTGTTCGGTGTGTACATCATCGGCACGGAGGTTGAGGGGACAGGGTCTTCGGGTGCCGCGGACGGTGACGGTCCCAGCCCTTCGGCCCGGGCGGCCAAGGGAGGCCGTCGGGTCGGCGAACTCGATGAGGAGATGGTCTACGAGTCCCGGGTGGGCGATGTCTTCGCACTCGGTGCCACGAGTTGGAAGATCGAGGACATCACGCACGATCGCGTCCTGGTGTCCCCCGCGTTTGGCCAGCCCGGCAAGCTGCCGTTCTGGAAGGGCGACTCCCTGGGACGCCCGGTTGACCTGGGCCGCGCGTTGGGAGCGTTCATCAGGGAACTGTCCGCTGCGGATCCTGCCCCCGCCATGGAACGCTGCCAAGCCAGCGGTTTGGATGCGTTCGCAGCCGGCAACCTGCTGCAGTACCTCGAAGAGCAGAAGCAGGCAACGGAAGTGGTCCCGAGCGACCGCACCCTGGTGGTGGAGCGCTTCCACGACGAACTTGGCGACTGGCGGGTAGTGCTGCACAGTCCCTTCGGTATGCCTGTCCACGCGCCGTGGGCACTTGCAGTGGGCCAACGCCTCCAGCAGCGCTACGGCTTGGACGGCTCCGCCATGGCAGCGGATGACGGCATCGTGCTGCGGGTGCCCATGATGGAGGACGAGCCACCGGGCGCTGAGCTCTTCCTCTTCGACCCCGAAGAACTCGAGCAGATCGTCACGTCAGAGGTAGGCGGCAGCGCCCTCTTTGCCTCGCGGTTCCGCGAGTGCGCCGCGCGTGCGCTCCTCTTGCCTCGGCAGAACCCCGGCAAGCGCCAGCCTTTGTGGCAACAACGCCAGCGTTCGGCCCAGTTGCTCGATGTCGCCAGGAAGTACCCGTCGTTTCCCATCGTGCTGGAAACGGTCCGTGAATGCTTGCAGGATGTGTACGATCTCCCGGCTCTAAAGGACATCGCGGCCTCCGTTGAGCGCCGTGAGCTGCGGATCGTCCAGACCACCACACAGCAGCCTTCGCCCTTCGCCAAGTCATTGCTGTTCGGGTATGTGGCCCAGTTCCTCTATGAGGGCGACTCCCCCTTGGCTGAACGGCGCGCAGCCGCACTGGCCCTCGACTCCACACTCCTGAACGAGCTCCTGGGCCGGGTGGAACTGCGTGAACTCCTGGACGCCGCGGTCATCGACACCACCGAAAAGGAACTGCAGCGGCTGGTTCCCGATCGTCGGGTCCGCGGGATGGAAGGAATCGCGGACCTGCTGCGGCTGCTGGGCCCGCTCAGCGTGGATGAAGTGGCCCAGCGCCTGCAAGGCCCGGAGCAGTCGGAAGGCACTCCGGCTTCCGGCAGTCCGGCCGAGGCAGAGCAGCACCTTCTGGCCCTCCAAAAAGCCAACCGCGCGCTCAAAGTGACCATTGGCGGCGTCGAACGTTTCGCCGCGGTGGAAGACGCGGCCCGCTTGCGCGACGCCATCGGCGTCCCGCTGCCGATGGGTGTTCCGCTGGCCTTCATCGAGCCGGTAAACGATCCGCTGGGAGACCTCGTTTCGCGGTATGCGCGCACGCACGGCCCCTTCACTGCGGCCGAAGCCGCAACCAGGTTGGGCCTGGGCGTCGCGGTGGTCAATACGGCCCTGAAGCGGTTGGCAGCGGACGGCCGTGTGGTGGAGGGTGAGTTCCGCCCGCATGCTGTTGCCGCCGCACCGGAAGCGGAGACGCAAGACCCGGAGCTGATGAGCGTCGAGGCTCCGCCGTCGAGTGAATGGTGCGATGCCGAGGTCCTCAGGAAACTGCGGCGCCGCTCCCTGGCGGCACTCCGGGCCGAAGTGGAGCCGGTGGACGCCGCCGCCTACGGGCGGTTCCTGCCGGCCTGGCAGAACGTCACTGCGCCCGGAAAATCGCGGGGGCAGGCCCTTCGAGGGCTGGACGGCATCATCACAGCCGTGGACCAGTTGTCCGGGGTGCCCGTACCGGCTTCCGCATGGGAGCCCCTGGTCCTCGCCAGCAGGGTGGCTGACTATAAGCCCGCGATGCTGGACGAGCTCATGGCGGCCGGGGAACTCCTCTGGTCCGGTGCGGGTTCACTCCCTGGCAACGATGGTTGGATCAGCCTCCACATTGCCGATTCCGCTGAGCTCACGCTCAATCCTTCGCCTGATTTCGAGCCGGGCGATGCCCAAGAGCGCCTGCTGGAGTACCTCGGCGCCGGTGGCGGCTACTTTTTCCGGCAATTGACCGACGTCGCCGGCGGCATGGACGCCGTGTTGAGCGACGACGCCGTCCTTTCCGCGTTGTGGGATCTCGTCTGGGCCGGCCGGATCACCGGTGACACCTTCGCTCCCGTCCGCGCCCTGATCGCCGGGGGAAGGACGGCCCACCGGCAAGTGGCCAAGGCCCCCCGGGCGCGTGCACCGCGCATGAGCAGGCTCGGCCGCCACGGCGCCGGGCTCCTGGGCTCCCCCGGCCTGAACGGAGGCCGATACGGTTCCACGGCGGGGTCGGCACCCACCCCACCACTCGCCGTCGGACGCTGGTCCGCGCTGCCCGTGCCGGAACTGGACCCCACCATCCACGCGCGCGGCACCGCCGAGCTCTTGCTGGACCGGTACGGCGTGGTGACGCGGGGATCCGTGATGGCAGAGAACATCCTCGGCGGCTTCGGGCTCATGTACAAGGTGTTGGCCAGGTTGGAGGAGGCCGGACGGTGCCGCCGCGGATACTTCATTGAGCACCTCGGCGCCGCCCAATTTGCAGTGCCCGCCACCGTTGACCGGCTGCGCTCGTTTACTGAGGACGCGCGCATCGCCAAGCAGGAGCCATCAGCCCTTGCCCTTGCCGCAACCGACCCCGCCAATCCCTACGGTGCCGCGCTTCCTTGGCCGTCAGTGGCCGCGGACGCAGGATCGGGGCACCGTCCCGGCAGGAAGGCAGGCGCCTTGGTGGTGATGGTCGACGGCGCGTTGGTCCTTTACGTTGAACGCGGCGGGAAGACCCTGCTCACCTTCAGCCATGACGAGGCCGC
Organism: Paenarthrobacter sp. NPDC089675; assembly: GCF_044749185.1. Taxonomy (NCBI): domain Bacteria; kingdom Bacillati; phylum Actinomycetota; class Actinomycetes; order Micrococcales; family Micrococcaceae; genus Paenarthrobacter; species Paenarthrobacter sp. NPDC089675. The sequence continues at coordinate 258,278 of NZ_JBIVHM010000004.1, read as the reverse complement.
ACTGGGCGTAGCGGCGGAGGCTTTGGTGGGGGTTGTGCGGCGGGGTGCCGTGGACAAGCTCTTCATGGAAAAGGTCAATGGCCACGACCTCCTGGAGACCCCCATTGCTGTAGCGTTGTCAGCCGCGGGAGCGTACTCGACGCCGAAGGGACTGCGGATCCGTGCCTGAAGGTGACTCCATCTGGCGTGCCGCCCACAAACTGAATGAGGCTTTGGCAGGGCAGGTGCTTACGGCATCCGACTTCCGGGTGCCACGGTTCGCCACGCTGAACCTCGCGGGATGGACCATGACCGAGGTGGTGCCCAGGGGAAAGCACCTGCTGATGCGCTTGGTGGGACCGGAAGATACGGAACCCGGTGCCAGCCGGAAACCTCGCGCCCTCACCATCCACTCCCACCTCAAAATGGAGGGATCCTGGATGGTCTATGCTCCCGGGGGCCGCTGGACCAAGCCCGGCCATACGGCGAGGTGCGTGCTGCGCACTGCCGTTGCGGACGCCGTCGGGTTCTCCCTTGGGATCCTCGAAGTCGTGCCGACCAGCGACGAGGGCAAGATCGTGGGGCATCTTGGTCCGGACCTTCTGGGCCCGGACTGGAACGAAGAAGAAGCCCTGCAACGACTCTTGGCCGAGCCTGACGTTCCCGTGGGGTACGCACTGCTGGACCAGCGGAAGCTTGCCGGGATCGGCAACATCTACCGGTGCGATTCCTGCTTCTTGTCCGGCGTCCATCCTGCGGTCCCCGTCGGCCAGGTTCCGGATCTCGCGAAGATCGTCAACGATGCAAAGCGCCTCCTGGGCGAAAACCTCGGCCCCGGACGGCGGAGTACGTTGGGTCCCCGTGCCATGCGACCCGGCTACTGGGTGTACGGACGGACGCGCCGGCCATGCCGTCGCTGCGGCACCCCCATCCAGTACGGGCTCTTGGCCGCACCGGATGGCACTGAGGAACGGGACATCTATTTCTGCCCCCGCTGCCAGCCGGCCCCTTAGAGGGGAGGATCCCCGTCGCCCACGTGCCCGGTGGACTCCCGTGGAACAATCCTGAATCCCGCTTTGATTGTCCTCGGCGGCGTTCCCTTGCCGGTTTCCTGGATCCGGTCCACCAACAGGCCCACGGCTGTTTCCGCGATTTCCAGACGACCCGGGTCAACGCTGCTGAGCGATGGCAACGAAAAGCGGCCTTCGTCAAGGTTGTCGAAGCCCATCAGTGCGACGTCCTCGGGAACACGCAGGCCCGCCTGGGCGAGTGCCCGCAGGGCGCCAAGCGCCAGGGTGTCATTGAGGGCAAAAATTGCGTCGAACTCCACCTTGGTCCGGAGCAGGTGCTGGACGGCCTGGACACCTGTGTCCCGGCCCCAAACTCCTCCCCGTACAACGAGGGCGGGATCGAACGAGATGCCGCCCTGCTCCAGCGCCTCCGCGTACCCTCGTTCGCGGAGGCTCGCCGAACTGGCGTCGTCCTCGCCGGCTTCGGCTGCACCTATGAGGGCAATCCTTGTGCGGCCAGCGGAAAGGAGGAGCTCCACCGCAGCCCGTGCCGATGAGGTGTTGTGCATGGTCACGTGGTCCGTTGGACCACCGAAGATCCGCTCGCCCAGAAGCACCAAGGGATCGGCAGTATTCAAGACGTCCACATCCTGCTGGCCGATCGCCGCGGGGCTGAACAGCAAACCGTCGATGAAACGCATTTGTCCGCCGGAAAGTATCGAGAGTTCCAACTTACGATCGCCGTTTGTTTGCTCAATGAGGACCCTGAGCCCGCGCTTGGCGGCAGCACGGATGACGGAGTCGGCGAGTTCGGCGAAGTAAGACTCCCGAAGGGATGGAACAGCGAGCCCTATCACCCCGGTTTTTCCCGACCGCAAGCCCCGAGCGGAAAGGTTGGGACGGTAGCCCATCTCGTCCACAAGCCGCTGCACGCGTTGGCGTGTAGCGGGCCCCACTTTGGGGCTGTCATTGAGGACGTTCGATACGGTCTTGATGGAAACCCCGGCTGCCCGGGCTACATCGTGAAGCGTCGGGTTCGCGGTCATCTGAGCCTTTCCTACCCCGCAGGTTGTCCGATCGGGGCGCTGCGTCGATCATAACTTCACAATCGGACCCCCGCAGGATTTCCCTTGACGCTCGTCTGAGGCGGCCTCTAGCATTAGGTCCAACGTTGTACCAAGCAGAGTTGGTTCAGGTCTTTCAAGCGTCTTCCCGGAGCAATGACCCTCCTGGAAGCGCCCTGCTACGGCACCCCGCAGACTCAGGCCTCCGCCCACAAAATGCGGAGAACCCACACCTTTCAGGGCAGAAGGGTCGCCCCTCGTCTTGGGGTAGAACGTTGTACCAAGCACTGTCGCGATCATCCCGGTGATCTGCGGGTTGCTCATCGAAGACGAAGGAGTACGCAATGCTAAGAAAGAGTTTGGTAGCTGCAGCCACCATCGTGGCCTCAGCCATCGCCTTGACCGGTTGTTCAGGGGGTGGCACACAGCCGGCAAGCAAGGAAATTCCTACGGACAAGCCCATCACCCTCACCGTGTGGAGTTGGGACGGCACCGTCAAGGAGGCCGTGGCCGGCTTCGAAAAGCTCCACCCCAACATCACGGTGAAGGTTGTGAACGCCGGCTCATCGACCGACGAATACACGGCCCTGGACAACGCGATCCAGGCTGGCTCGGGTGTTCCGGACATCGCCATGTTCGAGTACTTCTCGCTTCCGCTTTTTGCAATACCCGGAAAGCTCGCCGACCTGTCCGAATTCGGAGCAAAGGACCTGTCCAAGGACTACGTGGACGCAGCATGGGGCAATGTGACCATCGACGGCAAACCATACGGCCTCCCTTCCGATTACGGCCCCGCCGCCATGTTCTACAACCAGGCTGTCCTGACCCAGGCCGGCGTCACCAAGCCGCCCGCCACTTGGGATGAGTACTACGACGCCGCCAAAAAGGTCCGCGCGCTGGGCGGTGACCACTACATCACGAATGATTCGGCCGATATCTTCATGCTGATGTCCCTTATGTGGGAGGGTGGCGGCCGTCCCTTCAAGGTGGACGGAACAAACGTCACCATCGACTTCAAGGACGCCGGCAGCAGCCGCGCAGTTGCCTACTGGCAGAAGCTCCTCGACGAAGACCTGGTCAACACAAAGGTGACCGGCTGGTCGGACGACTGGAACCGGGGCCTCAACGAGGGAACCCTGGCCACCCAGCTCATCGGCGGCTGGTTCACCTCCACCCTCCCGGAGCGTGCTCCGGATGCCGCAGGAAACTTCCGAGTGGCCCCGCTCCCCCAGTGGCAGGCAGGAGAAACGTCCGGCGCCGAAAACGGCGGAAGCGCCATGGCAATCCCCGCCGCGTCACAGAACAAGGAGGCCGCCTATGCCTTCCTTGAGTACTTCACCCACGGCGACGGGCTGCAATCCCGCATCGATGCCGGAGCTTTTGTGCCGAACCTCTCCAACCTCAACAACGATGCTTTCCTCAACACCACCAACAAGTTCTTCGGAGACCAAAAGTACAACCAGGTCCTCGCTGACGCCTCCAAGAATGTGGGCACCGGATGGCAGTACCCGCCCTTCTTCGGTTGGGCCCGGTCGAACTACGAGGACGTAGCCGCGCCGCTCTACGACAGCAGGACAGGCACCCTCGCCGATGTCCTGGAGACGTGGAAACAACGCAGCATCGCATACGGCAATGAACAGGGGTTCAACGTTCGGTAGCGGCAGCCGTTGCCGCGCCCTTGCGCGGCAACGGCCCCTCCCCTGTCCACGTATCGTGAAAGAAGGATATCCATGAGCCGCCAAATGCTCGCCGGCACCAAACCGGAGCCCGTCTTATCGTCCGCTGACCCCATTTTCCGGCAGCCCAAGAGACGTAAAGCGGGCCTGCTCTTCATTGCCCCCTTCAGCGTCCTTTTCCTGTTCGTCTTCATCATCCCGATCTGCTATTCCGCGTATACAAGCCTCTTCCAGAACAAGCTGATCGGTGGCAAGGTCTTCGTCGGGCTGGACAACTACCTCAAGCTGTTCCAGGACAGCCAGTTCTACGACGGAGCGCTGCGCGTCGTTCTGTTCACGGCCATCCAGGTTCCCATCATGCTCTTCAGCGCGATCGCCCTCGCGTTGGCCGTTGACTCCCTGAAGCTCCACGGCACCCGGTTCTTCAGGATCGTGGTTTTCCTGCCCTATGCGATTCCGGCCATCGTTTCCACGCTGATGTGGGGCTTCATGCTTGGCATCAAGTACGGGCTGCTGGGGAGCCTGAACCAGGCTACAGGCGCATCGTTCAATCCCTTTGCGCCCGAGACAACCATGATCTCCATCGGAGTCATGGTCACGTGGGGATTCACCGGATACAACATGTTGATCTTCTATGCGGCGCTTCGCGCGGTTCCACGGGAACTTTATGAGGCAGCAGCCATAGACGGCGCGAGCGAGCTGCAGATCATCAGGCACATCAAGTTGCCGGCACTCCGATCATCCCTGATCGTGACGATCATCTTCTCGATCATTGGAACTTTCCAGCTGTTCAACGAGCCCAACATCCTGGCCACGCTGGTCTCTAACAGCGGCATCACGTCCTACTACACACCCAACATGTACGCATACAGCCTGGCTTTCAACGGATCGCAGCAAGGATACGCGGCGGCCTTGGCCCTGGTGATGGCCGCATTCACGATCGGCATCGCCTACGCCGTGCAAATCAAGGGAATGAAAAATGTCCTCAACAAGTAGCCGGGTCGCACCCGCAACGCCCGCTTCGCCGTCGCGCCAATCGTCGCGCCAATCGCCGCGCCGGCCGTCAGGCCAGTCCTTCCATGAACGGACCAGGAAGCTCCACACGCTCGCGAATCCCAAAAAGAGCCTGGGCCTGACCCTTCTCACCGGACTCTTCGCCCTCTATTGCCTTGTGCCGATGCTGTGGCTTTTCATCAATGCCACCAAGACCCAAGGCGACTTCGTTTCTTCCTTCGGACTGGGCTTCGGCAAGGAATTCGCCCTCTGGGACAACGTCGTACAGGTCTTCACCTTCCAGGACGGGATCTTCAGCCGATGGCTGATGAACACCGTGCTTTATGTCATCGTGGGTGCGGTGGTCTCCACTTTCCTGGCAGCCCTGGGCGGCTATGCCCTGGCAAAACACGACTTCGCAGGCAGACGCGCGTTCCTGCTGGTGGTGCTGGGATCCATTTCGGTTCCGGGAATCGCCCTTGCCATCCCCCAGTTCCTTCTCTTTGCGCAGCTTGGCATTACCAATACCCCGTGGGCCGTGCTCATTCCTTCCTTCATCAATCCTTTCGGCCTTTACCTCATGTGGGTGTTTGCCGACCAGGCGGTGCCGACCGCTTTGATTGAGGCAGCGCGGATCGACGGAGCCGGTGAGCTGCGGATCTTCCTGCGAATTGCCATGCCCATGCTGGCGCCGGCCACCGTGACTGTGCTGTTGTTCTCCTTTGTATCCATCTGGAACAACTACTTCCTCCCGCTCATCATGCTGAAGGATCCTGGCTGGTATCCATTGACCATCGGTATCAACCAATGGAACAAGCTGGGCTCCACGGCGGGAAACGGCGAATTGATCCAGAACCTGGTCATCACAGGCTCACTGCTGATGATCATCCCGCTGGTTGTCGCGTTCCTCAGCCTGCAACGGTACTGGCAGTCAGGGCTATCCCTCGGCGCTGTCAAGGACTGACCGGACACAGTTGCGCTCAGGCGGCAGGTGCGGCCTCCACGGTTTCCGTGGGGGTCGTTGCCTTAACCGGTTCCGGCACCATGAACCGGGGCAGCAGCAGTTGCACGATGGGCCCGATCGCGAGCGCATAAACCACGGTTCCGATGCCCACGGAGCCGCCCAACAGCCACCCCACGGCCAGGATCACAACTTCGATGCCCGTGCGAACCAGGCGAACCGACCATCCCGTACGGCGGACGAGGCCGGTCATCAAACCGTCCCGCGCGCCAGGGCCGAGCCGTGCGCCGATATAGCAGGCGGAGGCGATGCCGTTCAGTATCACGGCACCGGCCAACAGGGCGATCTGGCCACCCAGGTGCGAGAACGCGGGAATCAACCAGAGGCCGAGGTCCGCGAACAGACCAACCAGTACGGCATTTGCGAGCGTCCCGATGCCCGGCATCTGCCGCAGCGGAATCCAAAGGAGCAGGACAAGGAAACTGACGGCGATGACCACAACTCCGATGCTGAATCCGGTTTTCTGGGATACACCCTGATGGAACACGTCCCATGGATCGAGGCCGAGTCCGGCGCGGATGAACATGGCCAGGGAAATGCCGTACATCGCGAGGCCGATCAGGAGTTGGGTGATTCTTCGGGTCATCATGGGTCCATGATCGCGAAGAACTGGCCTTGTATTCCATAGCCAGTTTGAAATACTGGACTGATGACCGGCTCATTGAATCCAACTGCACTGGCCCGCCTCCTGGGCTCCTGGCAGTCCGGCGCCCTGCCCGCCTACCGTGAGCTGGCCGACGTCGTGCGTTTGCTCGTCATGGACGGCCGCATCCCGCTTGACGTCGCGCTGCCCAGTGAGCGGTCACTGGCTCAAACGCTGGGACTGAGCCGGACCACGGTCACTGCCGCCTATGCGAGCCTCCGGGAGCAGGGCTTCCTGACCGCAGGCCAGGGAAGTCGCGGGCGTACCTGCATCCCGCACCGGAGTTTTCCCGTCACTATGCGGGGGCTGGCGGCGCCGGAGGGACTGTTGGACCTGGCCTACGCTTCGCTTCCGGCGGCCGGCGAGGTGGTGCACAGGGCCTTCGCCGATGCCCTGACGGAACTCCCGGCGCTGCTGCCCGGCTTTGGCTATGACGCCGTCGGAGTCTCCGCGCTGCGCCAGGCCATAGCGGACAAGTACACGGACGAGGGCATTCCCACCACCGCCCGGCAGATCCTGGTGACATCGGGCGCCCAACACGCGCTGAACATCGTCCTGAAGACCATCGCGGGGAAGCAGGACAAGGTCCTGGTTGAGCACCCCTCCTACCCGAATGCGCTGGACGCCATCCGGGCCGCCGGATGCCGGCCGCTGCCCGTAGCCCTCCCCGCCGCCGGAACCACGCCGGCCTGGGACATCGACTCAATGGTGGCCGTGATGAACCAGCAGCGCCCGGCCATGGCCTACCTCGTCCCGGACTTCCACAACCCCACGGGGCGGATCATGTCCGGATTGCAGCGGCGGCGCTTGGCCCGGGCAGCCGATTCCACGGGGACTGTCCTGGTGGTGGACGAGACACTGCGGGGGTTGAACCTCGACGGCGTCGAGGTACCGCCGATGGCCGCCTTCAGTCCCGCTGTGGTTTCCATCGGATCGCTCAGCAAATCCCATTGGGCCGGCCTCCGCACCGGCTGGATAAGGGCCGATGAAGAATTGATCAATCACCTGGTGATCACCAGGACAACAATGGATCTGGGCGGGCCCGTGGTGGAACAACTGGCCGCCGCCCGACTGGTCAGCGCGTACTCAGAGCCCCTCGATTCACGCTTGGCCGAGCTCCGGCACAACCGGGACGCCCTCATGGAACTGCTCGCGGAGCACTTGCCGGACTGGGAAGTGGAGCGACCACAAGGCGGACTAACGGTGTGGTGCCGCCTCCCGAGCCCCGGCAGCACCGCGCTCACCGTCCTGGCTCCCGACTTTGGAGTGCGCTTGGCGGCGGGTCCACGGTTTGGCGTGGGCGGAGCCTTCGAGCACTACATGCGAGTGCCCTACACGCTGCCGCCGGCGCAACTGGAGGTGGCGGTCCGGGCCCTCCGCGCCGCCCAGGACAAGCTCGACGCCTCACCCCAACTCCGGCGAAGCCTCAAAGCCGGGCGGCAGGCCGCCGTCGCCTGACCCAACCGGGCCGCAGTTAAGCGCGTTTTGGCGCCTCAAAACGCGCCCTGCTGCTACTTACTTGTGCGCTACGCGCGCGGCTGAACCCATCCGCTGCTTGGCCGTGTTGCGCCCCGGCCCCACCGGCACGTGCGAGGTCGCCTTCGCCAAGCCGAACAATGGCATGCCGTTGTAGACCACTTCGATTCCGGATGCCGGCACCTGGTAGGTCTCGTGCCAGACTCCGATGTCACCGCTGCCGGCGATCTCCTTCATGAATTTGCGCCAAGGCCCCAGGTGCGGCGACTCACGGTCGGCGGCGAACTTCCGGAGGTGTTCCGGGCTTTCCCAATAGGTGAGCAGGATGGTGGTCCGGCCCAGCCACTGCTCACTCCCCAGCAGCCCGGCCTCGGGGTTCTTTGCCAAGTGCTGCATCATGGCCGGCATTGCCGAGGCCACCTGCGCTACCTTAGCCGTTTTCCACCACCGGTTTGCCCGCATCCCGATGAGGAACACGGTGATGTTGTCGCGTCCGATATCCGCTGTGAAGCGTCCCGGGAAAATCTCCTTCGCCATGCCAGTTCCTCAGTTCGGTCCGAAAAGCAGTTTCATAACGTTGTTATAGAACGATGTTATGAAACACTTGAAGGCATGGCAAGACCCATCGTCCACGATCACGCCGTGCGGCAGCGGCTACTGGAAATAACGGCCGAACTTGTGGACCGCGAAGGTCCGGCGCGGGTCACCCTTCGGGATGTCGCCGCGGCTGCCGATACTTCCACCAGCGCGGTCTACTCCCTCTTCGGCGGAAAAGCGCAACTGCTGACGGCCGCCGTCGACGACGGTTTCCGCTCCTTCGGCGAGTCCCAAGAGGAAGCCGCCAAGGACGGGCTCCAAGGCCTTGGCCGGGCGTACCGCACGTGGGCACTGGCGCATCCGGCCCTCTATCGGCTCATGTTCAGCGGCGCCTTGGCGACTTACATCGATTGCAGCCCGACGCCGGAAGTCGCCTCGGCGTCCATGCTTCCACTGGTGGAGGCGGTCACCATTGCGCAGGAAACAGGACTGCTGAGACGGGAAAACCCCCAAACGGTCGCGATGGCCATTTGGGGGCAGGTCCATGGGCTGGTGAGCCTCGAGCTCGCCCGGATGAACGAGCCGGGCGCAGACTGGGCAGCCATTTACGAGGCCGCCCTTGAGGGAGTAGCCCGCGCCTGGGCTGCTTAGGCGTACACCTTCTCGAGGAACGCACTCCAGGTTTTCGAGGTCAGTTCCGAATCTCCGGAGCCGCTGAAGTCGTGCACCGTCATTCCGACGGGAGCACCGAACGCGTTCCTGCCAAAGAAGCGGTACAGCGTGTCACTGGTGCGCAGTCCAAGGAAGTTGTCATTGGCGAAGTCCACCAGGCCACTCACGTGGCCCACTCCGTCCAGGTCAACGGCGAAGGGTGAACCGGCTTCAATGCCGTCCACGCCGAGGGCGCGCTTCAACTGCACGAATCCTTCGGGTGCCTGCGAGGCCGCCGGGGCCTGGATATCAGTGAACACCACAGGCCTGCCATCGAAGTGCTCCAGATACTGGCCCAGGGTGTGGAGATAGAACTCAGTGTGCTTGCTGGCGCCGTCGTACTGCTCGTCCCAGTTCTCGGCGAAGATCCCGCTGTGAACGTAGTGAAGCTTGGCACCACCACCATCAACGGGCTCCAGGACGTGCTCCAACTGGTTGAACCAGCCGTCAGGTCCATCCATTCGCGTCACCAGGTGGGCCGGGAACTCGTCAACGGTCCGCACTGCGGGCCACTGGTCGGTGGGAAACATCCAGGCGGAGGTATCCGCCGTGACGGCCTGCCACACGCGCTCCGGAGTGCCGGGCAGTACGGTATCGGCCACGATTTCGAATTCACGATTGGCGGTCATTGTCCTGATCCTTTTCTGCTTTGGGTTCGGTTTGAGAAGGGGATTTGAGTGCGGGATGGAGTACGACGACGAGCCGGTGCTTACGTCCGGCGCCCGCACCGCCGTCGTGGTACTTGTCTACGAGCCGGGTCACCGCGACGCCGAGCTCTTCCGCGAAGGCCGCACGGTCAGCTGCCGTCCGGAAGGTAATCTCCCCGTCGATGGCGAAGCTGGCGAGCTTCTTCTTCGCAGCGGCAGCTCCCGAAATGAGCTTGCCCATCTCCTGGACGGTGCGCGAAGCCAGCGAGAGCAGCCAGAAGGCCGAAAACCTGTCAGCGAACCTGCGCGGATCCGGCGCCACGGAGGCCAAGGCCACGGGAGAGATCAGATATGAAGCCGCGGTGGCACGAAGCACCCGCTCCGTAACGTTGCCCTTGCGCCGCTCCTCCACCAACTCCACCAAGCCGTGCTGCTCCAGCGCTTTGAGATGGTAGTTGACCTTCTGCCGGGGCATCCCCACCTTTGCCGCAAGCTGCGTGGCGGAGGCGGGCTCGGCCAGCTCCTGCAGGATGCGGGTGCGGATGGGGTCGAGCGAGGCTTCCGCAGCCGCCGGGTCCTCGATCACTTCGATGTCCAACATGCTTCAAGTATGCGTGCCGACAAATTTTATTGTCAAGAACTTTTTTCTATTCGGTGTTGTGGGGCCTGCTATGCGTGCTTTCGCGCCAAAATTCCAAGCAAAGCGGGCCCCACAACGCAGGCAAAGCCCCACAACGCTGGCAAAGTAGAATTGTCAGGTGATGCAATCCCCCCTCCCCGTGCGCGACGGCGTCAACGCAACCCGCCTCCGCCTCCCGGAGGAGGGACCCTGGGACACCGCGATGGACTACATGATGCACCGCTGGGGGCACATCGATCCGCAGGGCATCGAGGACCGCTTCGACGCCGGAGAGATCGTCGGCGAAGGCGGCGTTCCCCTGACCCGCAGCACCAAACTGGAGGACCACACCTTCATTTGGTACTACCGCACCCTGCCTGCGGAAACCCGGCTACCCGTGGAAATCAACATCCTCCACCAGGACGAGCACATCCTCGTGGTGGACAAGCCGCACTTCCTGCCCACCACCCCGGGTGGGCAGTACATCCAGGAGTCGGCGCTCGTCCGGCTCCGGAACCTCCTGGATCTTCCGGACCTCATTCCCATGCACCGCCTCGACCGCATGACGGCCGGCATCCTGTTGCTCTCCACCAACCCGGAAACCCGCGGCAAATACCAGGTGCTCTTCGAGAAGCGCCAGGTCCAGAAGGAATACGAGTGCGTCTCCGCCGCGGTCCCGGCGGAAGGTTATCCCGCCGTCGAATTTCCCGCAGTGGTCCGCAACCGCATGACCAAGTCCCGTAGCTACCTCCTGGCTGAGGTTATCGACGGAGAACCCAACGCTGAAACGCGCATCGAACAGCTCACGACGTTCGACGCCGGTACGGAGCGGCGCGCCCTCTACAGGCTGGAACCCCATACCGGAAAAACCCACCAGCTCCGTGTCCACATGGCCTCACTCGGCCTGGGAATCGTCAACGACGCCTTCTATCCGGAGCTGCTGGACAAGGCCCCGGACGATTACAGCAAGCCGCTGCAGCTCCTGGCCCGCGGCATCAAGTTCATCGACCCCATCACCAAGCAGCCCGTGGAGTACAGGAGCCAGCTGGAACTCAGCGAAGCCCACGGCTGACCCGGTCCGGTCACCCCCCGAACACCGAGCGGAAGACCGCCGTCGTACTTTCCGAAAACAGGACGAACTCAACCAGGTCCGGCGCGCCTCCTGGCGAGTCCGCGTAGGCACTGACAGCGTCGAATGCCACCTCCGCAACCTCCTGCGCGTCCCAACCGTAGATTCCCGCGCTGATGGCCGGGAACGCAACGCTCTTGGCACCGATCTCCCGGGCAACCGCGAGACTCTCCCGGAAGCAGGAGGACAGCAGCTCCGGATCGGTCTGTCCGGCATGCCGGTTGGGCCCCACCGTGTGGATCACCCATTTGACGGGAAGCCGGAAGCCGGGAGTGGCCACTGCGGCGCCGACCGGAAGCCCGTGGGGCAGTGTTGTACGGCGCAATTCGCGGCAAGCCTCGAGCAGTTCAGGCCCGGCGGCGCGATGGATGGCGCCATCCACTCCCCCTCCACCGAGCAGTGACGAGTTGGCAGCGTTGACAATTGCATCGACGTCACGTGTTGTGATGTCGCCTTGGACGATCCCGATCCGCATCACGCCAGTCTTCCGCCGCGCGTTCACCGGGGCAAGTATTCAGCAGCAGGATGTGCAAGTGCGGTATTTTGTGGCCATGGACTTAGCCTCCCCGGACACGTGGGGATCCGCAATCTACCTGTGGGTGGTGCCTTTCGTGTTGGGCGACGCCATCTTCCCGCCCATCCCGTCTGAAATGGTGGTCATCACCGGTGGCGCGCTGGCCGCCGATGGCCACGTCAATTTTTGGCTGCTCCTGTTGCTCGCCGCCTTCGCCTCCTGGCTCGGCGACATGGCCGTCTACCTGCTCTTCAAACGGCGGGTCAGCCACGTGCTGGACCGCTGGGCGTGGGGTCGCAAAGCCCACCTGGCAATCCATGAAGGCATCGCCAAAGCCGGCCGCTCCACTGCCTACGGGGCCATCATCGGCGCACGCTTCGTGCCCGGCGGACGGCTCGCAACGTCTGCTGCGTCCGGCATCGCCAACGTCTCGATACGCGGTTTCAGCCTCTGCGCGGGACTTGGCGCAGTGCTGTGGGCGATGTGGCAGGCCGGCCTGGGATACTTCACCGGATCCACCACCAAGTTGCCCTTTTGGGCCAGCTCACTGATCGGTGTGGGGGTGGGCTTGGTCATCGGCGTTGTGGTGGGGCTGATTGTCACCAAGCGCCGCGGCAACCGCTCACCCGTGGAGGAACCGTTCGACGGCGACGCTCCCCCAGCGGATTAGCAGTCCTCCGCATCGGAGTAAGGCGTCCGGGGCGCAGCGCGCCCGGTCAGATTGGCGACCAGCGCCCGCGGCTGCGGCGCAGCACGTACAGGCTGCCGGTCAGGGCCACGCGCTCGACGGCGTCCCGCATCATGGCTGCTGAGGTGCGGGCCTCGTCGTTCTCACCTGTGTAGTCGCGGGCATCAACCATGAAGCGGAGGCTGATCTGGGGGACGCCGGCAACAATATCCAGTTGGTTCGACTCCACGTGATGGCGTGTCCCAAGAGCCTCCACGGCCGCCGCCATCACCGCTTCCGGTGCATTTCCGGGCTTGAGTCCGGTAATTTTCAGCTTGGTCTGGAACGAAGGCATCCACCTACCCTATCCCCGGCGCGAAGCTGCCCATTGCTGAGCCTGCGGTTGGATATTGCTTAAAAGCCGAACACCCGCCCGGGCAAGTGGACGGGTGTTCGGCTGCAGGCCGCGTTGTTACCGGATCAGCCCGTGTTCCTCAGGCCGGCGGCCACGCCGTTGACGGTGATGAGCATGGCCCGCTGCAGGCGTTCATCAATTTCGGCGCCCGAAACGGATTCCTCGCGCACGCGGCGGAGAAGCTCCACCTGCAAGTAGCTGATGGGGTCGAGGTACTGGTCGCGGATTTCAAGTGACCTCTTGAGCGTCGGCTGGGCATCCAGCAACTCAATCTCACCCGTGAGGCGCTCGATCTCGGCAACCGTGAGCTCGTACTCGTCACGGATCATATGGAACAGGCGGTGCAGATCCTCCGGAACAAGGGAGGAAACATAGTGCCCGGCGATTTCCATGTCCGTCTTGGCCAAGGTCATTTCGACGTTGGAGATGACGGAGCGGAAGAAATGCCAGCGGTCCATCATTTCACTGAGCTGCTCGTTGTCGCCCGCCTCGCGGGCTGCCTTCAGGCCCGAGCCCACGCCGAACCAACCCGGGACGATCTGGCGGGACTGGGTCCAGCCGAAGACCCACGGAATGGCCCGGAGTCCCCCCAGTCCGGCGCCCGAGTCCGGCCGTTTGGAAGGCCGCGACCCGATGTTCAGGGAGCCCAATTGCTCCACCGGGGTGGACGACAGGAAGTAGGCGGGAAGGTCCGGATCATCGATCAAAGCCCGGTAGCGAGCGAATGCGGCGTCGGAGATGGTCTCCATGACGTTGGCGTAGCGTTCCCGCTCGTCCTCGGAGGTACGGGGAGCGCGGTGCAGCGCCGAACCCTGCATCACAGCGGCCAGCGAAAGCTCCAGGTTTTCGCGGGCCAACTCCGGCAGCGAATACTTGTCCGAGATGACTTCGCCCTGCTCGGTGAACTTGATCTCGCCCTCCAGGACGCCGTTCGGCTGGGCCATGATGGCATCGTAGGTGGGTCCGCCGCCACGGCCCACGGAACCGCCACGGCCATGGAACAAACGGACGCGGACACCGTGCTTGGCTGCGACGTCGCGAAGCTTGCGCTGGGTCTTGTGGATTTCCCACTGACTGGTCATCACGCCGGATTCCTTATTGGAATCGGAGTAACCCAGCATGATCTCCTGGATGTCACCACGCAGCCGGACAAGCTCGCGGTAGGACGGGTCGGACAGCAACTGGTCCACGATCTCGGCGGACGCCCGGAGTTCCTCGACTGTTTCCAGCAATGGAGCGAAACCGATCCGTGCGTGGGGCTTGGCGCCGAAGAGATCGATGAGTCCGGCTTCACGGGCCAGGACCGCAGCCGCCAGGACGTCGTCAGCGCCGCGGGTCATGGAGATGATGTAGGTTTCCACAACGTCAGGACCATAGGTGTTCAGGGCCTGACGGATGCTTCGGAAGACGTCATAGGTACCGTCCGCGGTGCCCTCGAGCTTTATCGGGTGGCCGGACAGCGGGCGACGCGAAGCCAACTCCGCACCCAGGAACTCGAATCGCTCCTCCCTGCTGAGCGAACCGTAGGGTTTCCCGATGCCAAGACGGTCAACCAACTGGCCCACGGCATCATGGTGGTAGTCGGCATGCTCACGGATGTCCAGTGTTGCCAGGTGCAGGCCGAAGGCAGCAATCGCCCTGCGGACCCTGGCCAGCGCGCCGTCGGCCACCAGGCCTGCAGCGTGGTTGCGGAGCGAAGTTTCCAGCATTTGGAACTCAGCGAGCATCTCAGGCGTGGTGGAGTAGTCACGACCGGGCTCGTGATACGTCGAGGCGGCAATACGACGACCCGTATTGATCAGCTTGGCCTTGATGCACGTGAGCTTCAGCCTGTAAGGCTCCTGGGCATTGAGTTCCAGGACGCGTTTGTCCAGGCCCGGAAGGTTCTTTAGGTCCACCTCGATCGAGTCCAGCAATTCCTGGTCCGCGCCGAACAGCGCGGTGGAGTTGGACAACACGGAGATCAGCTCGTCGATCAGCCCGATGCCGATCCGGACAGCGTTCTGGTTCTGCAACTGCAAAATTTCCTTGGTCACGGCCGCCGTGACGTTGGGGTTGCCGTCGCGGTCACCGCCGATCCAGGAGCCGAACCGGAGCGGGGCACCGCCGGAGGGCAGCTTGACTCCGTGCTCGGCGAGGAGCTCGGAAAGGTCGGTCAGCATTTCCGGCATCGCGTCAGTGAGGATGCTGTTCAGGTAGTAGATGGCATTCCGGGCTTCGTCCACCGGAGTCGGGCGGACCTGGCGCAACTCGTCGGTCTGCCACATCTGGTCAATGATCTCGGACAACTGCCGGTCCTGGCGGCGGCGGGCGGACGTACCCTCCAAGGTGGGCTGGGCCAGGACATCGGAGAGCTTGCGGATCTTGTCCAGCACGGACCGCCGGGACGCTTCGGTGGGGTGAGCCGTGAAAATCGGCCGTACGTCCAGTTCATTCACCACGTCCTGGAGGATCTGCGGTCCTGCCTGGCCTGCGATCTCGGAAACGGCCTTCGCCAGCCAGCCGTCCTTTTCCTGGCGGGTACGAAGTCCGCGCACCCGGTGCACCTGCTCTGCCGCGTTGCTGAGGTGGAAGTAGAAAGCAAAGGCACGGACCAGGTCCGTCGCTTGGTCAAGCGGCAGCGAGGCGAGCAGTTCACGGACCTGGGCTACGACGTCGTGGGCGCTCCAAGGGCCGGTGGCATCGGCGCCGCCGCGCGCAGCCTCTTTGGATTCCTTGGTCAACAGGCGGACCTGCTCCACGAGTTCCAGCAGTTCCGGACCGTGCTGCCGCACCAACGATTCGCCCAGAAGAGTGGAAACCCGGCGTACGTCGGCGCGCAGTTCTGCGGCCAGATCGGTGTCTTGATGGGCAGTGTGAACCATAAATACTTACCTTTGGGATCAGGTTGGCTCGTACACTGCGCTGGATACTGTGAGCCGGATTACTAGTTTCCCAAGGGATATTACCCGCACCTGGTTCGAGCTGTGGAATGTGTCTCAAATTCCGGCAACTGCGAGTACCTCAGGCGTGGCTACCCCGCCCAGGCCTTCCTAAGCACCTCCCAATGGTCATCGCTCATGAGGCTTGCAGGAGTCACGGAAATTGACGTCGCACCGCCCTTTGCGGCCTCCTTCAAGGCATCGCCGAAGGTCTTGGCGGAAATCGTCCCGTCATTGGCCCACAGTCCCAAGGACATGGAAATCCGCGAGCCCGCACGCTCGTCCAGCGCCCGCACCAAAGCTTCCGTCTCCGGCGCCCGTTCGTCATTCAATCCCACGTACTGCCAGACATGAAGGCGGCTAACCTGTTTCAGGAGCAGGTCGTAGTCGTGTCCGCTGTCTGCCCGGTCAGCAGAGGCCGAGGTCTTCGGTGAACGCACGTCCATCTCGGTCCGCACCCCAAAGGGCTCGACGGCGGCACTCACCTGACGGGCGATGTCCGCCACCGCCTCGCAGCGCCAAGTCCGCAAATGCGGGTCGCTTGCATCGATCGAGCCGTTGCCCAGACGCGGCCAGTCCTCCAGGCCTGTTGTGGCCTTGAAATCCTTCAAATCATCAGCACCGAAAACGAAATCGTCGAACATCAGTTCCGTCACGTCTACCGCAAGCGGGTGGTACCTTTCGGCCACTTCCGAAGCCATCGCCACCAAACGCGAGCCGGCCTTGCCGTTGCGCAGCGCTGAGACGCTGGCGAAGCTTCCGGAGGCCTTTCCGGCTATATCGCGACCCGCCAAGGAGGGATCGTCCCGCAGGGTCCTGTCCAGAAGAACGTCTATGGTCAGGATGATGTCCCGCTTGACGCCATTGCCGGATGTTCCCACGGCAGCGATTGCCTCGGCCACGAAGTCACGACCCGTGCTTTCCGGGGTTGTGGATGCTGCCGACCCGCTTGAGGAAGGAAATGCCGTCCAGTCCGTCCGTCCAACGGAAATCGAGACCGCAGTCGCATCCACGGAGTCCAGACGCCGGGCGAGTTCTGGCAAGTGGCCCGGATCGTTGTTGACGATGTCCTCGAAACCCAGGTTCACCATGCGGTCGGCAGGCCTGGGTGCCCTTTCGGCAGAATCTGCCGAGAGCGCCAGGGAAGTGGAAGCTGCGGAGAGCCCGATGATGAGCAGCGCAGGAATCACTACGCGGCTCAAGCCGGGGCACCTCCAGTGGCGTCCGTTTCGAGTGCGGCCACCGAGACCACCCCGGTTCGCTGCAGTTTGTTCCAGCGTGCTGGGGCGCCGCGCACCTCCTTGGCTATGGCGCTGGCAAGTGCAAGCCCCACAAAGACCGAGTAGAGCGGCCAAAGGGGCACGGTCCACAGAAACCGGGCGTCGCGCCAGGAACCGTTCAGTCCGAGCGAAAAAACGATCAGCAGGAAAGACACGAACAGGCCCAGCCATCCCAGGATGGCCAGCACGTCTCCTGGAACGGGTCCCCGGCCGGCGATGTACAGGAAAGGCAGAACGGCCAGCACAGCCAGTTGCAGTATGGGGATCAACACCATGGTGATTGAGTTGAAAACGAGGAATAGCCCGAACGGGCCGTACTTGGTGCTTCCGAGCATGCCAAAGTGCAACCGCAAGGTCTGGACGAGCCCCCGCGACCACCGCACCCGCTGACGCCACAGACCACCCATGGTGGAGGGGGACTCCGCGTAGACAAGGGCTTTTGGCTGGAAATTGACGCGGTAGCCAGCCTTGTACACGCGCCACGTCAGTTCCAGGTCCTCGCCCAGGGTTGCCTCGTGAAAGCCTCCAAGCTCGCGCACCAGATCCGCCCTGAAGGCTCCGATGTTTCCCGAAACGATAGGCAGGCAGTGCATGAGCGACAGAGCACGTCGAACAAGCCCGGTTCCCACATGGCTCAGTACCGCCAGCATCCTGGTCTGGATCCTGTTGAGGTTAACCGGGCGATCATCCCCGCACACTGCGCCTACCTTTGGGTGGTCGAAGCCCTGCAGCATGTGCATCAAGGTGTCAGCGGCAAAAATTCCATCCGCGTCCACGAACATCAGGATGTCGCCGCGAGCCGCGCCTATGCCGGTATTGAGGGCCGCCCCTTTGCCCGCGTTCGCCCTGCTGATGAACTGCACGCGTTCATGCCGATCAGCAAGTCCACCCATAATTTCCGCGGTGGAATCCGTTGAGCCGTCGTCCACCAAGATGACCTCCAGTCGCTTATATCGGCTTGCCAGGATCGATTCCACGCAATTGGTGATGACTACGGCCTCGTTGTAGCCCGGAACAATCACCGAGACCAAGGGATTACCGCTGATGACCGAGTACCTGTGCTTTGCCTTCCGGGGACGATGAACGCGGTTGAAGTAAAGCGCCAAGGGAATGTACAGCGCCTTGATTGCGCCGAAACCCAGGATGGTCACGCCACCGACTTCGACGAACGCGAGGGCAAAATCGATAAGAGTCACTCGGTCCTTCCCGGAACACCGTCAGGCGCGTGCACCCGAAGCACGGCGTCAAGGAGTTCCGGCGCGTGCGCGCTGTTTGCTCCGAACCGTGCGTTCACTTCCAGCACCACCGGAGTTCCGTCGGGCATCCGCCTGATGTCCATATCAACCGGACCCCGCAGCCCGAGGGCGCCGGCAGCCGAAACGGCCAGCAGCGCAACGTCCCGGTCCAACGGGGCCTCACTACGCCGTACGGACAGCGCGTTCCCCACGCGCCCCTCCTTCAGCTCGGTCTTTTCCAAGACCACCACGGTGTCCACCTCCGTCCCGTTCCCGTGGACAACCGGGGCGTACTCGGTCCCCGATGCAAAGCGCTGGACAATCCAGTCGTCGTTCAACGTGGCCCACACCCGAGCAGCGTTCCTGCCCCGGTCCGCCAGCCGCTCCAAGACGCGCACACCACGACCCCCGCGTGAAACACGCGGCTTGACCACCACGGGTCCGCCAAGTGCGTCCATGGCTTCCTCTACGGACCCAAAGCTGCTGGGCAACCCGAAGTTGGGAACGCCCAGACCGGCATTACCGAGGCAGGTCATGGTGTGGAACTTGTCGTTTGCGATCCGGACCGGCGCCGGATCGGCCACCACCACGTCCACCCCCGGAGCCAGGTCGTCCCTGGCCTCCGAAATCAGGACCAGTTCGTCGCTGACGGTTGGGACCAGCACGTTTACGCCATGTTGGGCGATCAGCCCCCTCAACTCCCAGAGATATTCCGGCGCATCGGCCCGGGACACCTGCGCCACGCTGTCGGCTCGTCCGGGTTCCACGGCCTGCATATCCGCCCCAAGAACCCAATGCCCCCGGGCGCGCAACTGGGTGGCAAGAGAGCCGCCCGCCGGGCCGCCAACGCCCGTCACCAGGAAACGCGCCATCAGAACTCTCCTACTGCCGAACCGAGCAGGCGGACCGGTTCGAAGCCCTCTGCGTAGGATTTCTTGGCCTGGGAGCCCCGGAAGGCCGCCAGACTGCGGACCCTTTCGGCGCTCATGTAGGGCTTCCCCTTCTGGTCCTTGTGCATGGAGACCGCGTGGATTTTTACGTCCACGTAGCCGGCAATGTCCACAAACACACTTGGATTGAACTGCCGGGTGGCGGAGGGGCTCTCGAAACACAGGATGGAAGGGTGATGGCGCGCTGCGCGCATCGTGGCACTGTAAACGGCTTGGTGGTCCTGGTGGTAGTCGTGGCCCGAATGGGTCATCACTACATCCGGTTGGAAGTCCTTGATGAAGGCCTCGATGGCCTGCACCATTTCCTGGCCATGCTGGGACAGATTCGTGTCGTGGAAATCATGGACCAAGACTTCTGCGACTCCCATGAACTCCGAACCCGTGGAAGCCTCTGTCACGCGGACGTTGCTGTCGCCACCCTTGCTGCCGGCGCTCATCACCATTGCCCGGACTTCGTGGCCCGCATCCGCGAGTTTGGCCAGCGTGGCACCGCACGCCAACTCAAGATCGTCGGGATGGGCGCCGATGGCAAGAACCTTCCGCGGTTGCGCCGCCATGGCATGGTCAATTCTCAATGTTGGTGCCACAAGGAAACCCACAACCAGCCCGGCACCACTGAGGAGTATGAAAGCCACACACCAACCCAGATATTCAGGACTCAGCATGCATGCGATCAGCGAGACCAACAGCACAGTCCCCAGTGCCGCTGTGATCCATCGCAAGCGATGCGGTGACCTGAGCCTGCGAACGAACCAATCCCTGCCAACCGGGAACAAGGCCCAAGCCACTGCCACCGCTCCGAGTGTGCCGGCAATGGCAAACAAGGTTGCCTTCATTTCACCCCTAAAAATACGTGGATATTCCGCGCTGCCCGCCTCCGGGGCATGCATGGAGTGAGTGGCACCGACGGAAGCTTCGTGATGCCTTGGGCTTTGTGATCCGGCTTTCACCGCAGCGTCAAAAGTCGTAGACAAACTGCTTTGAGGCGATGCCTGCGCCGTCCAGGCGATAGGTCAGGGAATCATCCCTGCGATGACGTGACTCGAGCGTCAGATGGAAGTGCAGTTCTTCCCGTCGCAGCGCCTTGGTCCTGCAAACGGCCTTGGACGAGTTTTCCACGGAACACGACCACCCATCAGGTGCCTCGATTGTGCCGCCGATAATCCTCGCCCCGGCAGGCGCCGAGAAAGCGGCTTCGGCTTCTCCCAAAGGCTCGGAACCGGAAACGGCAAATTCGATTCGCAGAGGGGTGGTTCCCGGACTTCCGCCTCTGGACTGTCCGACGGTCGCCGTCACGGTTCCCGGCTTTGTTCCTCGATTGGGCCGGCCGTGGGTGGGGTCAGGAGCAGGCTCCGGACTTGTGGCCGGCGGCACGGGAGGGACCGGGGCCGCAGGTGTTGGGTCCACCGGCGCGGGTTCCGGCGTTGCTGCCTGCTCCGGCGCTGCCGGCTGCTGCGTCTCATCCGGCGGCGGAGCTGCAACGGTTGGTCCTTGGGATTCCACCGGAGCCGGAGTGTCCGACGGCGATGGTGTACCCAGGACTTCTACAGGCACGGGAGCGGTTTGGACAGTCCTCTGGTCGGCGGAAGGACTGGGCGATACCCGGTCCACTAATCCGGCCGCACCGAGGACCAGGCCCACTGCCGCTGCGGCAGCGATGGATGCGGCTACGGGCTGGGCGAGGAGCGGCGCCATGACCGCCGCTTTGACCGGGGCCAGGCCGCCGATAATACCCAGCCCCGAACCGCTGCCCGCCCAAGCGGCAGCCGTCACCCCTGTCACCAATGGAAGGAGCACTGCCTTCATGCTCCCCTCGACGTCCTTGAGCTCAGCCAGGACGGCGGTGCACTTTGCGCAGTCATCCAGGTGGGACCGGACTTTACGGGCCGCGGGGCCGGAAAGTCCGCCTCTGATGAAACTGCCAAGCTTGGCCACATACTCGGCGCACTCGGCGTCCCTCTCCCCGGATACGTGGCATTGGAGGTATTGCCGGCGCAGGCCTTCCCGCGCCCGAAGGGCCAGCGCGGAGACGGCATTGGCGGACAGCCCCAACAGCGGGGCGGCCGCGGCAGGCTTCATGCGTTCCACGTCGAGGTACCACAAGACCGCCTGCCAGCGCTCCGGCAACATCCGGAACGCCTTGGCCACGGCGTGCGATTCGAAGGCCTTCACCACCGCATCGGGCTCGCCCACGGCATGGTCCAGGGACGAATCGTCGCCGCTGGGCAGGGTCCTGCCTGCTTTCCGGTTCCTGTGGTGGGAAAGCCGGGTCACGGTTGACAACAGGTAAGCGCGGAAGAAGTTGTCAGGGCCTTTGCCTGCCACGAGGCTTTGCAGAACCGACTGGAAGGCCTCGGACACGATGTCCTCCGCGTCGCTGGGGTTGTCCACATTGCGTCTGGCGACGGTGGAAGCAATGGAGATGTGCCGCTCGTACAAGCCATCGAACGCGGCTGTGTCCCCGCCGCGCACCAACGCAATCAGATCGCCATCGCTGACCTCAGCGTCGGCCTTCCTGTGGTTGTGAGTCTTCGGCGCCATCTACGGCGTCCCCGCGTGCGAATAAATTGTGCCCATACAAACGGAGTGACGGGCGGTGGAGACTCATGACGCCGGTTTCTACAAGCTTTTTATGAATTCTTGCTGCTTCGCGCGTCGTCATGAATTAGCAGACCGACGCACTGTTCCGGTATGACCAGGTTCCGGACACCCCCAATGGCCGACTGCACATTCTCGCGGCACCTTCTCCTGCGCCGCTGGCAGACCGCCAGTTTCGAACAAGGGTGGCGGTTCAGGGCGGACTGGTTCTTGCCCGAGGTGCGGACAGTGGTCAGGAGCTTTGCCACGGCCTCGACGGTTCCGGCGCCCACGGCCAAGTCCCTGGGGGCCGCCAGGGCAAGGAACGGCGTCGGCATCAGCGAAACCATGTCCGATTTCCGGGCATTGTTCGCCGCTGCCGACCGGAACCTGGACATCGATGCCTTGCAGTCACTCGCTGAGGGCTGGGCCGAAGGCGCGGAAACTTTGCCGCCCATATCCTGCACTGATGTCTACACCGGTTTGGCCACGCAGGCTCATTTCCAAAGGCATCTTCACGAACTCTCCGAAGCTTCGCCCGGCGCTGCCGAGGCCCACGCAATGGCGATCATCGGGCTGCCCGGGCACTTGGAGGGCCAAGGACCCGCATGGACGCTGCTGGTAAAGCTTGGAGCGCTTGTGCAGAGCCAGCTCAGCGGAACGGGAGCCATGGCCACATATCGGAGCTCGGCCATCCATATTGTCTTCCAGGTGTGCGAGGCGAACCTCTCCCGGCTGGCCGAGTGCAGGGCCGCCGTAGAAACGCTCGACGGCGGCGGCCTGGCTCCCGTTCGGATGACGCTGTACCCGCTGGGCGGGGACTCGGATTTCAGCGGCCGCTGGCCGGAACTTCCGTAGCAAACCGGCTTTTGCCCGACGCGTCATAAAGCCTCCGGAAGGGTCACTCATCTTACGACGGCAAAAGAGTTACTGACGTAAGGATTCTTCTTTTTATGAACAACCAGCCCTACCTCAAGGCGGCCTCAGCCGCCGCCGCACTTCTGGCTGCCTTATTCTTGACCGTGGGCCTGGTGTGGTCCGCAGCATCTGCCCATGCCGCGGACATTGTCGACGCGAAGATCAGCCTCAGCACTGAATCAGTGGTCACCAACCAATGGGACCAGGTCAACCTCTCCTGCCAATGGAGCGTCCCCGACCATTCCCAACCCGGCGATACCTTTGAACTGCAATTGCCGCCCCAACTGCGCTGGTTCGGGTCGACGTCCTTCGATCTGAACAGCCCTGGCGGCGATACAGTCGCCAAGGCTGTAGCGAACGATTCCGGGCTTGTAGTCTTCACGCTCACGGAATTCGTCAAAGACCATCCCTTGGATATCGGCGGAACCTGTGCTTTTACTACCCAATACTCCAAGGTCCCCGGCGATGATACGGGCAGCCAACTGGACTTCGTTGTTGGTTCGTCGGTAGTCCGCGTACCCCTGGACATCAAGCCTTGCACCAGCGACTGCGCCCCGGTTCCAACATCGGCCGGCAAGTCCATGTGGTGGGCTGACGCGGACCAGACCCGCCTCGAATCCATCATCTACATGCCGCCCATGCAGTCGGACAAAAATGACGTCGTTGTCACAGACACCCCTGCAGACGGCATGGAGATCGACTGCGACGAGGTAACCCCCCGCGTGGGCAGGACTGTTAACGCCACGGGCAACCTCACTGATCCCTTGGAGAACGACAAGTACCCCGCAGCCATCGACTGCACGCCGCATAAAGTGACGGCCACCTGGGCTGCGTTGCCCAAGGACGAGCGGGTCGAGCTCTTCGTTGTTGCGCAGGTTACCGATTCGTCCCTTGACGTCTACACCAACACCGGCACAGTCACCATTGCAGGCGTCGAGAGCGCCGTTGACGCTGAGACCAAGCGCACCACTGCCAGCGGCACCGGCGATGGCACTGCAGCACCAAGTGAAACCCCAAGTCCCTCACCGAGCACAACCCCGGCCTCTCCGACGGCAACGCCAAGTCCCTCACCGAGCACAACCCCGGCCTCTCCGACGGCAACGCCAACCCCCTCACCGAGCACAACCCCGGCCTCTCCGACGGCAACGCCAACCCCCTCACCGAGTGCCACGACGGCAACACCAACCCCTACGGGGAGCCCCAGCACTCCGGCACCGTCGAAGCCTGCAGTCACAGCGCCGGCTCCCACGTCGTCCGCGCCCGTCACTCCCCCGAGCCGGGCAGCCACGACTCCTGCAGCGGCTACCACCACAGATGAGCTTGCCAGCACCGGAGCCAGCGGCCCGCTGTTCATATTCGTAGGCGTCGGGTTCCTGGCAGTCGGTTCCCTCTTGGCCTTCGCCGCAACGAGGTTTGCTTCACGGCGTCGCTCGCACTAACGGGAACCGCCACGACCACCTGGGGTACCCGAAGGGCCGGTACCCCAGGTGCTCCTTTAGACAGGCTCGCGCTGGCATGTATTGGGGGCCAGCGCGAGCCGCCCCACTTCTGAGCCTCCCCACGTCTGAGCCTCCCCATTCTGAGCGTCGGCACTCCCCACTGCCCACTAGGGAATGCACTTACACCCTGCGTCGTTGACGGGAGTGAGAAAACCGCCCAAAGCGGTTCCGCGCCAGCCGAGGAGAATCCATTGAGTGCCCCCACCACCGCCGCCGACGCCCAGCTCGCCCGTTGGGAGAGGTTTCGCTCGGGCAGGAATTCTGCGTTGGCCTCGGAGCACGGATGGCTCACGCTCACCTCGTTCCAGTGGCTTGAACAGGAGCCGTCCCCCGTGGAGCTTGCTCCCGGTCTTTGGTCAACCGACGGCACCGCCGCAACTCTGACGGCCTCTGCTGATGACGGCCTGACGTTCGTGGCCACGGGTGAGCCGGCAGTAGGGACCTTCACCGAGTCCCTCCAAAACGAGGAATCACTCCTCTGGGTGCAGTACGGGGGTGCGGACGGGAAGCAGACAGTGGTGGAACTGGCCGTCCGTGCGCACAAGTACGCGATCAGGACCCGGGACAACGGTTCGCCCGTCTACACGGAATTCACCGGCGTGCCTACCTACGAGTACAGCCCCCAATGGGTCATCGAGGGCAGGTTTGAGGCATACGACGAACCGGTGGACGTACCCATCGGTACCGCAAACCCCTTGGTCGATGGTGTGCATCGCTCAGTGGGAGAAGTGGTGTTCAAGGTCCCCGGAGTTCCCCACACGATCCGGCTCCATGCAGAGGAAGAGAAACTGGGCGCCCTGAACGTCACGTTCCACGACGAAACCAACGGCGATACCACGGACGATTGGCGGAAGGTCTTTATCCCCCGTCCACGTCCTGACGGATCAGTCGTGATCGATTTCAACCGTGCGATCAACTACCCCAGCGCGTTCACCCCTTACGGAACCTGCCCCATGCCGGTTCGAGGCAACTCCATCGACGTGCGGGTGGAAGCCGGCGAGAAACTGCCCGAAGAATAGCCGTCCCGCACGCAACGAACACTCACACGATGGCCGACACTCCCGTGACAGCGCGCCCCACGATGAGGGAGTTGATCTCGTAGGATCCTTCGTAGGTGAAGATCGCTTCGGCGTCCGCGAAAACCTTGGCCATCCGGTAATCGGTGACGATTCCGTTCCCACCAAGGATCGAACGGCCCAAGGCTACTGTTTCCCGCATGCGGGCGCTGCAGTAGGCCTTGGCCAAGGCGACCTGGGCCATCTCGGCTCCCCCATGCCGGGTTCCTTGAGCATCGGTGAAAATTCCCTCCTGCAACTGGGCAATCCGGACCATCATTCCCATACTGGCTACGGCGTTTCCCAACATGTCCACCAAGTGCTGCTGAATCAGCTGGAAACCGGCGAGGGGTTTGCCGAACTGCAGGCGTTCCACAGCGTATTGCCGCGCCACGTCGAACGCCGCAAGTTGTTGGCCCACCGCCTGCCACGCGACCATGATGCGTGAACCTCGGAGGAGGTGGTTGGTGTCGGTGAAGCTGTTGATTCCCGCGAAACGGTCCGACTCCGCAACGTGGACGTCGTTGAATTCGATGTCCGCGTTCTGGACCGTTCGCAGCGCGATCTTGTGTTCGATGCGGCTGCGTTTGATGCCGGGCAGTCCGGCGTCAACGATGAAGCCGCGGATGGACCCGTCTGCCTCGTCCTTTGCCCACACCAGCATGTAGTCGCAGAACGTTCCGTTGCCGATCCAGCGTTTCGCACCATTGATGATCCAGTAGTCGCCGCCGTCGGCAGTTTCCCTGGCGACCCGCCGGGCAGTGGTTTCCATCCCTCCGGCCACGTCTGAACCATGCAGCGGCTCCGTGAGCGCGAAGGCTCCGGTGGTGCGAAGGTTGGAGGCGTCGTCGAGGTAGCGGTCCTGTTGGGCGTCGCTGCCAAAGTCGTAGAGGGACTCGACGAAGAGGTCGTGGTGCACCATGAAAAATGTCGCAATGGAAGTGTCCACCCGGGTCATCTCCGCGATCACCAATCCCGCAAAGAGGTGCGTATAGCCGCGCTGCGCGGGTGCGCTGAGCCGGAGCGCTGCGAGCTTGGGCAGGATGTGTTCCGGAAACTCGGCCCGCTCCCACCACTCACCCGCATAAGGGGCGATTTCCGTGGCGAGGAAAGCCCGGAGTTCGTTGAGTTTCCGCTGCTCCTGCACGCTGAGCAGCGATTCGAAATCAAAGAAGTCCGCGGAGGGCAGTCCGAGGTCCGTCATTTCAGCCCCATGCGGATGGCACCGTCGAGCCTGATGGTTTCACCGTTCAGCATGGCGTTCTCCACGATGTGGGCGGCGAGGTTGGCATATTCGTCGGGGCGGCCCAACCGCGCTGGGTGCGGCACCTGTTGGCCAAGGGATTCCTGCGCAGCGGGAGGGAGCCCTGCCATCATGGGGGTTTCGAAAATCCCCGGGGCGATGGTTGCTACACGGATCAGCGACCGCGCGAATTCACGCGCCAGCGGCAGGGTCATGGCAGCTACGGCGCCCTTCGATGCGGCGTAGGCGGGCTGTCCGATTTGACCTTCGAAGGCAGCCACGGAGGCGGTGTTGATGATGACGCCGCGCTCGGGCCCGCCAAGCCGGGTGGTTACGGGATCGTTCCCGACCATCGCGGCCGCGGCCAGCCTGATGACGTTGAATGTTCCCACCAGGTTGATCTGGATGACTCTGTTGAAAGCCTCGAGCGGCAGCACCCCCTCGCGCCCGAGGACCTTGCCAGGCGTGGCGATTCCGGCACAGTTCACCACGATGCGCAGGGGGCCCAAAGCAGTTGCGGCGTCGACGGCTGCCTGGACCTGGGCTTCATTAGTGACGTCAGCGGCGGAGAAAACGGCCTTCTGACCGGCTGAAGCGGCGTTCAGTTCGGCCGCGAAGGATTCTCCGGCAGATTGCGGCAGGTCCACCAGGACCACTGACGCCCCGGCGTCGAATAACCGCCTTGCGGTGGCGGCACCCAGCCCGGAGGCTCCCCCGGTGACCAACGCGACTGTGCCCCTGATGTCCATCCATCCTCCTCGATGCAGACCCAAATCCGTTAATGCATGTTAACTGAAATTGTGATTTGGCGCACGCCGGAAGGGTCGGGGCGCTTCCAGGGCCGACGCTAGGCTGGGACCATGCCGAGCAATGCCGAGCCGTCAACGCAATCCAACCCCTGGGCAGACCGGGCCGACCAAGAGGCCCGTTCGGTAACGCGCACCTTCGGAAAGCGCCTCTTCTTCCTGCCGGGCACGCACTTGGGGGCCATCAGGGTTCCCAAGGGCCCTGGCAGCATCTTCGGGCCCTGGCATTACTGGTGGCAGGCCCACTATGTGGACTGCCTGGTGGACACCGGCCGCCGCGAACTCGCGGCGGGCCGAAAGTTCGACGGCGATTCCCGACCCAGCGCAGGCAGGCTGGCTTCCCGGCTGGTCACCACCATCCGGTTGCGAAACCGCTTCAGGTTCATCAACCACTTTTACGACGACATGGCATGGCTCGCTTTGTCCACGCTGAGGCTGGAAAAGCTGGCCGAGGAAACACGCAACCCCGGCAGGCGCCGCAACGCGTATGTCCGCAAGTCCCTCACCCTGCAATTCAATTCTGCTGCCACCGAAGACCTCGGCGGCGGCACGTTCTGGAGCACGGGGCGTGACTTCAAGAACACCCCTTCCACTGCCCCCATCGCCCTGTACTTCGCAAGGACCGGGCATAGGGACAAGGCCCGGTCCTTGGTGGCCTGGCTCAACGCCAAGTTGCTGGATTCCGGAAGCGGCCTCTACATGGACGGGCTCCGGATCCGCGAGGGACAAGTGGTCCTGGAGTCGGCGGTCTACACCTACAACCAGGGTCCGATCCTTGGCGCACTCCTGGAACTCGGGGAGGCTATGGACCTGGAGCGCGCGGCGCAACTTATTGAAGCGGTTGCAAGGGACCTGACGGTGATCGGCACCGGCGGCCCCGGCGAAACCGGGGCGGTCCGGGGTGATGGAACCGGCGACGGCGGACTGTTCACCGGAATCCTGGTGCGGTACTTGGCCTTGGCTGCCCGCGACGAACGGCTCCCGGAGGCAACGCGCGCCGTTGCGGCCGAACTGGTGCTGAACACGGCAGGGGCCTTCTGGTCAGGACGCCGGGAAGAAGAAGTCACGCCTGCAACCAAAACGCGCCGCCTCATCTTCTCTTACGACCCGCAGCGCCCGGCGTCGGAGACATATCCCCCGGGCGCCGGCGTCGAACTTTCCACCCAATTGCAGGCCTGGATGACCTTCGAGGCAGCGGCGACCCTTCCGGCGACGTGAGCCGCACGGTAATTACGTCACGCAATACTTGTGTAATTGAAGTGATCCTGATCACTTAAGGCCGTTTCGGCTTCGTAAAGAAGGATTGCCTAACCTACGCTTTTCTGGAGCGGGCACCCCAAATCCCCCACGCCCGCAAGGAACCGGAACCCCGTTCTGGAACCCCCATGTCTGTTCGCAGAAAGAAGTCCCCATGAAGCTCCGCAAGAACGCGCTGGCAGGCATCGCACTCGCTGCCACCGCCGCACTGGGCCTGGCAGCCTGTGGCTCCAACGCAAGCACCCCGGCCTCCTCCGATTCCGCAGCAGCCTCCGGCGACGGCATCACGGTCTACAACGCCCAGCACGAAAGCCTCACCAAGGAATGGATTGACGCTTTCACCAAGGAGACCGGCATCAAGGTCACCGTCCGCCAGGGCGGCGACACCGAGATGTCCAACCAGATCGTCCAGGAAGGTGCCGCTTCCCCGGCAGATGTCTTCCTCACCGAGAACTCGCCCGCAATGACGCAGGTTGAGAACGCAGGTCTGTTTGCCGACGTCGACAAGGCCACCATCGACCAGGTCCCCGCCGAATTCCGTCCGTCGACGGGCAAGTGGACCGGCATCGCAGCCCGCTCCACCGTGTTTGTCTACGACAAGAACAAGATCAGCGACGACAAGCTCCCCAAGTCCATGCTTGACCTGGCCAAGCCTGAGTGGAAGGGCAAGTGGGCGGCTTCCCCGACCGGCGCCGACTTCCAGGCGATCGTTTCCGCGCTTCTTGAGCTCAAGGGCGAGGCCGCCACCGAGGAATGGCTCAAGGGCATGAAGGAAAACTTCAAGGCCTACAAGGGCAACAGCACCGCCATGAAGGCAGTCAACGCAGGTGAAATCGATGCCGCGCTGATCTACCACTACTACTACTACGGCGACCAGGCCAAGACCGGCGAGAACTCCAAGAACGTCACGCCGTACTACTTCAAGAACCAGGACCCGGGCGCATTCGTTTCCGTCTCCGGCGGCGGTGTCCTGAAGTCCTCCAAGCACGCTGCCGACGCCCAGGCCTTCCTGAAGTTCATCACGGGCAAGAAGGGCCAGGAGATCCTCAAGACGGGCACCTCGTTCGAATACGCAGTGGCTTCCCAGGTTGAATCCAACGAGAAGCTGGTTCCCATCAAGGAACTCCAGGCTCCCGCCGTGGACCCGGCCAAGCTCAACTCCACCAAGGTCACCGAGTTGATGACCAAGGCAGGACTGCTGTAACCCATTGAGTACCAAGCTGCAGGCTTCCGGCACGCAATTGGCGGGAAGCACGACGACGGCGGGCAAGGGCAAGCGCCCTCGCCCGCCTTTCGGCGTTTCCACGGTGTCCTTGTTGGCGGTCCTGACGGCACTTTTTTCCTTGGTGCCGTTGGGCTACGTGGTCTACATGACCGCGGCGACAGGTTGGGACACCGCCGTCGAACTCATCTTCCGGCCCCGCGTGGCGGAACTGTTGATGAACACCATCCTGCTTACGGTCATAACCGTTCCGGCCTGCTTGATCCTGGGTGTGGGCGGCGCATGGCTGGTGGAGCGGACCAAGCTGCGCGGGCATCGGTGGTGGGCGGTGGCGCTTGCTGCTCCCCTGGCGATCCCGGCGTTCGTGAACAGCTACTCATGGGTCTCGGCAGTGCCATCGCTGGAAGGTATCTGGTCCGGCGTCCTGATCGCGACACTGTCGTACTTCCCCCTCGTCTACATCCCCGCGGCCGCGACACTGGGCAGGCTGGACCCTGCGATCGAGCAGTCCGCTGCTTCACTCGGCCTGGGCCCGTGGGCCGTCTTCTTCCGCGTGGTCTTGCCGCAGTTGCGGATCGCCATGTCCGGCGGCGCGCTGCTGGTGGCCCTGCACCTGCTGGCCGAATACGGCGCCTTTGCAATGATCCGCTTCGATACGTTTACGACGGCGATCATGGTCCAGTTCCAGTCGACCTTCAACGGCACTGCCGGCAACATGCTGGCCAGCGTGCTGGTATTCCTGTGCCTGATCCTGTTGGTGCTGGAAGTCAGGAGCCGCGGCAACGCCCGCTACGCCCGCATCGGTTCCGGGGCGCAGGCAAAGGCGACACGCCTGCCCTTGGGCGCCTACCTGGTCCCGGCCCAGCTGGGGTTGCTGGCCCTCACAGTGCTGGCTTTCGGCGTTCCGGTGTGGTTCGTCCTGCGTTGGGTGGTTGCCGGAGGCTCGGAGATCTGGGCGGCCGACGAGTTCCTCCCTGCCTTGGTCCAAACCCTGCTTTACGGGGCCGTCGGAGCCCTGGTGACCACCATCGTTGCCTTCCCGATGGCCTACCTGGCAGTGCGGCGGCCCAGTTGGTTCAGCAAGCTGCTCGAGCTGTCCAACTACGTCACCAGCTCGCTGCCGGGAATCGTGGTGGGCTTGGCATTCGTGACCGTGAGCATCCGGGCAGTTCCGGGTATCTACCAGACGGCCGGTGTGCTCATCGCGGCCTACGTCCTGTTGTTCCTCCCGCGCGCCCTGGTGAACATCCGCTCCGGCCTGGCACAAGCCCCGAAGGAACTGGACGAGGCGGCGCAGTCCCTCGGTAAAGCACCGCTGGTTTCGTTCTTCCGCGTGACCCTGCGGCTCTCTGCGCCCGCTGCCGCCGGTGGAGCAGCACTCGTGTTCCTGGCGATCGTCAACGAGCTCACCGCAACGCTCCTGTTGTCGCCCAACGGCACCAAGACCCTCGCCACCGAGTTCTGGAGCAAGAGCAGCGAAATCGACTACACCGGCGCGGCCCCCTACGCGTTGTTGATGATTGTGCTCTCGGCGCCCATGACCTACCTGCTTTTCCAACAGTCCAAGAAAGTTGCCGGACAGTGACCGAACAATCCCCTTCCCGACTCCCAGCCCCGCGGGTTGCGCCGTCCGTTGCGCCCACCACCAACCCGCACCTGGACATCTCCGAAGTCACCAAGAACTTCGGCTCCCAGGCGGTACTCAAGGGCGTCAACCTCTCAGTTGCCAAGGGCGGAACCACGGCGATCGTGGGGCCTTCGGGTTCGGGCAAGACCACGCTGCTGCGTTTGATTGCCGGCTTCGAACATCCGGACACCGGTTCGATCAAACTCGACGGCTCACCAGTAGCGGGCGGCGGCATTTGGGTTCCGGCGCACAAACGCCAAGTGGGCTACGTGGCACAGGACGGCGCGCTGTTTCCGCACCTTTCGGTCGGACAGAACATCGCTTTCGGCTTGGACCCTGCCAGGCTCGACGGCGGTCGGCGGGCTGTGAAGTCCCGCGTCGCCGAACTTCTTGAAATGGTCTCCCTCGATGCAGCCATGGCCAAGCGGAGGCCGCACCAGTTGTCCGGAGGGCAGCAGCAGCGTGTTGCCTTGGCTCGGGCTTTGGCGCGGGAGCCGGAGCTTATGCTGCTCGACGAGCCCTTCTCGGCCCTTGATGCCGGCCTGCGAGTGGCTACCCGACGCGCCGTTGCCAAGGTGCTCCACGATGCAGGCGTGACGACCATCCTGGTGACCCACGACCAGGCCGAAGCGTTGTCCTTCGCCGACCAGGTGGCCATCATGCGCGGCGGCAAGCTGGCCCAGATCGGCAATCCCTTTGTGGTCTATACACGTCCCGCCGACCGGGCCACTGCTGAGTTCCTCGGCGATGCCGTCTTCCTGGATGCCTGGATGGAAGGCTCCCTCGCAACGTGTTCCTTGGGCGGAATTCCCGTCCGAAGGCCGCCGGCGCAAGGCAAGGTCCAGTTGATGCTGCGTCCCGAGCAGATCCGCATCGCGCCCGATGGACCCATCCGTGGCGTCGTGGTGGACACCGACTACTTCGGGCCCGAAACCACCGTCCGCATCAAACTCGGCGAGTACCGTGCACCCGATGGCAGCGCGTCCGGTAACAGCCACCGCTACCCGGGCGGCGGGGAGATCATCACCATCCGCCACTGGAACGCCTCGATTACGAAACCTGGAACGGAGTTGTCCTTGCGCGTGGTCGGCGAAGGCGTAGCGTTCCCCTTCGGCGACTGACACCCAACTGGGTCGCTAGGCCGGTTTCTTGCGCTGGGGGTACGGGGCTTCGTGCCGGGCCAGCATCTCCACGAAGCCTGCGATTTTCTTCTCCCGGGTCTCCGCCCGCTTCACCAGGTTGGTGCGGTGAATGGGGGCAAAACGATTCTGCGAGGTGAGGACCTCGAACATCGCCTGCGCTTCAGGTACTGCGGCGATCGCAGCGGCCAGGTCCGCCGGAACGTCGATGGTTGCCGGCCCCGCATATGCGGCCTCCCAGCGACCGTCGGCTTTCGCGGCGTCGACGGCGGCCCAGCCCGCGGCGGTCATCTTCCCGGCTTCGTCCAGGCGCGCAACGTGCCCCACATTCCGTGCTGACCAGATGCTCTTCGGGCCCCGTGGGGTCATGCGCTGGAAGTAGCTTTCGGCGTCGCGCTTCTTGACTTGCCCGTCGATCCAGCCGAAACAAAGTGCCTCGTCCAAAGCGGCGTCGTAGTCCAGTTCGGTAACGTTCCCGCCTTTCTTGTGCAGGACCAGCCATACGCCCCTGCTGTCCGAGGCGTGCTGCGACAACCATTCCCGCCACTCATCGGCATCTTTGACAATCAATTCGGCAAGCTCAATGGGCATGGCCCCATTCTGCTGTGAATTCGCCGGCCAGGCATAGGCTTGGACCCGGAAGCCACGAAATCGCGGGAAGTTCCGCGGACGAGCCCAGGAGGAGCCATGCTGCGAGCCCGACCCATCCATTTCACCTCGCGGCTCGAACCGTGGGCGGAATTGCTTGAGGCGTTGGGGCTGGTGGCCACCTCCACGGACCAGGACTGGATGGAGTTCGACGCCGGTTCCGGTCGCCTCGCCCTGCACCGGGCGGCCCACGGCTCGTCGGAAGACGGCGCCACCGTTTTCGCAGTGGAAGTGGGCGTGCTGGACGAATTTGCGCGCCGGACCCGCGAGGACGGCACCATCGCCGAAGTCACCGAGGCCGCGCACGGAGAAACAGTCCAGGTTACGGCCCGGGACGGCTTCACCTTCCTCGCGGACCCGGCGAAGCGGGCATCGGACGGCACCTGGGCAACCTCCGGCCAAGCCGACCCCGCCCTCACGGTGGTTGCCACCTGGGTGAGTCCCGACGTCGTAAATGCCGCCCAGGAACTCCGCAACATCGGTGCCCGTCCGCGGACGTCGGACGACGAATCGGCGACGTTCAGCACCAAGAACGGCGGCATCCTGCGTGTGGTGCACGGCGCGGAAGCGGAGTCCGGCGATCTCGCTTTCGAGTACGACGGCGGACTGGAACCGCTGCTGGGCCGGCTCCACGATGCCGGGATCGACGCCCGGATCGAAGACGAAGTCCTGTACGTCGCCAACCCGGATGCAGCGGGTGGAGCGGCGCCGGCGTCGGTGGTGGTGACGGCTGCCTAGCCTTCCAAAGCCCCGGCGCAGAGCCGTCGGACCACTTCGGTGAGCATCGCCAGCCCGGCCACAATATCCTCGTCCGTGGTGTATTCGTGCTCGTTATGGGAGATCCCGTCAACGCTGGGCACAAAGAGCATCACGGTAGGAACAAGGTCCTTCATGTTCGTGGAGTCGTGCCCGGCGAGCGTCATGACCTCTTTGTTGGACAGGCCCAGGTCGGCAGCGACCTTGGCCGCCAACTCCACCCCTTCGGGCTGGTACGGTGTGACGGCCCAGGAGTGCGAATGATGCTTCTCCACTGACACATTGGCCAGTTGTTCGATTTCCGCGATCCGTTGGTGCAGGAGCCCATCCGCTTCGGCCAGCACAGCCTCGTCGGCGCTGCGCAGGTCAAGGAGCAGATTCACACGGGAGGGCACCACTACGGGTGAATTCGGGTAGACGTTGAGCTGGCCCACGGAGGTATGCAGGACGCCGGGGAAACGGTCAGCCAGTTCACGGGCCGCAACCACGAGCATCGAGGCGCCCAGCAGGGCATCCTTGCGGTCCGCGATCACTGTTGAACCGGTGTGGGCTTGCTCGCCATGGACCACGAATTCGTACTTGTTGGCGGCCCAGTTGGAGTGGACCAATCCGATGGTGATGCCTTCGCGTTCCATGCTGCGGCCTTGCTCGATGTGGATCTCGGCGCAGAAAGCGGCTTCGGGCCCCTCGAAATCCCCACGGCAGCCGATGGCGTCCAGCGCGTCCCGCACGGAAATACCGGCAGCATCCTTGGTGTTGAGCGCTTCCTCGAGTGCCAGCTTGCCGGTGTAAACGGAAGAGCCCATCATGGACGGCTTGAACCGGCTGCCTTCCTCGTTGAACCAATTGACGACGGCGAGGTTGAACTTTGGTGCCTCGACGCCGGCTTTCCAGCGCTCAACCAAGCGGAACGCGGCGTGGGCAGCAGCCAGGACGCCATACGCGCCGTCGTACCGTCCCGCCGTCGGCTGCGAGTCCATGTGCGAGCCGACCACCACGAACGGCGCCCCCGGCACCGCTTCGTAGAGGCCCCACTGGTTGCCGGCGCGATCGAACTTCACCGTGAAGCCGTGCTCTTCGAGGAGGCCGGTGAGCCAGCGGCGCTGTTCGCCATCGGGAACGGTTGCGGCCTGCCGGTCCACGCCGCCGTTGTCCGTGGCACCAAACGCGCTCATGGTCCGGAAGTCCTGTACGAAGGCGGTGTCCTGGGCGGTGAAAGAAGTGGTGAGAGTCATGGTCGCCCCTAATTGCTCTGGTGGGATTGGCCGGAATGGACGAGTGCCCCCGGCGCGGCATGGAAGTCTGTTGATTGGTAGGTGAAGCGGCCTCCGACGGCGGTGGCCAGGACACGCAGTTGGCTGATGTCGGGTGCCTCCAAGGGCGACGCCGACAAGACAGTGAAGTCCGCCAGCTTGCCGGTGGTCAACGTGCCCTTTTCGGCGAGCGAACCCGTGGCGGCAGCGGCACCGCTGGTGTACGCCGCGAGGGCCTGCAGCGGGGTGAGACGCTCGGCCGGGTTGCCGAACACCGCCCCTGTGGCCGTCCGACGGTCCACGAACGCCTGCATTCCGCGCAGGACGTTCCCGTCCGCGACAGGGCGGTCGGAACTGCCGGCGAGCGTGACCCCGGCGTCGAGGAAGCTCCCTGCGCGGTAGGCCCAGGGCAGGCGCTCCGGCCCAAGTGAAGCGGTCATTCCGTCCCCTCCGTCGCGGAAGAAGCTGGCCTGCGGTGTGACGGCGATACCTGCCCCGGCAAGCCGGGCGAGTTGTTCAGGCCGCGTCATGGAGGCGTGCTCGATCCTGTTAGGCAGGCGCCGCGGCCCGTACTTCGCCTCGCAGTCGGCGATGATGTCCAACGCCAGGTCGATGGCCCTGTCCCCGATGGCGTGCGCCGCGATCGACCATCCCCCTGCATAGGCCGACTCGATGCGTTCCCGCAACTGGGCAGGATCCGCTTGGAAGTAGCCGACGTTGCCGCGGTTGTCCTTCTGGCCGTGACTGCAGAACTCGTGGCTCACGGCAGCGGTCTCTCCGAGGAGTGAGCCGTCCAGGAAGACCTTGGCAGGACCGAGGGACAAATACTCATTTCCGAACCCACTGCAGATCCCAAGGTCCAAACCGGCGGGAGCTACCCCGGTGCTGTCGGCGCTGTGCCCGTCCAAGCCGTGCAACACATCGAGCACGGGCATGACCTGCGCCCGAGCGTGCAGCCGGCCGTTGGCAGATGCGCGTTGGTAGGCGGCGAGTTCGGCCGGGCTGTGCCCGATCCATCCCCCACCGACTCCGGCCTCGGTGAAACTCGTGATGCCTTCGGAGGCGTAGTACCGGGTGGCGCGGTCCAGTGCGGCCTCGATGTCCTCCAGCGCGTACGGCAGGATCAGTTGCTGGATGAGTTCCTGTGCCGTCTCCTGGACGAGTCCTGTGGGACGTCCCGCCGCGTCGCGGACTATCGCTCCGCCGTCGGGATCGGGGAACGACGGCGACTCGGCACCGGCCAGCCGCAGCGCGGCTGTGTTGACCACTGCCATGTGCCCGGAATTGTGGCGCATGAACAGCGGCCGGTCCCCCGTGATGCTGTCCAGTTCGACGATGTCCGGGAAGAGCCCGCCGTGCTGGGTTTGGCTGAAGCCGGTGGCGAAGAGCCAACCCTCGCCGCCCGTGACCGCGTCCCGTAGCAGCGAATACAGTTCCTCCAGGCCCCGGGCACCGGACACGTCCAACTCCGCGAGTCCCAGCCCGAACCACGTGGTGTGGCAGTGGGCATCGATGAAGCCCGGCGTTACCGTGGCCCCGCCGAGGTCAAGGACCTGAACCGCGTCAAGGCCGGCAACGTCCTCGTCGAGGCCCACGATCCGGCCCTTCCAGATGCCCAGTGAATTTGCGGTGGGCCGCTCCGGGTCCATGGTGATGATGTCTGCGTTGCGCAGGAGAAGATCGAGTTTCATGTCTGTTTCTAGCGGTGTGACGTGGTGACGGACTTGATGCGTGTGTAATCCTCGAGGCCGAAAACGGAGAGGTCCTTGCCGGTGCCGGAATGCTTGAAGCCACCGTGCGGAGCTTCCGCCGGGATCACCTGGTGGCAGTTGATCCACACCGCTCCGAAGTCGAGCTCATTGGAAACGCGAGTCACCACACCATGGTTTTCGGACCACACGCTGGAAGCCAAGGCGTACTTGGTGCCGTTGGCGAGTTCCAGGGCCTCCTCTTCCGTGGCGAAGGGCTGGACGGTCAGCACGGGGCCGAAGATCTCGTCGCACACCACCTCGTCAGTCTGGAAAACGCCGTCGATCACCGTCGGCTCGAAGAAGTACCCGGTTCCGGTCCGCTTGCCACCGGCCAGGACCTGGGCATTCGCCGGGAGGCGGGACATGAAGCCCTCCACGCGCGCCAACTGGGCAGCGCTGTTGAGGGGACCGAGGTCTTCACCGACCTTCAAAGCCGAAGCGGCGTCGGCAAGGGCTGCAGCAAATTCGGTATGGATGTCCTGGTGCACCAGGACACGGGTTACCGCCGTGCAGTCCTGCCCGGCATTGAAGAAGGCGGCCAGCGCGATTTGGCTCGCGGTCCGCTGGATATCGACGTCGGCAAACACTACCGCGGGGGCCTTGCCGCCGAGCTCCAAGTGGACATCCTTGAGGGTCTTCGAGGCCGCGGACATGACCTGGGCACCGGCCCGGGTGGAACCGGTGATGGACACCATTTCCGGAATCTCGTGGTCCACCATGGCAGCACCGGCTTCGCGACCACCGCACACAACGTTCACGACACCCGCCGGGTACACCTGCTGGGCCAGTTCAGCCAGGACCACCGTGGACCACGGGGTTGTGTCGGCAGGCTTGAGGACCAGGGTGTTTCCCGCTGCCAAGGCAGGGCCGATCTTCCAAATAGCCATCATAAACGGGTAGTTCCACGGAGTAATCTGGGCGACTACGCCGATCGGTTCCCGCCGGATGGTCGAAGAGAATCCCTCGACGTACTCGGTCTGCGCCGTTCCAGAAACCACCCGGCAGGCTCCTGCGAAGAAGCGGAGTTGGTCGGCACCGCGGAGAATTTCGAGCTCGCGGGTGAGGGCCGCCGGCTTGCCGGTGCAGGCAACTTCTGCCTCAAGTAGCCGGTCAACATTGGCCTCGATGAGGTCCGCCAGCTGCAACAGCAGCGACTGTCGCGTGCCCGGCGTCGTGCGCTTGTAGCTCTTGAACGCTGCGGCGGCGGCCTGGAAGGCGGAATCCACGACGGCGGTATCACTGTCCGGGGCCGTGCCGATCTGTTCGCCGGTGGCAGGGTCGAAAAACGGGAGCGACTGCCCGGCGGGTACGGATTCTCCGTTGATGATGTTCTGAAGCTGAATCACGAAAAAAGTCCTGACTCTAGTTGGACGTCTTGGGCGAACGCGTCGCGGGGTCCTGCGGAAGGTGCAGCAAGGCGGGCAGGCCGGAGTCGACGGCGCGGCGGAATGCCGCCGCGAAGTCCTCCGTTCGTTCCACCCGTTCCCCGAAGCCGCCGTAGGAGCGGGCAAGCGCGGCGAAGTCGGGGTTGGTCATGTGCGTGCCCGATGGACGGTCCGGGTAGTGCGCTTCTTGATGCTCCCGGATGGTGGCGAAGATGCCGTTATCCACCACCAGCACAATGAACCGTGCACCATAGCCCATGGCCGTGGCGATCTCCTGGCCGTTCATCATGAAGCAGCCATCGCCGGCAACCGAGATCACCTGGCGGCCAGGGTAAGCGAGGGAAGCTGCCACGGCTGCCGGGATGCCCATGCCCATCGCGCCGTTGCGCGGTGCCGCGAGCGAGTTCGCTGTGTTGTGCTCCAAGTAGCGCGCGGGCCACAGGGCGTGGTTCCCGGCACCGAAGGTGAGGACGGCGTCGTCGTCCATCTCCTTCTTGAGGACCTCCATGGCGACGCCGAGGTCGACGCCGATGCCGCCGTCGGGCGTTGGCGTGGAGAACTTGAGGTAGTCGGCTCGGGCGGTAGCGAACCAGCCTTCCTCGCGTTCGCCGGTGACCTCGACGTCGGCCAAGGCAGCCGCGAAGGCAGTGACATCGGCAATGATGTGCCGATCCACGCGGCCGAAGTGCCCCAACAGGTTGGCATCCGCGTTCACCACAACCGTCTCGGCGGAGAGCCCACGCTTGTAGCCATCGGACAGGACGTCGCCGCGGACGCAGCCCACGAAAATCAACAGGTCGGCGTCATCCAGGCGCTGCGCGTTGGCATCACTGCGGCCGTAGCCCAGGAAACCGGCGTAGGCCTCGCTGCGGTGCGGAACGGCGTCGTAGGCTCGGAAGTCCGCCACCACCGGGATGCCGTGACGGCTGGCCCAGGAGGCCAGCTGCTCACCGGACTCCTGCGTCCAACCTTCGCCGCCGACGACGATGAGCGGCTTGCGTGCCTTCTCCAGCTTCTGCTTCAAAGCGGCAAGGTCCGAGACGGTGGGCTCCGGCCGCGCCACCGTGCGCGGCTCCACCGTGGCGTCATCAACGACATGCACCAGCACGTCCTCCGGCAGCCCGATGACCACCGGACCGGGGCGGCCACTGAGGGCGGTGAAGATCGCGTCGTCCACTACCCGGGCGGCGGAGGCGGCGTCGTCGAGCGTGACCACCTTCTTTGCGGTGCTGCCGAACCAGGCGTTGATATCGAATTCCTGGAAGGACTCCCTGCCGCGGTCC
Source organism: Paenarthrobacter sp. NPDC089675 (assembly GCF_044749185.1). Taxonomy (NCBI): domain Bacteria; kingdom Bacillati; phylum Actinomycetota; class Actinomycetes; order Micrococcales; family Micrococcaceae; genus Paenarthrobacter; species Paenarthrobacter sp. NPDC089675. The sequence continues at coordinate 218,372 of NZ_JBIVHM010000004.1, read as the reverse complement.
GCTACCGGGATCAGGCCAACGAACAGGATCAGCGGCGTGGCATCCTGGTACGCCGTGTGGACCGCGATGAACGCGTTCGCCGCACCCGGTCCCCGGGTCACCATGGCGATTCCGGGGAGTTCGGTCAGCCGACCTTCGGCAAGGGCCATGAACCCGGCACCGCCTTCCTGGCGTGCCACCACGTTGCTGATGGATGAGCCGTGCAGTCCGTCCAACACATCAAGGAAGCTCTCACCGGGAACGGTGTACACCCGCTTGATGCCTGCCCGTTCGAGCTGGCCGACAATCAGGTGGCCGGCGGTGGTGGTGCTCAATGCTTCATTCCTTCTTCTTCGATGGAAAGGCTGGGGAGGAACAGTCCGGAGAGTGCCGTCAGAGCGGAGACGACCAGCAGGATGATGGCGCCAGGCCAGAAGGAGTTGTTGGTGGCCACCAGGGCCGTTGCGATCAGTGGCACGAAGCCGGAGATGACGCCTGCGGTGTTGGAGGTAATGGCGACGCCGGTGTACCGCACCTTCGTGGCGAAGAGGGCAGTGAGGGCAGTACCGGAGACTGCATAGGGAATGGAAAGAACAGCCACGCCGATCATCATGCCCATGACAACCAGCACGGGATTGCGGCTGTCGATGGCCAGGAATACCGGGACTGCGATAAGGGCCGAGGCAACGCCACCCCAAAGGATGACTTTGCTGGCGCCGAATTTCTCGCCCAGGCGGCCGGCCCAGATGAGGGCGCCGATTTCGAGTGCAGCGGCGAGCAGGGTGCCCAAGAGCAACAACTCGGAGGGCAGCTTGAGGACCTTGGTGCCGTAGAAGACCACAAAGCTGGTGATGAGGTAGAAGCCGCCAATGCCCAGGAGGGCCGAGCACATGCCCACCAGGATCTGCCGCCAACTGTTCTTCAGGACGCCGCGGATGGGTGCGTGCTCTGTTTCGCCGGATTCCATGAGGGCTTCGAATTCGGGTGACTCGCTGAGCTTGCTGCGGATCCACAGGGATACGGCCAGCAGCGGGATAGCTGCGATGAACGGAATGCGCCAGCCCCAGGCGTCGAAGTTGGTTTGGCCCACCAGGAACAGCATGCCGAAGAAGCCACCGGAGGACAGGATGGTGCCGATCGGCGAACCGACCTGGGGAAGGGCCGCGTAGCGGGCGCGCTTGGCCACGGGAGCATTTTCGACGGCGATAATCACCGCGCCGCTCCACTCGCCACCGACGGCGAGCCCCTGCACAATGCGCAGCGCCACCAGGAGGATGGGCGCGGCCAGGCCGATGGTCATGTAGTTCGGAAGCAAGCCGATGAGCCCGGTGACAATGCCGATGCCGACGATCGTGACCATGAGGATTTTCTTCCGGCCCACCTTGTCGCCAAGGGCGCCGAAGATGAAGCCACCGATCGGGCGGGCAACGAAGCCCACCGCCAGCGTGGCGAAAGAACCCATCGCCGCAACGAACGGATCCTGCGAGACGAAGAACTGGGCGTTGAACACCAAGGCAGCGGCCGTGGTGAAGAGGAAGAAGTCGTACCATTCCAACGCCGTGCCCACGAGGGCGGCCAAGGCCACCTTCTTGGTGACGCTTTCGTCGATGACGCGATCTGCCGATGGGCTAACGCCCGTGGCTCCGCTGACGGTGCTTGCCATTGATGCTCCAAAAAGTGCGAACGGACCGGGTGTCGGGATCCGGGACGATGATGTGGATAGCTTGTGAGGGGACTCACTCCACAGTGACTCATTCCATAGTGCCAGTAGTTTTTCCCAAAATAACTAGCGATACATCACGCAAACAGATGGCTAGGATGTGTGAATGCACAATGTTGAAACCTCGGGACTCAGTACCCGCTGGAGCGAACTCGTGGATCAGCTGGACGGTCGACTGGACGAATTGGCCCGCGCCTTCACCACCCGGGTTCGGGAAATCCCCGAGTACGGTGAAAGCCAGGTGACCATCCAGGAGATCACCGAGACGGCACGCGAAACCTTTCGGCGCCTCATCCGCGGACTCAAGGCCGGGCATCCCAACAGCCAGGACGGGCTCCTGGACTTCGCCTCAGATCTGGGCTCCAAGCGCGCCAGGGCAGGAATTCCACCGGAATCACTGACGTCCGCCGTGCGCCTGGACTTCACGATCCTCTGGGCGGAACTGCTGGAGATCGCCAAGCCTGAGGACGCCATGCTGCTCGCCTCCAGGGTGGATCAGGTGTGGCGCGTAGTGGACGAGTTCGCCACCCGGACACACACCAGCTACCTCACCGAACGCGTGCGCATGGCACAGGAAGAATCGAGCATCCAACGCGAATTCATCGCCCGCCTCTTCAACCAGAGCACGCCGTCGCTGGAAACGTCGGCGCAAGTGGCGTCGGCCCTGGGCATCAACCCGGACTCACGTTTCGCGCTCGTGGCAGCCAGCGGCGAGCCCGGAGCGCAATTGAGATCCGCCGTCACTCGGTTGGGCGCCGCACGGCCCAAGCTTTTCCTCCATGAATCCGGCGGCAACACCTACGTCTTCTGGCCGCTTTCTACTAGCCGGAGCAGCGGCACAAGAGCCCGGAGCGCCATCCCGGCGGCACTCTCCACAGTCCCCTGCGGTTATGTACCCGAGGTTCTCGGGCTTCGGGCACTGCCCGCGGCTGCCCGGACAGCGGAAACCCTAGCCGCCTTGCTCCGGCCGCGCGACGCCGGGCCGCTCTCCGCGGATTCAGCGTGGGCCCGGCTGGCACAGCAAAATCTGCAGGATGCCGGACTGGACCTCGCGGCGGAACTGGAAGAGGCCTTGGCCGAGTGCAAGGGCGGCGAGCGCGAGCGCTTGCTGGAAACGGTGCGGCACTACCTGACCACCGGCAACGTCACCCTGACATCCGAGCAGTTGTTCTGCCACCGCAACACCATCCTCAACAGGCTCAACCGCTTCCAGGAATTGACGGGAATCGATCTTGCAGTGCCGGCGAGCGCAGCCCGGCTGGTGGTGGCTTGGGCATAGCTACCGTATCTGTACCCGCGAATAGCCGGATGTGTGTTTTCACATTCCAGGCTGGTTTTTGCTGGGATTTATGCCATTGAAGCTGTGATCGGCAACACAGAATAGTTGTAGCTACCTTGCACCGGACACTCGTCCCCGCACCCCATCCGGAGATTCTGATGGCCCAAACGGTAGATACCGCTTCCATTTCCGCAGCCAGGCTGGACTTGGCGAAAATGCGCAAGATTGCCTTCGCCAGCGTTATTGGCACCACCGTCGAGTGGTACGACCTTTTCGTTTTCGGAACAGCGTCCGCGCTGGTCTTCAACAAGATCTTCTTCCCCAGTTTCGACCCCATCGTGGGCACCATGCTGGCCTTTGGCACCTTCGCCTCGGCGTACATCGCACGCATGGTCGGTGCCATTATCTTCGGGCACTTTGGTGACCGCCTCGGCCGTAAGTCGATGCTGCTCGTCTCGCTCCTGACCATGGGTGCGGCCACCTTTGCCATCGGCCTGCTGCCCGACTACCAGAGCATCGGCATCATGGCTCCGCTACTTCTCCTGCTGCTCCGTGTCATCCAGGGGTTGGCCCTCGGCGGCGAATGGGGCGGTGCTGTCCTGATGACTGTCGAGCACGCTCCACCGGCCCGGCGCGGCTTCTTTGGTTCCTTGGTCCAGGTTGGTGTCCCCGCCGGCACCCTCATAGCCAACGTAGCCTTCCTGATAGTGGCGTCCTCCATGAGCACCGAGGCTCTGCACGCCTGGGGTTGGCGCATTCCTTTCCTGGCCTCAGTCCTCCTGGTGGCGGTGGGCATCTACATCCGCCTGAACATCGAGGAAACCCCGTCCTTCAAAGCCGTGAAGACCGCCGGCGCCAAGGCCAGAATGCCGTTTGCCGCACTCATGGCCAAGTACTGGAAGCAGGTTGTGCTGGGCGGCGTAGCCACGCTCTCCACAGGCAGCACATTCACGCTCTTGGTGGCGTCGGGCGTCTCGTACGGCAAGAAAGAACTTGGCCATTCGGAGAGCCTCATGCTGTGGGTGGTCCTGGCCGCCTGCGCCTTGTGCTTCGTCCTCATCCCGTTCTTCGGCAGGCTTTCGGACAAATACGGCCGCAAGCCCATCATCTACGCCGGAGTCGCGGCCGAGGCAGCCCTTGCCTTCCCGATGTTCTGGCTCATGGACACCAAGTCCGTGGCACTGCTCTTCGTGGCCTACCTCGCGATGATGACGGCGTTCGCGGCAAACTACGGCCCCATCGCCACTTTCCTGGCCGAGCTCTTCGGTTCCAAAGTCCGCTACTCCGGACTGTCAGTGGCGTACATGCTCTCCGGGCTCCTGGGCAGCGCCGCCACGCCGTTCATCACCACCTGGCTCCTGGGCATGACCGGCCAGAGCTCCTCAATCGCCTGGTACATCATGGCGGCGGCCATCCTTTCCCTGGCAGCGCTCTTCGTCCTCACCGAGACCCGGCACGGCAACATCGACGCCGTCGACCAAGCACCGGCTGAGGCGGCAACGTCCGAAGCGGCAGCCAAATGACCACAACCACCATCGAGCGCCTGGCCGGCATCCCCGGCCAGGCGCCCGCCGTCGGGCCGTTTTCGCCGGCGGTCATTGCCAACGGATTCGTCTTCACTTCCGGCCAGATCCCCGCGATCACGGGCTTGGATGACCAGCCCGCCACCTTCGAGGGGCAGGTCCGCCAGACCATCGAAAACCTCGCAGGGGTCCTGGAAGCGGCCGGATCAAGCCTGCAGCACGTGGTCAAGGTCAACACGTACCTGACCAACGAAGACCAACTGGAGGAGTACAACCGCGTGTACGTCGAATACTTCGGCAGTGCAAAACCGGCAAGGACCACTGTCTGCGTCGGTCTGTGGGGCGTGTCCCTGGAGATTGAATGTATAGCCGTCCTGGCTGGGAGCGGGGAAGCACCCCGATGATCAGCACCCTCCTCCAGGCCCTGTCAGCCGTGAGCTACCCCACCATCGGCCACTTCCTCGAAGACGGCTTCGTGGACCCGGCCATCCAATCCCTGCTTTCCGATGTGAAAATTGCCGGGCCGGCCGTCACTGTGCGGGTGGCCGACTACGACGCCATCGCCATGAACCGCGCCCTGCTGGCCCTGCAACCCGGCGACATACTGGTGGTGGACATGCTCGGCGACCACCGCCATGCACCCATCGGTGCCGTGACGGCCGCCGCGGCGATCGCCCAAGGTGCTGCCGCCGTCGTGGTTGACGGCGTGGCGACGGACGTTCTCGAGCTGCGTCAGGCAGGGTTGCCCGTCTTCGCCCGCGGCACCACCTCTCTGACCACCAAGCGCAAATACGGCACGGGATCCGCCATAGAAGTGCCCGTCCTGTGCGGCGGAGTGGAAGTCAACCCGGGCGACCTTGTGCTCGGCGACGACAACGGGGTGATCGTACTGTCCCCGGACGCGTCCCGTGGAGTCCTGGACAAGGCGCTGGCATCGGACGCAGCCGAGCCGGACATCCTCGGCCGGATCAGCGCCGGCCACCCACTCGAGTCAATCCTTGCGCTGTAATACCGCCGAGAGCGTAACGCCCCTGCGCCCGGCAAGGCCTCCACGGAACTTCGGCCGGGGATGCGGTAGAACTTAACCATGAGCGTACGTACACCCGACCCATATCCCGGCTGGCTTTCGGACGAAGACCTCTTCGAAGCGCGAGGGCGCCTTCCCATGGTCTACGTGGAGGCTGTTCCCGTCCGCTTGGATCCGCTCGGGTACGTCAATGAGGTGGGTTCCCTCCTGCAGGGCGACGCCGACGGCAACATGGTCCGCTACCTCGTCTCCGGCCGTGTCCTGTACCGCGAAACCATCCGGGCGGCTCTCCTGCGCCACATGGAAAAGGACCTCGGTCCCCTCGCCTTCCCGCAACTGCCCATCAGCCCGGTCCCGTTCACGGTTGCCGAATACTTCCCCGCGCCATCCCAGACCGGCTTCACGGACGATCGCCAGCACGCCGTGTCGTTGGTCTTCGTCATCCCCGTCACCGGCGAATGCGAGCCCCGCCAGGACGCACTGGAACTCACGTGGATGACTCCCCAGGAGGTACTCAGCGACGGCGTCCAGCAGGAGTTCGAGGGCGGCCGCGGGAACCTCGTGCGGCAAGCGCTGGCTTTCTCCGGCATCGTGGTCTAGGGCGGGTCCGCGGGCTTGGGGCAGCCCGTTTTTGTAGACTGGACGGCGGACCGCAAGAGAACCAAAGGACTTCCGATGACTCACAGCCCAGCCTCACAGCAATACCGCGAAAAGCAGGCTGGGGACCTGCAGCCCGGAGACTTTGTGTACCTTCCCGGCGACGGACCGGCCGAGGAAATCGCTTCCGTGGAAGTCCAGGACGACGATTACGGCGTCCCGGCCCTCCTGTTGGTGGCAACGCACGACGGCGGCTCCGTCCGGATCGCCGTCGGGTCCAGCGTGCCCGTGGGCGACGGCGTTCCCCGCGGCCCGGGTGGGGACGGCGGCACCGGCTCCAGCACCCCGGCGGAAGCCGAGGACGACGCGCCCGCGGAACCCGCCGTCGTCGTGCCTCCACGTCCCGCGACGCCACCCGCGCACACGGGCCCCACCCCCGAAGAACTGGCGCTGATTCCCGAACCGGACGGAACTCCAGAGTCCGTGGTTCGCAATGCCGTGGCAGGCCACCAGGGCAAGAAAGCCGTCCAGGCGCTGGCCGAAAGGTTGGCCAAAGGCATCAACACCAAGTCGGGAAGCTGCCTGCGGGACTTGAGTGACCTGGCCTTCGATTTGTGCATCACGCTCAAGGACCCGGACCGCTCCCTGGAGGTCGCGGACCTGTTGAACGTGCTGCCCTTCGATGGCAACCTGGACCGCTGGGCGTCGATCGAGCGGGCGCTCTCCCTGTCCAGCTTCATCTGCCGCGAAACCGGCCAAACGGAACGCGCTGCCGTGTACGAGAAGCTGCTCCGTGCGCCCGAATCCCAGGAAGACGACCCCTTCAAAGCCTTAGTCAATGCCCGCGTCCGGCAGAGGGCCCTCAATGAGCCCAATCTTTACGACAAGGAAATCTTCCGCGCAATCGACAACGGCAACCAGGAAGCCGAGCGCGAGTGGCGGCTCCTGCGCCTCGAAGCCCTCCTGTTCCTCCGGGCACACGGGGGGTCCAAGACCATCGCCGAAGATGAGCTGGGCCGCCGGATCGCCGGCGAACTGGAAGCCGTCCGCGCCTAGTCCTCCTCAGCGGGAAGTTCAAGGCCTGTTGCGGGCACCCGAACGGCGGTAAATTCGGGCCATGACGAACAATCTGAGCGTTGTGGTAAATGCCGACGCGCAGCAGGTTTGGACAATGCTGCGCGAACCGTCGCTGGTGGCCCAATGGCACGGCTGGGAAACCGACGAGCTGACCGACGAAATCAAACAAATCTACTTCGATCCGAGCGTTGTCGAAGGGCCCGATCACACCAAACTGACCGTTCGTGGCGGCGATGAGTTCGAGCTGCATCCCGTCTCCGGAGGCACGGAAGTCAAGGTCACCCGCGCCGCCCTGGACCACGACTCCGAGTGGGCTGAATGGGACGAGGACATTACCCAAGGCTGGCTCACCTTCCTGAACCAACTCCGTTTCGCCCTTGAGCGCCACCCTCATGGCAAGAGGCGGACGCACGTCGTCTCCGTTTCGGGCGGCGGTTCGGCCATAGAAAAGCTGGGGCTCGGCGATCTTCCGCCCGTCGGCGACGAATACTCGCTCACCCTGTCCACGGGAGAGAAGATCTCCGGAAAGGTCTGGTTCAAGAGCCGGCACCAAGTGGGAGTCACGGTCCACAGCTACGCCGAACACGGTGACGGGCTGCTGATCGTCGCCGAGCAATTGGCAATTCCGGAAAAGCGGCCCGACGGCGGTGCCATGGTGATTGCCTCCACCTACGATCTGGGGGCCCACACTCTCGCGGACATCCGGGCATCGTGGGACAAGTGGAAGGAATCGTCCTCCTAGTCCGCCCCCGAGCGGAGTCAGGTTACCCGCGGTAAAGCTGGCACACTTGGTAGCGTGCCAGCTTCCGTTTCCTTGCCCTCGTCTGCTCCCGTTACCTCCGGATTTTCGTTCTCCGTCGGCCAGCGCCTGGCCGAAACTTCGGCGCCGTCGTCCTCACTTGTGGAGGCGAACGGGGGCGACTTCCTGGGGCGGACCGGAACCATCCAGACGCCGCACGGAACCATCCAGACGCCCGCTTTCATCGCCGTCGGAACCAAAGCCACTGTCAAGGCCGTGCTGCCGGAGTCCATTGCCGACCTCGGCGCGCAGGCTGTCCTCGCCAACGCCTACCATCTGTACCTCCAGCCCGGGCCGGAGGTCCTCGACGCAGCAGGCGGGCTCGGTGCGTTCATGAACTGGCGCGGCCCCACGTTCACCGACTCCGGCGGATTCCAGGTGATGAGCCTTGGCTCGGGATTAAAGAAGGTCATCGACATGAAAAATGTTGATACTTCAGGTCCGGATGATGCCGTGGCGCCGGGTAAGGAACGGCTGGCGCACATCGACGACGACGGCGTCTGGTTCAAGTCCCACCTCAACGGCGACAAGCACCGCTTCTCCCCCGAGATCTCCATGCAGGTCCAGCACCAGATCGGTGCGGACATCATGTTCGCCTTCGACGAGCTGACCACGCTGCAGAACTCGCGGGCGTACCAGGAAGAATCCCTGGAGCGGACCCGGCTTTGGGCCCTGCGTTGCCTGGAGGAGCATGCTTCCTTGACCGCATCGAGGGTGGGGAAGCCGTACCAAGCATTGTTCGGGGTGATCCAGGGCGCCCAATACGAGGACCTGCGCAGGAAGGCCTGCCGGGACCTCGGTGCCATGCCGTTCGATGGCTACGGCATCGGCGGGGCCTTGGAGAAGGAGAACTTGGGGACGATTGTCCGCTGGTGCAACGAGGAACTCCCCGAGGACAAACCGCGGCACCTCCTGGGGATTTCCGAGCCGGACGATATTTTCACGGCCATCGAGAACGGCGCCGATACCTTCGACTGCGTCTCCCCCACCCGGGTTGCCCGCAACTCTGCGTTCTACACGCCGTACGGCCGGTTCAACCTGTCCGGCGCCAAGTACAAGAAGGACTTCGGGCCGCTGCAGGAGGGCTGCGACTGCTACGCCTGTGCGAACTACTCGCGGGCCTATATCCACCACCTGTACAAGGCAAAGGAAATGGTCTCCGCCACGCTCATCTCCATCCACAACGAACGCTTCGTGGTGAAAATGGTGGACGACGCGCGGCGGGCCATCGAGTCCGGGGACTTCTTCGACTTCAAGGCGGAGACGCTGGGGCGATACTACTCGTAACTGCGCCGAGTTCGCCGGAAACGTGCGACGGCGTTGGGAAACTCCCAGCGAAACGGCACGTTTCCAGCGAATTCGGCGAAAGGCTACGCCGCGACTGCCCCATAGCTCGGCTCGCGCTTCTTGATCCAGCCCACCACCAGCACCGTGATCGGCACGAATATGAACTCGACGCCGGTTTTGTACAGGAAGCCCACCAGGACGTAGTTCACGAACGAGCCGACATCCGAGATACCGATGACGGACGCTGCGATGCTGCAGAAGATCAACGTGTCCACGAACTCGCCCACCACGGACGAACCCATAAGCCGGGCCCACAGTGTCTTCTCGCCCGTCCGTTCCTTCATCTTCACGAGGATCCAGGAGTTGATGGTCTGGCCGGCCAGGAATGCCAGCAGCGACGCCAGGACGATCTGCGGCACGGGGCCCAGTGCGCCTTCTATGGCGGCCTGCTTGGCAACGCCGTAGTCGTCATCGAAGCCGGGCAGGATGATGATCACCCAGTAGCACAGGGACGCGAACGCAGAGAGGGCAAACGAGGTGATGATGGCCTTCCGGGCCACCTTGAAGCCGTAAACCTCGCTCATGACGTCGCCCAGGATGTAGGCCAACGGGAACAGGAAGAACCCGCCGTCGGTAATGATCGGGCCGAGCACCACACCCTTGGAGGCGCCAATATTGGACAGGATCAGCACCACGGCCATGACCGCGAGCATGATGCCGAAATAAGGGGAACCGATCGAGGCGAAGCGTGGCGTGGGCTTGCTCAACGTGCTGGAGCCTGAGGGCGAGGGCATGGGCCATCCGTTCGTAGTGGTTCGCGCAGGCGCTCGTTTCTGGGCCGCCCCGCTGTATTAGCACTGAGTTTGGTGGGGCATCCTGCCCGGCACCAGCTATATTGTCCCACCTCCCCGGATCCTCACCCACAACCCACCCACCGGGCGGGCCGTGAGAGAGGAACCACCGGCACCGGGCGGGCCGTGAGAGAGCGCCAACGGGAAACCTAAGGAAGTGTTAGGAAATCCCCTCCCGCGTTGGCTGTGCCGTGCATCACCCATAGGTTGGATACGTCCTCTTCACCCCCAAGAGGGCCTTTCTTAGTCACGAAGAGCCATGTGCAACGACGCCATGCGCACGAGCTTCATGGACAGAACGATCTCATGAAAGACACGGCTGCCACGTGCGCAGCCGGCCAGGAAGGTTCATTGATGAGCACCCAACAAGCTGCGCCCCTCAGCGAGGCGGCGCAAACCCGCAAAGCTGTGGGCAACATTCTCAAAGGCTCCGCGGGCAACCTCGTGGAGTGGTTCGACGTTTACGTGTACACGGCATTCGCAGCGTACTTCCAGTCGCACTTCTTCAATTCCTCGGACGATCTCCAGGCCGGCCTGGAAGCGATGGCCGTCTTCTCGACGTCGTTCCTTATGCGCCCCATCGGCAGCTGGTTCTTCGGCCGTTACGCGGACCGGAAGGGCCGCAAGGCCGCATTGACTTTGAGCGTGACCATGATGTCGGCCGGTTCGTTCGGCATCGCCATCCTTCCAACCCAGGACGTCATTGGACTGTGGGCGCTCATCCTGTTGGTTTTCGTGCGGGTGGTCCAAGGCTTCTCGGTGGGCGGTGAGTATGGCACCAGCGCCACGTACATGTCCGAGGCAGCAACCGCTAAACGCCGCGGCTTCTTCTCGAGCTTCCAGTACGTGACGCTCGTGGGCGGCCAGATGCTGGCCCTCCTGGTACTCGTGATCCTGCAGAACACCATGACCAAGGAAGCCCTGACCGAGTGGGGCTGGCGTATTCCGTTCGCTATCGGTGGCGTGGCGGCTCTGGTGGTCCTTTGGCTCCGCCGTTCCATGGAAGAAACCGTCTCCGCCGACCAGATCCGTGCCGCCCACGTCAAGGTCGCGGGTGAGGCACAGCCCGGCACCATGAAGCTCCTGTTTACCAAGCACTGGAAGCCGCTGCTGATCTGCATCGGCATCACGCTCGGCGGCACTGTAGCGTTCTACACGTACACCAACTTCATCCTGAAGTTCATGAACGATACGTCCGGCATCCCCAAGACCGACACCTCCGTCATCAACTTCTGGGCGCTGTTCATCTTCATGCTCCTTCAGCCGGTCTATGGCCTGATTTCGGACAAGATCGGCCGTAAGCCGTTGCTGGTGTGGTTCGGCGTGACGGGTGTCCTGTTCACGTGGCCATTGCTCTCCATGCTCGCCGGCACCAAGGATCCGTTCATGGCCTTCCTGCTCATGATGGGCGGGCTGCTGATGGTCGGCGGTTACACCTCCATCAACGCACTGGTGAAGGCCGAGCTCTTCCCGGCGTCCATCCGTGCACTTGGCGTTGGGCTGGGCTACGCGATCGCCAACTCCCTGTTCGGCGGCACGGTTCCGCTGATCGGCGCGGCGCTTCAGAAGGTCGGCCAGGAGAACCTGTTCTTCACGTACGTCACGGCAGCCATCTTCGTCTCCCTGCTGGTCTACGTCTTCGCGCTGAAGAACAAGAAAGCCACGCACTTGGACACGGAACAGGGTCACGCGTGGACTGGCAAAGGTGACGACAAGAAAGACCTGATCGACGCCTAAGGTACCCGATTTGTGAGGCCCGCTTTGCGCCCTTTGGCAGCCCCGAAGAACGCAGAGCGGGCCTCACAGCGTTAAGCTCAAAGAGCGAACCCGAAAGAAAACCCGAAGGACCAACCGTGCACGTGCTCATTGTGGAGGACGACGACGCCATGGCCTCGGCCCTCGGTGCTGCTGTTGCTTCGGCCGGCCACAAACCCACGCGGGTTTCCCGGGGCGAGGACGCTCTGCTGGACCACAGGAACCACGAGGTGATCCTTTTGGACCTCGGGCTGCCGGATCTGGACGGCCTGGATGTACTAAGGAAGCTCCGTCAGGTCACCGCGGTCCCCATCCTGATCCTTACGGCGCGGGACGACGAACGCAGCGTGGTTCTGGGGCTCAGGTCCGGAGCCGACGACTACCTTGTAAAGCCGGTCAAACTCGTCGAACTGCTCGCGAGGATCGAAGCGGTCACCAGGCGCACCAACCGTTCCGGGCCCAGCGCTCCGCAGCAGATCGTGGTTGGGCCCCTCGCCGTAGACCTCGACCGCAGGGTAGCCGCCGTCGAGAACCGCGAACTGTCGCTGACCGCCACCGAATTCGACCTCCTCGCCCTGCTGGCAAAAAACGCAGGATCCGTGGTCACGCGCGAGCAGATCCTCGACGCCCTCTGGGGAGATGCGTTCCTGGCGCACTCCCGCTCGCTGGACGTCCACCTCACCGGCCTTCGGGCCAAGCTCAAACTGCCCGGCTTCATCATCAACGTCCGCGGCGTGGGCTACCGCGTGGAGCAAGGATGAAAGTCCGCGTCCTGGGCATCCTCAGCGTTATCGCAGTGCTCATTGTGGTCACTGTGTCCAGCGTGATCCTCACCTCCGCGGGCCGCGAGTTGACACAGGAAGTCCAAATCAACCGCGTTGCCGCCCTCAACCGCTTTGCCCAGCTGGCCAACGATGCTTCCGCTGACTACGACACCACCCGGCTCCAACGCGAAATGGACAGATACTCCGAGCTGTACGGTGAAGGGGTCCTGGTCCGCCTCCAGGACAGGACCCTCAGCTCCGGCGGCTTGGACGCGGACGCCCCGGGGACCAAGGACGCGCTCAACCGTGCAAGCCTCAACCTGAACGACACCACCATCGGAACTGTCCACCCCTTCGACACCGGCACGGACGTCATCTCCCGGTCTTTTGGAACGGCCAGCCAGGTCCTCGGTGAGGCCGTTCTGGAAGTAAACCTCGACGCCGCCCGAAGCAGGCTGCGGGAGCGGTGGTTCGTCGTCGGGCTCGCTGCCGTGGCAATGTGTGCTCTGCTGTTGCTGGCGGCGGCGCGTCTCACCGGCTGGGTCCTGCGGCCGGTCCACCGGCTAAGCAAGGCCGTGCACCAACTTGAAGCCACGGGCAAGACCAGCCAGCTCCCCGAGGCCGGTCCGCCCGAGCTGCGGGAGCTCAGCCGCTCGTTCACGGCCATGGCCAATACCCTCAGTGAAAGCATGGATTCGCAACGCCGCCTGATCGCGGACACGTCCCACCAACTCCGCAACCCGGTGGGCGCCCTGCGGCTGCGGATCGACCTGTTGCAGCTGGAACTGCGGAACGCACCTGAGAAGGCTGCGGCGGAAGGAGTTGTCGCGGAGCTGGAACGCGTTGAGCAAATGCTCGACGGCGTGCTGAAGCTGGCTGCGGCGGAACACCGCGCCGTTGCGGGGGCTGCTGGAGCCCAGGGGGATTCGGAGCACAGCCGCCAGACGGTGATTGATCCCTTCCCCGTCCTGCAGGGCGAGGTGGAGCGTGCAGGGCCAGCGGCGAAGCTTGCCGGGTCCACCATCACGCTGAAGCCATCCGAATCGCCACTCGCCATCCGGTGCGACCCCGACGAGCTGGCGCAAATGATCGGCGAACTGCTGGCCAACGCCATCAAATACGTCCCCCACGGCCACATCACTGTGGCGATGACGCCGACCAAAGGAGGTGCCGCCGTCGAGATTTCCGACGACGGTCCGGGCCTTTCCGATGAACAGCGCACAGCCTCCACCATCCGGTTTTGGCGGGCACCGCAGCACAGCAGCATCCCCGGAAACGGCTTGGGCATGACCATTGTGGAACGCCTGGCCGAAGCGAACGGGGGCCGCTTGTCCCTTGAGGCACGCGAACCGCACGGATTGACGGCAAGGCTGGAACTCCAGGGTGGTCCTGATGCGTGACGCGGTGGCGCGCCGCAGCCTTCTCAAAGCCGGGCTGGCACTCGGCGCGAGCGGACTTCTGTTGCCCGTGGCTGCCTGCACGCCGGAGCCGAAGCCGCAACAGCTGACCGTGGCGGGCGGCGAGTCGGGCGGTTTCTATCTTGAATTCGCCACTCTGTTGGCCGGACTGCTGCAGCGTGAAGGCGTCGCCGGGTCGGCCACGCCTGTGGTGACCGGAGGAAGCCTGGAGAACATCAGGCGGGTGATGTCCGGCGAGGCGACGTTCGCCGTCGCGCTGGCTGACACGGCGGCCGGACCGGACGCCTACGTCGCTGCCCCGCCGGGTGGAAGGCTCGTGGCCCTTGGCAAGGTCTACGAGAACTATGTGCACTGCCTGGTGCGCGCGGACAGTGGTATCAGTACGTTCGAGGACATTGCCGGGAAGGCTGTGGGTGTTGGTGAAGCCGGCTCGGGTACGTCGCTGACGGCACCGAGGATCATTTCCACGGCCGCGCTGAGCCCGCCACCCCGACAGCTCAACCTTGGCCTCAACCAGGGACTCGCGGCGTTGCGTGAACGGTCCGTGGACGCGCTGTTCTGGTCGGGCGGGGTGCCAACCGCCGCCATTGCCACCACGGCGCAGGGGCTGGCAGTCAAGCTCATCGACCTGTCCCGGCACATCAAGACCCTGCGCGGGGAACATGGGGACTTCTACGACCGCGTCCTCATTCCCGCCAACACGTACGGCAACGCACCCGCCGTCTGGACAGTTGGGGTGGCCAACCTCCTGCTTTGCCGCAGCGACCTCGCTGATTCCCTGGTCCGGCGGACCGTAGAGCTCCTTGTGGGACATGCCCGGGAGCTGGTTCCGAAGTCGAGTACGGGCGTGCAATTCCTCAGCCCTGAGACCCTCATTAACACTGCAGGAGTTCCATTGCATCCGGCGGCGGAGGCGGCGTACCGGAGCCTGCACGGCTAGCCCCGTTAGGAGTCGCGCCGGGGCAACTGCCAAAATGAAAACATGACTTCAGCCGTTTCCCCTGCCATTGCACTGACCATCGCCGGCTCGGAAGCGACCGGCGGCGCCGGCGCGCAAGCCGACCTCAAGACCTTCCAGGAACTGGGAGTCTTCGGCATCGTCAACCTCACGTGCATCGTTTCGTTCGACCCCAATGACAACTGGAACCACCGCTTCATGCCGGTGGACCAGCAGGTCATCGCTGACCAACTTGAAGCCACGACGGCGGCCTATGGTGCCGCTTCCGGCGCACCTTCGGTTCTGGACACCGTGAAGATCGGAATGCTTGGGAGCCCGGCGACGATCAGCACGGTTGAGAAGGCGTTGTCCGCCGGTTCGTTCGCCAACGTGGTTCTGGATCCGGTCCTGATCTGCAAGGGCCAGGAACCCGGCCACGCCTTGGACACCGACCAGGCGTTGAAGGCCCAGATCCTTCCCCTCGCCACATTCGTCACGCCGAACCACTTCGAGGCCGAGTCCCTGTCCGGGCTCACCATTACCGACGAAGAATCGCTGAAGGCCGCCGCCATCCGCATCCACGAACTCAGCGGCGCAGCAGTCCTCGCCAAGGGTGGTGTGCGGCTGGAAGGTGCTGACGCCGTCGACGTTTTCTACGACGGCGAGACGCTGGAAGTCCTGCGTGCACCGAAGGTGGGCGAGGTCGCGGTCTCCGGTGCAGGTTGCTCACTCGCTGCGGCCGTGACTGCCGAACTGGCCAAGGGTGCAACCCCGCTTGAAGCGGCCCGGACTGCGAAGGCTTTCGTGACCGAGGGAATCCGCAACCGCGTGGCCTCCGGCGCCCCGTTCGATGCCTTGTGGCAGGGCGGTGCGCTGAGCTAGCGCGAAACCTTGCCCATCAGCGAGGCGATCGGGCGGAGGAAAAGCGGCTGTGCCAGGAACCACGCTGCGGCTGTGACGATGATGGACGCTGCGAAGATTCCGAAGCCCCACCAGCTGTAGTCGTTGTTGGACGCGTACATGTGGTTCAGGTTGTTCAGGGCGCCCGTAGCCAGGACCAGCGTCACGTGGACGATCACGAACGCCACGAAGTAGATCATCACCGGGAAGTGGATCTTGCGGGCCAACTCGATCGGGTAGAACTTGTTGATCGCGGCTTTCTTGGGCCAAGCCCCGGACATCCGAATACCGGTGATGATGGCCAGCGGCGCGGCGATGAACACCGTGATGAAGTAGGTCAGCAACTGGAGCGAGTTGTAGTTGTTCCAGCCGTTTTCAACCGGCCAGTTCAATGAGGCGTATTGCAGCCCTGCCGAGACGGCGTTCGGGAACACGTCCCAGCTGGTGGGAACGATCCTGAGCCACTGGCCGGTGGCAAAGAGCAGCACGATGAAAATGATGCCGTTCAGTACCCACAACGCATCCAGCGTCAGGTGGAACCAGAGGTCCAGGCTGATCTTGGTGGGTGCGTTCTTGGTCTTGATGAAGCCCTTGTTGTTCCTCGTCCAGTACGCCGGCGGCCGGGTGGTGGTGCGCACCTGCCAGCCGGACCGGATGATGAGGACCAGGAAGAACATGTTGAGGAAGTGCTGCCAACCCAACCATGCAGGGAATCCCGTTGGCGTCCCTTCAGGAATGGCCGAGTGTCCCGGGTAGTCCGCCAGGAACTGCTTCACCGGGTCAAGGGTGCGCAACCACTGGGCGATCAGCACCAGGATCAGTGCGATCACCAAGGCTCCAGCGGTGACGACGACGGGCTTGAACCACCTGTTCGACGTGATCCCGGACGACTTGCTTGAAACGGACATCAGGCCGCGTTCCTCTCTTGCTTTGTTGGCGTGCGACCAGTTGGCGCGCTCATAGCGATTCAACCAGTTGCTGCCCGACGGTGAAAACGGCACCCGGGTTTTGGGGCGTTCGACGTCAAAAATCGCAGCATTTGGTTACATACTGCAATACAAATTTCTAGAACAGACTTCCAGAATTATTTCCTGTAGTTTGGGGCTTGGTCAAGGATGCACTGCCACTTCAGCCCCTTCCGGCGCTGCGGAATTCCAGGAAGTCGCCGAACGACACACCGATGACGCGAACAGGAGGTCCCATGGTTCGAAAAACATCCGACGCCGGCGTCCACGCTGGTTCCTGGCAATGGTCGCGAACAGCTGCAACCAGGCGGAACCTGCTCGACGCGGCCTCGTCGGTGTTCTGCGAACAGGGCTTCACGGACGCCGGCATCTCCGAGATCGTGGCCCGCTCAGGATCCAGCGTCGGCAGCCTCTATCACCACTTCGGCGGCAAGACGGAGCTGTTCCTGGCCCTCTGGGACGACTACCAGAACGAACACGAACGCTTGGTCGCGGCTGCGGTAGCCAAGGCCCGCAAATCTGGAGAAGCCGACCCCCTGGCCCTGTTCAACATCGGGAGCCGCAGCTACTTCGAGTACACGTGGAAGCACCGCGACCTGGAGCGGGTCTTCATCGAGGGCGACACTCCCCCGGGCTTCGAGGTCCTCCGCCGCGAACGCGGCCGTGAGTGGGTCCGACAAAACTCCGTGCTGCTCGGCACCAGCGAGGACACCCTGGGCCGCCTCACGGTCGCAGTGATCACGGACATCATCACGGTTGCCGGCCACGAGGTCGCCTTGAGTGCCACCAAAAAGGCGGCGGACGACGTCGTGAACGCTGCGGCAGTCTTGGTGGCGCGGCTGGTTCCCTAGCGGCGGACGCCGCGAGCCCCCCGGGTGAAATCGCGAGTTCGCGGGAAACCGGCGAGTTCGAGCGGAAGCTTCCAGCGACCCCGCACGGTTCCCGCGAACTCGAGCGCAGGCCCCCAGAAACTCAGCGCCCGGAGTGGGCCTCCAGGAAGCTGTACACCTCGGTCTCGTCCACGCCGGGGAATGCCCCGGGCGGCATGGCAGCAAGCAGGTGCGAGTGGGCACGCGCCGACGGCCACGCGTTTCCGGCCCACTCGTCCGCCAACGCGGCCGGCGGACGCTTGCAGCAATTGGGATCCGGGCAGGTCGACGTCGCACGCGCGGTGGTTTCACGCCCCCGGAACCACTTCACGTGCTGGTACGGCACGCCGATGCTCAGGGAAAACTCCCCCGAGGCCGAGCGCTCGGTGCGGGCCGTGCACCAGTACGTCCCGGAAGGCGTATCCGTGTACTGGCTGTACGCGCTGAACTTGTCGGGCACATCGAACACAGCCCGCGAGGTCCACGCCTTGCACGACGGCTGCCCTTCGATGGCGCCGGTGTGGTCCTGCGGGAACGTCACGCCGTCGTTCTCGTAGGCCTTGTAGATGATGCCGGACTGGTGGGTCTTCTGGAAGTGCGTGGTGATGCCCAGATGCTTGGTTGCCAGATTGGTGAAGCGGTGTGCCGCGGTTTCATAGGACACGGCGAAGGCGTCCCGGATGTCCTCGACGGCGATTTCCTTGGCAGCCTTGGCCTTTTGCAGGAACTCCACGGTAGCGTGCTCGGGCAGCAGCAAAGCCGCAGCGAAGTAGTTGGTAGCCACACGCTGCGCCAGGAAGTCGCCGTAGTTCCGCGGAGTTTCATGCCCCAAGACGTAGTGCCCCAGCGCCTGCAGCAGCACAGAACGGGGGTCGTGGTCCTGCCGCTGGTTCTGGGTCAGATAAATTCTGCGGTTCTTCAAATCCGTCACGGAACGCGTTGAATGCGGCAGATCGCCCACATGGTGCAGCGAAAATCCGAGGTTCTCCGCGATGTCCGCAATGACGTGCTGGCTCAGCGGACCCGTGGTGTAGCCAACCCCTTTGAGGACCTTCTGCGCCTCGGCCTCATACTCAGGGAAGTAATTACCGCGCTCGCGCATCATGGCACGCAACTCACCGTTCGCGCGGCGGGCCTCTTCCGGCGTCGCGGCTTGCTCGTTAAGTTTGCGCTCGAGCTCCTGAAGCAGCCCCACCTGCGACTCCAGCACCTCCAGCGGAAGCCGCGAGCTGATGCGGATTTTCGGCAGGTTCAGCGACTCGTACAGGGGTCCGCGCTGGTACCGTTCCAGCTCGATTTCCAGGGCAGCGCGGCGGCTCGGCGGCTCGGCTCCAAGAAGCTGGTCGATGCTCACGTTCAGGGACGCGGCCAGTTGCTGAAGCAGTCCCAGTTTGGGCTCGCGCTTGCCGTTTTCGATCAGGCTCAGCTGGCTGGGCGCGGTCCCGACGGCGGCACTCAGGTCATCGAGCGTCAGCCCGGCTTGCTTGCGCAAGTGGCGCACGCGGCGGCCGAGGCTGATGACGTCCAGTTCGGGGGACGGGGCGGACGACGACGGCGACGCGACGTCTCGATTCCAGCTTGAAGGCGACATTTCTTGAGAATACGCGAAAAACTGCATTTCTTTCCATACTTTTCCTCTAGAAAGCCCCTTGAAAGTGCAGAAAAGTAGTTCTCACGAAAAAGAAATACAGACCCCGGTCAGCCGGCCGAAGCAGCAAGGAAGCTGTGGAGGCCGGCCCGGGGAGCCCGCCAGGAAATTAGGAGACATGCAATGACCGCATCGTTTGAACCAGAGTTGACCGCAGAAGAGCAGGCCGCAGCACTGGAACTTGAATGGTCCGCCAACCCGCGCTGGGAGGGCGTCACCCGTGATTACTCGGCTGCCGACGTCGTCCGCCTCCGCGGCCGCGTCTCCGAAGAGCACACCCTGGCCCGCCGCGGTTCGGAGAAGCTCTGGAAGCAGCTCACCGAGGAAGCTCCCACCGGCGGCTACACCAACGCTTTGGGCGCCCTGACCGGCAACCAGGCCGTGCAGCAGGTCAAGGCCGGCCTGCGAGCCATTTACCTCTCCGGCTGGCAGGTTGCAGCCGACGCCAACCTCTCGGGCCACACCTACCCGGACCAGTCCCTGTACCCCGCCAACTCGGTCCCACAGGTTGTCCGCCGCATCAACAACGCACTGCTCCGCGCAGACCAGATCGAATACGCCGAGGGCGTCAAGACCGTTGAGGACTGGCTGGTCCCGATCGTCGCCGACGCCGAGGCCGGCTTTGGTGGCCCGCTCAACGCCTACGAGCTCATGAAATCCATGATCACCGCCGGCGCCTCGGGCGTTCACTGGGAAGACCAGCTCGCATCCGAGAAGAAGTGCGGACACCTCGGCGGCAAGGTCCTGATCCCCACCCAGCAGCACATCCGGACCCTGAACGCAGCCCGTTTGGCAGCCGACGTGGCCGGCACCCCGACGGTCGTCATTGCCCGCACCGACGCCGAAGCTGCAACCCTGATCACCTCGGACGTTGACGAGCGAGACCGCGAATTCATTACCGGTGAACGCACGGCCGAGGGCTTCTACAAGGTCCGCAACGGCATCGAACCCTGCATTGCCCGCGCCAAGGCCTACGCTCCGTACTCCGACCTCATCTGGATGGAAACGGGCACCCCGGACCTGGAGCTGGCCCGCAAGTTCGCCGAGTCGGTCAAGGCCGAGTTCCCGGACCAGATGCTCTCCTACAACTGCTCCCCGTCCTTCAACTGGCGCAAGCACCTGGACGACGCCACGATCGCCAAGTTCCAGCGCGAACTCGGTGCCATGGGCTTCACGTTCCAGTTCATCACCCTGGCCGGCTTCCACGCCCTGAACTACTCGATGTTCGACCTCGCCCACGGCTACGCCCGTGAAGGCATGAGCGCCTACGTCGAGCTCCAGGAAAAGGAATTCGCCTCCGAATCACGCGGCTACACCGCCACCAAGCACCAGCGCGAAGTCGGCACCGGCTACTTCGACGACATCGCCACAGCGCTCAACCCGAACGCCTCCACTTTGGCCCTGGTGGGATCCACCGAAGAAGGCCAGTTCCACTAAATTTCCCCAACCAAGTAGCAGCAGATGTCGTTTTGAACGTCCAAAACGGCATCTGCTGCCACCCAGTTGGGTTCCTGAAAGGACAATCCAATGAACAGCTTCACCGACAACTTCACTATCAACGGGATTACTCTGACCGCGCAGCCCATCTCGCGGCAGAACGAGGTCCTCACTCCGGATGCGCTTGAGTTCGTCGGCAAGCTGCACCGTGCTGTTGCTGACCGTCGGCAGGAGCTGATGCAGGCACGGCACGCACGGCGAAACGCTATCTCCAGCGGCCAGGACCCGCGGTTCCTGCCGGAGACAGAGGGTATCCGCAATGACCCGTCGTGGCGCGTCGCTCCCCCGGCTCCTGGCCTGGAGGACCGCCGGGTGGAAATTACCGGTCCTGTGGATAAGAAGATGACCATCAACGCCTTGAACTCCGGCGCCAAGGTGTGGCTGGCCGACATGGAGGATTCCTCCACTCCGACCTGGCGCAACGTGATCCAGGGCCAATTGAACCTGACCGATGCACTGGAGCGCCGGATCGACTTCACGTCGCCTGAAGGCAAGGAGTACAAGCTCAAGGCCGCCGAGGACCTGCCCACCATCGTCGTCCGCCCCCGTGGTTGGCACCTGCCGGAGAAGCACATGCTGATCGACGGCAAGCCGATCGCCGGCGGAATCGTGGACTTCGGGCTGTACTTCTTCCACAACGCCCGCCGCCTGCTCGCCCAGGGCAAGGGCCCGTACTTCTACCTGCCCAAGATCGAGAACCACCTGGAAGCACGCCTGTGGAACGACATCTTCATCCTGGCCCAGGACCTGCTCGGCATCCCGCAGGGCACCATCCGCGCAACCGTGCTGATCGAAACCATCACGGCCGCATTCGAGATGGAAGAAATCCTGTACGAACTGCGTGACCACGCGTCAGGCCTGAACGCCGGCCGCTGGGACTACATCTTCTCGCTGATCAAGAACTTCCGTACCCGGGGCCCGCGCTTCGTGCTCCCGGACCGCGGCCAGGTGACCATGACCCAACCGTTCATGCGTGCCTACACCGAGCAGCTGGTCCGGGCCTGCCACCGCCGCGGAGCCATGGCAATTGGGGGCATGGCAGCAGCGGTTCCGAACCGGAAGGACGAGGCCGCCAATGCAGCTTCCTTCGAAAAGGTCCGGGCCGACAAGACCCGCGAAGTCAACGACGGTTTCGACGGCTCCTGGGTTGCCCACCCCGACCTGGTGCCCGTGGCCCGCGAAGTCTTCGATTCGGTGCTTGGCGAGAAGCCGAACCAACTCGCCAAGACCCGCGAGGACGTCATCCCGGACGACCGCGCCCTGATCGACATCTCCACCACCCAGGGAACCATCACCGAGGCCGGAATCCGCTTGAACATCGAGGTGGGCATCCGCTACATCGAGTCCTGGCTTCGGGGCAACGGCGCAGTGGCCATCCACAACCTCATGGAAGACGCGGCCACCGCCGAGATCTCCCGCTCCCAGCTGTGGCAGTGGATCCACTCCCACGCCATCACCGAGCAAGGTGACATCATTTCCCGGGAATGGGTGGAGGACATGCTCGACGAGGAATTCGCCCGCCTGGAACGCTTCGACGGAGACCGGTTCGCAGACGCCCGCAGCATCTTCGAGGAAGTCACCCTGACGGAGGAATTCCCCACGTTCCTGACCATCCCCGCCTACGCCCGCTTCCTCACCGAAGCCAAGGAAGAGGCAACCGAAGAAGAACTGGTCGCCGCCTAGCCAAAGCAACCAACAAGCCCCGACGCTGGGCTGCCTGCACTCTTCGCAACAAGTGACCCCGAAGGCCGGGGAGGCAGCCCAGCACCGGAAAACCACCCAACTGGGGGACAGCAAACGTTCCACTGAGCGCTCAGTGGAACGTTTGCTGTCCCCTAGTTTGGCTGGCGGGACACCCAGCGGACGGACACCGTGGTGCAGATGCAGAAAGTCAGCACGGAGCCGAGGATCACGAGCAGGGGAACGGTCCAGCCGCCAGAGGCATCGTGGACGTAACCAACAATCGTCGGCGCCAAGGCCGCGAAGCAGTAGCCGACCCCTTGCACGACGGCGGACATCTTCCCCGCCGCTGCCTGCGAATGGGCGAACTTGATGACGGCAATGAAGATGACCGTGATGCCACCTCCCTGGGCTACACCGCCCAGCGAAGACCACAGCCACCACCACGACGGCGCCAGCAACAGGCCAAGGGGAACCGTCAGCCACAAGGCACTCAAGGTGGCCGCGACCGTCGTCGTACTTGAGAAGCGCGCCAGCAGCGGTACACCCAAGCCGCCGATAATCGCGAAAATCTGGAACAGCGAGGAGCCCGCACCGGCCTCGGCGGTGCCCATGGAGAGTTCGTCGGACAGGAAACTCGGCAGCCAGGCGGTGACCCCGTAGTAGGAGAACGCCTGCCCCGCGAAGCCAAGCGTCAGCCCGGCAACAAGCCACCCCACTCCACGGCCGGGCCCCGGAGCAGAGGTGGCAACCGGCGGAACCGGCGAGGGAACAAGCGCGCGGCGAACCCCCACAGTGGGAATCCAAAACACGATCGCCGCCAAGGCCAGGAGCGCGCTTGCAGCCAAGGACAGCCTCCACCCCACCAGGTCGGCCAAGGGCGCAGTCACCACCGAGGTGAGGAAAGAGCCGATGTTCAGGGCAGCAGTGTAGACGCCCATCGCGGTGGCCTGGCGTCGCGGAGCGAAGTCCCGGCGAATGATCAGGGGAACCGCGATGTTGCCAATCGTGATGGCCACGCCAATAAGGACCGTGCCAACCATCACGGGAACGCCACCCCCGCTGGAACGTATCACGACGCCGGCCAGGACACCGAGCAGAGTCAGCATGATCGCGAACTCGGCACCGAAACGGCGCCCGGCCATGGACGCCAGCGGTGAAGCGAGCGAGAAGCAAAGCACGGGAATGCCCGTCAGCAGCCCGAGTTCAACAGGTGAGAATCCGAGGTCGTGGCGCAACGAATCCACCACGGGAGCAACCGCCACAAAGGGCCCGCGCATGTTGAGCGCAATGAGCCCGATGCAGGCCAGGATCAGCCAACCGCGCGGTACTTTGGCAAGGAGTTGGCTCACTGGACAGGCCAGGACGTGACAGGAAACGTTTTCATCACCTTCATTGCTATCACGCCTGCCACCGGCAAAGCGCCGGAATACGGGCCTAACCCGTTGCTTGCAGCGTGGCTTCGATCACGGCAGGCGAAAGGACGTACCGGGTCACCATCTGGCTCGCGCCAAGGATCGCGGAACGCTCGCCGGCCATGGAAATACCGATGCGGAGGTGCGTCGTGGCCAGCGGCAGCGATCTCCGGTAGACCACCTCGCGGATGCCGGCCACCAAGTGCTCGCCCGCCTCTCCAACGCTGCCGCCAATGATGATCATGGAAGGGTTCAGCAGGTTGACCACGGTGGCCAGGACGTCCCCCACGTCGCGCCCCGCCTGCCGCAACGCCTGGATTGCCTGCAGGTTACCCTCACCCACCAGGCGCAGCACGTCGGCGCCGTTGCTGGCCTCCAGCCCTTGCGTCCGGAGTTGATGCGCGACGGCGGGCCCCGACGCGAGTGCCTCAAGGCACCCGTAGTTGCCGCATCGGCAAAGGACGTCGTCCCCGCGGGGAACACGGACGTGGCCGAGGTCGCCGGCGGTGCCGTTGGCGCCACGCTGCAACTCGCCGCTGCTGATGATGCCCGCACCGATGCCGGTGGCGACTTTGATGAAGAGGAAGTTGTCGTGGTCCGGCCAGTACGCGGTCCGTTCGCCCAGCGCCATGATGTTGACGTCGTTGTCCACCAAGACGGGAACAGGCAGCGAGCGCTGGACGTAAGTGACGACGTCGAACCCGTCCCAGCCGGGCATGATCGGCGGCTTCACGGGCCGTCCCGTGTCGTGCTCCACTGGGCCCGGCAGCCCGATGCCCATGCCTGCGAGGTCTGTAAGCTCCCGCCCTGCTTCGGCCAGCAGCTCCCGGCCCGCGGACACCACACGACCCAGGACTACTTCGGGCCCGTCGGCTACTTCCTGCTTCAGCCGGCGCTCGGCCAGGACGCTGCCCCCAAGGTCGGTGACGGCGACAATCATATGGGTCGCTCCGACGTCGACCGCCAGCACCACGCGCGCGGCGGGGTTGAAGGCAAAGCGCGACGGCGGCCTGCCGCCACTGGAGCTTGCCTCCCCGGCCGGACCCACCAGGCCGGAATTGATGAGGGCGTCGATGCGCGAGGCAACGGTGGAACGGGCCAGCCCCGTGGTGATGGCCAACTCGGCACGTGTCCGGGCCTGGCCGTCGCGGAGAAGTTGGAAGAGATCCCCAGCGCGCGACAGATTGCCGGCCTCTAAGACCGGGGCGTTTCCGGCGTCGTTTGCGGGTGCTGGAGTCATGCACTTAGTGAAGCACGATTGCTTATGCGTGTCATGCAATGAAAGTTTGTCGGCCATAATTCAACTTTTGCTTGACCGCCGACAAAAGTCCCCCTAGGTTGTGATGAGCAGCACATCACGACCGCAGATGGTGGTTATCACCCCGGCCGATCCGTACTCACCAACAATGACGAGGAGAGACAGTGTCATATTCGATCCAGCTCTACACGGTCCGAAAGGCCTTGGAAGAGGATCTTGCTGGAACCATCCAGCGACTGGCAGAAATTGGCTTCACCATGGTGGAGCCTTACCGGTTTGTCGCCAAGGCCGCTGAGCTGAAGCAGGCATTGGCAGAAAACAACCTCACCGCCCCCTCCGGCCACGCTCCGTTGCTCAGCGACGATCAAGACGCAATCTTCGCTGCCGCGCAGCAGTTGGGAATCGGCACGGTCATCGATCCGCACGTTCCCATCGACCGCTGGAACACCATCGAAGACATCAAGGAAACCGCCAGCCAGCTCAACTCCGCCGCCGCCAAGGGTGCGGAGTACGGAGTCCGCGTCGGCTACCACAACCACTGGTGGGAAGTTGAGTCGGTCATCGACGGGAAAACCGCCATTGAGCACCTCGCCGACCACCTGGATCCTGAGGTGGTCCTTGAACTCGACACCTACTGGGCAGCCGTTGGTGGCCAGAACCCGGCCGAACTCCTGGCCCGCCTCGGTGACCGGGTGAAGTTCATCCACATCAAGGACGGCCCCGTCACCTCCGATCCGTCCCAGCAGTTGGCTGTCGGCGACGGCAAGATGCCCATCTGGGAGGTTCTTGACGCAGCCGGTTCGCTTGAGGCCGGCGTCGTCGAGCTCGACGACTTCGACGGCGACATGTTCGAAGCCGTGCGCGACAGCTATAACTACCTCAGCGCTGGAAAGGTCAACGCATGAGCCACGCAACAGGAGCATCCTTCGGCCCCGTGGGCTCCGGCCCGGTGGGAGTCGGCATCATCGGCGCCGGCGTCATCAGCAAGCAGTACCTGGACAACCTCACCAGCTTCCCGGACGTCAAGGTGGTTGCCATTGGGGATCTGTTCGAAGAAGCGGCGGCCGCACGCGCCGCCGAGTACGGAATTGAGAAGCACGGTGGGGTCGACGCCGTCCTGGGTGATCCCGACGTCGAAATCGTGGTCAACCTGACCATCCCTGCCGCCCACGTTGAAGTAGCTACCCAAGCGGTCAACGCCGGAAAACACGTCTGGAGCGAAAAGCCCTTCTCCCTGGACCGCGAAAGCGGACTTGGCCTGCTCAAGGTCGCTGATGCTGCAGGCGTGCGCCTGGGATGCGCGCCGGACACCTTCCTGGGCGCCGGCCTCCAGACGGCCCGCCGCATGATCGAGCGCGGCGACATCGGCACCCCGCTGACCGCCCTGACGCTCATGCAGTCCCCCGGCCCTGAGTCCTGGCACCCCAACCCCGCTTTCCTCTTCCAGGACGGCGCGGGTCCACTGTTCGACATCGGCCCTTACTACCTGACTACCTTGGTTCAGACCTTCGGCAGCATCCGCCGGGTTGCGGCCTTCGGTTCGAAGTCCCGCGAGACCCGGGTCATCGGTTCCGGCCCCAAGGCAGGCGAAGTCTTCGACGTCACCGTTCCCACGCACGTCAGCTCCATCCTTGAGTTTGAAGGTGGCGAGTCCGCGCAGAGCATCTTCAGCTTCGATTCCCCGCTCAAGCGGGCAGGGTTTGTCGAAATCACGGGAACGGACGCCACCATCGCGCTTCCGGATCCCAACATGTTCGACGGCGACATCAGGATCTGCGCGCTGGGTTCCGACGATTGGACCACCGTTCCGTCAGTGGGCTCAACCGCGAGCCGGGGCGCCGGCGTACTTGAAATGGCCCGCGCTATCCGCGAAGGCCGTCCGCACCGTGCACAGGGCGAGTTGGCCTTCCACGTCCTGGACACGATGGCCTCCATTTCGGAGTCGATCGACAACCGGGCCTTCGTCGACGTCGAAAGCTCCGCCGACAAGGTTCCCGCTCTCCCCGAGGACTGGGATCCCACCGCAGCAACGCTCTCCGCCTGATCAACAGCAATCACCAGCCCCAATCAACATAGCCCCAGCTCGACGACGAGAAATCGGAGCAATAATGAAGAACCCCCTGAAAGTCCTTTCGGCTTTTGCCGCTACAGCCGCCCTGGCCCTCAGCATGAGCGGCTGCGGTGGAGGCGATACGCCCCAGGCCTCCAGCGACACCATCACCTACTGGGCCTCCGACCAGGGCAACAGCCTTGACGACACCGCGGCCAAGTTGAAACCAACCCTTGACCGCTTCACCGAGAAGACGGGCGTCAAGGTCAAGCTGGAAGTCATCGGCTGGACCGACCTCTACAACCGTATTCTTACGGCAGTCACCAGTGGAGACGGCCCCGATGTCCTGAACATCGGCAACACCTGGGCCGTGACGCTGCAGGAAACGGGAGCATTTGAGCCTGTCGAAGGCGATCTCCTCAACGCCGTCGGCGGCAAGGACCGCTTCCTGCAGACCAGCTGGTCGACCGGTGGCGCCGAAGGCAAGACGCCGACGTCGATCCCTCTGTATGGCTTGGCCTACAACCTGTACTACAACACCAAGATGTTCAAGGAAGCCGGCATTGAAAAGGCGCCGGTCACCTGGGACGAGTTCGTGGCCGACGCCAAGAAATTGACCAAGGACGTCAACGGCGACGGCAAGCCTGACCAGTGGGGCTTCACCGCAGCCGGCGCTTCAGTTTCGGCCAACTCGCACCAGGCGTTTGTTCGCGGTCTCCAGAACGGCGGCACGCTCTTCGACAAGGACGGCAAGCCGACGTTCGACAGCGACCCCCAGGTCCAGGGCGTCAAGCAGTTCGTTGACCTGATGGCCGTGGACAAGGTGATGTCGCCCTCTGACGCTGAACTGAGCCAGGGCAGCCAAAAGGTGGACAACCTCATCAACGGCAAGGCAGCAATGATGTTTGACCAGAGCCCGCTGAAGAACTTCGCAGCCCGTGACTTCAAGGACTGGGGCGTTGCCGCCATCCCGATGATGACTGCTGATGCAACGGGCGACCGCGCCACCCAGAGCCACGTGGCCGGTATCAACCTGAGCGTATTCAAGAACAGCAAGAACAAGGCAAACGCCATCAAGCTCGCCGCTTTCCTGACAAGTGACGAGGAGCAGGTGGCCCTGAACAAGGCCTACTCTTCCCTGCCCGTGGTCAGCGCCGCATCCAAGGATGCCGCTTTCCAGACCGAGGAGGTCAAGGCCAAGAACGAAGCCCTGTCCAACCACTCCCTGCCGATGCCGCTGATCGCCAAAGAAGGACAGATGGAGACCCTGACGGGTACCGCGATCAAGAACCTCTTTGCCAAGGCAGCAACCGGAACTGTTTCCGAAGACGACATCAAGGCGGCCCTCAAGGACGCCAATAACCAGATGGCCGCGGCCCAGTAACCATGCCCTGAGGGTGGAGGCGTCACCTATGGTGGCGCCTCCACTCCGGCAAAGGAGTTTCCATGTCACATTCAGCGCTGGACAGCGGAAAAGCCGCTGCGGGCAGCACAACGGCCGCCCATCCTGAGCCCGACGGGCCCACCCCTTCGACGCCGATCCGCAAACGGCGCCGGTCCTTCCTCCCCTACGGCCTGATCGCTCCGGCCGCCATCCTCGAACTCCTCATCCACATCGGCCCCATGCTCCTGGGGGTGTGGATCGCGTTCATCTCCTTGACCCAACTCAACCTCACGAACTGGCTCAACGCCCCTTTCGTGGGCTTGCAGAACTTCATCAACGGCCTCAACCCGGAAAGCACCATCGGCCAGGCTTTCTTCAGCACCGTTGGCCGTACCCTGCTCTACACCATCCTCGTGGTCGGCTTCTCGTGGGTACTAGGCATGGCCGGAGCCGTCTTCCTTTCCTCGAACTTCAAGGGCCGCGCCCTTCTGCGGACCTTCTTCCTGGTCCCCTACGCACTTCCCGCCTACGTCGGAACCATCGCCTGGGCCTTCATGTTCAACCAGCGTGACGGCGCGGTAAACCAGATCCTGGTGGACACGCTCCATCTCTTCGGTGACCACCGCCCCTTCTGGCTCCTCGGCGAGAACTCGTTCGGAGCAATGGTGGTAGTGAACGTCTGGCAGCTATGGCCCTTCGCTTTCCTCATGCTGATGGCGGCACTGCAGAACGTTCCGAACGACGTCTACGAGGCCGCAGCCATCGACGGCGCCACCCTCTGGCAGCAGTTCCGGACCATTACTTTGCCCATGGTCCGCCCGGCCAACGGAGTGCTTCTGATGGTGATGTCCCTGTGGACGTTCAACCAGTTCAACATTCCCTTTGTCCTGTTCGGTGCCACCTCCCCCAAGGAAGCCACGCTCATCTCGCCCCTGATCTACCAAAACTCGTTTGGCAGCTGGAACTTCGGCCTCGGCGGAGCAATGAGTGTTCTCCTGCTGATCGCACTCTTTATCGCTTCTGTCTTCTACATCCGCATGGTGCTGCCAAAGGGAGCCGACAATGATTGAGACCCGCAACTTCCGGATCCTAAGAAATGTGGTCCTGACCATCCTTTCCCTCTGGGTGGCAATACCGCTCTTCGTGGTGGTTTCGACGTCGATCAAGCCGTTGAAGGACGTCGCCGGACTGTTCCAGTGGATTCCGCGCGAGATCACCCTGGCTCCGTATTTTGATATCTGGACCACGGTGCCGTTGGCCAAGTACTTCCAGAACAGCCTCATCATCACCGTCGCGGCCACTGCGTGCTCCGTCACCGTCGCCGTGCTTGCCGCCTACGCGATCGCCCGGCTGCCTTTCAAGGGCAAGCGGGCCTTCAGCCTCACGGTCCTGTCCACCCAGATGTTCCCGGGCATCCTGTTCCTGCTGCCGCTCTACCTGATCTTCACCCAGATCCGGAACATCACCGGCCTTCAGCTGCAGGGTTCCTACCTCGGCCTGATCATCACGTACATGACATTCACGTTGCCTTTCGCCATCTGGATGCTGAGCGGTTACTTCGCTTCGATTCCCAAGGAGTTGGAGGAAGCTTCCATGATTGACGGCACGGGCCGCATGGGCGCTCTCTTCCGCGTCATCCTTCCGGTTGCCAAGCCGGGCATCATCGCGGTTGCAGTGTACTCATTCATCTCGGCGTGGGGTGAGGTGCTGTTTGCCTCCGTCCTCACCAATGAGTCGACCAAGACTCTGTCCTTGGGCCTGAAGGCTTACGCCAGCGAATCGGATGTGTTCTGGAACCAGCTCATGGCCGCCTCCGTGGTGGTCAGTTTGCCGGTCCTCATCGGATTCATCCTGGTCCAGCGGCACCTTGTGGCCGGTCTTTCGGCCGGCGCCGTCAAGTAGCTGCAGACCACCCCGCCTCCGGGCACCGTCCCGGACCACCGCCCCCTATTTAGGAGCATCACAATGAACACGGCGCAGACGCCCGCACTGTCGAAGGACAGCACCGACCGCCCCCTCGGCGTGGCCGCCATCGGCTATGCCTTCATGGGGAAGGCCCACTCGAATGCGTGGCGGAATGTGGCCAGTTTCTTCGACGTCCCGGCCTTCGAGCAGAAAGTGCTCGTGGGCCGGGACGCCACCCAGGTAGCGGAGGCCGCAGCCAAGTACGGTTGGGCTGAATCGGCCACCGACTGGCGTGAAGTCATCGAGCGCGACGACATCGACATCATCGATATCTGCGCACCCGGCTGGATGCACGCCGAAATAGCCATCGCCGCCCTCGAGGCAGGCAAGCACGTACTTGTGGAGAAGCCGCTGGCCAACACACTGGGCGAAGCCGAGCTCATGACCGCCGCCGCCGCCAAGGCCCGCAAACGCGGCGTCCAATCCCTGATCGGCTTCAACTACCGCCGCGTCCCCGCCCTCGCCCTGGCCCGCGAGTTGATTGCCGAGGGCCGCCTCGGGACAGTCCGCCATATCCGGGCCGCCTACCTTCAGGACTGGCTGTCCGACGCCGAATCCCCCATGACCTGGCGGCTGCGGAAGGAAACCGCCGGCTCGGGTGCGCTCGGCGACATCGCCTCGCACGCCATCGACCAGGTCCTCTATCTGCTGGGTGATGCCGTCACCGAAGTCACCGGCCGCCTGCACACCTTCGTCGACCAGCGCCCCGGAGTTGACGGCTTGGAAGACGTAACGGTCGACGACGCCGCCTGGGCCACGCTGACCCTCGCCTCCGGAGCAATCGCCTCGGTGGAAGTCAGCCGTGTGGCCACCGGCCGGAAGAACTCCCTCACCCTCGAAATCTACGGCGACAAGGGCACCATCCTGTTCGACCTCGAGGCGTTGAACGAACTCGGATTCCTTGATGCGACAGTCCCTGTGCGGGAGCAGGGTTTCCGGCGGATCCTGGTCAACGAGCCTGAGCACCCGTACCTTGAAGCATGGTGGCCGCAAGGGCACATCATCGGCTGGGAACACACCTTCACGCACCAGATCCGGGACTTCCTGGCCGCCATCCGCGACGGAAGCCAGCCGTCGCCGTCGTTCGAGGAGGGCCTGAACGTCCAGCACATCCTGGCCGCCGTCGAAGAGTCGGCGGCCGCCAAAAGCTCTCTGATCCAGCTGTCCCCCAAGCCAATCAACACCGCAACCGAAGGAGCCTGACCATGCCCCGCCCGTACACCCTGTTCACCGGCCAGTGGGCCGACCTCCCCCTTGAGGAAGTCGCCAAACTTGCCTCGGGCTGGGGCTACGACGGCCTGGAAATCGCCGTCTCCGGAGACCACCTTGATGCCTGGCGCTGGGACGAACCCGGCTATGTCGAGTCCAAGCTCGAACTCCTGGACAAGTACAACCTGAAGGTCTGGGCCATCTCCAACCACCTCAAGGGCCAGGCCGTCTGCGATAACCCGATCGACTTCCGCCACGAAGCCATCGTCGGCTCGCGTGTGTGGGGCGACGGGGAACCCGAAGGCGTCCGCCAACGCGCCGCCGAGGAAATGAAGCACACCGCCCGCCTCGCCAAGGCCCTCGGTGTGGACACCGTGGTGGGCTTCACCGGCTCCTCCATCTGGCAATACGTCGCCATGTTCCCGCCCGTCCCCGAGAAGGTCATCGAGGCCGGATACCAGGACTTCGCCGACCGCTGGAACCCCATCCTGGACGTCTTCGACGAAAACGGCGTCCGGTTTGCCCACGAAGTCCACCCCTCCGAAATCGCCTACGACTACTGGACCACGGTCCGCACGCTGGAGGCGATCGGGCACCGGGAAGCGTTCGGCCTGAACTGGGACCCGTCCCACATGATGTGGCAGGGCATCGACCCTGTGTCCTTCATCTGGGACTTCAAGGACCGGATCTACCACGTGGACTGCAAGGACACCAAGGTGCGCCAGACCGGCCGGAACACCGTCCTCGGCTCCCACTTGGCCTGGGGCGACCCGCGCCGTGGCTGGGACTTCGTCTCCGCCGGACGCGGCGATGTGCCCTGGGAGGCGTCCTTCCGTGCCTTGTCCGCGATCGGCTACGACGGACCCATCTCCGTTGAATGGGAAGACGCCGGCATGGACCGACTCCATGGCGCCCCCGAAGCCCTCGCCGCCCTGAAAAAGTTCGACTTCCCGGCGTCGCAAACCTCTTTCGACGCCGCCTTCAGCAGCAAAGACTAAGGACCCGCAGACGTGATCCGCACCTTGCAAACAGGACAACGCTGTGAGGTGCGGATCGCGTCGGTCTCCAGCCGCAGCGAACTCCTTTACAGCACCGGGGATATCCTCCTCGAAGCCGCCAACTGGACCCTTGACGGTCAGGCCCTGATCCTTAACGGGGACGGGAAGCTTTGGAAGCTGGACGTGGACTCCGCGCAGCTCTCCGAGATTCCGCTCACCGGGATCGCTGACCTCAACAATGACCACGTCCTGGCTCCCGACGGCGAAGGCATCTTCCTCTCCGCCAACGACGGCCACATCTACCACGCCCCGTTGGAGGGCGGCGCCGCCACGCGCGTCACCAAGGACGACGGCTACTTCCACTTCCTCCACGGCGTGAGCCCGGACGGCGCAGAGCTGGCGTACGTGGGGATCGAAGCAGGCGACTTTTCGCGGCCCGGTCGCCTCATGGTCATGGCGTCCGACGGCGGTGCTGCCGCCCGCATCGACGTCGGTCCGGGACACTGCGACGGGCCGGAGTACTCGCCTGACGGTGCATGGCTGTACCTGAACACCGAATCCTTCAGCACGGCCAAAGGCCACGCACAACTCGCCCGTGTGCGCCCGGACGGCAGCGGTTTCGAGCAGCTGCTCCAATCCGAATCCGTTGACTGGTTCCCGCATCTTTCCCCCGATGGCCGCTATGCCAGCTACCTCCGGTTCCCCCGCGGCACCGTAGGCCACCCGGCGGACCTGCCGGTCGACGTCGTACTTGTCTCCACCGCGGACTGGGGCGCCCCGCTGAGGACGTGGCCACTTTCCGGCGGTCAAGGTACCCTCAACGTCAACAGTTGGTCGCCGGATTCCGCGTGCTTTGCGTTTGTGGCGTACCCGCTTACTGACCCGGCAAAGGACCAAGCACGTGACGCTTAGCAATGGCACATCCGAGGGCACCATCCGCTGGGGAATTCTCGGCACCGGCTTCATCGCGGACCTGCAAACGCGCGACCTGAAAGAGAACGGATTCACCGTGCAGGCCGTCGGTTCGAGGTCACTGGATACCAGCCGGGCCTTCGCGGAAGAGCATGCGGTAGCCACGGCGCACGGCAGCTATGAAGACCTGGTGGCGGACCAGTTGGTGGACGTGGTCTACATCGCCACGCCACACCCCATGCACCATGCCAACGCGCTGCTGGCACTGAACGCGGGCAAGCACGTTCTGGTGGAGAAGTCGTTTACCATGAACGCCCGCGAAGCACAGGAGATCGTTGATCTCGCGGCGTCCAAGGGACTGGTCGCGCTGGAGGCCATGTGGACGCGCTTCCTTCCCCATATGGTCAGGATCCGCGAGATCATCGCCGCCGGGACAATTGGCGAGGTCCGGAAAATCATCGCCAGCCACAACCAGAGCCTGCCCAAGGATCCCGCCCACCGCCTCAACGATCCCGCGCTTGGAGGCGGCGCGCTCCTGGACCTGGGCATCTACCCGATCTCCTTTGCGTTCGACATCCTCGGAGCACCGTCGAAAATCCGCGCCAGCGCGTCAATGACTGCTACCGGAGTTGACCGCCAAACGGCGGCGATCTTCGATTACGACGGCGGTGCGCAGGCTGTGGTGGACTGCGAACTTGACGCAGCCAGCGCCAACCGCGCCTTGGTGATCGGCACCGAGGGGTGGATCGACGTCGAGCACACTTGGTACAACCCCGTTCCGTTCACGGTTCACGCCGTAGATGGCAGCGTCGTGGAGCGGTACGACCAGCCAGTGGACGGCCGCGGAATGCAGTACCAAGCTGCCGAAGTGGAACGCCTGGTCAGGGAAGGCTCCACTGAAGGAACCATCTTGCCCCCGGGGGAGAGTGTGGCCATCATGGCAGCCATGGACGAAATCCGGCGGCAGATCGGGCTGGGCTACGAGGCTGATCGAGCATGACTGAGTCACCGCGCCTGGCCGAGCTCCAGGCCCAGGAAGAGGAACTGACCTTCGCTTCATTCGATAACCACGATGTCTGGCGCTTGGGCTCGTTGATCGCCAACCACGCCATCAGCTCAGGGTTCGGAGTGGCCATCGACATCCGGCGCCACAACATCGTCCTCTTCCGTTGCGTCCTTCCCGGTGCCACGTCCGACCAAGAGGAATGGATCCGCCGGAAGTCGAACTCAGTGCTGCGCTTTGAACACAGCACGGCGTTGTTGTCCGAGCAGTTCTCCGCTCTCGGCCACAACCCCCTGGGCGGCGGCTGGCTCAACCACGATGACTACGCCCTTGCCGGGGGCTCCTTTCCCATACGGGTCCGGGGAGCCGGTGTCATTGGGGCCATCACGGCCTCAGGGTTGGCTTCCGACGAGGACCACCAACTGGTGGTGGACGGCCTCCGGGACTACCTGAAGACTGTGGGGGCATAACTCCCACGTTGCGAGGCCCGCTCTACGTGCTAAATCCTGAGTTTGAGGCGCAGAGCGGGCCTCACAGCGGCAGCTCCTCGATGGTAGCTAAGCCATGAGCCAGGCAGCGCCCAGGCCGAGTGCTGCGATCAGCGCCCACGCGCACAAGGCCATGAGCAACGACCGTGGTCCGGCGTGCAGGAGTTCCCGCACCCGGACTGCGGAGCCGAGGCCAAACAGGGCCGCCCCCAACGCCACTTCCTGCAGCAGGCCGCCGAGATCCAAGATCACCGGCGGGGTCCATCCCAGGCTTCGAAGGACCATCATGCCCAGGAAGCCCAGCACGAAGAGCGGCACGATCGGCGGGAACTTGCCGGCGTCAGCCTGAGCCGCAGTGCGCACGTGACGGCGCCGCTCCCACAGTCCAGCCATGGCAACGATAGGTGCCAGCAGAACCACCCTGGTCAGCTTAATGACCACTGCAGCGCCCAGGGCCACAGCGCCGGCGGTCTGGGCTGCGGCCACCACCTGCCCCACGTCGTGCACCGACGCTCCCACCCACCGGCCGAACGTCACGGCATTCAGGCCCAGCGGATGCATAAGCAACGGCAAGGTGCCGATGGCCAGGGTCCCGCAGAGCGTCACCAGTGCAACGGGAAGCACGGTGTCCTGGTGCTTGGTTCCCCTGACTGCCGCCATGGCCCCGATGGCAGAGGCGCCACAAATAGAGAATCCGGTGGCGATCAGCAAAGGAGCATCGCCCGGAAGCTTGAAGAGCCTGCCCAAGGCATAGGTCCCGGCGAAGGAGAGCAAAACCACCGCGACAACCAGCCCGAACGCCCCCCAGCCCAGCGCAGCGATATCTCCCAGGCTGAGCTTCAGGCCCAGGAACACAATCCCTGTGCGCATCAGGTGCTTGCCGGCAAATCGAAGGCCGGGTTGCCACGCGCCACCCACCAGGCCGGACAGGCCGGGCACATTGGCCGAGACGATGCCCAGCACTACGGTCAGGGTCATCGCCGGAAGGGAGGGCAAGAGTGCGTGAACCGCGAATGCCAAAGCCACCGCAACGGAGCATGCTGCCAGGCCGGGCACCAAGGAGCGTGCGGCTTTGGAGGCCCGTCGGACGCGCTTGCCGGCGCCGGGCTCGGCCGCGCCGGATCCTTGTGCTGCGACGGTTCGCGTCCTGGCTGTGCTCATACTTCCACCATCCTCCCCCAACGCGGCTTGCGGTAGCCGCCCCTTGAGCCTCAACCCATGCTTAATTGACATGGGCAATGAAGCGCACATATCGTCCAAGCATGAGCAGCCGACCCGACCTGACCGCCCTCGAGATCCTCGTATTGGTGGCGGAGACGGGGTCGCTCGGCGCGGCCGCGCGCCGCATGGGCCTGGCCCAACCGAATGCCAGCCGCGCACTCGCACGCCTGGAACGGCAACTTGGCCTCACGTTGGTGGTGCGGACTCCTGCGGGTTCGCGGATGACCACCGAGGGCGAGGTTGTCACGGCCTGGGCACGCGAAGCCCTTGGCGCCATGGACCGAATGATCCTTGGCGCCCGTTCCCTGGTCGCGGAGCAGGCTGCACACCTGACAGTGGCGGCCAGCCTTACCATCGCCGAGTACCTGGCCCCGCGCTGGCTGGCCCGTTTCCGGAGGGCGCACGCGGACCTCCACGTCAGCCTGGCGGTCGGGAATTCCGGCGAGGTCCTTGAGCAGGTTGCTTCCCGCAAGGTTCCCCTGGGTTTCGTGGAGACGCCCGCACTGCCCGGAACTGTCGCTTCGACCACGGTGGCCCGCGACGAACTGGTTGTGGTGGTGGGAACCACCCATCCTTGGGCACGGCGGCGTGCCCCCGTTGAACCAAACGAACTGATTGCCGCCGACCTCGCCCTGCGGGAGGTCGGTTCCGGGACCCGCGACACCCTGGTCAAGGCCCTCGCACGCGCAGGAACCCCGCTCCTCGAAGCCCGTATGGAACTCGCCAGTACCGTGGCCGTAAAGGCCGCCGCAATCGAAGGTGCGGCCGTAGCGGTGTTGAGCGAGCTGGCCGTGACCGCGGAACTCGCCACGGGTCAACTCATCGCCGTTCCCGTCAGCGGCCTGGACCTTACGCGAGCGCTGCGTGCCGTGTGGCTGCCTGAGCGCAGGCCGGACGGCAGCGCTGCGGAATTGATCCGCATCGCCAAGGCCAGCAACTGATACGGCTCACCTCGCCTTGAGCACGTACCGCCGCTCGGGACGTCCGACGCCGTACTTCAGCTTGACGTCCAAGGCGCCGGCATCGTGGAGGTACTCAAGGTAGCGCCGGGCGCTCACCCGCGAGGTGCCCAATTGCTCGGCAACCTCTGCGGCGGACAAGTCGCCCGGTGCCGCCTTCAGGGTGGCTTGGACCAGTTCCAATGTCTCCACGCTGCAGCCTTTGGGTAACGAGCGGTCGGAAACGGCCAGGCCGAAGACCCTGTTGACGTCGGACTGCTCCGCTTCCGATTTACTTGCGTCCAGGCCGTGGTAGGCATTCAGGTAATGCTCCAGGCGTTCCTGCAGGTCGGCTTGGGAGAAAGGCTTGATGAGGTAGTGCACAATTCCGCCTCGGAGCGCCTTGCGTACGGTTTCCACCTCCCTGGCGGCACTGATCACCAGCACATCAAGGTCCGGGGCAACGTCGCGGAGCTTGTGCATGAGGTCCAGTCCGTTGGCGTCAGGCAGGTGTATGTCCAGCAGCACCAGGTCCGGCTGCAGCCGTTGCGTTTCCAGCAATGCCTGGGCGCCTGTGTGTGCCACCCCCAGGACCGCAAAGCCCGGAGTCCGCTGGATGAACCCTGCGTGCACCTTGGC
The DNA here is from genome assembly GCF_044749185.1 of Paenarthrobacter sp. NPDC089675. Lineage (NCBI taxonomy): Bacteria > Bacillati > Actinomycetota > Actinomycetes > Micrococcales > Micrococcaceae > Paenarthrobacter > Paenarthrobacter sp. NPDC089675. The sequence continues at coordinate 180,320 of NZ_JBIVHM010000004.1, read as the reverse complement.
CACCATGAAGTCGTCATCGACAATCAGGACCTTGATCATGGCAGCGTCGCCCCTTTCATGAACCGCGCGGCGAACACGGCGCCGTCGTCGTTTGAAACCGTCAATCCGCCGCCGGTGCGCCGGCAGATGACCCGGGAGATGGCCAAGCCAAAACCCCTGGCATCACCCGGCCCTTGGCCCTTCGTCGAAGAAGCCGACTCCTTCGTGGAAAAGCCCTGCTGGAAGATTTCTTCGGCAGCACCCTCGGGGACACCCGGTCCATTGTCCCGGACCGTGACCCTGACTTCGTCTCCCGTGTCCTCCACGAGCACGCTGACCGTCGCACCGGGAAGTCCGGTCACGGCGTCGAACGCGTTATCCACCAGGTTCCCCGCCACCGTGGTGAGGTCGCGCGAGAGTTCCTCGGGCACGCGGGGCAACGCGGACCGTGGATCGAGCCGGAGTTCGACTCCGCGTTCGGTGGCAAGGCTGGCTTTCGCGATCATCAAGGCTGCGAGCGCCGGGTCCTGGATCCTGCTGGTGACCTCATCGTTGAGCCTGGTCCGGTCCACCGTGGCTCCGTTGACGAACTGGATCACGGATTCGTACTCCTCCAACTGCAGCAGCCCGGAGATGACGTGGAGCTGGTTGGCGAATTCGTGGGCTTGGGCGCGCAAAGTGTTGGTGACCGTGCGGGTTGCCCCGAGCTCGCGCTCCAGGGATGACATCTCGGTCCGGTCCCTCAAGGTGGTGACCGAACCCATGTCCCGGCCATGTGACTTCAGCGCCACCCTGTTCATGACCACCAGCCTGTCCCCCACCAACACCAGTTGGTCCGGCTCCGGTTGTTCACGGGCGAGGACAACCTTCAGCGCGGGGTCGACGGGAAGGGTGCCGAGCCGCTTTCCAACACAGTCGTCCGGGAGGCCCAGGATCATGCGCGCACTTTGGTTGGCCACGGTGATCCGCTCGTGGGGATCCAGCGCGACCACGCCCTCTTTGAGGCCCTGGAGCATTGCTTCGCGGTTTTCCACGAGGCCGCTGATCTCCCGGGGTTCCATGCCGAGCGTTTGCCGTTTGACGCGGCGGGACATCAAAAGGGAGCCCGCGATACCCAGGACGCTGGCCACGCCGAGGTAAGTGAGGAGGTTGGGGGCGGCATCTCCCAGCCTTTCGAGGGTGGACGGAAAGTTTCGGCTGATGGACGCGATGCCAATCATTTTGCCCGAGTCGTCCAGGACCGGTACGTGGGCTGAGAGGACGGAACCGTTTCCACTGCCGAGCACCCCGGTCCAGGCCCGGCCCTCCATCACGCGGCTGTCGCCGAGTGGCAACGATTTGCCCAGAAGGTCGGGATCGGAGGCCGTGACTACCGTGCGGTCCAGTTTCGCGAGCGCCACCTGGGCAGATCCCGAGACTGTCCTTACCGATTCCGCTACTGCCGGAAGGGACGAACCGGCCCGGGGTTCCGCCGTCGGGAGCAGTTCCCGCACGGTGGGGTTGTTGCCGAGGGCCTCGGCGGCGGACAGGGCCCTGCGCCCTTCCGTGCGCTCGAAGCTCGCGGCCGATTCTGCGAGCGAGATTGCCGCGACGGCCACCAGGACTGCCAGCACGATCAGCAACTGCAGCACAAGGTATTGTCCTGCGAGGGACATGCCTCTTCTTCGAGTCAATGCCGGTCCTTTGAATGATTGTCCAGGTTGTCGAACGCTGCTGGGGTCCTCAATGCGTTCCCGGGCTGTCCGCGATGGAGTACGGGAACTATACCCCAGCGCGGGCTTTAAGCCGTGGGGAGCGTGAACGCAATGAACTTAAAGATCACTGCGAACACAAGAGTGATCCCCGTCACGGCTAGACCTAGCATCGACCGCAGGGCAGGAACCCCCAACGGAGCCTGCACAGAGATTCGACGAAGAATTTTCACACTGAGAAGAGGAACACCATGCGCCAGATCCGCGCATTGCGAATTGCCGCCGTTGCAGCCGGCATCGCCCTGATGGCCACCGGTTGCGGTGCCACCAGCAAGAGCTCGACAGGTTCGGAAAGCTCCGGCGCCGCCAAGCCCATCAGTGGGCTGCAGATCATGGTCCCCAATACTCCCGGTGGCGGCTATGACACCACAGCGAGGGCAGCGGCCAAGGTACTGGATGACGAGAAGATCACCAACAACACCGAGGTCTTCAACCTGGCCGGAGCAGGCGGCACGGTTGGCCTGGCACGCGTGGTCAATGAAAAGGGCAACGGCGATCTCGCCATGCTCATGGGCCTTGGCGTCGTTGGCGCCAGCTACACCAACAAGTCCGAGTCGAAGCTGACCCAAACCACCCCGCTGGCACGGCTGATCGAAGAACCCGGCGCCATCATGGTGGGCAAGGACTCCCCGTACAAGACCATCGACGACCTGGTGAAGGCCTGGAAGGCCAACCCCGGATCCATCTCCGTGGGTGGCGGTTCTTCGCCGGGTGGACCGGACCACCTCCTGCCCATGCAACTGGCAGGTGCCGTTGGCATTGACGCCACCAAGGTCAACTTCGTTTCCTACGACGGCGGCGGCGACCTGCTTCCCGCGATCCTCGGCAACAAGCTCGGCTTCGCGGCTTCCGGAGCCGGTGAATACCTGGAGCAGATCAAGTCCGGCGAGGTCCGGGTCCTTGCCACCAGTGGCGAAAAGCGGCTCGACGGCGTTGACGCTCCCACCCTCAAGGAGTCCAACATCGATCTCGTCTTCACCAACTGGCGCGGCATCGTAGCCCCTCCGGGCATCAGCGAGGACGACAAGAAGTCCCTGATCTCCGCGCTGGAAAAGATGCACCAGTCCGCAGGTTGGAAGGAAGCCCTGAAGACCCACAGCTGGACCGATGCCTTCATCACCGGTGACGAGTTCAAGACGTTCCTGACCGACCAGGACAAGCGGGTGGCAGACGTCCTCACCAAGCTTGGCCTGGCGTGAGCACTGCAGTAAAAGGCCTCAAGGGCCGCGCCGAGCTGGGGGTTTCCCTCCTGCTCGGCGCGGCCGGGGTCCTGGTCTTCCTGGACGCCAATGGCCTGGTAACCCCCTATTCGAAGTCGGATCCCGTAGGGCCCAAGACTGTCCCGTTTGTCGTTGCCGGACTCTTGGTGGTCTGCGCCGTGTTGCTGGCCATCAACGTCCTCCGCGGCGGCAAGGGTGAAGCGGAAGGCGGCGAGGACGTGGACCTGGCACATCCCGCCGACTGGAAGACCGTCCTGCCGTTGGCCGGAGCGTTCATCCTCAACATCCTGCTCATCGATTGGGCGGGCTGGGTCATCTCCGGAACCGTGCTCTTCTGGGGCAGTGTCCTGGCCCTTGGGAGCCGCCGCTACGTACGGGACGGCCTGATCGCCCTTGCGCTCTCGCTGCTCACCTTCTACGGCTTCTACCTCGGCCTCGGCATCGCCTTGCCGGCCGGGCTTCTGGAAGGAATCCTCTGATGGACGTCATGTCCTCCCTGATGGACGGCTTCGCCACCGCCCTGACCCCCATGAACCTCCTGTACGCCATGATCGGCGTGCTCCTTGGCACAGCGGTCGGCGTGCTCCCCGGCCTGGGTCCGGCCATGACCGTGGCCCTGCTGCTCCCCGTTACCTACGCCCTTGAACCCACCAGCGCGTTCATCATGTTCGCCGGCATCTACTACGGCGGCATGTACGGCGGTTCCACTACCTCGATCCTGCTCAACACTCCCGGCGAATCGTCATCAGTGGTGACGGCGATCGAGGGCAACAAGATGGCGAAGGCCGGGCGCGCCGCCCAGGCCCTGGCAACTGCCGCCATCGGATCCTTCGTTGCCGGAACCATCGGCACCGCCTTGCTGGCAGTGTTCGCCCCGATCGTGGTCAAGTTCGCCGTCAGCCTGGGCGCGCCCAGCTACTTCGCGATCATGGTCCTGGCCCTCTTGGCAGTCACCGCCGTTTTGGGTTCGTCCCGCCTCCGAGGCTTCGCTTCGCTGGCCCTTGGCCTGGCGATCGGCTTGGTGGGAATGGACTCGGTGACCGGGCAGCGCCGCTTGACGTTCGGTCAGCCACTGCTGGCGGATGGCCTGGACATCGTGGTGGTTGCCGTGGCGATCTTCGCCGTCGGCGAAGCCCTCTGGGTCGCCGCCCACCTCCGCCGTTCTCCCATGCACATCATCCCCGTGGGACAGCCGTGGATGGGTAAGAAGGACTGGGGCCGCTCCTGGAAGCCATGGCTGCGCGGCACCGCATTGGGCTTCCCCTTCGGTGCACTGCCCGCAGGCGGGGCCGAGATCCCCACATTCCTCTCCTACGTCACGGAGAAGCGGCTCTCCAAGCACCCGGAGGAATTCGGCCACGGCGCCATCGAAGGCGTAGCCGGCCCTGAAGCTGCCAACAACGCAGCCGCCGCAGGAACACTGACCCCCATGCTGGCCCTCGGCCTGCCCACCAACGCGACTGCCGCCGTCATGCTCGCGGCCTTCACCAGCTACGGCATCCAGCCGGGGCCGCAGTTGTTCTCCAGCCAGGGACCACTGGTTTGGGCCCTCATCGCGAGCCTGTTCATCGGAAACCTGCTGCTCCTGCTCGTCAACCTTCCGTTGGCTCCGGTCTGGGCGAAGCTCCTGCAACTCCCCCGGCCGTACCTTTACGCAGGCATCCTGTTCTTCGCCACCCTCGGCGCGTACTCGGTCAACCTGCAAGCCTTCGACCTGGTGATCCTGCTGGTCCTCGGCGCCCTGGGCTTCATGATGCGGCGGTTCGGGCTTCCCGTACTCCCGTTGATCCTGGGCGTGATCCTCGGCCCACGCATCGAAGGCCAACTCCGCAAGACACTGCAGCTCTCCGCCGGCGACCCCGCGGGACTGTTCAGTGAGCCGATCGCGATTGTGGTTTACATCATCGTGGCGATCGTGCTGGCGTGGCCTTTCGCCTACAAGCTCATCAAACCCAAGCGCCAAGCCAAAGACCCGCTGCTCCCCGCCAACTCCGGCGCCGGCGACTACAGCGCCTGAAACCCCGCAAACAGGAGAACCCCATGACCATTGTGGTGGGATACGTCCCCACGCCCGAGGGCGAGGCCGCGCTGACGCAGGCCATCGCCGAGGCCAAAAAGAGCAACAACCACCTGCTCGTCATCAACTCTTCCAAGGGCGATGCCCTGGTGGACAACCGCTACGCCCAGGAGCCGGACATCCAGACCGTGGAGGACCGCTTGGCCCAGGAAGGGATCCAGCACACCATCACCCAGCCGGTCCGCGGACACGACGCCGCTGCCGAGGTACTGGACGCAGCCGACGAGCACAACGCGGACCTCATCGTGATCGGTCTGCGCCGCAGGAGCCCGGTGGGCAAGCTCATCATGGGCAGCGTCTCCCAGCGGATCCTGTTGGAGGCCGACTGCCCCGTGCTGGCAGTCAAGGCCGGCTAGGAGTTTGCGCACGGTAAATGCCCCTAAGATGCGTTCTTGGGGGCATTTTCCGCATTCGATTCAAAGGGGGACCCACATGGTGGAAACCATCCGCACCGCAACAGCACACGACGCCGGGAAGCTGGCTGAGCTCGCGGCCGCCACCTTCCCGCTGGCGTGCCCGCCGGGGGCCTCGCCGGAGGACATCCAGGCCCACCTTGAACGCACCCTCAGCGAGGCCAACTTTGTGGAGTACCTCGCCGATGCGAACATCACCATCCTGGTGCTCGACGACGGCGGGCAGCTGAACGGCTACACGATGCTGATTGCCAAACCGGCAAGCGACCCGGACGTCGCCGCTGTGCTGTCCGCGCTGCCCTCAACTGAGCTCAGCAAGTGCTACGTCCACCCGGACCATCACGGCCAGGGTGCAGCTTCAAGGCTGATGACTGCCTCGCTCGCCCACGCGGCGGACAAGGGAGCAGCCGGCGTCTGGCTGGGTGTCAACAGCGAGAACGCCAAGGCCATCCGGTTCTACGGGAAGTCCGGATTTGAACGAGTGGGCACCAAGTCCTTCAAGCTCGGTGACTCCGTTGAGCACGACTTCGTCATGGAGCACACCCTCTAGCAAAAGGTGCCTCAGCCGAAAAGGTCACCGGCCAGCGGGGGCCGAGGGTCGTCGCGCAACTGCAGGCCTTCCGGCAGCCCGCTGACAGTTCCCGTCGAACCGGAAGCCCGCACAGTCAGCCGGGAACTCCCCAGCAGCACATTTTCAGCCGTGAATTCCCCGAACGACTCGGGCAGGATAGGCGCCAGGTGCAGGACGTCCCGGGTGAAGTCCGGATCGAACCGCAGCAGGATCCTGGCGAGCTGGACGGGAGCCGCGGCCGCCCACGCCTGCGGGGAACACGCCGTCGGATACGGGACGGGCTCCGGAAAGTCTCCGCGGTCAAAGCCGCAGAACAACTCGGGAAGCTGACCGCCAAAGTGCTGGGCGGCGTCGAACAATCCACTGGCAACCCGGCTGGCCTCCTCCACAAAGCCGTACCGCATGAGGCCGGTGGCCGCGAGCGCGGTGTCGTGCGGCCACACAGAGCCGTTGTGGTAGCTGACCGGATTGTAGGCGCCCATGTCGGAGCCAAGGGTGCGGATGCCCCACCCGGTGAACATCTCGGGCGACATCAGCCGCTCGGCAACCAGCGGTGCCTTGTCCTCGTCCACGATGCCCACCCACAGGCAGTGGCCCATATTGGACGTACAGGAGTCCACGGGCTTCTTGTCCTTATCCAGCGCCAGGGCAAAGTAGCCCTTGTCCGGCAGCCAGAATGTCTTGTTGAAGGCCTCCTTCAGCTCTTCGGCGCGGTCAGCGCAGCGGCGTTCGACGGCGGTATCCCCCGCTGCACGGGCCAACAGGGACCGGCCCACGTAGGCCGCGTAGGCGTAGGCCTGGACTTCGCAGAGCGCGATCGGGGCCTCCGCCATCCGGCCGTCAGCAAAGTTGATCCCGTCCCACGAGTCCTTCCAGCCCTGGTTCACCAGCCCGTGCTCGTTGGGCCGCTTGTATTCGATGAACCCGTCGCCGTCGCGGTCGCCGTATTTTTCCATCCACTCAATGGCGCGGTCCGCGTGCGGCAGGAGGGATTCGATGATGTCCTCCCCGAGCCCCCAACGGCTCAGCTCGCCCAAGGTGGAGACGAAGAGCGGAGTGGCATCGGCGGTGCCGTAGTACGCCGTGCCGCCCAAGGAGAGCCCGGCGGCGATCCCCAGCCTGACCTCGTGCGGCATGCGCCCCGGTTCTTCTTCCGAGTCGATATCCACCTTGCTGCCCTGGAGGCCGGCCAGGGTCTGGAGGGTCCCGGCAGCCAGGCTCGGATCGATCATGAGGGACATGTAGGAAGCCAGGAGTGAGTCCCTGCCGAACAGGGCCATGAACCAGGGCGCTCCGGCGGCAACCGCGGCCCGGCCGGGATGTTCGTCGTCGAAAATCCGGAGGGAGCCAAGGTCACGCTGGCTCTGGTCAAGCACGTCGGTGACGTTGGCATCGGTAACCGTGATGCGGGGAACGTGTTCTTCCCACTGGATCTGCCGGCGGGCGCCCGTGCTGTGCTGGAGGGGCGTTCCCGGGGTGAAGCGGTCCTCCGGTGCTTCGCCGTTGACCAGCGGCAGGGCGATGACGGTGGTGGACCAGTGCTCACGGGCAGGGATGGTGACGTTGAAGGTCAGCCCTTCCTCGGTGACTTTCGCCTCCGCCGCCTGGAACAGCACCCCGCGTTGCTGCCCGCTGGAGTGCAGGGAGTCGATGTAGAGTCCGTCTTCCCGCGCCGCCCGGATGGTTTCTTCCGCGGTTCCCACCCTGCCGCCCTTGACGTCGAAGAGGTCGGAAAGGTCGGCGTCCAGGAGCAGTTCAATGGTGCAGGTTGACGGCGTGCCGGAATAGTTGGTGATGGTGATGTCATCACGTACGCCGGAGCCGATGCTGCGCTGGTGCCGGACCAGCAAGGGGCTTTCGAATCGCCCGTCCTCGGTGCAGGCGCGGCCCACGAATTCAGCTTGGAAGGCGGCAGGGTTCCTGGCAACCAGTGGCTCGCGCGGCTCGCCGTTGATGCGGAGAACCCACCGCGACACAATACGGGTGTCCTGGTAGTAGGCCCCCTGGGAACCGCCGCCGTGGACGTCACCGGAGTGCGCCGATATGCAAAAGGAAGAACCTTCGACGACGGTCACTGCCCCGAGCTCGGACGCGCCGGCTTCGGTGTCTGCATTCCAGGCTGTCATCAGCAGCGGGCTCCTTCAGGGTTGGGCTTCGGGGGCCCGGCTACCTCGTCTACCGGCCCTGTCTCTGATTCTCTTGCACGTACGCGCCGCCCGGAACCCCCTTGCTGCTGAATTGTTGGATGACGCGTGAATAAAGGTCCAGATGGTCCGCAGCCATGCGACCGGCACTGAAGTACTCTTCAACGGCACGCCTGCAGCCGACCCGGTCCAGGTTCGCGGCTGCTTTGACGAAGCCGGCAAGTTCCTCCGGACCGCCCAGGAAGCCGGTCTTCCCGTGCCTGACGATTTCCGGTGCGGCGCCCATCGGAGTGGCCACCACGGGCGTTCCCGTCGCCAGCGATTCGATCATCACCAGCCCGAACGGTTCGGGCCACTGGATGGGGTTGATCAGTGCAATGGCACCACCCATGAGTTGGTACTTCTCCGGATCGGAGAGTTCACCCAGGTACTCTTCGTTCGGGCCGAGTGCCGGTTGGACCACTTCCTTGTAGAACCGCACCTCGTCCTTCGCGTGCATCTTGGCCGCGATCTTCAGTGGGACATCGGCCTGCCGGGCTATATCAACCGCTTCCATGAGGCCCTTGTCCGCGCACATGCGCCCCACAAAGCACGCGTACCCGCCGTCGCCCGTTCCGGGGGAAACTGTGGACAAATCGAGCCCATGGTGGATGACCGCGGCAATCCTGAGCCCCGGCACGATCGATCTCTGGTTGTGGGAGATCGACACGATGGCGGTGTCCTGAGCCATCGCCCGGTACAGCTCAACCGATTGTGCCGTCAGCTGGTTATGGATGGTGGTGACCACTGGAATGTCCGGCGGCCGGTGGGCATAGAGCGGGCCGGCGAGCGTATGGTCGTGGATGACGTCCACTCCACCCATCCCGCGGTAGGCCTTGATGACGTGGTTGAGTTCGCTGAGTGTCTCGCCGAGCTCACCGGGCCGGCTGGGGCCGAGTCCTTTCACCTGGGGTACCGGACAGGAGCTGTCCGATGCCGCGGCCAAAAGGACGTCATGCCCCGCATCGGACAATGCCCGGGCCAGGGCATCCACAACGCGTTCGGTTCCGCCATAGCGTTCCGGCGGGACGGTGAACCAGGGTCCAACAATGAGTCCAATGCGCATTCCGGGCCTCCGCGCATAACCCCCCGTGAGGTGGGCTGGCTTCATAACCCTCCTCAAGGCTATTCGCGCAGTGAGGAAAATAACAGCTTGCATCCGGAATGCTGCCGTGCATATCCGGGTTGACGGAATCATGAAGATTGAGATCTGGTCCGACGTCGCCTGCCCGTGGTGCTACATCGGCAAGCGCCGCTTTGAAACCGCCCTGGCACAGTTCCCGCACCACGAATCCGTGGATGTTCAGTGGAAGAGCTACCAGCTGGATCCCTCCGTCCCCGAGCACTACGACGGCACGGAGCTGGACTACCTGAGCAAGCGCAAGGGTATGGCTCCGGAGCAGGTCAAGCAGATGTTTGCCCACGTTACGGACACTGCCAAGGGCGAGGGTCTGGATTACCACTTCGACAAGGTGGTGGTTGCCAACAGCTTCACCGCCCACCGCCTCATTCACCTCGCTGCCACCCACGGGAAGCAGGACGCCGCAAAGGAGCAGCTGCTCAGCGACCACTTTGAGCACGGCAAGGACATCGGCAACCAGGAGTACCTGCGCGCACTCGGTGTTTCCCTGGGCGTTCCTGCCGAGGAAGTGGATGAGCTCTTCAGCACGGACAAGTTCACCGAAGAAGTGAACCGGGACATCAACGAGGCCCGCGCCATCGGCGTGACCGGCGTACCGTTCTTCGTCATCGACCGCAAATACGGCATCTCCGGCGCCCAGCCGGCCGAGCTCTTCAGCCAAGCCCTCAACCAGGCGTGGCAGGAAGCCAATCCGCTCATTCCCGTGGGCGCCTCCGACGCCGAGGCCTGCGGCCCGGACGGCTGCGCGATCTAAGTAGCCCCCGCCGTCGTGCTTTAACCCGCCGCTAGGCTTTGGCGACCTCAAGCTCGATGACGGCCCAAGACAACGCGGGCAGCGTCAGGCGCAGCTCCGAGCCGGTGGCCTTGACGTTCTCCAGGGGCTTCAAACCCACCCGGTCCTGCTGTTCCTGGCTGTTGATCGTGAAGCGGTCTCCGCCGTCGGGAATTTCAAGGACCTCGGCGCGCACCACCTGCCGGGCGTCGAACCCGCGCAGTGCGGTCTCGACGTCGGCCGCTTCATCCAAGCCGCGGTTCGCGAAGAACAAGGCGACCCGCCCGGTTTCCTCGTTCCACGTGGCGCTGACATCCACGAGGTCGGTGTCCCCGAAACGGTCGTTAGAGTACTTGTCCGAATCCACCGCGAGCCGCAGGATCTGGCCCTTGGCGAGCTCGGCCATCCGCGCGAACGGGTGGAAGATGGTCTGCTTCCACGCAGGCCCGTTCTCCTCCGAAAGGATCGGCGCGATCACGTTGACCAGCTGTGCCTGGTTGGCAATCTTGACCCTGTCGCCGTGCCGGAGCAACGAATTGAGCAGCGTTCCAACCACCACGGCATCGGTGACGTTGTATTTGTCCTCGATGACCCGCGGGTGCTCGCGCCACGGACCCTTGACGATGTTGCGCAGCTGGTCCTCGGTATCCCGGCCGCGCTGGTACCAGACGTTCCACTCGTCGAAGGACAGGTTGATGTGCTTCTTGTGCTTTCCCTTGGCCCGGACGGCGTCCGCTGTGGCAATGACCGACTCGATGAAGAAATCGGTATCGACGGCGGAAGCCAGGAAGCTTCCGACGTCGCCTTCTTCCTCGAAGTAGTAGGCGTGGAGGGAAACGTAGTCCACCTCGTCATAGGTGTGGGTGAGGACGGTCTGTTCCCATTCGCCGAACGTGGGCATCGCGGATTTCGAGCTGCCGCATGCCACGAGTTCAATGGACGGATCCACGTAACGCATGGCCTTGGCAGCTTCCTGGGCCAGGCGGCCGTATTCATCGGCCGTCTTGTGCCCGATCTGCCACGGCCCGTCCATCTCGTTGCCCAGGCACCAGAGCTTGATGTCGAACGGATCCTTGTGGCCGTTCTTCGCCCTGAGGTCCGACCAGTACGTGCCTGAAGGATGGTTGGAGTACTCAACAATGGCGCGGGCTTCTTCGACGCCCTTGGTGCCCAGGTTGATCGCCTCCATGATCTCCGTGCCGGCCTGCCGGGACCAGTCGACGAATTCATGCAAGCCAAAAGCGTTGGTCTCCACGGTGTGCCACGCGCCATCGAGGCGGCGGGGCCTGCTTTCCCGCGGGCCGATCCCGTCCTCCCAGTTGTAGCCGGAGACGAAGTTGCCGCCCGGGTAGCGGATGACGGTGGCGCCGAGTTCCTTGACGAGCTTGAGGACATCCTGGCGGAAGCCGTGCTCGTCTGCTTCGGGGTGTCCGGGTTCGTAGATTCCGGTGTAGACGCAGCGGCCCATGTGCTCCACGAAGGAGCCGAAGAGGCGGTGGGGTACTTCTCCGACCGTGAAGTCGCGGTCGAGGGTGATGCGTGCGCGGGACATGGTTCTCCTTAAGTTTGTGATGGCTGAAAAGCTGCGGGTCTCAGGTGCCGGCAAGCCCGGTGGTGGAAATGCCCTTGATGATCTGGCGCTGGAAGAAGAGGAAGACGACGATCAGCGGCAGCGCGGCCAGCAGTGCCGACGCCATGTTCTGCGCATACTGCACGCCATACGCGCTCTTGATGGTCTGCAGGCCCACGGGAAGGGTCAGAAGGCCGTCGTCGTTGGTGGAGATGAACGGCCACAGGAAGTTGTTCCACGCACCGATGAACACAAAGATTGCGACGGCGGCCAGGATCGGCCGGGACAACGGCAGGATAATCTGCACAAAAATCCTGAGCCTGCTTGCCCCGTCCATCACCGCCGCTTCCTCGAGTTCATGCGGAATCTGGTCGAAGAACCTCTTGAGCACAAACACCATGGCGGGGTGGATCACCTGCGGCAGCACGATGGCCCACGGCGTATCGATCATCTTGAACGCGAGCATCTGGTAGAAGAGCGGGATCATGAGCACCGGCGGCGGCACGATGATGCTGGCGATGATGGCCGTCATCAGCACCTTCTTGCCCTTGAACTCGATCCGGGACAACGCATAGGCCACCAGGGCGGAGATCACCAGGGTGATGAGGGTGATGGCCGCCGAGGTGTAGAGCGAGTTCCACGTCCAGAGCGGGATGTTGCCGGCCTGGAACACGCTGGCGAAGGCATCGAACGTAAAGCCCGACGGCGGGAACCAGCTGACCTTCGACGCTGAGGCGTCCGCTTCGGACTTGAAGGCGGTGACAGTCGCCCAGGCGAAAGGAACCAACCAGAGAACGGCCAGGACGGCGGCCACCACGACGGCGACGACCTTGCCCGCAGTCAGTTTCTTGCGCGGCTTGCGGATAACCTGGCCGGAACCGGTGCTCGGGATGGAACGGGTGAGGGTTGTAGTTGCCATGGCTATGCGCTCCTGCGACGGGTGACGACGAACTGCAGGGCGGAAACCAGCACGATCAGTCCGAAGAAAATGTAGGAGATGGCTGCGGAGTATCCCAGCCGGTATCCGGTGAACCCGGTTTCGAAGATGTACTGGACCACCGGACGGGTGGATCCACCCGGGCCGCCGGAGGTCATCTGGTAGATCTGGTCAAACACCTTCAGCGAGGCGAGGATCTGAAGCAGAACGATCATCACCGTGGTGGGGGTGAGCTGCGGCAGCGTGATGGAGAAGAACTGCCGCCATGCACCGGCACCGTCAAGCGATGCCGCTTCGTAGTGTTGGGCGGGGATGTTTTGCATGGCTGCCAGGTAGAGCAGGAAGTTGAACCCTACCGTCCACCAAAGCGTCGCGATCACGATTGACCACATGGCCACATTGGGATCGTTGAGCCACCCGATCTTCGGGATGCCGAACTTGGACAGGAAATCGTTGATCAGGCCAAGCTGCGGGTTATACATCCAGACGAAGAACAATGAGACGACCGTGGAAGCCAGCAGGAACGGGGCAAAGTACGAAAGCCTGAAGAGCCACTGGGCCGGAAGGCCGATGTTCAACAGTGCAGCCATGACCAGTGCAATCAGCACCAGCGGCACCGTGCTGATCACCGTGAAATAGAGGGTGTTGCCCAGGGAACGCCACATTCCGGCGTCGGCAAAGGCTTCGGAATAGTTGGAAAAACCGATGAGTGCGTCGTTGGCGCCGGTGAGGGACTTTCCTGTCAGGCTCATGTAGAAGCCATACAGGATGGGCCAAACGAGGAAGACCAGGAAGAACACGAGGAACGGGGCCGCGAAGGCCCAACCGCTCACGTTGTCCCTGCTCCTGCGCAGGGTGGGGCCGGCCTTGATGCCGGGTGCAGTTGGTGTCCGTGCTTGGCGGGTCTGCCGGGACACAGTAGAGGAACTCATGAAGGACTCCTTTGTCGCTCGGTGTGTGGTGCCGGTCAGACCGGGTTGGGACGGGATAGGAGGTCATTGGTGCGGGCCACGAACCCGTCCCACCCGTCCTGCGCCTTGCTGCGTCCCAGAAGTACGTTCTGGATGAACTCGGCGAAATAGTTCTGCCAGTCCGAGCCGGATCCACTGAACCAGGCCTCGGGGTCGTAAGCGATGATGTCCGCCGCGTTGGCGTAGTGGACTTGCGGGGTGAGCTCCTTATAGGCCTGTGACTGCACCACTGGCTGGTACGCGGGGATGTGGCCCGCCTCGGCCCACGACAACGAACCTTTGAGGATGTCGCTGACGAACTTGTAGGTGTCCCTGCGCTTTTCCTCATCGACCGCGAGCTGCCGTGGGAGGACGAACGAGTGCGAATCGGCGTAGGAAGCGGGGGTCCCGTAGAGAGTGGGAATGGTGAGCGCATCAACGGGCAGCTTTGCCTTCTTCATGGTGGGCAGTTCCCAACCGCCACTGAAAAGCATTCCCGAGTCACCCCGGACGAACTCCGCGATGCCCGTGTTGATGTCGTTGCCCTTCGCCGCGATGGTGTCGTCGAACAGGGAGGCCATGAACTCCAGCGACTCGATGGCAGCGTCCCGGTCCGCTTGCATGGCTTGCCCCGGAGTCACAACGATCTCGGCCCCGTGCTGCTTGTAGAGCGTGTAGAACAGACGCCACATCTGTGCGCCGAGGTTCAGGTAGCCGAAAGACAAGCCGTGGGATTTGGTGACCTTTTGCATCTCCAGCGCCACGGCCTTGAACTCCGCCGGTGAGCTCACATCGCGCAATTGGCCATTGCTTTCCAACAGCCCGGCCTTGCCCGCGATATCGGTGTTGTAGAACATGATGAAGGGGTGGGAATCCAGTGCCAGGGAGAACACTTTTCCGTTTTGTTGGCTCTTTTCCCAGATGCGCGGAGCAAAATTCTCCGGCGTGATGCCGTGCTCCGCCAGCAGGCCCAGGTCCCAGGGCTCGATGAGGCCTCCGGGGGCATATCCGGGCACGCGGCTTGCGTGCATGATGGCCACTTCCGGCGGCCGTCCGCCTGCTGACGCCATGGCGAGCTTGGTGTAGTAGGGCGCACCCCAGGCCAGCACCGTGGGGTGGACTTTGAAGCCCGGATTGGCGCTGTTGGCGTTGGCGATCATGGCCTGCATCTTGGTGCCGTCTCCACCGGAGAGGAGATGCCAGAAGTTGATGGTGGGCACCGATGCCGCTCCGGCGGGTCCGCCACAAGCCGTGAGGCCGGAGGCCAGAAGGCCGCCGCCAAGCAGCGCCGAGCCCGTCAATAGCTGTCTCCGGGACAAACTTCTCCCGGTCAAGGATTCAAACTGCTTCACCCGTCACTCCTTTGGAAGGGTCCGCTGAAAGGTCAATGCTTCGTCGCACATTCCGGTTCCGGTGCATCCCGTACCCGGGTAAAGGGTGGCCCGACGGTGACGCAGGTCTCACATTACAACGATGTAATGAACAGAGCAAGAGACAATTGTTAGCGCAAACATTTTTCAAAGATCCACTCACATCAACGGCGGGAGTTCCTAACTCCCGGTACTGGCCCGCTCCACGATCGCGTACCCCAGCTGGACGACCTGTTGTGGCCGCCCCCGGTTGGCCATGCGCTCCGTCAGCAAACGGATCGCTTCGGATGCGATCGCGCGCTTGTCGAAGGACACCGTGGTGAGTGGCGGTACGGCAAAGCGCCCGTCGGCGATGTCGTCGAACCCGGCCACGGCAACGTCATCCGGCACGCGCAAGCCGCGCTTCCACAATTCGTTAAGGGCACCCAGCGCCAGAGAGTCCGTGAAACAGAACAAGGCCTCCGGGACGGGATGCGCGTCCAAATACTCGCCCAGCGCCGAGGCAGCCGATTCTGTCGTCCACTTTTCGCAGCGGATCAAGAGGTCGTCGTCCACGGGGATGCCCAGCGATTCCAGGGCGGCTTCATAGCCGGCGGCCCGGTGGATGGCTGTGGACGAATGCCGGCCCCGGTTGACTCCCAGCGCGGCTATCCGTCTGCGCCCGGGCCTGGCCAATGCGAGGGTGATATCACGGGCCGCGCCGAAACTGTCCACGTAGACCCGGTCCGCCAGGTGCTGGGTCACTTCGCCCAGCAGCACCACTGGCGGCAGGGATACCCCCACCTTTACTGCACTCTCGTCCAGCACCACCGGGTTGAGGATCAGGCCATCGATCAGTTGGGCCCTGGCGCGGGTCATCAACTCCTGCTCCCGGTGCGGGTCGGAGCCGGTTTCCTCGATCTGGACGTTCCAACCTTTCCCGTGGGCCACCTCCACGATGTGGTGTGCAAGCTCGGCGGAGAAAGGAGTAGCAAGGTCGGGCAGCGCCAATCCGATCACGCCCGAGCGACCGTTCCGCAGCCCACGGGCTGACAGATTGGGAACGTAGTCGAGTTCCAGCATGGCCTGTTCAACCCGCAGGCGCGTCGATTCACTAACCGGCACGATCCCGTTCATGACGTTCGAGACGGTTTTCGGCGAAACCCCAGCACGACGCGCTACATCCTTGACCGTTGCCCGCAACAGTCCCCCTCACCCTTTTGTGGACCATTGATATTCCCCCGATGCTACGCGAGTAGCATTCCAAAAACCCCGGATTTGAACGGCCGCCAAGCACCACACGCGCGCAAACCGGCGCAATTTGCTGACAGATCACGGTAAAGTGTCTATATGCCAAGGATCACGGCCGCCACGAATGCTGCCCAACGCGCCGAGACCCAACGACGGATCCTGACTGCCTTCGGGGAGCTCCTGTTCACCCATGGCCTACCGGGGCTCACCATGACCGACGTCGCACGGCACGCAGGCGTGGGCCGCACGGCTGTCTACAACTACTACGCAGACATGGAACAGCTCCTCATCGCGTACGCCCTGGATGAGACAGAGCGGTTCATCGTGGATCTCCGCGAATCCCTGGCCGCCTTGGAAAACCCCGTGGACCGCCTCGCGCTATACGTCCGTGCGCAGGTGGAGGACCTTAGCCGCCGGCACCTGCCTCCCGGGCCCGCCATGGCAGCTGTCCTCTCCCCCGGCTCCTTCGCGAAGCTCGCCGACCACGTGGGCGAGCTCAACGTCCTGCTGGAGGACATACTCAACGACGGCGTCCGCCAGGGCTACCTTCCGGACATTGATGTAGCGCAGTTGGCACGGCTCATCCACGGAACGCTTTCCGCCAGTGCCGCCCGACGCAACCGGACGCCCGACGGCGACGCTCCGGTCCCGGCGCCGCTCGCCGACGTCGAAAGCGCCACAGCCCAAACGGTGCGGTTTATCCAGCTGGGTGCCGGAGCACAATTCGATGCCACCGGCCGGCCGGTCCGCGGCGGTACGGTCCGTAACGGGGCGAGCGACGCACTCGCCGGTTAGTTCCCGGACGGGTTGGTGGGGATCACCGGCCACTTGGCATTATCGGCAATCCGTAGATCCTCACGGGGGCAGCTGAGCTTTCCGGGAGTTTGATCCACAAGCTCCGGCGCCACCAGTCCCTCGTAACCCGGCGTGAGGACGACGTCCACCGACTCGTCCTCACGGTTGTCCTGGTAGTAGTCCGTCCCGGCAAGGTTCCGCTGGACGTTGAAGGCTGCCGCCTGGCCCTTGACACCGGAAATGACGACGCCGACGCCCGAGTAGGCGGTATTGCTGTTGTCCACTGAACCCATCTTGTAGCCCCGCGCCGCGAACTGATCCGCCACGGTGCGGGCCAGCCCGCCGCGGGATGTGGCATTGAAGACGTTCAGTGTCACGGTGGTGTTGGGGACGTAGTCGAAGGTGGTGGTGGGGCAAAGGCTTGCGGGCGCCTTGCTGGCAACGGCAACAGGGACCTTGATGACGCCGTTCATGACCGCCCACGCCCCCACGGCGCCGGCTGCAATCACCCCCACCAGGAGGACCAGGACGATCGCGTGGAAGACCCGCCGCCCGAACCCGCTTCCCTTGGCTTCTTCGTCTTCGGCGAACGTCGCGCGAAGCTCGTCCCCGGTCACCACATGGTGGCCGTGCAGCTGCGTCACATCCTTGGGACGCCGCCCTTGCTTAGCCATCGATAACCAATACGCGTGCGTGGATCGCTGTCCTCTGGTGCAGGGCGGTCCGGACGGCCCTGTGCAGCCCGTCTTCCAGGTACATCACGCCCTGGTACTCCACCACGTGCGGGAACAAGTCACCAAAGAACGTGGAATCCTCGGCCAGCAACGCCTCCAGGTCCAGGGTCCGTTTGGTGGTTACCAGCTCATCAAGCCTTACCGGGCGTGGCGGGAGGGCTGCCCAGTCACGCGGTGCAGTGTATCCATGGTCAGGGTACGGGCGTCCCTCGCCCACAGCTTTGAAGATCACCCTGCAAGCCTATGGAAGTTCCTGCGCTAACGGAACTTGTGAGCCCCGGCACAGGCAGGTTGTAGCCAAACGGTGACTATCCTTCGCCGTGCGTCACAGCTGTGGAGCAGGCCGCCGGGACTGACAGAATGGTGGCATGACTGAACCGATCCCAGGCACTGCCCGGAAAGCCCCGGCGCTCGCGCTCCTGCTCGACGTCGATGGCCCCATCGCCAGCCCTGTTACCCGGGACGTCAAACCGGACATCATCGCCGACCTGGTGGCACTGGCCTCGGCAGGAATCCCGGTGATCTTCAATACCGGGCGTTCGGATGCCTTCATCGCCGAGCAGGTCATGCAGCCCATGATCGCCGCGGGAATGCCTGCCGATACCGTGGTCCATGCCATTTGCGAGAAAGGCGCAGTCTGGTTCAGCTACACGGCCGCAGGCCCGGGGCCCATCCACGTTGACCATGAACTCGCCGTGCCCAAAGCCTACGGAGACGATATCCGGAGGCTGGTCGCGGAGGACTACTCGTCGCACATGTTCTTTGACGAAACCAAGCGGGCCATGGTGTCCGTGGAGCAGCACCTGGACGTAGCCAGCGAGGACTACCTTGCGGAGCAGAAGCTCTTCGACGCCGACGCCCTGGACATCATGAACCGGCACGGCCTGAACGCAGCCCTCCTGGACCACCACGCGCCGGAATCCGACGACACGGCGGACTACCGGCTGGATCCCACCATCATCTCCACGGACATCGAGTCGGTTCGGCTCGGCAAGGACCTCGGAGCCAGCCGTGCCGTGGAATTGCTGGCGGCGCAAGGTATCACCCCTGTTTCGTGGCGCACCGTGGGTGATTCCCGGACCGACTACGCCATGGCAGACTGGCTCCACCATAACGACCATGACGTCAAACACGTGGATGTCCGCCCGGCCGACGGCGTCCCCGTGAAGCCCTACACCATCCTGACCGCCACCGACCTTGGGCTGGCGGACGACGTCATCCACAACGATTCAGGCGGAGCCTTCCTCCGCAGCTGGCGCGAGGCCCTCGCCATCTAGCCGGCCACCCCCCCGCATCCAAAACCCGGAAGATCACGGAGAACAGCCATCACTCAAGTACAGGTCGATCAGGTTTACCACGGCAGCCCCACCGTTGAAGAGGACGCGATCACCGAAGCGGTGTCACCCGCCGTCGTCGCCCACCTCAAACACAGGCCCGACGTCGTGCGTCACCGCGGGCGGTACGCGCTGCTTAACCAGGACCTCACGCCGCAGCAGGCCATGGTGGCGGACCTGCTGGCCGTACGTGGCGCCCTGGACGAGGCCGGCGTCGATTTCATCCTGGTGCGCGGCAACGACGAGAGGCCCGTAATCGCCGTCGACTGGGAATCGCGCAAATCCGTACGCGACGCCCTGGTGAAAGCGTTTAAGAACGAGCCGTTCTACTCCATGACCGTGGACGCCAAGAAGAAGACCTCTGTGCTGGTGGCTGACGGCGAGCTTTCGGCCAACCGCAAGTCCCGCATCTTCCGCCTGTATCGTCCCCGGGTGGAGACCGAAGGCGGCCTTTGGTACGGACCGGCATTGGGTGTGCAGCTGGAATTGTGGCGGTTCGACGGGGACCGGCTGGAGCTGCCCGTGGAGAACTCCCTGACGCGCCGGACGTTGTTGCGGCAGGATGCCGTCCGTGGTTCGGTGCAACGTCACGGCTTGGAGTGGCCCACCATCGAGAACATGTTCGCGGACCACGCCAGCGACATCGACTTCGACGTCGACATCGTCTTTTCGTGGGTGGACGGTACCGATCCGGCCTACATCGCGGCACGGCGTGCACAGCAAGCGGACGCCGTGCTCGGTGAAGGTGACGACAACGAGGCCCGCTACCGGCAGATCAACGAGCTCAAGTACGCCCTGCGCTCGGTGCATATGTTCGCGCCCTGGATCCGCCGGATCTTCATCGCCACGGACTCCCCTGCTCCGTCATGGTTGGCGGAGCACCCCAAGGTGACCATTGTCCGCAGCGAGGAGTTCTTCGCCGATCCCTCGGTGCTGCCGACCCACAATTCACAGGCCGTCGAATGCCAGCTCCACCACATCGACGGGCTCTCGGAGCACTTCCTCTACTCCAATGACGACATGTTCTTTGGCCGTCCCGTAGGCCCGGACATGTTCTTCACCCCGGGCGGGATCACCAAGTTCATCGAAGCGAACACGAGGATCGGTCTGGGCGAAAACGACGCCGAACGCAGCGGTTTCGAAAACGCTGCCAGGGTTAACCGGAAGCTGCTGTGGGAGCGCTTCGGCCGGATCACCACCCGGCACCTTGAGCACACCGCGGCTCCCATCCGCCGGAGCGTAGTGGCGCAGATGGAGCAGGAGTTCCCGGCCGAGTTCGCAAAGACCGCGGCCAGCCGTTTCCGCGCCGCCGACAACATCTCCGTGACAAACTCGTTCTACCACTACTACGCCCTCCTCACCGGACGGGCGGTTACGCAGGAGAACGCCAAGGTCCGCTACGTCGATACCACCATGTGGTCAGGCCTGCACTACCTGCCCAAGCTGCTGGCCAAGCGCAACATGGACCTGTTCTGCCTCAACGACGGCAGCTTCCCGGAGGTCCACGCCGACGAACGCGCGGCACTGGTCACGGACTTCCTCGAAAAGTATTTCCCGGTCAAGGCACCCTGGGAGAAGTAGCCCCCTGGGGAGGGACCGTAACGCGGGGCTTGCTGGTCCTGCTGGTCCGGGAGTGCTTGGGGATGGTGATGCCGGCCGCGGCGAGCCGCCGCTGGACCTCCTCGGCGTCCGCAGGCTCGCCCACGGTCACTCCGCCGGACATCGGCACTACCGAGTGCACAATCGTGTGTTCGTACACGTGGACCATGTTGTAGGACTGCGCACCGTCCCGCCCACGCTGGCCTCCTGCACGGACGCCCAGGTCCTGCGTGTAGCAGGTCGCGGAGGCCACCGAGACGGGGATGCCGGCAAAGCTCGCCGTCGTTGAGTAATGCAGGTGACCGCCAAGGATGCTGCGGACGTCCGTATTGCGTACGACGGCGGCAAGCTCGGACTGGCCACGCAGCTCCACCAACACGGCGAGGTCCTGCACGCAAGGCACCGGCGGGTGATGCAGGGCGAGGATGGTTCCGTCCGGGGCCGGCGTGGAGAGCTCGCCCGCGAGCCACTCCAATTGGTCCTCGGACAGTTCGCCATGATGGTAGCCCGGCACCGTGGTGTCCAGGGTAATGATCCGCAGCCCGTTGACGAAGTAGCTGCGGTCCACGGGGTCCTCAGGCCGGCTCTTCTCAGAGGCATCGGTGAAGGCGGAGCGGAAGTTGGCCCGGTTGTCGTGGTTCCCCATGGCCCAGATGGCCTTGGCTCCGAGGGCCTCGCAGACCGGTTCGATCATGTCCCGGAGGCGTTTGTATGCCTCCAGCTCGCCTTTGTCCGCGAGGTCTCCGGTGAAGATGATGGCTTCGGGCTTGAGCCTGGAAGCGACGATCTGGTCGCAGATCTCCTGCAACCTCGCAGAGCTGTCTACGGATCCGTACAGCGTGCCGGGCCCTTCGACCAGGTGAAGATCACTCAGGTGCAACAGCACGTGACCTGGTTTCGGGTACTCGGCCTCGATGAGCTCCATAGCTGCCTTAGCGTTTAGTGGGAGACGGCGCCTCCCGTGTCAACCCCAGTAGGACCAATCCAACCAGACAGAAAGCCAACAACCGGCTAACTCCCGGCGGAATGTTGGAAAATTACCTTCCTCCTTCCTGGTTTTGATGGCTTACGCCAGCGCCTTTTCCACTGCTTCCATAAGGTCTTCGGAGTCGGGTTCCACCGCGGATGGGAACCGTGCCACCAACTCTCCGGAGCGGCTGATGACGAACTTTTCGAAGTTCCATTTCACCTTCACCGGCTCGCCCGCATGGTCACGGGTGAGTTCGGCGAAAAGTGGATGCTGCTCTTTCCCCAGCACATTGGCCTTGGCGGTCAGCGGGAAGGAGACACCGAAATTGCGTTCGCAGAATTCCGCAATTTCCTGGTCCGTTCCCGGTTCCTGCCCGGCGAACTGGTTGCACGGAACGCCCAGCACTTCCAAACCTTCGGCGCGGTACTTTCCGTAGAGCTCTTCAAGCCCGGCGTACTGCCGCGTGTAACCGCACTTCGAAGCGACATTGACCACCAGCACTGCTTTCCCTTCGTACCTGCCGAAGTCGGCTTCCGTGCCGTCATTGAAGGTGAGGGGAATGCTGTAAAGGGTGCTCATGGATCGCTTCCTGACGTCGTCGGCCGGCGGGATCGCCGCCATTCGAGCTTACGGGAGCTTCCGCGAGGCCATGAAACGCAGGGTAGCTGCGTTTCACTGCCCTACGGGGTGGGAAGGATGAGGCTGGACAGCGGCACTGTGGTGCCGTCGGGTTTCCGGACCAGGCCCGGAGCGATCAGGACGTATCCAGGCGGCAGGACCACCGTTGGCAGCGTAGCCGCGAGCGTCGGCGCCGGACTCGGGGCAACAGGCGCGGCCGGCTGGGTCGCCACCGGAGCCGGAGCCACTGCTACCGGGGCCGGTGCAACCACGGCCGGAGCGGGTGCAACCACGGCGGGAACCGGAGCCGCCGTGGCCGGAGGCACGACGACGGCAGGCGCCGGAGGAGCGATGGCCGGCTGGGTAGCGGGCGCTGTGGTGGCCGCTGGAGCGGGTGTGGTGGCAGGCGTCGTAGGCGTGGCCGTCGGACTCGGCGTGACGGTAGCGGACGGCGTAGGCGTACCAGTCGCCGTCGGGCTCGGCGTGACGGTAGCGGACGGCGTAGGCGTACCAGTCGCCGTCGGACTCGGCGTGGCAGTGGCCGTCGGCGTCCCCGGCGTGGTGGCGCCAGGCGAACTGCTGCTCGGCGAACCGGCCGTGCCGCTGGAAGTGCCCGGGTTGGCGGGGGTCAAGGAGACGGGCGGCGCTACGTCCTCTTCGTGTTCCCCGCCGATCACGGCGCGGTTAGTGCCGTCGGAGATGGGAACGGCCCACTGGGGCGTGCTCGAGCCGGTACCAACCCCAGGCTGGTAGCTGACCATGGTGATCGGCTGCAGGGGATCGATCTGCTTGATGGGCAGGAGCTGCCACTGGTTGGGGTTGGTGTGGAGGCCGTTGACGATTGTCTCGAAGTGGAGATGGCAGCCTGTTGACCAACCAGTAGTGCCGACTTCCGCGATGACCTGGCCCACCCTGATGGTTTGCCCCTGGGTTACCCCGATGGCCTGAAGGTGGTTGTAGGTGGTCACGAGTCCGTTGCCGTGCTCGATCTCCACCCGGTTGCCACCACCCCAGATGTGCCAGCCAACGGCTTTCACCACGCCTGCGTCGGCGGCGTAGACCCGGGTTCCGCAGGGGGCGGCGTAATCCTGGCCCCAGTGGAATTCACCCGGCAACCCGGTGATCGGGCTGTACCGGTAGCCGTAGGGCGAGCTCGGGTTGAGCACTTCGAGCGGCGCATACAAGAAGCCTGCGGGAGGTCGCGGCAGCCCGGCAGAGGCAACGGTCAGCGACCCGGAACCATCCGCGCCCACGGCGCGGACAACGGCACGGTCGAAGAAAACCATGGGCGGGCCGGGCTGTTGCTGCGGAGGTTCCGGCAGATTGTCGAGCACCAGCGTTTCGGCTTCGGGCGGAGTGAGGCTGCCCAGGGCGCTCGGTCCCACCACGCCTTGTGCCGAGGCACCGTTAAGCGAAGTGGACGACGCAGAAGTCAGCGGCTGGAACCCGAATGCGAAGAACGCCACCACCGCGAGGGTCGCGGCGTAGAAAACGCGGCGGAAACCCTCGGTGCGCACCAGGATTGCTACCCGGTCTGATTCATGATGCTTGCCCACAAAAACACTCCCCAAAAGCCAGCGGCACCAAACCCCAGCCTGGCGTGCATGCACCATTGTTGCCGGTCTCAGGGTGAAAATAAAGGCTTCCAGGTTGCCTGCAAGTGAAAGGTTGGCTCAGTTTTTCCTCAAGAATCTTGAGGTTTGGGCGTGCTCCGGTCAGGCCAGGTTTTCCTTGAGCAATGCACGGTGCTCCACAGCGGCGGAAGCATGCAGTTCCCGGCCGGCGTCGGTGAGTTCCAGGAAGAGGGACCTGCGATCGTCGGCACAGGTTTGGCGCGAGACCAAGCCGGCCTTTTCGAGCCGATCCACCACCTTGGACACGGCACTCTGCGTCATGGGGGTGCGCTCCCCCAGTTGCTTCATGCGGCAGGCCGCATCCGTGCTTTCGGCCACGAGGTCCAGGATCTCGAACTCGTTCAGGCCAATGTTGAACTTCGCTTCCAGTGCGCGGTCGAGGGCTCCTGCAGTGCGGAAGTAGGAGTCCTGGATGCTGCGCCAATGCTCAACAAGCTGGCGGTCGCGCGTCGTTGCCATGTTCAGATTCTAGTTCATCACGGCGTTCAAATCCACGTCATAAGATGATGCGTCATATTCCTTGTCATTGAATGACGCGTCATATAGATTGGTCGCATGACATCACCCACCACTCTTCAAAGACCTGCCGATGCCCTTGTTTCGGCCGTGCGCTGGACGCGGGCGCAGTGGCTTCTGCTGATGGTCGTTTGCACCGTCCTTGCACTCGACGGCCTGGACGTCTCCATGGTCGGCGTCGCCCTGCCCTCCATCGGCCATGAACTGAGCCTCGGTACCGATTCCCTCCAATGGATCGTTTCCGCCTACGTCCTCGGTTACGGAAGCCTGCTGCTCCTCGGTGGGCGGCTCGCAGACCTGTTGGGACGCCGTCGTATCTTCCTCATTGCCCTCACGGTCTTCGCCGCAGCGTCCCTCCTGGGTGGGCTGGTTGACGATCCCGCCATCCTGATCGCCACCCGGTTCGTGAAGGGCCTCGCCGCAGCCTTCACCGCGCCCACGGGCTTCTCCATCATCACCACCAACTTTGCCGAGGGCCGCGCCCGCAACAAGGCGCTCTCCATCTTCACCACCTTCGGCGCCAGCGGTTTCTCCCTTGGACTGGTGGTCGGCGGCCTCATGACGAGCCTCAGCTGGCGCTGGACGTTCCTGGTTTCGGTCCCGATCGCCGTGGTGGTCGTGTTGCTGGGCATCAGGTTCATCCCGAAAGACAAGCCGTCAGCCGAAAACAGCGGGCACGATATCTGGGGCGCCGTGACCCTTGCACTGGGCATGCTCGGCCTGGTCTATACCTTGGTTTCCGCACCCGAACAGGGCTGGGGATCTGTGGCAACAATCGCCGGATTCGCAGTCTCCGCCGCCGTATTGGCAGCCTTCGCGATCATCGAGAACAAGGTGAAGCACCCGCTCATCCGCTTCGGCATCCTCAAGGAAGGCTGGGTGGCTCGGGCCAACCTCAGCGCCGTCGGATTGTTCGGTTCGTACCTGAGCTTCCAGTTCATCGTCACCATGTTCCTGCAGTCGGTGCTTGGCTGGACCCCGCTGGGGATGGCCCTTGCCTTGTTGCCGGCCGGACTGCTGGTGGCCACCAGTGCGCCGTTTGCTGACAGGCTCATCGAGAAATTCGGAGCCACGCAACTCATCCTCACCGGACTCACAGCCCTCGGCCTGGGCTACGTCCTCTTCCTGCGGGTGGGAACCACACCCAACTACGCGCTGGACATCCTTCCCTCTGTTGTCCTCCTGGGCATCGGCTTCGCCCTGGCCTTCCCATCCATCAACGTGCAAGCCACGGCCGGCATCAGGGATTCGGAACAGGGCCTGGCAGCGGGCCTGATCCAGACCAGCACGCAGGTGGGGGCCGCCCTCGTCCTCGCGGTGACCACAGCCTTGGTCAGCGGACATGGCCACACGGAAGGGACAGTCAGCGCACAGGCCATGCTGGACCAGTACCGACCGGGACTCATCCTGAGTGCCGCCGTCGCCATCGCCGCCCTGCTGGTGGCAGCGGCACCTGCCAAGCGAAGGAACCGCGTGTAATTTGTAAGTCATGAGGAACTATCTCCTCGACTACCGCCATGAACTCCAGCGGACGTTCACGGGAACGTCCGGAACACCACCGGAGTGGGTGCCGCGCCTTGCGGAAGGAAACGACGCCGGATATTACCTTCCTGGGTCGGCGGTCTGGGCCGTTCATGGTTCAATGTCCACGATTGTCGCCGGAATCCGGGTGCTCCTGATGCAGGCCCTGCATCCAGGAGCACTCGCCGGCGTCTACGAGCACTCCGGATTCAAGGACGATCCCCTCGGCCGGCTCGCCACCACCATCCGCTGGATCTTCACCGTTACCTATGGGTCCACTGAGGCAGCGGAGGCGGCGAGTGGCCGGGTCCGGAAGATCCACGAGCACGTCCGCGGCTCGTATGTGGACGGGAACGGGGTCCGGCGCGACTATTCCGCCAACGACCCCGAACTGCTGCGATGGGTGCACGTAACCTACGCCGATTCGTTCCTTGCGGCCCATCGCATTTTTGGCGGGCCCATCCCGGGCGGTCCCGACGCCTACGTCCACGAGTGGGCCACAGCCGGGCGCCTCATGGGCGTGAAGTATCCGCCACTCACTGAGGCGTCCGTTCACCGGGAAATCGAGGAGTGGCATGCCTCCGGGGTGCTCCGTTCGGACGAACGCCTCGCAGAAACCGTTGCTTTCATCCGCCATCCCCCGCTCAGCCCCCTGCTGCGGCCCGGCTACCGAATACTGTTCGCTGCCGCCGTTGCAAGCCTTGAACCCAAGTACCGCGGGCTGCTCGGTCTGGAACGCGCCCGGCTGGGCCCGGTACCGCTCCCGGCAACCACCGCGGCGAAGATCGTCCTGGGCTTCGTCCACTTGGCCCTCGGCCGGCGCGGCCCCAGCGAACTGGCGGCCCGCAGCCGGCTCGAGCGGCTGGGGTGGCCGGACTAGCCGGCCGGGAATAACAAAAGCCGGGCAGGTCGGAGTGCATCCGTCCTGCCCGGCTTTTGTGGGTGTCGATCAGATCAGGTGGTCCGAGAGGTGGTTCGGGGTGCCGAAGCGGTGGGCGGTGATGGACACTGCCTGCTCGCGGAGGAACGGGAGCATCTCAATGCGGCCGGCCTGGGTCACGGCGCCGTGGTACACGGCCACATCCGGTCGCCCACCCATGGCTCCGCTCAGCGCGGTGAAGTCGCCACCGATCAGGCGGATGCGGCCGCCGTCGAACGATGCCGCACGGGCCAGCCACGCGGCGTCGTCCTCAACCCGCACGCTGACGCCCAGGTTCGCGAACACGGTCACCACGGCGTCGGGAAGTACGACGGCGGAGCTCACCTTCAGGGCCGAGCCCGCCACTGCGCCCGCAGCCACAACCCGCAACAGCTCTGCGAGCCGCTCACCTTCGGAGAGCCGGATGGTCACGGGGAGGGAGCGGTAGCGGAAGACGTTGCGCTCAGCGGTCAGTGCCGAGACGTCCTTGCGGGTGCCGAACTCGGTTGCCCAGGCCTCGGCATCGCTGAAGAGCGACTGCTGAAGGGTCTGGAGTTCCTCGGCGGTGACGTCGGCCGACTTGGCCGCAGCAAGGATCTGCGAAGCTGCCCCTTCAAGGACGTTGCCGCGCTTGGCCTTGGCTTCAGCGGGGACCCAGCTGCCCAGGCCGATGAGGTAGTTCGGTCCACCGGCCTTGGTTCCTGCACCTACGGCCGACTTCTTCCACCCACCGAACGGCTGGCGCTGCACGATCGCGCCGGTGATGCCGCGGTTGACGTACAGGTTTCCGGCCTGGATCTTGTCCAGCCAGACACCCATTTCAGCGGAATCCAGCGAGTGCAGGCCGGCGGTCAGGCCGTACTCGATCTCGTTCTGGATGGCGATGGCTTCCTCAAGGGTCTCTGCGGTCATGACACCGAGGACCGGTCCGAAGAACTCGGTGAGGTGGAAGTATGAGCCGCGCTTGACGCCCGAACGGATGCCCGGGGACCACAGGCGGCCCGTCTCGTCGAG
Source organism: Paenarthrobacter sp. NPDC089675 (assembly GCF_044749185.1). Classification (NCBI taxonomy): domain Bacteria; kingdom Bacillati; phylum Actinomycetota; class Actinomycetes; order Micrococcales; family Micrococcaceae; genus Paenarthrobacter; species Paenarthrobacter sp. NPDC089675. Next base: position 152,502 of record NZ_JBIVHM010000004.1, on the reverse strand, counting down.
GCGCTCAGGCTTGATGGCCCAGGTTTCGCCGTCACCCAGGGTGGTGAGGGCGTTGAGGAGTTTGCCGTTGGCGGGCTCGATGATCGGGCCCATCTGGGTCGTGGCGTTCTCCGGGTAGCCCACCGTCAGGGAGCGGGCAGCATCAATGAGCTGGTTGTGGAAGCGGGCAGACTTGGCCACCGAACCAACCAGGATCACCAGGGACGCAGCGGAGCACTTCTGGCCGGCGTGGCCGAACGCGGAATACACCACATCCTTGGCTGCGAGATCAAGGTCGGCGCTCGGGGTCACGATGATCGCGTTCTTGCCTGAGGTTTCCGCGAGCAGCGGCAGGTCCTGGCGGAAGGAACGGAACAGCTCGGCGGTTTCGTAGCCACCGGTCAGGATCACGCGGTCAACGCTCGGGTGCGAGACCAGCTGGGTGCCAAGGTCACGCTCTTCGAGCTGCACGAGTGCCAGTACGTCCTTGGGGACACCGGCTTCCCAGAGGGCATCCACCATGACGGAACCGGAGCGGCGGGCCTGCTTTGCGGGCTTGATGACGACGGCGGAACCTGAGGCTAGTGCCGCGAGGGTCGAGCCGGCGGGGATCGCCACCGGGAAGTTCCATGGCGGAGTCACAACGGTGAGGTTGGCTGGCACGAAAGTGGCGCCGTCGACCGTTTCCAGGTCCTTGGCACGCTCGGCGTAGTAGTGCGCGAAGTCGATTGCTTCGCTGACTTCGGGGTCCCCCTGGTCGATCGTCTTGCCGGTTTCGGAGGCCATGACCTCCAGGAGTTCGGCGCGGCGGGCTTCGAGGACTTCACCGGCGCGGTGCAGGATGGCTGCACGCTCCGCGGCGGGGCGTGCGCCCCACGCCTTGCCGGCTTCGACCGCCGTGGTGATGATCTGCTCAAGTTCGGCGGCGTCGGAGACCTTGGTGGACTCGACGATCTTGTTGCCTGCCGTGGAACCGGGGATCCGCCCCAGGATGTCACGGCCCCAAGCACGGTTTGCCGGCAGGGCGGGGTCGGTGTCCGGGGTGTTGCGGAAGCCCTCGGTTGGCGCGGGCTCGGCCGGGAGGCGGCGGTCCTGCCGGCGGTTAGGTCCGGGGACCGTCTCGCTGAGGTTCGCCAGGGAGTTCAGGAAGCGGTTCTTTTCCCGTTCAAACAGCTCTTCGTTCTCACTGAGTTCGAAGACCGCGGACATGAAGTTTTCCTGGCTGGCACCCTCTTCGAGGCGGCGGATCAGGTACGCGATGGCGACGTCGAACTCGCCCGGGTGAACCACCGGGGTGTAAAGGAGCAGGCTGCCAACGTCCTTGCGGACAGCCGTGGCCTGGCCGGTCGCCATGCCCAGGAGCATCTCGAATTCGATCGCTTTCTGTCCCTGGCCGGCAATCCCGCGCTGCTTGGCCAGCAGCCACGCGAAGGCGACATCGAAGAGGTTGTGGCCGGCAACGCCGATGCGGACAGCGTCAACGCGCTCCGGGGTGAGGGCGTAATTGATGACGTTCTTGTAGCTGGTATCGGAGTCCTGCTTGGTGCCCCACGTTGCCAGCGGCCAATCGTGCAGCGAGGCCTCAACCTGCTCCATGGGAAGGTTGGCGCCCTTGACCACGCGGACCTTGATGGGCGCGCCGCCCTGCGCACGGCGTGCTGCCGCCCACTCCTGCAGTTCCTGCATCGCACCGAGGGCATCCGGGAGGTAGGCCTGGAGGACGATGCCGGCCTCGAGGTTCTTGAACTCGGGCATGTCCAGGATCCGCTTGAACACAGCGATGGTCATGCTCAGGTCCTTGTATTCCTCCATGTCCAGGTTGATGAACTTGGGCTTGGTGAAGGAGGCGGCGAGGCGGTACAGCGGGGTGAGCTTTTCCACCACGTGGTCCACGGCTTCGTCGAAAGCCCACGGAGAGTGGGGTGCCACGGTGGAGGATTCCTTGATGGAGACGTAGTCCACGTCCTCGCGGGCAAGGAGCTTCAGGGTGCCGTCGAGCCGGCGCTGTGCTTCATGCTCACCCAGGACAGCTTCGCCCAGGAGGTTCACGTTCAGGTGGACGCCGTCCTGCTTGATCTTCGCGATGGCCGGGCCAAGCTTGGCGTCCGTGGCATCCACGATCAGGTGCCCCACCATTTCACGGAGCACCCGGCGGGCGATCGGAATGACCACCTGCGGCATGATCGGCGCCATGACCCCGCCCACGCGGACGGCGCTGCGCATGTACCAGGGGAGGAACGCAGGTACCTTGGGGGCCAGCTCGGCGAGTTTCCGGGCAGCGACCGAGAGGTCCTCGGGGCGGATGACGCCGTCGACGAATCCTACGGTGAAGTCCAGTCCGTTCGGGTCCTTCAGAACCCCGGCGAGGCGCTGCGCGGAAACATCGACGGGGATTTTGGCGGCTTCGGTCAGCCAGTGGCGAACCAGTGCGATGGCTTCTTGGGCCAGTGCGTCGAACTGCCCGGATTCCTGGGTACGCGATGAGCTCGCATCCGGGAGGGTGCTGGTCATGGGGGCTCCTTCTGTGGCGGAGAAGTTTGTTTGTTTCCATCAGTATGGATCTACAATCCCATTAGGAAAAGCGACCTTTTCTGACGAATAATCATTACCCAACCCGAAGGTTTGGAGGCCACCGTGCTGGACGTCCGCAGGCTCCGTTTGCTGCACGAATTGAAGATCCGCGGAACCCTCGCGGAAGTGGCCGACGCCATGCAATACAGCCCTTCATCCGTGTCCCAGCAGCTGACCCTGCTGGAGAAGGAGGCGGGCGTCGAACTGCTCCGGAAGGCCGGCCGGCGGGTGCAACTGACGCCTCAGGCCGAGATCCTCGTGGCGCACACAGCCGCCCTCCTGGAAACATTGGAGCGCGCTGAAACGGAACTCGCGGCATCCCTCTCCACGGTCACCGGAACTGTGCGGCTGGCAGTCTTCCAATCCGCCGCCCTCGCCCTGCTCCCCGACTTCCTTACCATCATGCGGCAGGAGTACCCCGAGGTCCGGGTGGAGATGACGCAACGGGAGCCTGAGACCGCACTCTACGAAACCTGGGCACGGGACTTCGACATCGTGGTGGCGGAGCAGTATCCCGGGCACGCCGCGCCGCACCACCCCGGCCTCGACCGGGCTACGCTGACCACCGACGCCATCCGCTTGGCCACTCCCCCGGTAGGCCTGGGTGGTGAGCACGTTACCTCGATCGAAGACACTGCATCCCTGCCCTGGGTCATGGAGCCGCGGGGCGCCGCCTCCCGGCATTGGGCTGAGCAGGCCTGCCGATCCGCCGGCTTCGAGCCCGATGTCCGCTACGAAACCGCCGACCTCCAAGCGCAGATCCGGCTGATCGAATCCGGAAACGCCGTGGCGCTCATGCCGGACCTCGTGTGGACCGGGCGGAGCCGGACCGTCCAGCTGCTGGATCTTCCAGGCCTGCCCAAGCGAACCGTATTCACCTCCACCAGGACGGCCGGCAGGATCCACCCGGCCACGGCAGCGTGCCGCGAGGTATTGGAAAGAGTGGCGGAAGCGCAGCAGCAGGATGCGGAGCAACAGGCTGACGCTTAGACCGCTTTCCCGGAACGCAAAAGGCCCCGGTCCAGTGGACCAGGGCCAAACGCGGAGAATGGGGGATTTGAACCCCCGAGGGCGTTAACCCAACACGCGTTCCAGGCGTGCGCCATAGGCCGCTAGGCGAATTCTCCTTGCTTCCGATTCGAAAGCAGATACTACTGTACCTGAGAATTTCGGCATCGCCCAATCGGGCCTTCCAGGCTGTCCACGAACGGCGGCTTAACGAAAAAATGGACGCCCCCAACGCGCCCATTCTTGCGGTATCACCGTTGAGCTGCCGGGTCCGGCCCCTCTTGCCCAGGCCCCGCAGCTCACAATCGGAGATTGCCCCAATCGGTGTACATACTTATGGTCCGCTGCCACCGGCGGATATGCAATGGGCGGGCGGCTTTTCGGGGTCATTTACTGACAGGATGTGCCCATGAGGCGGCTTCTGCGACACAGCGCGCAACAGTTGGGACAATTTGCGATTTATTAGCCTGGTGCCGGAGACGTGCTCGACGGCGCAGGGCTGGTGTGGCGTCCAGGCCCACCCTGGGGGCCGGATGCACTTTGACGAACAGCCGGCGGGGAGGGTCTGGGCCCCCACATCTGGGTTCCGCCTGCTTGGCCCCCGAAGAGGCAGGACTGCGGCTTAGTTTCGTCCGCCGCTCAACGCGCGTGCAACTGTCGAGATGCTGACGCCCAGTGTGCTCGCAATTTCACTGAGCGTCGCTTTCTTGTTTCGAAGATCCCTGGCCGCCTCGAGCTTGAGCTTGGTCATCGCCGGCGGGCGACCCCCAAGGCGGCCGCGGGCCCGTGCCGCAGTCAGTCCCGCCCTGGTTCTTTCAGATAATCTATTGCGCTCGTATCTACCGATGCACTCGAAGATGTCGAGGATCATCTGGCTGCAGGAACCGCCGGTGTCGAGCCAAGGTTCGGCCAGCACACGGAACCTGATGCCCTTCCGGGCCAGCAAGGCCACAATGTCGGCGAGATCCGCCGCACTTCGCCCAAGCCGCGAGAGATCACTGACCAGGAGGGTGTCCCCGTGGTTGAGTTCATCAAGGCACACACGCCACTGCTCACGGATTTCCGTAGCTCCCGAAGCTTGGTCGTGGTAGATCCTTACCGCCCCGGCGGCCTCAAGCGATGCGATCTGGCACGAAAGAGACGGACCCACCGCACCTTCCCTGGCGTAACCAACCGAAATATTTCCATCAAACAATTTACCGAAAACCTCCCTTTCCCGAGTTTTTCGAGTTTTGATTCAGCAAACGGCTATTGACATTCACTACCTTCCATTCAGAACAACAAAACCGGCGGGAGTCCCATTCTGCGGGTAATGGCTTTGGAGTCTTGATTCCAAGGCCGCAGCGGTAGCCGGACATGGCTGCCGCATGGCCATTATGACACACCAGGAACAAAGCCAGGAGTGGGAGCAAAAAGCCTCCACTACGGAGATTTGCCATGGTTTCGATTACCTGTGAATACTCAATCCGCAGCAGGCAACACAGCCTGCTGAAATTCATTCCTTGAAAGGAGGCATGAAGATGGAAAACAGCTATTCCGCTCCTCGCATTGCCAAGGCAGGTTCCTTCCGCGAGGTCACCAACGGCCTGTGGTGCGGCTGCTACCGCGATCTCTTTGGTGGTCGTTCGTTGTTCAAGTTCCACTGGTTCTGCTAGACCCAAGAAACCACCACATCGGGAGCCCCGTCGATATTCGACGGGGCTCCCTTCTTGCGTACAGGCTGATTCCGCCATCCGCGGGCAATCGCGCCCGTCCCGCGGGGGGCATGCGGCGGGGGCGCGCCGCCGGTGAGGCGCCCGCCCCGCGGGAGGCGTGCCGCCGGCGCTCCGCCTCCGCGCCCTGGCGGACATGCTTCCGGCGTAACCAAGCGACTTAGTTCCACCAGACATTCCCCACCCCGGACAGAACCCGCCTTTTGATTCAGGCAACGGGTTTTGACACGGCACCGCAATCAGTACCACAACGTCCCTCCACCGGCAGGGAAGACGGAATGGAAACCGACTTTTGGCAAATCAATATCGGCGTTCAAAATAAGGAGGCCATGCTGCAGGCAGCTCCAGTATTACATATACCCCATAAAGTAAAAGATTCAAGTGAAGTGTAAACCAATCTTTTGTTGTTCTTTGACACTCATTCCGTAATGCTGAATTCACAACCAGTGAGTGCTGGTTGACGATTCTTTGGAAGGAGGGAAGAGAATGATGAGCAACAGCTATTCAGCTCCCCGCATTGCGCGCATGGGCTCATTTCGCCAAGTCACCATTGAGCCTTCCTACGACTCCAACAGGTGCCACAGTTCCAATGCATGAATACTTCTTCACTCCCACATCCGCTCCAGCGGCGCCACGGGCCGCGTCCCTTCAGACCGCCTTGCCCGGCGACGCCCGGATCGCTTTCCTCGATGCAGGCTCCGCCGCACCGAACACTAGGACGTCGACCCTGGAAAACGGCGAACCGCTTCGAACGCCGTCCGTCCACGGCTCCCTTTCCACGGCACGGACGCTGTACTGGACCTGGGTCAACGGGCAGCCTGTCGCATCAACGTCCCAAGGGGCCCTGCGGCGCCTGGCCAACAGCAAACTTGACGAGGACAGGGTCAGGCTCGCCCTCTGCATGCACCTACCGGGCTTCCTCCGCCAGCTCCCCTACTGGGAGGGCATTCGAACAGTGAAACCGGGTTATGGCCTGACCTTCAGCGAGGGCCGCCCGATACTGCTGGATCCCCCGCCGGCCGCTGGTGAGCCCATCTCAAACCTGCCGGAGGCCGCCATTGCCATGTCCGCCGCGCTGAGAGATTCAGTCCAGCGCCGGATTTTGGCCGGTGGGCCTGTAAGTGCCGATGTGTCCGGAGGCATGGATTCCACCAGCTTGGCATTCCTCCTTGATTCCGTGCAGGAAGGCGGCACTTTCTACCACGCCTCCACGGACGACCAGCACAACCGTGACTCCGAGTACGCGAGACGGGCAGGCTCGGAACTCAAGGGCCGTTTCATCGAACTCGGCTCCCTCACGTCCACGTCCTCTGCCTTTGGCGAACCGGACCAGGACATCCAGGCCTTGGACGAGGGACCCCTCGCCTGGGCCGGGAATTCCCGTCACCTGGGCGCTCTCCTTCGTGACGCTGCAGGCCGCGGCGTCCGGACCCATCTGGCTGGCATTGGCGGCGACGAACTGTTCGATCCTCTCCCCGCCATGGCACTTGGGCTCCTTTCGACGCCGTCGTGGAAGTCCGGAGTGCGCATCCTGCGTCGCCTCGGCAAGATGCAGAGGTGGCCTGTTCTGGAACTGGGCCGGGCGGTCGCAGCCAACGTGGACTTCGAAACCGAGCTCCTCCGCAGGGCCCACAACCAGGGAGGTCCGGTAACGGGACCCGGCGAGGCATTTGCCTGGGCTCCCGGCTTCGGCATTTCAAGGTTTGCCACGCCGCAGGCCGCTGAAGTGGTGGCGCATAAAGTGCGCGAAGGGCTCGACCATGGAGTCCAGTCCCACCATCCCGACCGTTTCAAGCACCAGATGATGGAATCCCTGATGTTCCAGGGAGAGATAGCCCGCCAGGTAAACCACGCCTATGGGCATCTGGGCGTTTCCTGGGAGGCGCCCTTCCTGGACGATGAGTTGGTCCGCTTGGTTCTCGGCCTTCCGGCGGAAATCCTTCTCGGGGCAAGGGAGAGCAAGCCGCTCCTGGCCCGGGCCACCGAAGGAGTCGTTCCCCGGTGGGTCTTCACGCGCGAGGACAAAGGCGAATACAGCGCGGACCTCTTCGCTGAATACAAGACGAAGCGCCAGGAACTGCGACGGCTCTTCGAGGACAGCTACCTCGTGGACATGGGCCACGTGGATCCCGTGGCCATCCGCGACGCACTCAGCATGCCCGTCACGGGCACGGAAGAACTTTTTGAACTCGAACATCTCGCCAGCATTGAGAGATGGGTAAGGAGAGCAATATGAGCAAGGCCAAGGGACGTATCGAGGATACGGACGTCTTTGAGCTCGCGCCGAAGCTCGCGTTCAACATTGACGACGACGGGTTGACGGTTTTCGATGCGCGCGGCGGAATGTACTGGCGCGGCAACGGGACGGCAGGGGATGTCCTGAAAGGCGTAGGAGAAAGGCTTCCCGTAGGCAGCATCATCACCGGCATCCACACGGCCTACGACGTTGACGCCTCCCTTGTGCGCGGTGACGTCCATGTCCTTCTGGCAGATCTGCAAAACAACGGGATTGTCCGGAAGGTACGTCCATGAGCCTTCCGCTTGCTCCCCAGCGCGCCGTAAAGCCGCAGGGCATGGTGCTGCTCAGGACCCGCGTGGTCACGTCAATTGCCTGGACCATGACGTTGATGCCACCGTCCCTCCTCCAGTCGTTCCTCCAATTTGTGGCTCACAAAACCCGTCCATCGACGTCATCGGAAGCCCGGCGGATCAGGGCTGCAGTCTGCGCCGTGAGCGAGCGGTGCGCGGGAGAAGGCTGCCTTCAGCGTTCCATAGCCTCCTTCATCCTGTGCCGGTTGGAGGGGCACTCCCCTTCGTGGAAAACCGGGTACCGGCTGGAGCCGTTTGCCGCCCATGCTTGGATCGAAGTGGATGGGGTTCCGATTGATGAACCACCCAGCGTCGGCAGCTTCGTCCCTGTGTTGTCCGTCCAACAGCCTGAATCGGTGGCTTAAGCGATGGCAGCCACGGCCCCTCAGCCTGCGTCCCGCCGCGCAGGCCTTGCCGAGCTTTTCCGGCACGTAGCCGTTCAACGCGGCCTCGTTGCCGTCATCGTCCTCTTGAGCCTGCTGGGTTCCGCTTTCTCGTTGGTGCAACCACTCCTGGTGGGTGAAGTGATCGACCGGGTCGGCGCTTCGAAGCCGCTGGACATCCTCCCCTTCGCACTGGGCGGCCTCATCCTCGCGGGCGGAGTCCTCGGCGGAGTCCGGCAATACCTGATCCAGCGGGCAGCCGAGACCGCTATCCGGACTTCACGGCACAACCTCATTGACCACATCCTCCATTTGCCGGTACCCACGCTGGACCAACGCCGGGTGGGCGACCTCGTGGCCAGGGTCACCACCGACACCGCCGTCATCCGCAACATGCTCAGCGAAGGCTTCGTGGAATCGTTTGCCGGTGTTTTCACCGTCATCGGGGCGCTCATCGCCATGCTCTTGCTTGACCCGCTGTTGCTTCTGATCGCAGCGGGAGCTGCAGTAGCCGCCGTCGTGGCTGTCGCCTGGGTGACCTCTTATATCGAGCGAGCCAGCCTGGGCATGCAGAATGCCTTGGGGCAACTGGCTGCGTCGATGGATCGGGCAATCAGGGCCACACGGACCGTACGGGCCGCCAACGCCACCGGACGGGAAGCACGCCGAGTCAAGGATGATGCGGGTGCTGTGTGGAGCGTGGGGCTTCGCGTCGCTGCGACAACCGCGTTGGTTTCGCCGATTTCGTCGGTCTCCATGCAGGTCACCTTCCTCGCTGTTGTAGGAGTCGGCGGGCTGCGGGTTGCGTCCGGGGAGATGACTGTGGCGGACTTGGTGTCCTTCATCCTCTTCCTGTTTGTCCTGATCATGCCGCTCGGCCAGCTGTTCGGAACCATGGGTGTCCTGGGTGAGGCGTTGGGAGGCGTTGCACGAATCAACGAAATCCTTGGACTGCCCGTCGAAAGGGACGCACCAGCGGCCGGACGGGCCTCCGCGGAGATCACGGATTCCAGCCTGGTCTTCGAGGATGTGTGCTTCGATTACGGGCAACCTCCGGGACAGGAGGAAGAGCCCATCCTCGGCAATGTTTCGTTCCGCATCGACCCGGGGCAGAGCCTCGCGATCGTGGGACCCTCCGGGGCCGGCAAGAGCACCATCCTGAGCCTCATTGCACGCTTCCACGATGCCAGCCAGGGCCGCGTAGTCTTCGGCGACGCCGATGTGGAAGGTGTTCCCCGGTCCGCAGTCAGGGCCAGGATCGCGTACGTAGAACAGGACGCACCGGCCGTCGCGGGCACTCTGCGTGACAACCTGAGCCTGGGCCGTCCCGACGTTTCCGACGGGGAGATGGTGGCCATCCTTGAGAGGCTGGACCTCGCTTCCCTTTTGCAAAGGTCCGCGAAAGGGCTCGACGCCGAGGTGGGCGAAGGTGCGGTCCTCTTGTCCGGCGGCGAGCGCCAGCGCATTGCGGTGGCCCGGGCGTTGCTGGCCAAACCCTCAATGCTTCTCCTCGACGAATCGACTTCCAACCTGGATGGCGTCAGCGAAGAGAAAGTCAGGGAACTCATTGCCGACCTTGCGTCGGGGTGCACCCTGGTGGTGGTTGCACACCGTCTGGCCACGGTGCAGAGCTCGGACTTGATCCTGGTCCTGGAGAAGGGCCGGGTCGTGGCAAGCGGCACCCACAATGAGTTGCTCAGGAAGTCACCCCTCTATAGGGAACTGGCGCATAACCAGTTTTTGGCCATCGGGGCGGACCGTGGAGAAACAGCTCAAGAACAGAACACCAGTGGATGACGGCCCTGATCGAGCAGGACGATGCCTCTACCGGCACCCCGTCCTGCTGAACACGCTGGGGGGCACGGTGATTGTTGCAGGCCTGTGGTTCACAGTAGTTCCCGCGGACCCGGCAAGCAGGCCGTGGCAGCTCGCCCTCGGCGTCCTGCTGGTTGCAGGCCTCTGTCTTCGTACCAACCGTCCGTGGGCAGCAACTATCTGTACAGGACTGTTGACGCTTTGTGGTTGGTGGTTCGGCCTGACCGGAGATCCGTTCATCGTCACCGCACTCTGCCTCTATGGCGCGGCCGAGCGGTACGGGGAACGGCTGCTTCCCAGGGCATTCCTTCTTCTTGGTGCCGTGCTGATGGGTTCGCTGCTCGTCGTTTCGGCGGAAGGCGCTGAGTCTGCCTTACGGGCTGCGGTCCTCATAACTGTGGTCCTGGGAACCGCCTGGATCTTTGGGGTCCGGACCCGGCGGCTGCGTGCCGAAACCGCGCACGCTGCCAGGACTGGTGAGCGACTGCGCCTCGCGAGGGACGTGCACGACGTCTTGTCCCATTCCCTGGGGAGCATCGGCGTACGCGCAGGCGTGGTGGCGTACCTGAAATCGTCGACGCCGGATCAACTCAGGTCCACGTTGCGGGGAATCGAGGCGGATGCCAGGAGCGCCCTGACGCAGTTGCAGGCGGTGATGCGGCAGGAACGCGGCAGCGACCTCCCGGGCGGGAAACTTACTGATCTGGTCCAGGGTTTGTCCCACTCTGCCGAGCAGACGGGGATAGCGGTCACCATCTCCGCCGCCGATGATGCCAACCACGTCCCGGCAGCCCAAAGAACCACCGCGTACCGCATCGTCCAGGAGTCGCTGACGAACGTCATTCGGCATTCCACAGCGAAGAACTGCCACATCGGACTGGGCATGGAGGATGGAAGCCTGCTGGTCACCGTCGAAGATGACGGTCCTGCACTGCACGGCGAACAACTGCCCAGCGAAGCGGGGCCGGGGTATGGGCTGCAGGGCATGCGGGAACGAGTGGATGCAGTGGGCGGAACTTTCCGCGCAGGAGGTGTGGATGGAGGCTATCTCGTGACGGCCCGGCTGCCACTCGCCGTCGTGGAGGAAAGCGCCCATGAATAGGGTCAGGGTAGCAATCGCCGACGACGATCCCCATCTGCGCGCTTCGCTCCGCCTTCTGGTTGACGACGCCGGGGACATGACTGCGTGTGCCGTGGCGGCTGACGGCGCGGAAGCGGTGGAGGTGATCGTCGAGCTAAAGCCGGACGTTGCACTCCTGGACATCCGCATGCCCCGGATGGACGGCCTGGAGGCCGCGAAGATGCTCGCTGCGCTGGGCTCTCCCACCAAGTTGGTGATGCTCACAACCTTCGATTTGGACCAATACGTCTTCGAGGCCCTCCGCCACGGTGCTTCGGGATTCCTGCTGAAAAACGCTCCGCTGGAAAGTATTCTCGGTGCAATCCGTACCGTTTATGAGGGGCACGCGCTCCTCGCCCCGGAGGTCACCCGCCGCCTGGTGGACCGCTTCAGCGCGGCTCCGCCTGCCGGTGCTGCGCCAACCGCGGGCACAGACCCTACAACTTATCGAGCGATCCAAGGACTTTCAGATCGTGAGCGCGAGACGTTGACGCTAATTGCCCGTGGCCTTTCAAACGACCGGATTGCCGCGGAAATGTTTGTCACCCGGACCACGGCACGCACGTACGTCAGCCGCCTGCTGGCCAAGCTTGAGGCCAGGGACAGGGCCCAACTGGTGGTCATGGCCTACGAGGGCGGCCTGTTGCGTGCCCCGTATCTCCCATGAGCGCGCCCGGCAATTGTCAACACCAGCAGACTGACGGGCGAGGGCCGGGCCTGTTGACTGGATTCCATGCCTTCTTCCCAGCCGCGCCCGGTTGCCGTCGCCGACATCAGCCTCGGCTGGACGTCCACGTTCCTCCGTGCCTCCCGGGCTGAGACCATCAAGCTGCTGAGTCTTCGCTTTTTCCTGGTCACTGCCACGGGTACCGTCCTTGCCTGCGTCCTGCTTTCCTGGGGCTTGACCGCGCTGATCGCGGAAGCCCACCGGGAAGGAAAACCAGAGAATGCCGGAGGGCTGGAAAGCGGCAGTGCGTTCCTTCTTGTCCTTCATTACGGACAAATAGGACTGATCCTCTTGGCGGCGTGGACCATGCACCAGGAAGCCGACGCCGGATCGCTCCGCAGCACGCTGGTGAGCGTTCCCCGGCGTAGCTGCGTTCTGGCGGCCAAAGCAGCGGTGGTTGCCACAGGATCGCTCTGCGTTGCACTGCCAAGCGTGTTTGGCTCCGCCGCAATCCGCTGCGTCCCCATTGATTGCACTGCCTCCGGCAGCGGGCTGGCTCCCGACGCTGTGACCTGGGCGATCCTGTGGGGCGTTGTGGTCTACTGGCTGCTTATTTCCATCTTCACTTTTGCCCTCGCGGTGATTCTCCGGAGCGGACTGACGGCAATGGCCACCGTGTTAGCCCTGGCCCTCATCGTGTCCACCTATTTGCTGCACATAACGCCACTGGCCAAGGCCCTTCCGGACCAGGCCGGAGCGCAGCTCTACCAGCTGCCACCAGTGCCCCCTGGCGACCTCGGCCCAATAGCAGGCGGCTTGATCCTCCTCGCTTGGTCGCTGGCGGCGTTGCTCTTGGCCCTCATCGTATTCCGCAGCCAGCCCGTGCGCGGCTAAGCCTTTTGGAGGAGAAGTACCAGTGATTGAAATCAGGAACCTCAGCAAGCACTACGGCAATAAGGACGGGATCGACGACGTTTCCCTCACCGCGGAGCCGGGTAAGGTGACCGCCTTTCTTGGCCCGAACGGCGCCGGTAAGTCCACCACTTTCCGACTGCTGCTGGGCTTGGACCGGCAGGACAGCGGGTCGGCGCTTGTCGAGGGGATGGAATTACGGAAACTGGCCGCACCGCTTTGGACAGTGGGTGCCCAGTTCGACGGATCCGGCGCCCACAAGGGTAGAACGGCGAAGGCCCACCTCCGCTGGGTGGCGCAGTCCAACGGCATTCCGCATTCCCGCGTTCAGGAGGTGCTGGACCTTGTGGGGCTGAGAGACGCTGCCGGCAAGCGCGTTGGGAAGTACTCCCTCGGAATGGGGCAGCGATTGGGGATTGCCGCAGCGCTGCTCGGCGACCCGAGGATCGTGATCCTTGACGAGCCCACGAACGGACTGGACCCGGACGGCATCCGGTGGATCCGGACCTTGCTGCGTAGCCTTGCGTCCGCCGGTAAGACCGTCCTGGTTTCCAGCCACCTGATCCACGAGGTTGAACACGTGGCCGATCACATCGTCCTGATCTCGCAGGGACGTATTGTCCGCTCGGGCACGGTCCCGGAACTGGTCGCCGGCTACCCGGACCTTGAGACAGCGTATTTCGAACTCACCGGCGGTACCCCTGCAGGGAGTTCGCTGTGAGCGGCGCCGTCGATGCCGGGATGCGCCCTCGCTTGCTCCTGTCCGAGTTCACGAAACTCCTCACTCTCCGCCCGGTGTGGATTACCGCGGTGGCGACCTTCGCCGTCGTCGTCCTTATCGGGTGGTCACAGGCGGGTCCGGTAGGGGACGCCATCCGAAGCAACGATCCCGAGCTGGCCCCAGGCGCCGCACCCGCCACGGTAGGTTTCGATTGGGTGGCCCTGGGCCTGGTGGGGGTTATTGTCATAGGTGTGGTCTCGGCCGGCAGCGAGTACGTCACGGGCCAATTGCGGACGGCTCTCCTGGTGGTCCCCAACCGTGCACGCCTTTATCTGGCGAAGTGTGCGGCCCTGCTGGTCTTCGTGACCGTACTCGGCGTTGTCACCATTCCGCTGTTGAGCCTGCTTTCCCAATCGAGCCTGAAGGAGCTCTCGGTCATCCAGGGAGCCGTACCCGCAGACTTGGTCTTCCGCTGGATCGGAGCCATAGGTTTCTGGGACGCCGTGGCCCTGATCGGATTTGCCTTGGCTGTGTTGTTGCGGCAGTCATTGATACCGCTGTTCCTCCTGATTGTCGTATCGCAGCTTTCGCTGATGCTGCTCTTGCTCAGCCCTGCCTTCGTGTACCTGCCCACCATCGCCGGCATCCTCCTCTTCGATCCGGGGTTGGTCACGGCCTCGTACCCGCAGGCGACCCTCATCCTTCCGGTTGCTGCTTCCCTAACAGCCGCGTGGACCCTGGTTTTGCTCGGTTTCGCGGGCTGGCGGTTCATCAGCCGGGACGTCCGGAACTAGTGCGGACGGCGCCGGCAACGACCCGCCGTCGGACGTTTTCCCCACCCCTCCCCAGCCGATTCGAACCCCGAAGTAAGTTCGGGTAAGCTTGTCGACGGCCCCTCATGTGGCGTCATCCTGTTGAACTCCCCCAGGACCGGAAGGTAGCAAGGGTAGATGGGCTCTGGCGGGTGCATGAGGGGTCTCTTATTTAAAAATGTCAGTCCCTATAGGTAGGTTTCCCCTGTGACTGTTACTACTGCCCTGTACCGAAGGTATCGCCCGGACTCGTTCGCGGACGTTATCGGGCAGGAACACGTCACAGAGCCGCTGATGACGGCGCTGCGCAAGAACCGCGTGAACCACGCCTACCTTTTCTCGGGCCCGCGCGGTTGCGGCAAGACCACGTCCGCACGAATCCTGGCCCGCTGCCTCAACTGCGCCGAGGGCCCTACGGACACTCCTTGCGGCAAGTGCCCCAGCTGTGTCGAACTGGCGCGTGGCGGATCTGGTTCGCTGGACGTCATCGAGATCGACGCCGCCAGCCACGGTGGCGTGGACGACGCCCGGGACCTCCGCGAGCGCGCAACATTCGCACCCGTTCGCGACCGTTTCAAGATCTTCATCATCGACGAGGCCCACATGGTCACCTCGGCCGGCTTCAACGCGCTGCTGAAGATCGTGGAAGAGCCGCCGGAACACATCAAGTTCATTTTTGCCACCACCGAGCCGGACAAGGTGATCGGAACCATCCGTTCCCGCACCCACCACTATCCGTTTCGGTTGGTGCCGCCCGAGCCGCTCATGAAGTACCTCGAGCTGCTGTGCCACCAAGAGAATGTGCCGGTGGCTCCCGGGGTTTTGTCGCTCGTTATCCGCGCAGGCGGGGGCTCCGTACGCGACTCCCTGTCCGTCCTTGACCAGCTCATGGCCGGCGCGGGACCCAACGGATTGGACTACGAGCTTGCCGTGGCACTGCTCGGTTACACCCACGCTTCGTTGCTCGACGACGTTGTGGACGCCGTCGCTGCGGCGGACGCAGCAACTGTGTTCCGCGCGGTGGACCGCGTCATCCAAACCGGCCACGATCCCCGACGCTTCGTTGAAGATCTCCTGGAACGGTTCCGCGATCTCATCATCGTCCAGGCCATGCCCGAAAGCGCCCAGGCGATCCTCCGCGGCATGCCCGAGGACCAGATCGCGCGAATGCGCAACCAGGCCACCAACCTTGGTGCTGCCGAGCTCTCCCGTGCCGCAGACGTCACCAACACCGCCCTCACCGAAATGACCGGTGCCACTTCTCCGCGACTCCACCTGGAGCTCCTCTGCGCCCGCATCCTGCTGCCGAGCTCGGAGCAGACGGAGCGGGGAATTGCCGCACGCATAGACCGCGTGGAACGTCGCCTGAATTACGCGGGCGACGCCGGAGTCCCGGCCGGCGCTCCAGCGGTAGCCTCCGCGGGGACTGCTTCGCCGGTTCCGGCAACCAGCGCGCCCGCACCCAGCGCGCCCGCACCCGCTGCGGCGGCAACCGCCCAGCAACCTGCACCCGCAACAGTGCCGCAGCACGCTGCGGAGGCTGCGCCGGCGCTCACGGCAGCAGCCCAGGAATCCCCCGCGACCGGCCAGGGAACACCCACCGGAGATTCGTCCCGCCCACCGCTCACGGCTCCTCGCGTTTCCACCAACGACTGGCCAGTGGAAGACCGTTCGGGCTCCGGCCAGCAGGTCGCGGCCCGCACGGCCCCCGCTGCAAACCAAGCCCCGGCTGCCCAGCAGGCCCCCGCCGCAAACCAAGCCCCGGCTGCCCAGCAGGCCCCCGCCGCAAACCAAGCCCCGGCTGCCCAGCAGGCCCCCGCCGCAAACCAAGCCCCGACCGCCCAGCAGGCCCCCGCCGCAAACCAAGCCCCGACCGCCCAGCAGGCCCCCGCCCCGCAGCAAGCCCCGGCCGCGGCCCCCGCGCCTACGGCCCCTGTGGAGACTCCGGTCCCCGCCGCGCGGTCCAACGCCCCCACTGCCGGAGACGTTGAAGCCCTTCGTCGTGCGTGGCCGGAAGTTCTGCAAACGCTGACCAAGATCAAGCGCAGCACCTGGGCCCTGGTGGAACCCAACGCTCAAGTGGCGCAGTTCGACGGTCAGGTCCTGACGCTGGCCTTCACAACCAGCGGACTCGCGGGCGCATTTGGCCGCGGCGACCATTCGGAAAACCTTCGCCAGGCAATCCACAAGACCATCGGCATCGATTGCCAGATCGTCGCAGTGGCCGGCGGCAACAGCTCAGCGAGCTCTGAGCCAAACCCAAAAGCACCTACTAGCCGGGAAACCCCGGCCCCCGCACCCACTGCGCAGGTCCCTGCCGCAACACAGACGCCCGGCCCCGCTGCCCCTACTCATCCTGTCTCCTCCGTGGACACGGCGTGGGGGCTTGCGCCGGCCTCCTCATCCCCGGCAGACGCTGGCGCCCAGCCGCGCCCTGTACCCGAGCCGACCCCCACAGCACAGTCAACCCAGGAACTATCACAGCCAGCGTCCGCTGCTCCGTCGCAGCAGGCAGCTCAACCCGAAGAGTCCGTCCCTGCCTCCGCGGGCGATTACTCGTACCCGGACGATGACTGGGGCCCACCGCTGGACGAGGACGCCCCGCCACTGGATGAGGAGCCGCCCTCCGACTGGGAGCCCTCACCCCGCTACGCATTGCCCTCTCCAGGGTCTGGCCAAACTGCACCTGCGCCCGCGGCATCAACAGAATCACGGCCCGGCCCCGCGTCAGCCAATCCCGCTGCGGAGAAGCCATCTACATCGAGCCCCGACCCCTCCCAGGATCCGTGGTCCAGGGCGGTCGAGCATGCGCCCGGCACGTGGGTGGTTGGCACCGAGTCCAACGTTGGCGCCAAAGACAATGCGACCATCGAGCAACCGGCCCCGGCCAGCGCCCCCGAATACGAGCCCGCAACGGCTCAGGCACCCCACGTCCAGGCACCCCAGTCCCAAGCCCCCCAAGCCACGGAGTACGGCCAACCGACCGGGTCCGCACCAAACGGCGCGTCCGGCTGGGACGTCGCTCCGGCGTCGGCTTGGCCCGGAACCACCGTTCCGTCCGCTGCCAACGCTCCCGCGGCCTGGCCCGTCTCGTCAGTGGAACCGCAGGAAGCCCGGGGGTCCGTTGCGACACTTGAGGAGGGCGCGCCGTCGGGCGGTGCCCGGGCCAAGCAGAGCCTCTACCAGCGGCTGACCAACAGCCCGGAAGCCCAGATGGGGCGCGTGCAGGCACCTGTCCGCACCCCGGTCCGGAATGAAGCGGTCCCCGAAGACATCCCCAGCCCCGAGGACGAGACCATCGAGGAATCAAGAGTGTTTGGGCGCGCTGCGGTGGAGCGTATTCTGGGCGGAAAGCTGATCGAAGAGCGGGCCTTGGACGGCTCGCCGCTCCACATGCGCTGATCGGGCATCCCGGCCCACAAGCTAACAAACGAACGAGGAAATAGTGTACGAAGGTGCAGTTCAGGAGCTGATTGACGAGCTCGGCCGGCTTCCCGGCGTGGGCCCCAAATCGGCGCAGCGCCTCGCGTTCCATATCCTCGAGGCGGACCCCGAGGATATGAAGCGCCTGGTTACGGCCATCACCACGGTGAAGGAGCGCGTGAAGTTCTGCTCAGTCTGTTTCAACGTGACGGAACAGGAAACGTGCAACATCTGCCGCGATCCCCGGCGCGATCCGTCAGTGATCTGCGTGGTCGAGGAATCCAAGGACGTCCTTGCCGTTGAGCGGACAAGGACGTTCCGCGGCCGCTACCATGTGCTCGGCGGCGCCATTAACCCGATCGCCGGAGTCGGCCCCGAACAGTTGCGGATCCGCGAACTCCTGACCCGCCTCAACGATGGCGCAATCCAGGAAATCATCATCGCAACAGACCCGAACCTTGAGGGCGAAGCGACAGCGACATATCTGGCACGGATGCTGAAAACCATCGGGATCGCGGTTACCCGCCTGGCCTCAGGCCTTCCGGTGGGCGGCGACCTTGAGTACGCGGATGAAGTGACGCTTGGGCGCGCATTCGAGGGAAGGCGCAACGCCCTGGCGTGATTCAACCCCGCCGGGCAGAGAGTTTCTGTCCGGGGATCAGCACCAGGGCCGCCACAGCGCCCTGAAGCACCATGCCGGTCAAAGCGATGGGGAGCGTTGGTGGAAGGCTGTCGCTGGATTCACCGCCGAGGCAAGGCACGTCCCGTTGGGGTCCGTCAGCAGCCCATTGCAAGCCGGAGAGGACCCAGGCGATCTCGTTGTCCTGGGGAACGGATTCCGCTGCCACGCCGCCATAGATCATTGCGGGGTTGCTCGCCGCTATCCACGCCACGCGGTCCGTGTTGGCCACCTCCACGGTGTGCAGTTGTCCCACACATTCGTACGCGGTGATACGCCCGGTGTTGTCCCGCTCCACGTTCACGGGAACGGAGGCCTGCCCTGTTGTCATGGTGGAAGGCAGCAGGAGAACGGTAGCTACCACGTTCCCCATACCCAGGAAGGCCAGCAGCACGGCTGCCAGGACGGTCCCGGGGATGGCGTGGGCAAAGCACTCGCGGCAACCGGCGCCGATCAGCCCGAACACGGCAACTTCGACCGTGACAACCACGACGGCGGCACCTGCCACTGCGATCGGCCCGCCTGTCGCAACTGCCACCGCAATGAGGATCACTCCGGAGAGCAGGGCAAAAGCTGCACCGCGCAGCAGGCCGGACAACAGTTTGCGCACGACGCCCGGTACGGGACGCCGGAGGCCGTGGAGAGTTCCGATGACTGCGGCGGCGATGGACAGCCAGGCACCCATGAGCAGCGCCACGGCACTGGGAATACTGGTCTCGAACCAGCCATTGGCCTCACCGGCGGCAACCATGCCGGCGGCCAAGGCCCATGACGCGACAATCGCCACTGCGGCCGCCAGCCAGAACCACCAGGACCGGAAGGATCCCAGGGCATCGGACCACGCGGCGAGAGCTGCTGCCCTGACAACCTCTACGAAACCGGGCCGAGGGTCGCCCGCCTTTTCCGGAGCCGCCTCGGCCTGACGCGGGACCTGGTCGTCGATGACACCTCCGCCAATGGCCTCGTAGTCCGGGTCCGGGCGGGAAGCTGAGGGCACTCCGGTCCAGGGACGGGATCCGGAGGGATCGTCAGGAAGCTTGGCCATATCGGCACGCTAGCGTCATAAATTGGATGGTACGCCGGTCAATATGGAGCTGGAACGGTCCATTTGGCCGCCATATGGTCACAATTCCTGTGCCGGCAGTCCACGGCGATAAACTTGCCAAATAAGCTACGCAGGCGTGCTCCAATTTGGAAATCAGCATGCCGCGTTCGAACCCTATTGATGCAGTGAGGGTGCGCGCATGACTATGCCCACTACCGAAGTGAAGATCGAAGAGCTCTCTGGCGGCCCTGCCATTACCAAGCAGCTGATCGTCCAGAAGTTCGGCGGTTCCTCGGTTTCCGATGCTGATGGCATCAAGCGGGTGGCCCAGCGTGTGGTGGATGCGCAGAAAGCCGGCAACGAGGTTGTGGTTGTCGTGTCCGCCATGGGTGATACCACCGACGAGCTCCTGGACCTCGCAGCGCAGGTCACGGATTCGGCCCCCGCCCGCGAGATGGACATGCTTTTGTCCGCCGGCGAACGTATTTCGATGGCCCTGCTGGCCATGGCCATCAACAAGTTCGGCGCGTCCGCCCAGTCCTTCACGGGTTCGCAGGCCGGCATGATTACCGACGGCATCCACGGCAAGGCCCGGATCATCGACGTCGACCCCCACCGCATCCGTACGGCACTGGACAAGGGCCACATCGCAATTGTGGCCGGTTTCCAGGGCATGACCCGCGTTACCAACGAGATCACCACGCTGGGCCGCGGCGGTTCGGACACTACCGCTGTTGCCTTGGCGGCAGCCCTCGATGCCGATGTGTGCGAAATCTACACGGACGTTGACGGCGTCTACACTGCCGATCCCCGCGTGGTTTCCTCGGCCCAGAAGATTGACCGTATTTCCAGTGAGGAGATGCTGGAGCTGGCCGCTTCCGGTGCCAAGATCCTGCACTTGCGCTGCGTGGAGTACGCCCGCCGCTTCGGTGTGCCCCTGCACGTGCGTTCCTCATTCAGCCACCATGAGGGCACCTGGGTCATCCCGGGCGCCGACGAAAAGTTCACGATTCAAGAGGGAGTTGCCTTGGAGCAGCCAATCATCTCCGGCGTTGCACACGACCGGTCCGAAGCCAAGGTCACTGTTGTTGGCGTTCCGGATATTCCCGGTAAGGCCGCCGCGATCTTCCAGGTGATCGCCGACGCCCACTCGAACATCGACATGATCGTCCAGAACGTGTCCACCCACGGAACGGGCCGCACGGACATCTCGTTCACCCTGCCGATCGTGGAGGGTGCTGATGCACTGGCTGCCCTGCGCGCCGCTGAGGGCCAGATCGGCTTCGAAAGCATCGAGTACAACGAGAATGTTGGCAAGCTCTCCCTCATTGGCGCGGGCATGCGTTCGCACCCGGGTGTTTCTGCCACATTCTTCAAGGCTCTCTCCGATTCCGGGATCAACATCGACATGATCTCCACCTCGGAAATCCGCATCTCCGTGGTCACCAGCGCCGACAAGCTGGATGACGCTGTCCGCGCCATCCACAACGCGTTTGAGCTCGACGGCGAATCCGAAGCTACGGTTTACGGCGGCACCGGCCGCTAGCATCGCCGGGCAACGCGCCCAAGTAAGCGACAGGGAGCACCGTAAAAAAGGGGCTATACAGGCTTTCATTACCGTGGTTTTCCCCACATGTGGCTTCTTTACGGTATGGTATGGAATTTTCATGGCATGCTGTACGTTGCATAGCCGTAACTCCCCTATCTGAAGAGGCAAATAAACAAGTGGCAGCCGATTACGACGAACTCCGGACAGACGTCAAAGAAAACCAGGAGCAGTCCCTCCAGGCTCTCCAGTCCGCCAGCGCCCCTACCGCCAAGAGCGTAGTGCTGGAACTCGATGAGACCGATGGCCTTGACGCCAATGGCCCCGGTGGCGAAATCGTCGCCGAGGAACTCGTCATTCAGGTCATTCCGCAGGCAAGTGACGAGTTCACCTGCAACTCGTGCTTCCTGGTCCGCCATCGTTCGCAGATTGCCCGCGAAAAGGATGGCGTCGCCTACTGCACTGACTGCGAAGGCTAAGACGACCACCACCCGGGCGGTCTGATCGTCGTCAGGGAGTGCCGCCGTCGGGATTAAATTGCGGAAGGACCGGAGCATCAGCTCCGGTCCTTCCGCATTTAATCAGCAGTCAGCTACTCATGGTCGGTATCCGGCTCCGCCAGCCGCTCTTCATCCGTATCTTCGGGTGCAATAACGGGGGAAGCGCATCGCCGAGGAGTCCGGGGGTCCCCTCGCCCTTCTCTGCGCCTTCGCCGACGCCGGGAGCCTCGTCAGGTACGTCCGTCATGGCCTGTTCCTCTGT
Source organism: Paenarthrobacter sp. NPDC089675 (assembly GCF_044749185.1). Classification (NCBI taxonomy): domain Bacteria; kingdom Bacillati; phylum Actinomycetota; class Actinomycetes; order Micrococcales; family Micrococcaceae; genus Paenarthrobacter; species Paenarthrobacter sp. NPDC089675. Next base: position 130,758 of record NZ_JBIVHM010000004.1, on the reverse strand, counting down.
GCCATCGCTGCCCGCCGGCGGTGGTTGATGAGCCTAAGCTGCAGGATGCGGGCTCCGCCGGCGAGCGCCACCAGCACCCCGCCGCCTACAGCGGCGATGAACAGCGTGGTTCCCAGCGCGAGCGACCCCTCAAGACCAAAGAACCTCACAGTGACCATGTCCTGGTTTTGGACGAAGAAGACGATCAGCAGCACCAAGACCACCAGGCTTACGGCAACGGCGACCCATACGGCGGCTGTGCGGGTGGGCCTGCTGTTTTCCGGAGGCGCTACGGGCTGGGCGGGGGCTGCAGTATCCACAGTGCGTGGATTCGCCGGCTGAACCGGCGCCGCGGTTCCGTTTGCGGGAAGGTCGGGCTGTGGTTTGGATTCTCTGTTCGCCGGAATCCTCGCGGCGTCGTCCTGATAAGTCATTCGCGGCCCCCTCGACCCAGACAGAAATTGAACCTGCACTCACATCATAAGCATGCTGATTAGTCTGGTGGAAGAAGCGCACAGCTGGAAGAAGTGGACAGCAAAAAGGGTCGGGACTACCCGACCCTTTCACACACCGTCATCACACGCTGTAGTCGGTGCTCGTTGGTCCCGGGTCATCGTTCCGGACTGCATAGTGATGACCCTCGGAATCAGTTTCGATATCGAAGTGCTTGAGGTCCTCCTCGGAGGCCGCCTCAAAATCATCATGCTTGTGCACCACCGGGGAATCAGTATCACCGCGGGTTGCGGGTCCGAAAACGAACTGCAAACGCTCAGTCACATGCTGGAAGCCATTCAGTGTGCGTCCCATTTTCTTCCACCTCCCTTCCGCAGGAGAAAGAAAAAACGGCATGGCCGGTGCGCGCCGTTCCAGTGAGGCAATTTTACGCCCGAAGGAGAGAAAAGGCGCTGGAAGGGCTGCCCTAGCGGAGGGACTTGTCGTCCGGGTTCCGGGGCACCACGTAGGTGCTGCCATCCGGCCGGCGGACCGTTTCCCACTGCTGCGTCTCGGCCTGGCGCTGGGCAAGGAGCCGGCGGTTGGCTTCGGTCATCTCGTGATCAATTGAGCTGCTGTGGGCAGGTCCGAAAATGACCCGCAACTTCCCCGTTGCGCGCATGAACCTCTGGGCGAAGGATTCCTTTGCCACCGGCGATCGACTCCTTATTTCGACTGATCTACGAGTCCATAGTACGCTAATTATTAGTACACTAACTAATCGCCCGGAAGCATCCGGCCGATCCGGGAGGCAAGTCATGACAGCAGTCAGCGAAGACCAGGAAACAGACGATCTGCTCCTAGAGCGGCAGCTCTGCTTCGCCCTCACTGTGGCGTCCCGCAGCGTGGTCGGCATCTACAAGCCCGTCCTTGAAAAGCTGGGCCTTACCCACCCGCAATACCTGGTGATGCTCGCTCTGTGGGAACGCAGTCCGCGGACCCTGAAGGACATCAGCGACGCCCTCCTCCATGAGCCGGCCACCCTTTCCCCGCTCCTCCGCCGGCTCGAGGAAGCGGAGCTGGTGACGCGCGATCGTGTTCCGGGCAACGAGCGTGCGCTGGCAGTCAGACTTACGGAAAAGGGGGCGGCCCTCCGCGCCCAGGCAACGGCCGTCCCGGGAACAATACGCGAGCGGCTGAACCTCAGCCGCGAGGAAGTGGCCGAGCTGCACCAAGCCATGACCGGGCTCATCGCAGCAACCCAAAGCCGCCAAGCCGGCCACGCAAATCCCACAGCGTAAACTGGACCCATGCGCTTGCGATTCGTTCGACCCGCAGTGGGAGCGCCCGCAGTGGCAGTGCCCGTATTGGCAATCCTGGCCATAGCCGGGCTGGCGGCCTGCACGGGCACCCCCTCCCCCAACAACAGCAGCGCCACCGCGACGAGCAGTTCCACCACCAGCGCAACCCAGGCACCGTCGTCGTCCGCGTCTACCGGCCCCACCCCCACCCAGGTGCCCACCAGCCTCGGCCCAAGCGAACCGAATCCCAGCCTCCCCCCGGCCACGCCCGGCCAAGGCAACGCCGAGCTGTCCATCACGTTCCAGGCTTCCCCGGAAGCCGCACCGCAGACCTACACACTGGTGTGCACGGGCGGCGTACCGGCAGCCGAGAGCAAGCACCCCACTGCGGCGGCAGCCTGCGAAGCGCTCAAAAACCACCCCACCCTCCTGACCGCACCGCTTCCCACTGACCAAAACTGCACCATGCAGTTCGGCGGTCCGGAAACCGCGACAGTGACCGGCGCGGTGGACGGCACCGAAGTCAACAGGAAGTTCGATCGCACTGACGGATGCCAGATCGCACGGTGGGACGCAGCAAGCGTCCTCCTCGGTGCCAGTGGTGGAGCAGCCTAGCCTGCGGCACCTCCCGCAGGAGCAGTGGCTCGGGCTGGAGGCTGCCCATCAAGCCCGCGTCGCCAAGTACGCGGATCCTTACCTGTCCCGACGTTCCGCGGGGCAGAAGCACCCCGTGGAGGATTTCCTCTTCACTTACTACACCCAGAAGCCGGGTCAACTGCTCCGCTGGCATCCCGGCGACGGCATGGTCCTCAGCGGTGAACGCGCTTTGGAACGCGCGGACTGGAAGTTCTACCGCCGGCTCGACGACTCCGGGCTTGCCGACGTCGGACTGCCGCCAGGAACGCCCGCTGTCACTTTTGACCGGCGCGGCTTCGTGGACCAACGCGCCGAGGCTGTACGGTTCGCCGGCATCATCCTGCAGGGCACCGCCCTACGGCCGGCTCAGTTCGGCTGCTTCGGGCTGCACGAGTGGGCCATGGTGTACCGGCAGGAGAAGTTCGAACTCCGGCACGAATACCTTCAGCTCAGGCTTGGCGGCGACGGCACGGACGAGGTGGTGGAGAAGAACCGCATCCGCTGCACCCATTTCGATGCTTTCCGCTTCTATACGCCGGACGCCATCCCCCTCAACGAGCTGACCCCTACCCGCGAAAACCAGCGGAACATCGAACAGCCCGGATGCCTCCACGCCAACATGGACCTGTACAAGTGGGCCTACAAACTGGCTCCGGCGCTGCCCAGCGAGCTGGTGATGGACTGCTTTGAATTGTCGTGGCGTATCCGCGCCATGGACATGCAAGCGTCCCCCTACGACCTCGAAGAATGGGGCTACCCGCCCATCAGGATCGAGACACCGCAGGGCAAGGCCGAGTACGTTGAGTACCAGCGGGCCTTCGCGGCCGAATCCCAGGAGCTGCGGACCCGCGTGCTTGAGGCGGTGCGGCCGCTGCTGGAAGCCCTCCCGGCCGCTGCCTGAGGCACCCGACGCCACCAGCGAAAGGTCACCATGGTTTCAAACAACACGGATTACGACGTCGACCTCACGGTAACGATCAAAGAGACACCTGACGCCGAGCCCAGGGAGTTCCGCCTCAGGTCGGTCGACGGCGTCCTGTCGCCGGACGAAGGATCGTTGGACTCGAACCTTCCGGACGCGCATGCGGCGCTGGCCGCCGTCGAACAGTTCGGCGAGGAAATCTTCTTTCCGGTGCCGCGGCCGGACCGGATCTGCACCCAACAGTACGGCGGACCCCAGACGGCCTTGGTGACCGGCTGGTTCCGCGGCCGCAAGGTGAACAGCTCCTTCAGCCGCACGGACGGCTGCGAGATCGCACGCTGGAAGACCATGTCCCCGCTGCTGGGCAGCACCGGAGGCTCTGCAGGCACCGTGTAAAGGTGTGCCCGCAGAGCCTCCGGGATGCGGTTAGCTTGCTGCCTTGGCCGGGCGGCGGAGGAACAGGGCCACTACCAGGGCCGTGGCCAGGCACAGCGCGGCGTTCACCCAAATGGCCGTGGTGACACCGCTGAGGACGGCCGGAGGGGCATTGTTTCCGATGGCCAGGAGCTGTGCCGTGAAGATGGCGCTCATGATCGGAATGCCCATGGTGATGCCGATCTGCTGGCTCATGGTCGCCAACCCCGTAGCCAGGCCCTGCTCCTCGTCCGGCAAGCCCGAGGTGGCGGTGACCATGAAGCCGACGATGACGACGAGGTTGGCGACGCCGCCGACGAAGGTAGCGACCAGCAGCAGGCCAATCGACGCCGGGTGGTTGCTGAGCAGCACCAGCGCGCCGGTAGCAACGGCCTGCACGATGAATCCGTAGACGATGGCTTTCTTGTTGCCGATCTTTCCGATGACCTTGGGGCCGAGAACTCCGCCAAGTACTGTTCCAAGGCCGAGGACCGCGAAGGCAAGTCCGGCGCCAAGCGGGGTGTATCCGAGCACCTGCTGCAGGTACAGGGTCAGCAGGAATACCAAGGACGTCTCGGTGACGAAAGCAAGAATGCCGGCGATGTTTCCCCAAGCAACCGTGGACCGCTTCAGGATGTCCAGCGGTACCAACGGTGACGCTGTTTTCCGTTCGACCGCCACGAAGGCAACGAACAACACAACGGCTGCAGCGATTGAACCCAAAGTCAGCGGATCGGTCCAGGAATGTTCAGCGGCGTTCGTCAGACCGAAAACAAGGGCCAGAAGGCCGAGGGTCACTGTGATCGCACCGGGAACGTCGAGCTTCAGCTTGGTGGCGGGTTTGCTCTCCCCGAGGACGATCGGGGCAATGATGAGAACAGCGACGGCAACAGGCACGTTGATGAAGAAGGCCCAACGCCAGCTGAGCAGATCCGTCAAGAGCCCGCCGAGGATGGCGCCGGTGGTGAATCCGGCAGCCATCAAGGAACCATTCAGCCCAAGGGCCTTGTCGCGCAGCGGACCTTCGGGGAAGGAAGCGAGCAGCAGGGACAGCGCCGCGGGGACCACGATCGCCGTCGCAATACCCTGGCCAACACGTGCGATCAGCAACAGTGCAGGGTCGGTCGCCAGGCCGCCGGCCAGCGACGCCGCACCCAGCAGTGCCATACCGATGATGAACATCCTGCGACGCCCGGCAATATCGGCAACCCGCCCGAACAGCAGCGTCAGGCCGGCTGCGCAGAGCGCAAAGGCCGTGGCGATCCACTGCAGGTTTTCGAGGCTGAATCCGACGTCGGCGCCGATGGCCGGGAGGGCAACGTTGAGGATGGAGAAATCGACGGCGAGGGTAAAGCTCGCCGCGAGCAGGACAATGAGCGCCAGCCTCTGACGGCCGCTCATCCGCTCGGGAGCCCGTCCCGGCGCCTGGACATCCTCAATCAAGGGCGCAACACCGGGTTCCGTGCTGACATCCGGTTGAGTAGTCATAGAAAGTTCCTTCTCTGGAGGGGCTGCCGTCCGCGGACGGCATCTTCACAACTCCACGTTCATGGAATCCCGCAGGATCAACCACACCCCCTTCTGCCTACCACTGTCAGTGACAGGACAAGGCTGCCCATCACCGGCAGAATGGGGCGCATGAGTAATCCGAGTGAACTTGGAGAGTTCCTTCGCGTCCGAAGGGCTGCCCTGCAGCCAGAGGATGTTGGCCTGCTGAACTATGGCATCCGCCGCGTACCCGGCCTCCGCAGGGAAGAGCTGGCCATGCTGGCCGGCGTCAGCAATACCTACTACACGCGGCTGGAGCAGGGACTCAGCAACAACGCCTCCGAGGCCGTCATGGACGCAATCGCCCGGGCACTGAACCTGAACACCGACGAACGCGCGCACCTTTTCAACCTCGCCCGTCCGGGGACAACCAAGCGGCGGACCCTGACCAAGCCGGACAAGGTTAGGCCAGGCACCCTCCGGCTCATTCAGTCGATGGCCACTACGCCCGCCGTCGTCCTTGGACGCCGCAGCGAGGTCTTGGCGTGGAACCGCATCGGCCACCGGCTGGTCGCCGGCCATCTGGATTTCGCCTCTCCCGAGACACCTTCCACGAGGCCCAACATGACGAAGCTCTTGTTTCTCGATCACCACACCCGGGAGCTGTACACCCGATGGCAGGAAGAAGCTGCCCGGGCCGTGTCCTCACTTCGTTTAGTGGCGGGCCGCGCAACGGAGGATCCCGAGCTCGCATCGCTGGTTGGCGAACTGACACTGAACAGCCAGGAATTTGCCGCTTTGTGGGCACGGCACCCGGTTGAGAACTGCATGTCCGGTCTGAAGTACATGCATCATCCCGAAGTTGGGGATATTGAGCTCAACTTCGAGGTCCTGACCCCGCCGGACGAATCCGGACATCGCATCTTGATGTACGCCGCAGACCCTGGCACTCCCGCAGCCGAAGCAATGCAGTTGTTGGCCTCATGCGATGGCGTGCTGGACGAAACCCAACGTATCCCGGCAAGGTGACCTGAACGCAGCAGTGGCCGGTGGGACATCCCACCGGCCACTGCCGTTGTTCAGGAACCGGGATCAGCCGGCGTTGTTTTCCTGGGTCGGTTCGTCACCACGGATCTTGCCGCGGTTCTTCTTGTCCTTCTTTGGGTCTTCCTCGTCCGGAATCACCACTGCCGTACCCTGGCTCACCACTACTGTGACGAAGCTCGGCTCACTGGTTCCGGCGAAGGTCAGCCGGCCGATGTAGGAACCCGGTTCCAGGTTCTTCCAGTTCAGCGAGATGGTGCCTTGCTTGCCGTTGGCCAGCTTGATCGGGTTCGGCGTCACCGTTGCGTTGCCCTCGTTCGCACCCAGGACGGCAGCGTCAACGGTGGCCTTGGTCGGCTGGTTGTTGGGGCTGGCGTAGAGGTTGGCGAAGATGTAGTAATCACCCGGTGCCGGGTTGGGCACGGTCACGGACTCACTGGCCGAGGCCGTGGCCGACGGGAGCTGCTGTCCGGACGGGGTCAGGACCAGCATGTCGAAGTCCGCTGCGTCGCTGGAGGAAATGACCGAGAATTTGGCCAACGCGCTGCCCTCGCCCACGGTCACCTTCTTCACGAAGTTCGAAGCATTGGTCTCGCCCGCAAACGGACCCGGAACCAGTTCAATGGCCGAGGAATCAGCCTTGGAAAGGCCATCGACTGTGACACCCACCGGCAGGTTAGTGCCGGAGGTGATGTTGATGGTGCCCGAGCCGTTGGGACCGGTTCCCGTGAAGGCGAGCGCCTTGTCCGCGATGACGGACTGCGGCCGGACGGCGATCGGCGAGGTTACGGTCTTGTTCGCTCCCTGCCAGCTCAGCGAGCCCATGGCGAACTGTCCCAGTGCCGCGCTCTTGTTCTCGAACTGCACCTTGAACGAGCGCTTTTCACCGGCCTTGCTGAAGTTCAGCACGGATGGGGTGACCTTGACGTCGACGCCCGGGACGTTGACCGAGGCCCGGTAAAGGCCCGGGGTCAGCGCCGTGACGGTTCGGGTTACCTCGATCTTGCCGGCAAGGTTGCCCAAGGCGAACGACGGGACGTTCACGTCGCGGGCCGCCGTGGTGCCAAGGCCCGGAATGCCAAGGTCCATACCAGTGCCCTGGACGAACTTCAGGTAGTCCTCGGTGGTGTTGTCGTACACGAGGCCCGGGGACAGGACCTTGGCCGGATCGACCTGCCCTGCACCGGTGGCGAAGACATCCGTGTTCGGGGCGCCGTTGGCCAACTTCACCTGCCCGGCCGTGGTCATCATGGCCGATTTCACGGCAGCCGGCGACCACGTGGGGTTCTTGGACAGGATCAGCGCACCAAAACCGGCGACATGCGGCGAGGCCATGGACGTACCGGACAGGAACCCGAAGTTGTCACCTCCGGTTCCGATCGGCGAGACACCTGCAAGGATAGCCACACCGGGAGCGGAAACGTCCGGCTTCAGGAGGTCGGAGTCGGTGGCCAGGAGCGGCCCGCGGGATGAGAAGCCTGCGACCTGCGGCTGTGCCTCAAGAGGCAGCCCGGTGGTGTCTCGGTTGAGCAGTGAGACGGTGATGGCCGGGTTGGCCGTTACCTTGTCCTTGATGGCCTGGGTTGCAGGCGGGTTCACATGGACGGTGGGGACAGCGTGCTTGTCCGTGTCCAGGGAGGATGCTGTGAGGTTCACCAGGATCATGCCCACACCGCCCGCACGCAGGACTTCGGCGCTCTTGGCGGTACGGTCAACAACGCCACGGTCACAGACCACAACCTTGCCGCTCACCTTGGCAGGGTCAAGCGACCCAGGAGCGCAGAGGGCGGCGTTGCCGGTACCGCTGGCGGCATTGGTGGAGAGTACGACGCCGGCCCCGCTCACCTCTTTGTTCATGATGCTCGCTCCGCGGAACTTGCTGCCGTCGGAGAATTCGACCGTTCCCTGCAGTTCCTGCGAGAAGGAGGTTGCGGCAACCGTGGTCAGCCACGGTGCTCCGTGGTTGACCGTGCTGGCGGTCGGACCAGAGTTGCCGGCGGAGGTCGCCACGAAGATGCCGGCTGAAGCGGCTGAGAGGAAGGCCAGGGATACAGGGTCCGTGGTTGAGGTGGTGGAACCCGAGATGGAGTAGTTCAGTACATCCACGCCGTCCAGGATGGCCTGCTCGATTGCGTCGATGGACGAGGAACCGTAGCAGCCGCCCGTGGCGGGGTCGGTGTCTTCCCAGCAAACCTTGTAGATGGAGAGTTTTGCGGCGGGTGCAATACCGCTGGTGGTGCCAAAGCTGCGGCCGTCCACTGTCGCCTCAACGTTGGCGTTACCGGCGGCGGTACTGGCCGTGTGGGTTCCGTGGCTGTCCACGTCAACCGGGGAGATGACTTCCTTGGGATCCCGGTTTTCCGGCGGGACGGTTTCCAGGAAGGCGTCTGCGAAGTAGTGGGTGCTGAGGACCTTGGAGTTGCAGGCGCTGCCGTCATAGTCTGCGCCCGTGCCGGTTCCGGCCTGGCATTCGCCAACGAACGTCTCGCCGTCGGCTTTCAACATGGCGATCTTGCCGTCGTTGGTGCGGTACGGGACCCCCACCTGCGGGTTGCCGACCAGGGGCCCTACCGGCTCGCCGGCGAAGAACGGGTTGGACGGGGTGTAGCCGGTGTCGATGACACCAACAACAGTGCCCTTACCGGCGTTGTCCACGCCACCGTACTGGGTGTTCCAGGTTCCATTGGGGCCACTGAGCTTCAGGAAGTCCGTGGTGGAGTAGTCCGGAGAGTTCTGCGTGTCCGGGGCGACCAGCAACACCTTCGGATCTTTTGCGAGGTTGATGGCCTGGTCCGCTGTCAGGTTGGCGCTGAAGCCATTAACCGCGGTGGTGAACTCACGCTGGATTTTGACGTTTTCCTGTTGCGCAACCTCTTTTTGCTTCTGCTGCAGGTGCGACTGGTACTGCTTGACTTCGTTACTGTCGGCGTCGAGCTTCTTGCCCTCCTCCGGTTTGGTCGGCGCAAGACCCTGGGTACCGCCGTCGTAGGTAGCGGCGGGCTTTTCGGCCAGGACCACCATGTAGCGGCCGTCTTTGTAGGCGTTGGGGTCAAGGTTCTTCTTGGCCACCGCCCCTACGTTACCCGGGGCGTTCTCTGTTGACGGAGCCGCTTGGGCAGGCATCGCCATGGAAGAGAGCAGCAATGGAAGGCCCACGGCCAATGCCGCTGCCTTCCGAAGCCCCCCGCTTCTGACGAAGCTCTTTCCTTGTGGTTTCACGAGTGGTTGCACCTTTCACTGGGGAGGACCGGGCACCATCGCCCTGGACCTGTCAACTGGAGATGGTTGCGTTTTTGACAGGTCCTGTCAAAATGCCGCAACCAACCGAGTCACACAGTACAGAGCGAGAGGGAAATATGACATACAGCACATTGAAAGGAATTTGTCTTGTCACACGCCGCGCGTGAGCCTATGTGAAGAATAAAGAACGGCAGCCGCAGACCATGGTCTGCGGCTGCCCTCCCCAACAATCAGCCCTTCGGCGTCACTTGCAGCCTGTCAAAGGAAACCTGCTTGCCGTCCTGATCCAGCACCACAACATCGTCCCGCCCATTTTTCACATCCGGGGGAAGAATGAATTCAACGGCGTTATCAGTGGTGGGGAAAATCCAGCCAACGCGGTAGCTGTTCTTGTTGAGGTACACGTAGTACCACTGCCCGTATTCCAGGCCTTTCAAAACAACCTTCTGACCGTTGCGGTATTTGTCCGCAGTCCCCAGATCGAACGGTGCAACCTGCCCATCAAGGTCCTGGACAACTAGCGAAGGCTCGTAGGAAGGCTGCGCAGGCTGGACCTTCAATTCCAAGGCGTCGCCGGACGCGGATGCGGCAACCTCCGCAGAACCGTTCCGCGCTGTCACGTCAAAGGCCACCGCAGCCAGCGAACCAGCCGCCACGTCGGTGGCTGTCAGCACGTGCTCACGCGTCGCGGAAACCGTGTCGCCCGCAGCAAGGGCAGCCACGGAAATCCCGGCATCAGGAGCCTCCACCCCTGTCACCGCCACATTCCCGGCATTGCCCACGGTGAACGTGTACGTCACGGGGTCCCCCACGCTGGCGTAGCGGTCACCGTCAGCGTCCGCCCACTCGGCTGCAACGGTAGCTGAAAGTGCAGCGTCCCGTACCTTCAAGTCCACCTCTCCCCCATTGATTTGGTAGGTCTTGGTGCTTTGCCCCGCCGCACTGACTTCCCACGTGGTGGCTGGAACAAAGAATCCCTGCGCAGCCTCGGCAGCGGTTACGGTATGCCGTGGCGTAGTGCACTGGTAGCTCTGCCCTGCGGGCAACGACGAGTACCGGCAATTGCCCGCCCCCTCCGGCAGGAACGGACTGAAGTTACCGGCGGTAGGCACAACCTTCTCCGCAACGGGAGACGTGTTCTTGACGGTGAACGTGTAAGGGACTTGGTCACCCGCCGCATAGGGCTGGGTTGCAAGGTCACGCCCGGTATCGGCACGCGCACCGCTGATGTCCGCTGCCAGGAGCCCGTCACGCAGGGCGACTGCAGCGCCCGTGAACGTCACCGTCTTGGTAAGCGACGGCGTCGTACTGGCCGTGATGCTGAAACTCGCCTCGGGCACGAAGTAGCCGCGGTCGACGTCGGCTGCCGTGATGATGTGCTTGGCCATGGTGCAGTTGTAGCCGGCCCCGGCGGCCAGGTTGTTGTAGCGGCAGTTAGGGGCCGACGGCGGGAGGAAACCGGAGTCGAAGCTGCCGGAAAGCGGTACCGAGTTGGCCGTGACATTGGCGGTGCTCTTGACGTTGAAGTTGTAGGTCAAGGATTCGCCGGCTTGGTAAGGACTTGCCACGACGTCGCGGGCGGGAGCGGTACCCGTGATGGTGAGGCCCACCTGCGGCGCCACCGGTACGGTGGCCGTAAAGGTGTATTGCGAGACCCGGCCGTACGACGTCGTGAAGGCAGCGTTCAGGTTCTGGGGACCGCTGGCGTTGGCCGGGGCCGTGAGTGCGACGTTGACGGTTGTCGAAGCCCCCGGGGCCAGGGACGGCACGGGCACTGTGGTGGCGGTCCAGCCGGAGGGGGTGTAAACCGTCGCGTTGGCACCGTTAAGCGTCGTGGCTTCCTGGTTGGTTACGGTCACCGGGACCTGCTGGGTTGCACCGGGTTGGGTGGTCACAGCCGGGACGGAGAGCGGCGCGCAAACGTAGTTCAGCCAGGCGTCGTCGAAGGTGGCGAACGGCATGTTGTCGGTGTAGTTGCCCTCGTACAGCACCCCGAATTTGCCGTCCTCAAGCCGGCTCACCGTGGAGTAGGCGGAGAACCCGGAGCGGACGGTGCGCACTCCGGGCCAGGTGGCGCCGTCGTCGCAGGACACCCGGGCGGAGACGTTCTCGCGGCCGGTCTTGGAGTTGGCATTGGTGAAGATGAGTTTTTTCGCGTCCGAGGAACCCTGCGGGGCGGTCGGGAACATCCTCGAAATCGAACCATTGTTGGCGGGATCGGGCAGTTCGGTGTCCTGGGTGACGGGACCGTAGGTGGCACCGCCGTCCGTTGAAATGGCCACCTTCCGGTAGCCCTGGTTGGCATTATCCCGGGAGTTCAACAGCACCCGGCCATCGGAGAGCTCCACGGTTTTGTTCTCGTCCATGCGATCGCCGACGTTGGCGCCCTTTTGCCAGGTTGCCCCGTGATCGTCGGAATAGACGCTGTAGGCCTGGATTTTGTTGGTCCCGTCGGCCTGGCGTACATCGCCCGCGTACTGCTGGATCAGCCGGCCCTTGTACTGCCCGTACTTGAGTTGGATGCCCTCACCGGAAGAGGCGAAGTTGGAACGGACATCGCCTGCCGCGGGATTGGCCTTGCTGCTGCCGGGTTTGGTGACGTTGGTGATGAGCCGCGGCTGGCTCCAGGTGATGCCGCCGTCCGTGGATTCGATGACCGCCGAAGAAATGACGTTGCGGTCCGCGTCGTCATTGCCGAACTGGCTGCCGCCAAAACCCTGGTCCTTCGAGTAAACAAAGAAAGCGAACACCTTATTGGCTTCGACATCGTAGACATACGAGGGGTCGCTGTAGCCATACTTCGGGCCGGTTGAATCGGCCACGTGCCCGGCGGCGATGACTTGTACCGGCCCCCCAGGTCCTGCCGCCATCGGTGCTGCGGCGCTGGACGATCGAGTTGGGGTTGGGGGCGTCCGCAGCAGAACCCGGCCTGCCGTCCCACGCTGCGAGAACAACGTTGTTGGCAAGGTAGGTCAGCGCGGGGATGCGGTAGAAGAAGTTGGCTGCCGTCCGGTCGGCGGCGAGGTTGGTTTCGCTGAAGTTACCCGGGGCAATCGAGGGGTCGCTGGGCGGGATGGGGGCGGCCTGGGCCGGGGCCCCAAGGCCGGCGATGAGGCCGGCCGCCAAGGCGCCAACAGCGGATATTCGTACGAAGGAGAGTGCAGGGGATCTCAAATCCAGAGTCCTTTCGAAACGGCGGGATCGATCCAACATGACTATTCGTGTTACGTGCCACGTCGAACGTCCTACAACCATAAAGTGCTTCGCGTCACATTGCCAGACATGACGCAGGCCATGCGACCGCAGAGGCTGTAGGGGTAGCGTCAGGGAGGTACCGGAAATCCCCCAGTAATGGAGCTGCGCAGTGAAGATCCTCGTCCCCAACACCATCGCCCTGGACCTCTCCACGATCGGGGACGACGTGGTCAGCTACCAGGCCGACCAAGCGATTCCCGACGAGCACACGGACGCCGAAGTCCTGGTGGTCTGGCAAAACACCGCGGACAACCTCAGCGACGCCGCCCGGCGCTTGACCCGCCTGCGCCTGGTCCAGACGCTGGCCGCCGGTCCCGACTCGGTCCTCGCCGCCGGTTTCGGTGACGACGTGGCCATCACCTCGGGCCGGTCACTCCACGATGGACCCGTAGCAGAGCACGCCCTCGCCCTGGTACTCGCAGCGGTGCGTCGCCTGGACACCCTGCTCGAGGCACAGAGGTCCTCCACTTGGGACCGCGACTACAACGTGGCACAGTCCGCGCCGGAAACCGAACAGCTTTACACGCTCGACGGCGCCAAGGTCACCATTTGGGGGTTCGGTTCCATCGCCGGGCGGCTCGCACCCTTGTTGGCCGCGCTGGGCGCGAGTGTCACCGGCGTCGCGAATTCCGCCGGGGAACGCTACGGATTCCCGGTGGTCGCTACATCGGAGCTCCACGAGGTCCTAAAGACCACGGATGTGCTGATCTCGATCCTGCCTGCCACTCCGGAAACGGCGAATTCCTTGAACGCGGACGTACTTGCTTCACTGCCGAAAACGGCGGTGTTCGTTAACGTGGGCCGCGGCGCCACCGTGGACGAGGACGCCTTGCAGGCCGCGCTGGCAGAAGGCCGGCTCCGCGCAGCCGCGCTGGATGTCACCAAGACCGAACCATTGCCTTCCCACTCTCCCCTGTGGACCGCCCCCAACCTGATCATCACTCCGCACGTCGCCGGCAACCGCCCCAAGGGCTCATCTGCATTGGTCCTGGCTAACATTGCCGCCCTGAAAGAAGGACGGGAGCTGACCAACCAAGTCGCCGGCTGAGCCCAACCGGGCCGGTGGGCACGAAAAAAGCGGGTACGTCCGCGCTGGACGTACCCGCTTTCGCAGTTGGAGGGTCAGGAGTGCTCGTACGTCAGGCAGTCGGCCGAGTCGGCACCCGGACCAACCCGCACATCGTGTGCCTCGCACATGAGGTTGTTGTTATGGACGCACTCCGAGCGCTGGCAGGCGCCCACGTGGGCCAGGACCTTGGGGAGGCCGCCCATGGCGTTCGTGTCGATGAAGGTGGCACATGACGCGTGGTCCTGGGTTCCACCGATAGTGATTCCAAAGGCGGTGCAGCCGTCGTGGTTGAAGCCGCAACTGCCAACGCTACAGGCGGATACTTCGGCAATGTGGTCGGTCATTGTTCCTCCTGGTTCGGGTCCTGAAGATCCCGGAGTCCGGGACCCGCATGTAGTACCCAAAATACGCCGGTAGTCCGGCGTTTCACCCGCTCGATTAGCGCATTTGTGCGTTGGCTAATTACCGGGCGTCCGGACGGCACGGCTGATTTTCTCCCGGGTCTCCTGGTCCAAAGGTGCCGTGACCAGGTTCTCCCTGGCAGCTTTGTCCGCCTTGATTTTCTGCACGACCATCCGTCCCAACCCGGCAAAAACAGCTGCTGCCATAACGCCCAGCACCATGGATTTCGGTTTCTCAGCCATGCCGTAATCCTAGTGAGGCGCGGCACCTGCTGCCATACCGGCGTCGGGCTTTGCCCGCAGGGAATTTCCCGCGAATCGGCGGGGGCTCCTCGCGGAATCGGGCTGAATAGGGTATGTGCGCCACTCCCGGTAAGATGGGTGTGCAAGCTCGCGGAGCGCCCCCACACCGTTTCAGGACACCGTTTTCAGGACACAGTTCGAACGCGGCTGTACGGCGTGAGACGGCACCCTCCGCGGCAGCCTTATTTAAAGGTTCACCCAACTCACGCACAGGAGTTACCGGATGCCCCGGATCGTCGTTGACGTCATGCCCAAGCCCGAGATTCTGGACCCCCAGGGGAAAGCCATTGTGGGCGCACTGCCCCGCCTCGGCTTCAACAGCTTCAGCGCAGTCCGCCAGGGCAAGCGCTTCGAATTGACCGTTGACGGCGAAGTAACCGAGGCCATCCTGGCCCAGGCCCGCGAAGCTGCCGAGACGCTGCTCTCCAACCCGGTAATCGAAGATGTCGTCAACGTTGAGGTCGTCGAGGCCTGACATGACTTCCATCCCCCTGATTGGCGAGGCCGTGGCCGTCGCCGCAGAGCCCCGCTTGGCAGGCGCCAAGATCGGCGTCGTCACCTTCCCCGGTACCCTGGACGACCGCGATGCCGCCCGTGCAGTGCGTCTCGCCGGTGGCACGGCGGTTTCGCTATGGCATGGAAACAGCGACGCCGATGCCCTAAAGGACGTTGACGCCGTCATCATTCCCGGTGGTTTCTCCTACGGCGACTACCTCCGCGCCGGCGCCATCTCCCGGTTCGCGCCGCTGATGTCCAAGATCATCGATGCCGCCAACTCCGACGCCAAGCTGCCTGTCCTGGGCATCTGCAACGGCTTCCAGATCCTGACCGAGTCGCACCTGCTGCCCGGTTCCATGATCAAGAACGACCACCTGAAGTTCATCTGCCGCGACCAGACGCTGCGTGTGGAAAACGCCAACACCGCCTGGACCGTGGACTACGCCGATGGCCAGGAAATCGTCGTGCCGCTCAAGAACCAGGACGGCCAGTACATCGCTGACGAGAAGACCCTGGATGCCCTTGAGGCCGAGGGCCGCGTGGTGTTCCGCTACGTCGGCTTCAACCCCAACGGATCCCGCCGCGACATCGCCGGTATCTCCAACGCCGCCGGCAACGTGGTGGGCCTCATGCCGCACCCGGAGCACGCTGTTGAGGCAGGGTTCGGCCCGGAATCGCTCGATGGAGCAACCTCCGACACCGACGGCCTCGGTTTCTTCACCTCCGTTTTGACCAAGATTGTGGGAGGCGACAAGTGACCACGGAAACCACCAAGAAGTTCAACATCGACACCGTTGAACATGCTGCCGGGACCCCGGATACGGAACTGCCCTGGGCCGAACTCGGCCTGAAGCAGAATGAGTTCGACGAGATCGTCAAGGTCCTGGGCCGACGCCCCACCGGCGCCGAACTGGCCATGTACTCGGTGATGTGGAGCGAACACTGCTCCTACAAGTCCTCCAAGAACCACCTCCGCCAGTTCGGCGAGAAGGTCACCGAGGAAATGAAGAAGGACATGCTGGTGGGCATCGGCGAGAACGCCGGTGTGACCAACCTGGGCGACGGCTGGGCCGTAACGTTCAAGATCGAGTCCCACAACTCGCCGTCGTTCGTTGAGCCTTACCAGGGCGCAGCTACCGGCATCGGCGGCATCGTCCGCGACATCATCTCCATGGGTGCCCGCCCGGTTGCCGTCATGGATCCGCTCCGCTTCGGCGCGATCGACCACCCGGACACCGCCCGCGTCATGCACGGCGCGGTCGCAGGTATCGGCGGCTACGGCAACTGCCTCGGCCTGCCGAACATCGGCGGCGAAATGGTGTTCGACTCCGTCTACCAGGGCAACCCGCTGGTGAACGCGCTGGCCGTTGGCGTTATGCGCCACGAGGACATCCGCCTGGCCAACGCCTCCGGCAAGGGCAACAAGGTTGTCCTCTTCGGTGCCCGCACCGGTGGCGACGGAATCGGCGGCGCCTCGGTGCTCGCCTCCGAGTCCTTCGATGACTCCAAGCCGTCCAAGCGCCCCGCCGTCCAGGTGGGCGATCCCTTCGCCGAGAAGGTGCTCATCGAGTGCTGCCTCGAACTTTTCAAGGGTTCCTTGGTTGAGGGCATCCAGGACCTCGGCGCCGCAGGCATCTCCTGCGCCACGTCCGAGCTCGCCTCCAACGGCGACGGCGGTATGCAGGTTGAGCTGACCTCCGTCCTTCTGCGCGACCCCACGCTGACCCCGGGCGAGATCCTCATGTCCGAGTCGCAGGAACGCATGATGGCAATCGTCACGCCGGAGAACGTGGAAGCGTTCGAGGCCGTGATGGACAAGTGGGCCGTGGAGTACTCCTGGTTGGGTGAAGTGACCGATACCGGCCGCCTCATCATCACCTGGGAAGGCGAAGTAATCGTCGACGTCGATCCCCGCACCGTTGCGCACGACGGTCCGGTCTACGACCGCCCGTTCGCCCGCCCGGAGTGGCAGGACTCGGTCCAGGCAAACGCCTTCACCGGTTCCGTCGAGGACGCCGGCCGTCCGTCAGCTCCGTCCGAGCTGGCAGCAGCTGTCACCGAGCTCGTTGCCTCGCCCAACATGTGCAGCAAGTCCTGGATCACCAAGCAGTACGACCGCTACGTCGGCGGCAACACTGCCATGGCATTCCCGGATGACGCCGGCGTGGTCCGCGTTGACGAGGAAACGGGCCTGGGCGTTGCCTTGGCCACCGACGCCAACGGCCGCTACACCTACCTGGACCCGTACCAGGGTGCACAGTTGGCACTGGCCGAGGCCTACCGCAACGTCGCCACCTCCGGCGCCGTTCCGATGGCCGTCAGCGACTGCCTGAACTTCGGTTCCCCCGAAGACCCGGACGTCATGTGGCAGCTCGCCGAAGCCATCCGTGGGCTCTCGGATGCCTGCATGGAGCTCGGCGTCCCCGTCACCGGCGGCAACGTCTCCCTGTACAACCAGACCGGCACCACGCCGATCCACCCCTCACCCGTGGTGGCAGTCCTGGGCAAGCTCGACGACGTCGCCCGCCGCACGCCGTCGGGCTGGCGCGAAGATGGCCAGGCCATCTACCTGCTGGGTACCACGGCAGCTGAGCTGGACGGTTCTGAGTGGTCCAACCTGCGCGGACACCTCGGCGGCCTGCCGCCGAAGGTTGACCTCGCGGCTGAGCGTGCACTGGGCGAGATCCTGATCAACGCTTCGCGTGACGGTATGGTCGACGCAGCCCACGACCTCTCCGAAGGTGGCCTAGCGGCTGCCTTGGTTGAGTCTTCGCTGCGCTACGGCGTCGGCGCCCGCATCGCCCTTGAGGAACTCATGGAGCGTGACGGCGTGGACCTGTTCACGGCCTTGTTCTCCGAGTCCCAGGCCCGGGCCATCGTGTCCGTGCCGCGCTCGGAGGAAGTCCGCTTCAAGGACATGTGCACCGCCCGCGGCTTCGCCCACCTCCGGATCGGCGTTGTTGACGCCGCCGGCGGCAAGCTGGAGATCAACGGTGTGGACGAGCTTTCGCTCGACGCCCTCCGCGAGGCACACGAAGGCACGCTGCCCAAGTACTTCGGCTAGTCACAGCCAACGTTGCAAGGCCCCGGCGCTCTCCCAGCGCCGGGGCCTTGCGCGTGTCTGCAGGGGTTTACCCGGGCCACGCCCTCTGGCGCTTCAGCTGCTCCGTGAACTCCGGACCAGGCACAGGGCGCCCGAAGTAATACCCTTGCCCACTGGTACAGCCGATGCTGCGCAGCGCCTCGGCTTGCTCCGCTGTTTCGATTCCCTCCCAGATGCCGTCCAGGCCACATGAACGGATCACTTGCTGGATAGCTGCCAGGAACTTCAATTGCGTTTCGTCTTTGCCCAGGTCCCGCACGAACTCCCGGTCCACTTTCACGTGGTCCACGGGGAGTTTTCGGAGATACCCCATGGAGGAATAGCCGGTGCCAAAATCGTCGATTTCGAGGCCCACGCCCAGCCGGTGCAGGCTCATGAGGGTGTAACGATCCAGTTCGTTATTCTGGATGATGGCGCTCTCGGTGAGTTCAAGGACCAAGGATTCCGGCGGCAGCCCAGCTCCTGACAATGCATCGCGAACATCGTCCACGAACTCCAAGCTTTGCAGGTCCGGAGCCGAAACATTGATCCGCATGGTGAAGTCGTGGTGCGCTGTTTCCGGGTCACGCCGCCAGGTTGCCAGTTGCGCGACGGAACTGCGAAGGACCCAGCGCCCCAGTTTCGCGATCAGGCCGGAGGCTTCGGCGATGGGAATGAACCGGTCCGGCATGATGAGTCCGTGCTCCGGGTGGTTCCAACGGACCAGTGCTTCGCTGCCTTGGAGGCGCCCCGTCGCCAGCTCGACGATGGGCTGGTAGTACAGCACCAACTGGTCAGAGTCGATTGCATGACCCAGTTCGCCCACGATCTGACGCTGGAGTTGGCGGGCAAGGAGGGTGGCGGGATCGAAGTTCTTGACCTTGTTGCGGCCTTCCGCACGCGCTTCTTCGAGTGCCATATCGGCCTCCAGCAGAATGTCGCCGGGCGCTTGATGGGGTTCTGCGACCCGGAGGCCCATGCTGGCCCTGCACCGGACCGTTTCGTTTCCAAGGTCGATATCCGCTTCCAGCGCGGCAAGGATACGGTTCCCGGCCGCGGTCGCCCTGGCAAGTGGGGTGGCGGGCAAAAGCACTGCGAACTCGTCGCCGCCGAGGCGCGTTACGACGTCGTTCTCCCCCACAGCGGAGCTGATCCGCATGGCAACCGTCATGAGGATCTGGTCCGCAGCTGCATGCCCGAGGGACTTCTTGAGATCCCTGAAACCGTCCAGGTCCAGCAGCAGCAAAGCAGGTGCCGGGCTGCCCCGACCTGCGCTTTCCTGGGCTTGGGCTTGCGCCTGGAGCAATGCATCTTCAAGGGCAAGCCTGTTGCCAAGGCCCGTCAGGGAATCCGTAAACCCCTCACGGGTTACGGCCAGGCCCGCCTGGCGAAGCTTGCCCTTGGCGCTCAAGATAGTTCCAACCGGCGCAAGCTGTCGTCAACCACGGACTTGGGCTTGGCCACGGGGTTGCTCCGCTCGTCCAGGAAAAGCCGATACGATGCCACGTCGAGCTTTCCGTCGGGCGCGGCCGCCGTTCCCGAACGGTAAACGTGCGTGATCCACGAGCCGCCCAGGATAGCCTCAATCCAGGCATCGCACTCCGCCAACGGCAGTGCCAGCCGGGTTCCGGTGTTGCGGCGATGACCGGCGATGGAGAGAGTGATGCAGCTTCCCAACAGGCCCTTGTCTGCTGTGAACCACGCCAATCCCTGGACATCCGCGACTATGGTCAGGTTGGCGTTGCCGTCCTCCACAGAGTTGACCGGGTTCATCCGCACCGAGCGCCTGGCCGTGTTCAACGCGGTGGCAGTGCCGGCCTGGTAAGGAGGACTGGTGATGTCCTGGCGGAAGGTGGCCAGTTCCCGGTTGTGCTGGATCTGGATCTTGTTGGTGAGTTGGTTGATGGTCATGACCGTGCCTCATCAGCGATAGTTGCCGCCCCGAGGCGGTCTGCTCCGACAATTCTGTTTCGTCCCTGCGCTTTGGCGCTGTAAAGGGCTGCGTCGGCAACTTCGATCATGAAGCTGAGGTCCGCAGTGGCCGGAGTGCTGGATGTGACTCCGTAGCTGACAGTGGGGAATGCGCCGCCACCGGGCACTTCCATGCTGGACATCCGGCGGCTGATTTCCGCCGCGATGTTTTCTGCCCGTTCCTGGGTGGCTCCGGGCAGGAAAAGTACGAATTCTTCGCCGCCGTAGCGGCCCACCAGGTCAGTGGACCGCACGCTCGCCTTGCAGGCTTCGGCGAAAGCCTTCAGTGCTGCGTCACCGGCACGGTGGCCGTGCTCGTCATTGACCGCCTTGAAGTGGTCCAGATCGGCGAGCACGACGGCGGCGCCCGATTCGGTGCCGTGCAGCCGCTTGAGCTCTGTGCCGGCGAGGTCAAGGAAAGTCCCGCGGTTGAGCAGCCCGGTCAGGTGGTCCCGGCTGGCCCTTTCACGCAGGCCCTTGATCAACTGGTCGCTGCTCAGCGCCGTCATGCTGAAGGAAACCGTGACCAGCAGGACCAGCGAAATCAGGCCCGAGGGGGCTGGTCCGAAGTAGGTCCTGAACGTTGCGCTCCCCGGGCCTTCCATGGTGTAGACGCCCCACCGGCCCAGGTAATAGATGGCCAGGAGGCCAGCCGCCATGGACAAGCCCCTGTGAAGGTGTGAATGTGTTCCCTGGATGAGCCACAAATCGCGGGCAGCGAGGGCTATGCCCAAGGTCATCATCGCCAGGTAGACGGAGCCTCCGGACCACACGTTCGTTGCCGGGTTCTCCAGGACCGAAGCAACAGCGGTGATGGCAGGGGCTACGGCCAACAGCCAGGGTGCGGCTTTGAGGTCCCTTAGGGTCCTGGCTCCTGCCCACACGCTGAAGGACCCGGCCACAACCAGGACGTTGCCCACGGGGTTGGCCCAGAGCTGGTGCGTGGTGCCGTTCAGCAGGAACGCTGCGTTGCCGAGCATGTACTCCAGCAGGGCGATTGCCCACCAGCCCGCGTAGGACGACTTGGTCCGTCGATACGAAGCTATGAACAGCACAAAGAGGGTCAAAGTGACTACTCCAAGGGCTACCCTCACTGAGAACGCGTCGAGCACCATGGTTTAGCTCCTGCCACTTGGTCCCACGCCAATTTCTACCATGGCAATGGTCCTGTCAAAACAGCGCTGTTCCACGTGTTGTACGTGCCGGGAACTGTCCCCATGTTCGCTCGACTCCCCCCTGGGTGATCCGTGGTTTCAGTGTGGGCCGGTTCGCTCAATCTCCCTGCGGCGTTTCCTCAAGATTTGATCAAGAAACGCACGGAAGGGCACAGGATACTTAAGCCATGTGGATCGGCTGGATCGAATTCGACGTGCTTCTGGGCGACGTACATAGCCTCAAGGAAAAGCGCTCACTCGTGCGCCCCCTGCTGGCCGAGCTCAAGCGCCGCTTCGAGGTCTCGGCTTCGGAGACCGGCCTTCAGGACCAACACCGCCGCGCCCTGATTGGCGCGGCTCTGGTGTCACCGGACCACGGTCACCTGGGGGAAGTGCTCGACGCCGTTGAACGGTTCGTGGCCGCCCGGCCTGAGCTTGAGCTGCTCAGCGCCAGGCAACGGGAACTCCACAGCGAGGACTAGTACCCGATGACAGCCCACCGGGTGGATTCCAGGTGCGCATCAATGGCCTGATGAGCGGCTTCAAGGCTGCGGCTGCGGAGGGCGTCCACGATCAACTGATGCTCCCGGAGCACGTCCCCGGCGCGGTCGGTCTCCTGCGTTACAGCGCGGACACCGATCCTGAGTTGCCGCTGCCTCAAGGAGGCGTAGAAGTCGGCGAGGATTGGGTTGGCACCGGCGCGGACCATGAGGGTGTGGAATTCGGTGTCCAGCTCGATGAACCGCGCGGGGTCATCCTTGGCATCCCGCTGCTGGTCAATGATGCGTTGGAAGGCATCGAGCTGGCTCTCCGGCATGGACTCCAGGGCAAGGACGGCCCACTTCTCCACCACTGACCGCGCCTGCAGGATGGCCCGCACGTCCGGGTCCGAGATGGGCGGAACGTACGCGCCCTTGTGCGGAATGCGCTTGACGAAACCTTCCGCCTCGAGCCGCAGAAGTGCCTCGCGGACAGGGGTTCTTGAGGTTCCGGTGGACTTGGCGAGGACTGCCTCATTGAGGAAGGTTTCCTCATCCCGCGGAATCGCGGAGATATAGCTTTTCATCCACTGGTAGGCCACCTCGGGCTGCGACTGTGCAGTGGGAGTCGTCTGGATCATGGAGAGCCTTTCTCGCGATGCCCAGTATACGAGTCGCATTCACGCACATTGGGTATAGACAGGTTGTATACAACTAGTCTACAGTCATAGTTCAGTGATCCCCCTCACTGATTTGGAACCCCTCATCTCCGTGGAAGACCGGCCGAGCCATTCCCCCAGGGCCAGGTCCCCACCCGCAAAAGGATCCCCACATGACCGATTTGAAGGAGGCAGAACTGAGGCAACAGAAGCACTCAAGCCTGCCGGTAGTGGCAGCTTAGAGCCTGGCCGGAACGGCCGTTGAATGGTACGACTTCTTTCTCTATGGCACTGCCGCCGCATTGGTTTTCAACAAGCTCTACTTCCCCACGGACGATCCCCTGGTAGGAACCATGCTCGCCTTGGGTACATTTGCAGCCGGCTTCCTGGCCCGGCCGCTCGGCGCGATCGTGCTGGGCCACTTGGGCGACAAGCACGGGCGCCGGGCAACGCTGGTGGCAAGCCTCATGCTCATGGGAATCGCCACCGCCCTCATTGCCTTCATCCCCGCCTACGCGGCAATCGGCTTGGCAGCACCGTTGCTGCTCCTGCTGCTGCGCCTGGTCCAGGGTTTCGCACTCGGCGGAGAATGGGGCGGCGCCGTCCTCCTCGTCTCCGAGCACAGCAATGACAGCTCCCGCCGGGCGTTCTGGTCATCATGGCCCAACATGGGCCCGCCCCTCGGCAACCTCATGGCAGCCGGCGTCCTGGCTGTCCTGGCTGCCACCATGCCTGAAAGCGAATTCCTTGCCTGGGGCTGGCGTATCGCCTTCGGACTGTCCGCGCTTCTGGTCATCATCGGACTTGTCCTGCGGCTCTATGTCCAGGAAACCCCGCTGTTCAAGGAAGCACAGCGCAAGCGCGAAGCTGAGGCAGCAACGGAACGCAAAATGCCCCTGGCCATCCTGTTCCGCCGCAACTGGCGCGAAATTTTCATCGCCACCGGCAGCCGCATGGGCGAGAACGCCGGTTTCTACATCTACTCGCTGTTCATCATCACCTACGTCACCCAGATCATGGGCCAGCCGCGGCAAACGGGTTTGACCGCCGTCATGATCGGCCAGGCAGTCGCCGTCGTCGCCATTCCCATCCTGGCCCTCTATGCCGACCGGGTGGGCCGCAAGCCCATCATGATCGGAGCCTCGATCGCCACGGTGGTGTGGGCCTTCGCCTTCTTCGCCTTGCTCAACACGGGGCAGGCGTGGGGCATCGTCGCCGCTGCAGTTGGTGGCCTGCTGATCTTCGCCGCGTACAGCTCAGTGATCGGCGCCTTCTTCTCTGAACTCTTCCCTACCGACGTCCGCTACAGCGGCACGTCAGTGGCCTACAACCTGGCCTCGTTGATCGCAGGGTCCCTTTCCCCCATCATCGCCTTAGCCCTCTACAGCGCCTTCGGCACCGGCTACGCCATTGGCATCTATCTGGCCGCGATGGGCGTGATCTCCATGGTCTCGGTGATGTTCGCGAAGGAAACCAAGGGCCTCCGGCTCAGTGACCTGGACGAAAAGCCCGCCAGCGGACAGCCCCTCAGCGAACAGCCCAGCAACACCAAGTAAGGAACAAGCATGAAAATCGCACTCGTCCAGGTAGCAAGCCCGGACACCGAAAGCCGTGAGGACCGGATTGACCGGGTGGAAGCCCTCCTCCGGAACATCACCGGCGCTGAGCTGATCGTGCTCCCGGAACTGTGGAGCGCAGGCTACTTCCACTTCGACGAATACGCCGACCTGGCAGAGACGCTTTCCGGGCCCACCGTTTCCATGTGCTCACGTGTTGCCAAGGACCTGGGCGTGCACCTGCACCTGGGCAGCATCATCGAGGCCGGGGAAAACGGACAGCTCAGCAACACCTCCATTCTGCTGGGACCGGATGGCAGCGTGGTCCACACCTACCGGAAGATCCACGTCTTTGGTTACAAGTCCAAGGAAGCGGAGCTGCTCACGGCAGGAACCTCGCTGCCGGTGGTCTCCTTGCCGTTCGGGGCCACCGCCGGCATTACCTGTTACGACCTGCGCTTCCCGGGACTGTGGATGGAGCTCAGCACGCGCGGCGCGGAAATCGTGATTGTCCCGGCAGCCTGGCCCGCGGCTCGACGCGAACACTGGCGGCTGCTCACCACAGCGAGGGCTTTGGAACACCAGATCTTCGTGGTCGCCTGCAATGCCGCCGGCACCCAGGAAGGCGTGGAGCTGGGAGGCCACAGCCGCATCGTCGACCCGGCCGGGAATGTGCTCGCCGAGGCTGGCGCAGACGAGTCCGTGCTCCTGGTGGACATCGACCCCGCCCAAATCGGCACAGTCCGCGATGAATTCCCGGTGATCAACGATCGCCTGGCCAGCTACCAAGCTTTGACCGTTTAGGAGAACCATGCAAACACAACGACAAGTCCCCCTCACCTTCAGGGTGGTGGACACGGACACAACAATTACGCTCACGGACTTCCACGCAGTGGTGGCAGGCTACACGGGGCGCGATCCCAAGGCCGTGCAGCACCACATCGACGAACTCGCGGCCATCGGCGTGGCACCACCACCGGAAGTGCCCATGTTCTACCGCATGGACTCTGACCTCTTCGAGACCTCCGGGGAGCACGACACCAGCGCCAACCTGACCTCCGGCGAGATAGAGCCCCTGTACATCCGCCACGATGGCAAGTTCTACCTGGGCATCGGCTCGGACCACACCGACCGTGACATCGAGGCCGAGGACATCGGCGATTCCAAGCGGGCCTGCCCCAAGCCCGTCGCCGGTGAGGTGATCGTCGTCGAGAATCTCGACAACCTGGACCTGGACCAATGCACCGCACGTACCTGGGTGGACGGCGAGCTGTACCAGGAAGGTTCCCTGAGCGGCCTGCGCAAGCCGGCCGACGTCGTCGAACGCCTTTTGGCCCGCACGGACATCGGTGACGCCGACTTCATGTGCCTCGGCGGCACCTTGCCCCTGCTGAACGGAAAGTTCGTTGGCGGAACTTCCTGGAAGCTGGAGCTCTCGTTCCCGAATGGGACCACCATTGAACATAACTACAAAATCAAGAAAGGCTCACTCTGATGAGGACCGGAAAAGAGTACCTGAAGTCCCTGAACGACGGCCGGACGGTGATCCTCGACGGTGAGGTGGTCGGCAACGTGCTGGAACACCCGGCCTTCGCCAAGGTTGCCCACACTATGTCCGAGCTGTTCGACATCGCGGCGGATCCCACCAACGGCATGCAGTTCCATTCCGAGGAGATCGACGGGCCGGCCAACCGGACCTTCGGCGCTCCCCGCACGCAGGAGGAACTGGTCCTGCGCCGCCAGGCCATCGAAACTTGGGCCAAGCACACGCACGGCTGGGTAGGCCGCAGCCCCGACCACGTCGGTACGTTCTTTGCAGCATTCGGCTCGCACCCGGAGGTGTTCGCCAAGGACGAGCGCGACTTCGCCGGCAACGTGGAGCGCTACTACAAGAAGGTCCTGGCCGAGAACCTGTACCTTTCCTACGCCATCATTCCCCCGCAGGTCTCACGAGCAACCACAGCGTCAGGCTGGGAAGGCGAATACCTACAGGTCGGCGTCGTGCGTGAAACCGAGGAGGGCATTGTTGTCCGCGGTTCGCAGATGCTGGCCACCGGCGCCGCAATCGCCGACGAAGTCTTTGTCACCTGCATCAAGCCGCTGGGACCGGACGACGTGGACTTCGCCGTCAGCTTCGCCATCCCGGTGGCCAGCGACGGGCTGAAGCTGTACTGCCGCCGCCCGTTCGCACCGGCCGCCACCAGCGACTTCGACTACCCGCTCACCAGCCACTACGACGAGCCCGACGCCCTGGTGGTCTTCGACGACGTCCTCATCCCGTGGGACCGGGTGTTCATCAACCGGAACATCGAGACGCTCCGCCGGCAGTTCTTCGACACCGGCGCCCATGCCCTGGGCAACTGGCAGGCCCAGATCCGGTTCTCCACCAAGCTGAAGTTCATCGCTTCGGTGGCCCGCAAGGTCACGCAGGTCAACGGTACGGACAAGATCCCCGGGTTCCAGGAGAAGCTCGGCGAGCTGGCCGCGATTGTGCAGTCGGTCGAGTCGGCGGTCCTCGCCGCCGAATACACCGCAACGACGGACGACGCCGGCATGCGGGTTCCCGGAAAGGCCGCACTTTACGGGGCCATGGGCTTGCAGTCGGAGACGTACCCCCGCGTTATCTCGATCCTCCGCGACTTGGTGGGCGGTGGCGTCCTGCAGTTGCCCTCGAGCATCGCGGACATGACCAGCAGCGTGACCCGGCCGGACATGGAACGCTACGTACAGTCCCCCGGCGTCGCCAGCGAGGAACGCGTCAAGCTGTTCAAACTTGCTTGGGACATCATCGGCTCCGAGTTCGCCGGCCGCCACCAGCAGTACGAAATGTTCTATGCCGGTGCTCCGTTCGTGGTCCGCGGCGCCTACACCTACCGGAACTACGGCTACGACGCGCTGGTCGCGGAGCTGGATAAGTTCCTGGGTTCGTACAGCATCGACTCCGAATCGGAAGGGATCTAAGCCATGGCCAAGCCCGAATTCGAATTTACCCCTGTTTCCTCGGTGGAGTTCGCGCCCTGCAACCCGCACATTGAGGGCCTGTCCGAGGCCATCCTTGCGCGGGACTCAGACAACGACTCCGTCACCCGGATCCTGAAGTTCGAGCCAGGCACGGACACCTCCCCCAACGGTGTCCTGACCCACGACTTCTGGGAAGAAGTGTTCATTTTCGAGGGTTCGTTCGTGGACCAGCGCCTGGGCAAGACCTTCAAGGCCGGCGACTGGGCCACCCCGTCCGCCGGGCATGGAGCACGGCCCGTGGGTTTCGGAAAACGGCGCCAAGATGTTCGAAGTCCGCTATTACACGGATTCACCCGCAGACCGGAGCAACTGACATGAGCCTCGCACCGCTTTTCACAGTTCCCGATGCCATGGGCATGCGCCGGGCGATGGGCCGCTTCCTCACCGGCGTCGCCGTCGTGACCACCAAGCACGAGGACGAGCTCTACGGGATGACCATCAGCTCGCTCACGTCCATCAGCCTGGAGCCGCCCATCCTGATGATCTCGCTGAACTTCGGCACCCGCACCGGTGAGGCCCTGATGGAAAGCGGCAAGTTCGCCGTCTCCATCCTCGGCTCCAAGCAGGAGTCCATCGCACGCCGGTTTGCGGTGCGGGGCGGAGACCGTTTCGGCGAAGGAGACTTCGACGTCACCGAAAGCGGCTTGCCGGTGATCAAGGGCGCCCTCGCCCAGGCGGACTGCACCGTGGTGCAAACGTACGACGTCGGCGATCACCAGGTCTTCTTCGGACAGGTCACCACGTGCCGGGACCGGGACGGCGAGGTGCTCGCCTTCAAGGCCGGCCGCTTCGGTTCCTTCAGCGACTTCGGCCACGCCGAGATCCCCTGGATGTTCTAGCCGGCCTGCTGGGCCTGTGCCTTCACCACCAACTTTGGCGCACGAACGCCCCCGACAAGCCCCTGGCAGGGCGCGTCGGGAGCGTTTCGAGTTCAAAGTGGGTCGTGGCGGTACGCCCTACGCCTCGACGGTCAGCTCGCCCATGCGGTCCCAGCCGCTGCCTTCGATCTGGCGGCTGATGATCTGGGGCGTCTCGGCGAGGGCCTGCGGCATGTCGGCCATGGCCTTCTTGAAGTGCGCGCTGTTGACGTGGGCCTCGGCGGCGGCGTCCTTGAAGGCTTCCACCAAGACGAACTCGTTGGGGTTGTCCACACTGCGGGACCAATCGAACCACAGGTTGCCCGGCTCCTGGCGGGTAGCTTCGGTAAAGTCGGCCACCAGGTCCAACCAGCGCTCGGACCACTCCGGCTTGACCTTGAATTTGACCACAATAAAGATCACGGGCTTCCAGCCTTTCCTTGGATAATAAGTTCCCTTCCATCCTTCCAGAGTCGGAGGGTCCTTTCGCAAGCAGAGCGACGGCGGTCCGCACCATAGGTGCGAACCGCCGTCGTGCGTTTTAGCTTGCTTGCGCTATTTCAAGGTTCCCGTCCTACTTCATGGTTCCCTGTGAAACAGAACCTTGGAGTTGGCGCTGGAAGATGATGTAGACGATCAGCACCGGCACCACGGTTACGGTGACCGCGGCAAACAAGGCCCCGAAGTCCACGGCGTAACCCATCTGCCCGGCGAAGGCCGCGAGGCCCTGCGACAACACCCGGGGGCCGGCCGCATTGATGGAAACCGGAATAAGGAACTGGTTCCAAAGGCCCAGGAAGTTGAAGATGGCCACGGAAGCGAGTCCGGGCTTGGCCATCGGCAGCATCACTTGGAAGAACGTCCTCCACTCACCCGCCCCGTCAAGTGCTGCAGCCTCCGTGATCTCGTGCGGGAGGGACTTGAAGAACGAGAACAGGAAGAAGACCGTGAACGGCAGGGCGAAACCGACATAAACCAGGATCAAGCCGGGCAGCGTGTTCAGGAGGCCCATGTTCTTCAAGACAAAGAACAATGGCACCATGGCCAGGAAGATGGGGAAGGTCAGCCCCGCCAGCATCAGGTAATAGATCGCCCGGCTTCCGGGGAACGTGTAGCGCGCAAGGACGTAGGCACACATTGCGCCGAGCACCATGACGATCACCAGGGCAGAACCCACCACGATTACCGAGTTCAGGAAGTAGCTTCCGATCCCCGCTTCGCTCCAGGCCTTCACGTAGTTATCGAAACGCCATACGGACGGCAAAGCGAACGGGGAGGCGAAAATCTCGCTGGACGTCTTGAAGGAGGACATGAACGTCCACAAGAGCGGCAGAATCACGATGAGTGACCAGATGGTCAGCGCAGTGTGCGACACCGCACCCACGACCTTGTCGCCCGGGGTTGTGGCCGGCGTCCGCGGTTGGAAGTGGAGGGACTTCATTTCAGGGGTTGCAACCTTGGTGGTCATCAGTTGCTCACATCCTTATCGCCGCCGGTGAGCCTGTTCACCAGGAACACCAGGCCGGAGAAGATCAGGGTGGTAATTGCCAGGACTACGCCCATGGCACTTGCCAAGCCGAACTGGCCCTTGCTGAAGGCCGTGAAGAACAGTTGCTGGGACATGACCAGCGTGGAGTTGTCGGGACCGCCGCCGGAGTTGAGGGCTGCCATATAGACGAAGGCGTCCAGCGCGAGGATGCCCATGTAGATGTAAGCGGTCTGGATGTTGTCGCGGATCAGCGGGATGGTGATGGACACGGCAGTACGGAACCGTCCTGCCCCGTCGATCCTGGCCGCTTCGAAGAGTTCGGCCGGGATACCCTTGATGCCCGCCACGAACAAGACCATGTAGAAACCGACAAAGCCCCACACGATCACGAACATGGTGGCGATCATGGCCGTGTCTTTGTTGCCCAGCCATGCGAAGTCCTTGAACTGGTCCAGGCCGATGCTCCGCAGGATGCCGTTCAAGAGCCCGCCCGAGGGATCGTAGATCTGTCCCCACATGATGCCGATCGCGATCGCGGGGATCGTGTACGGGAAGAAGGACACCACGCGGTAGAAGCTGGAGTTGCGCAGGCCCTTGATCTGGCCCTTGCTGCTGCCACCCACAGTGACCAAGGTGGCCAGGACCAGGCTCAGGATGATGGTGATGATCGGCAGGAAGATGACCAGAAGGATGTTGTTCCCCATGGCCTTCATGAAGATATCGTCCGTGAAGATCTTGACGTAGTTGTCCAGGCCAATGAAGTTCTGGTTGGGCGAGAACCCGGACCAGTCGGTCAACGAGTAGCCGAACGCCTGGATGAAGGGCCAGATCACGAACAAGAGGTATATAACAAGCGGCAGTCCAAGGAACACCGCGAAGAAACTGATCTTGTCCCACGTCAGCGGCTTGCGTCGCCGCTTCACCAGTACCGGCGAAGCCGTGGCCGGAACGACGACGGCGGCAGCACCGTCGTCGTTCCGGCTCTGCTGCGTTTTCACTACGGTCACTTCACTTCAATCTTCTTGACCGAACTGTCGTTACGGACCTTGTCCGTGATGCCCTGAAGGGCCGAGGTCAGCGTTGCCACGTCCGACTTGCCGTCGAGGAACGTGTTCCAAACAACCAGCTGGTCCTTATTGGTGCCGTAAAGGTCAATGAAGTTCCAGGTGTAGATGTGCTCGCCGGCATCCTTGAGGAGCTTGGTCTGTGACACCAGTGCCGTGGAACCGAATCCGTCTTCGGGGACCGTGTCCTTGACGATCGTGGGAGCCAACTTGGTCTTGGCGAAGTTGGTGGCAGCATCCTTGGAGAGCATGACGCGCAGCAGCTCCTTGCCGCCGGCCACGTTCTTGCCCTGCGACGGAACAACAAACGGCTCTCCTGCCGCGCTGTGCAGTGCGGTGTATGGCATCTTGGGGCTTGCACTGACCGACGGGACAGGAGCGCCTGTCATCTTGAAGCCTGCCTTGGTCTGGTCCTTCATCTCGTTTTCGATCCAGGAACCGGACGGGTAGAAGACAGCTTCCTGGGCGTTGCTCCACTGTGCCTGCGCTGCGGTGAACTGGGTGCCCGATCCGCCGGGCTTGAAGAATCCCGCCTTGACGATCTTGTCCAGTGCCGTGAACACGGACTGGATGGCAGGGTGCGACCAGCAATCCGCCTTGAGGTTCTCCAGCGCAAGACGGACTTCGTCTCCGCCCTCCTTAATGGCCGAGGCGATTGCCATTTCCTGGTAGTAGGTGGCTGCTTCCTTGCCCCAGACAAACAGGTACTTACCTTTTGCCTTGGCCTGCTCACCGAGAGCATACATCTCGTCCCAGGTCTTCGGGACCGTCCAACCATTGTCTTTGAGCAGCGCGTCGGAGTACCAAACGGCGTACACGGTGAGCACGTAGTTGAGTGCGGCAAGCTTGCCGTCGAAGGTGCCCGGGGCCAGGACCCCTGTGTAGAGCGTGTCCTTGATGACCTTCCCCTCCAGGTTCTTGGCCTCCACAACACTGTTGAGGTCCTCGAGCTGGGCAAGGATGGTGCTGAAGCCGATTGCCTTGGCGCCGGAGTTGTCGATCAGGTCCGGCGGGTTCCCACCGACGAAACGCGGCTGGAGCTCCTGGGCGATGTCCGTGGAGGGTGCGATCTTGGCGGTTGAGCCATCGTGCGCCTTTTCGAAAGCCTTGCCTGCGAATTCGACGTAGTCGATTCCGTAGCCGCCCTTGAAGATCACGGCATCAACGGTGGACTTGTCCGCCATGCCGAACGGGTTGGTGTCCGAGACCGTGCCCGTGGGACCAGCATTGGTTCCGCCGCCGCCGGCTGCACAGGATGCAATGCTTCCGCCCATGGGGACCAGCACAGCTGCAGCAAGTGCTCCGCGAAGGAATCCGCGGCGGCCAAGGGACTGGTTCTGAATCGTCATTTCAATACCCCTTTGTGACTCGTAAGGCCGACTCCGGCGGCTGGGGCCGTTCAGTCGGTCGGTCTGGGCTGACGCTCTACAGCATCAACCTTCGTGTGACATACTTCACCACGAATGATCGAAAATCAATATTTCTCGGCAGTTTCAATCAAGATTTGTCAAAGTGTGATCATATGTAAGAACCAGTTACCCTCCGGTTTGCACTCTCAATGTAGCTCTATGCAGGCGAATCGGGGAGGGTTTCGGGCACCGAAGGTCAAGGCAGTTTTGCGCTCACGAGTTGCTCAGGCGCGCCCAGCCAAGTTGTTCCTGCTGCCTGCGGCTGAGGGTGGCCACAACCAGGTCATACGAGTCCTCCACCATGTCCCTGATCATGGCGTCGGGAAGTTCTCCATCCAGCCGGACACCGTTCCAGTGAGTCTTGTTCAGGTGCCACGCGCCGGTGATCTCGGGATGTGCCGCCCGCAGCTGTTCTGCCAAGGCAGGCTCGCATTTCAGGCTCACCGACCAGTTGCCCGGGTTCATTGCAGAAAGGGCGAACATCTTGGCTTCATGCCTTGCACCCCCGGCCACGGCAGCGCGGACCTTGAACACCGACAATTCGGGCCCGAAAGGAAAGTCTTCGAACGCGCCCGGGAAGCTGAGGCAGATCTCGCGAAGGCTGGAAACGTCCATGGTTCGAGGGTACTAGCCCGCTACGCCACCCCGAGGAAGTCTTCGAGCAACACCACTTCGAGGCCGGCCGCCAGCTGGGCTTCCCGAAAGGCAGCAAAATCGGCAGCAAACTCGGCACGGAAATGCATCAGCACAATATCGCCCGGACGCAGGGCGTTGCCCACCTGATAGTCCATCTTGCCGGCGTTCGCCTTGGCTTCCCAGGTAATGATCGCCTTCAAGCCGGCAGCCGCCACCGCCTGCCGCATCGCATTCGAGTAGGCACCGCCCGGTGGCCTGAACAACGTCGGCGTCCGGCCATACTGCTGGAGCGCATAATCCTGCATGCCCAGGATGTCGTTGAACTGCTGCTGGTAGCCCCACTGCTGCACCATGTTGATGTTGTGCGTCACCGTATGGTTTTCCACCAGGCTGCCTTGCGCCTCAAAGGCCTTGAAGAACGACGGGTTTTCCGCGATCGTGTTCTTGGTCAGGAAGAGCGACGCCGGATAATCGTACTGCGCCAGGAGCTGGACGGATTCCGGCGTCTTGATGTTGCCGTCATCGATGGTGAGGAATACCACCGGGTGCTTCGTCGGGATTTTGGTGATCACCGGAGCCAGTCCGCCCACCACCGGCGGCAACTGGTAGTCGGGGATAAAGGTGCGGCGAATACGTTTCGTGGCCGTCGGCGTCGGTGTCCGCGAGGGGGAAGCGTCCGATGTCGGGACCTCGCCACCCGGGGCAAATGCGCCATTGGCGCCCGGCACCTCAGGCGCGGTGGAAGGGGGAGCCTGCGTCAGCGCCGGCGTCGTACTATCTCCGACGCCGCACCCGGTAACTCCGGCAAGAAGCGAAGCACCAAGCACCCCGAGAAGAGTGCGCCTGCTGGGCACGGAAAATGGCGTGGCAGGGTGCTGGTCACACACGGCTATCCCCTATGTCTTGAGGAATGATTCAGCTGAAGAGTAGCAGGAGAACAGCCCTGCTCTTTACAGGCCGTAATGCCAGCCTTCACGTGCCGGGCACGAGTTGACCACGACGTCCAGTCCGGCGTCCCGGGCGCGTTGGCAAGCGTCGTCGTCGAACACTCCCAACTGCAGCCAAACAGCCTTTGCCCCAACAGCAATTGCCTGGTCGATCACGGCCCCCACCAGCCCGGAATTGACGAAGCAATCAACAACATCGATGGGGTGCTTCCCGGCAGGGATGTCGGCGAGCGTTTTGTAGCCTTTCTCGCCGTGGACATCCTCGCCCTTGAGGTTCACCGGGATGATCTCCATGCCCATTTTGTCGCGGACGTAGAGGGAGACGTCATAGGCTGAACGCCACTCATTGTTGCTCAAGCCGACGATTGCCCACGTGCCCTTTGTCAGCATCAGCCGCTCTACGACGGCCGGATCGTTGAGACGCATCATGCGCCCAGCCTACTCCCCGGGGTCCAGGACATTCTTCCGGGGCAACAGCCACCCTTTCAACGCATCCACCACGGAGTGGCCGCTGCCATCCGCTTGTTTGTCCGCGCCCTGACCCTGGTTTCCTTGCTTGGCGCCTCGGGAACCGGGCTCCGCCTTGGCAGGCTTGGTAGCGATCACAGGCCCTGGCTTGGCGTGCCCGGGAGGAGTCGGCTTTGCCTGCTCCGGATCGGTTTTCCCGGGCCGGTCAGCATTACCCGGTTGGGCAGCATTATCCGGTTGGCCGGCATTCCCTGGATCGGCAGCAGATTCGCGCATGTCGCCCGCAGAGGAGTCCTTTACCGCTTCTTGTTGGGCCGGCGCTGTGCCCTCGGGGACGTCATGGGTCTCCACCGGGACCGGTACGGACGGAATGGCCGCCGGATCACTCCCCGGAGCGGGCTCGGTAATGACTTTCGGGGCATCCGGGGTTGGCAGCGCCGTGGGGGTGCCCGATTTGTGAGGAGCAAGGTTGGCGAAGAAGTCGCTGATGAAAGCGGACGTCCAACCATGGCCCGAACTCGCGGCAGCCACTCCACTGACGCCCAGGCCCATGGCGGCCACCACCGCAACGCCCACGACGGCGGCACGATGCTTGTGCTTCCAGCGCCGTTTGGCGAGCTCGTCGTGGGGTCCGGCCAGCATGGCGGCAAGCTCGGCGTTGGGCTCGGGCGCCTGCAGCTTGGAGTAAGAGCCCAGGGCGAGCAACGTTTCCCGGAGGTCGGAATCGCCGCGAAGGTCGGCTTCGAGCAGGAGATCCTCGACGATCCCCGTGCGGTCCAATTCCCTGTACGTCATGACGACACGTATTCCTTTACTACCGAATGCTCACGGAGCGTGATCAGTGCACGCCGTTGCAGTTGCTTCACTGCCCCGGCAGATTTCCCCATGATGTCGGCAACCTGTTCAACCGTCAGTCCCGCCACGATGCGCAGCGTGAGAACCTCCCGCTGTTCGTCCCCGAGGCAATCGAGGAGTTTAGCGACCTCCTGCGGCGCCAACCGGTCCAAGGCTTCCGACTCGGCTGAACCGGATTCGCGGGTGTCGCGATCGGCCTCGAACTCGTGCTGCTCGGGCGCCCGGCTTTGCTTCCGGTGCTCATCAACCATGCGGGCATGTGCCACCGAAAAAACGAAAGTCCTCAGCCCGTTCACGCCCCCGTTGAGGTCATCAACGCGGGGCAGGACGGCCAGGAAAACATCCTGCGTGACGGCTTCGGCATCAGGTACCCCCTTGGCCGTCAAGTAACCGAGCACCTGGCCGGCGAAGGCCTGGTAGACGGCGCTGAACAATTCCGCGTTATTGCCCCTGAGTGCAAGAAGCGCTTCATCGGTCAATGCGTCGGTCACTGAAGAGACTTTCGATCGGCGGCAGGTCCGTGGCTTGAGCCAGCTCGTTCGCCACAGCTGGGCTCACGACCTCACCTAGGTTATCTGCTCTGCCAGGCCGACGACGCGACAGCCCACCATGTCTTCCGGAAATCTCCGTCGAACTCCGGAAACCGCCATGGGACAAAGGAAGAGCCGAGCTGGAACATGATGGGGGACAAATTCCAGCTCGGCCCTTTCACAGAGGTAATCGTTCGGGTACGCCATAGGGTTACGCGGGGTACGGACTTTTTTGAAAAGTTTTTGGCGCATTCCAAGTCAGGCAGTCACAGGACCTGCCGTCATGGAATTTCGGACGGTACTGCGGCCGGTACTTTGGTTCGCTGGCGTGGCCGTTTCCCAGTCCTCGATGGTGCTTGAGGGTCCAAGCCTCCCGGCGGGCTGTTCCGCTTTCCTATCGACTTTCCTATCGATGCGTTCCCGTTACCGGGTAGCGGGGGTGCAGTGGATTGGTAGCGGTGGCCGGTGGGGGTTGTGACCTCCACGGCTCGGGATCCTCGTACTCCTGGCTTGGTCTTCCAGCCGGGGTTCTCCTTCGTGTGGTTGCACGCCTCACACAGACCTGCGCCATTGTCCAAGCTCGTGGTCCCACCCGCGTGCCACGCCAGGACATGGTCGTAATGGCGGATGGGCGCGTCACAGTACGGTGTACGGCACGTGTCATCACGGGTCTCGATTAACCGCGGCAGCCCCCTCGGGAACAAACGCGCCCTCGAATCGGTGGCCAGCAGTTCGTCGGCTCCCGGAGCGGTATAGAGCCTTCGGATCCAGACATGGAACTCCGCAGGCGCTTGGGTAGGTTGTTCATCGGGTTGCTCGCTCCCACCGGAGGGAGTCCCCGCAGCAGACGACCCGGCAGGTAGCGGCCTCCCCTCAGTTCGAGACCCGGCTGCGGTTTGCCTCACCAGCGAACCGGTCCCATTACGTTTGACCAGCTCCCTCGCCCAGCCGGCCGGAACAACCCCGTAGCCCTTCAACCGTGCCGGTTCGCTATCGCCCTGCAACAAAGTCCTGTCCGTCATGACCAGTTCAACCTGCACACCCGTAATCCCGCCCGGCGTGCCCGTGAGCCGCTCAACCAGGGTGTCGGCCATGATCTGCCCTCGCAAACGGGCATCCCCACCAGAGCGGGCCGTATCAGCAGCCCGCGACAACGCCGCGTACGCTGCCACACCCTCGGCTACAGGTAACAGTGCCGTCAGATACGTCATCGTGTCCGGGGCAGGACGCAGGCTCACACATCGCTCATTCGCAGCGTGCGCGGCCCGCCGTGTCACCGAACGGGGATCGCGCCGATAGGCAGCGGCCTTCACCGCGGCAACAATCCGCCGATCCCCCGCACCCTCCAAGGTGCCCAGGTCAGGGGCGAGTTCTTCATCCACCGCGCAACGGTCCTCAGCGCTCAGGCAGGCCGTTTCCTTCACCAGCAACGTGGCACGCCACTCGTTCAACTGCCCGTTCTCCAAGGCAGCCAACGTCCGCGGCATCTCCGTCACGAGCGCTTTGGCCAACCCCAGCAGGCGGGACCCCTTATTCGGGGACTCACGCCGCGCCAATGCCACCTGCGCCGCAACCCCCTTACCCCGCTCAGCCACCGGCACTCCCGCCTCGGCCTGCTCCCGCCGCTGGGCCAGATCAAACGCCACAGCCACCCTGGCCTGCGCCGCCGCCACCGCCGACTTCAAATGCTCCAAGCCACGCAACTGATCCACCAACAATCCACTCCCGCCCGTGGGTTCGAGTGCACCAACTGCAGCGATCAACCCCGCAATCGAGGCACGCGCGTCGACGGGCGTTTCAGGGACAGGGACAGGATTATCCGCGGCGTCACCATCGCCACTGTGCTGCCCCGCCGAAATCCCGTCCATGAGAACAGTCTTGCTGCAACCAACCAACAGAAGCAGAGCGCAAAATGCCTATGTGGAAACACCCCCAGAGAATCCCGACCACCCCTCCTCTACAAGTCGCCAAAGTACCCAGGCAGCCCCGACCCGGTGTGAGCGAGTGAGCTTGGCAGCCTCCGCGCATCCACGAAAACTCCTTCTCCAATGCCGGACGGTCACCTTGATCCGGGGGCGCGGGTCAGCAGCGGCGAGTTCGCCGCCGTCGTGAATCCTGCACTAGCCTTCAGCAAGCGCCCCGGCAGCCTTCTCTGTGTAGGAAGCCGAGACGCGTCGATAAACAGGCGTGAGGAAAGCCAAGAATGCCGCAACGATCATGAGGATCCCAGCCACCAGGAAGACCAGGGCGATGCCCCGGGACGTACCTTCACCCAGGAGCGGCGCCAACTTCGCGGATCCTTCTGCCGAGCGGGCATACGGGATGATCCAGAACTGCGCGATCGGAGCAATCAGGAAGGCGGTGACCGGTGCCGCGGCGGACTCGAACGCCATGGCGAATCCGAAGACCCTGCCTTGCCGCGGCAACGGAACCACTTGTTGGATCACGGTCTGTTCGGCCGCCTCGACGATCGGCACGAGCGTCAAATACAGCCAGATCCCGGCGATGTACAACCACGGCCACTCCCGGACGGTGAACACGGCTCCGAGCACACCCATGGCAGCAACGGCCCAGAGCATGGTGCGCAAGGGATTGGCTCCTAACCCGAACTTTCCCACCAAAGCTCCGCCAACGATGAACCCGCTGGCCCCCACGGCGAAAAAGGTGCCCCAAAGCTCCACGGGAAACATCTCCAGGCCATATGGATCCATCAGTGCCATGTACACCCCGCCCACGAAGTTGTTGAACGTGGAGAAGATGATCAGCGCGAACAAGCCGGAAATGGCCATGACGGCTGCAAATGATCCCCGCAGATCGAACCCGCCAGTGGCATCGGTGACCGCTGGCTGAAGCTCTTCGGGCATTCGCAACGTCAGGAGGTGCCCGTAGGCGAGGGCAGTGAGGACCAAGGCCACAACAATCGTCCAGCCCATGCCGACGAGGCCCACGGACAGGCCCGAAAGCACCGAAGTGACGATGAACATCAGGCCTTGGACCATGCCCACCAGCCCGTTCGCGTTGGCCCGGCGTTCAGGCTCAATGAGGATGGTGACCGTAGTAGCCAAGGCGATGTTGCGCATGTTCTCCACCACCGCGCCCACCAGGATGATGAGGGTGAAGGCCCAGAACCAAGGCTGCCCGAGATCCAAGAGCGGGCCGGTGGGCACCAGCAGGAAAACGATGCCCGCCACCGCAAACATCAGCAGGGTGAAGGCGGCCGCGAAACGCATGACCGCAAGCTTGCGGTAGCGGTCCACGAAGGTGCCGAAACTGATGCTCGAGAGGGCGATCAACAGCATGTACGCCCCGCCGACCACGCCCGTGGCAATCACGTTGCGGGTTTCCAGATATACCCAGAACGTCAGGGCAAACCAGAGGTAGCTCGTGGTGATATTTGCCGCAGCGGTGTTGACCAGAATCCCCATGAACGTCCGGGAACGCTCGGCGGGCGTCCGCAGTGATTGGTCAATATGGGCTGCCTGCTCCGTCATTGGTTCCGGCCCCTGTGCATGCGAGTGTCCCCCTGGATGAAAAGCGCGGTGATTCCAGCATCGACCGGTCCTCAAGCATGGGTCAAGTGCCTGATACGGCCAGTTTCGCCAAGAACAACGCTTCCGCCACGATCGCGTTCCTTAACTCCCCGAGGTGCACGGATTCGTTGGCCCCGTGCGCCCGCGAGTCGGGGTCTTCAGCGCCGGTCACCAGGACGGAGCACCCGGGCTGTGCTTCCGCGAGGGTAGCCACGAAGGGTATCGATCCGCCCACGCCCATTGCTACCGGCCCGGCTCCCCAGGCCGTTTCGAGGGACCAGAGGGCTGAACGGATCATAGGGCTATCCAAATCCACGTTGAACGGCTTGCTTCGGGATCCCGGAGTAAACGTGACCGCGGCACCGAAAGGCGTGTGCTTCGCGACGTGGCGCCGCAGGGCGTCCATGGCTTGGTCGGGGTCGTTGCCTGGAGGAAGGCGAAGGCTGAATTTCACGGTGGCCTCAGGGAGGAGCACATTTCCGGCCGAGGCGGTGGGCGGGGCATCGAGCCCTATGAAGGAGAGGGAAGGTGCGTTCCACAAGCGGGCTGTGAGGGAGCCTGCACCTGCCAAGTGCACGCCATCCACAACGCCGGCATCGCGACGGAAGGTATCCTCGTCCATTTCCACGGCCGGAGTCGGGCCTTGAGTCAGCCCCTCGACGGCGACAGAACCGTCGTCGTCATGGAAAGTGCCCATGAGCCGGGCCAGGACGGCGAGCGCGTCGAGCAGTGGGCCACCATATGTTCCGGAGTGCAGGGCATGGTCCAGGACGCGCACGTGGATGGTTCCGTCCACCAGTCCGCGGAGGCTGGTGGTGAGGGCGGGAGTTCCGACGGCCCAGCTTCCGGAGTCGGCAACGATGGCCGCGTCGGCTTGGAGATCGGGACCGAACTCTTTGAGGAACGCGGGCAGCGTGGGCGATCCTGCTTCTTCCTCCCCCTCGATGAACACCCGGATCCCCAGGCCGTTTACGGAACCGATCACGGTGTCCAGCGCATCCACGGCGCCGAGGTGCATGACGATTCCTGCCTTGTTGTCCGCGGCTCCCCGGCCCCATAAGCGGCCGTCGCGGCGCATGGCGGCGAAGGGTGTGGAGGCCCATTCATCCAGTGGCCCGGGAGGTTGGACATCGTGGTGGGCGTAGAGGAGGACCGTCGGCACGCCATGGGCTGCTTTCCGTGCAGCAAGAACACCTGGCGCCCCGCCGGAAAGAGCGCCAGCGTCAGAAGAGTTGGGCCCTGCGGCACTCCGGACGATCCGGACATCCGGAAATCCCACACCCTTGACCAGTCCCTGCACCAGGACAGCGCTGCATTCCAGTTCGGCAGGGTCAAAGCCGGCCCACGTGGATCAGAGCAAAGCACCCATTCTTGACGCCTTGACCGATTACCACCGGATGGACCGTTACGGATTCACCCCGCCGGGCCACCGCCAAGGCCGGGGTGCTGACGTGCGCACCCGCGAAGCTCTCGGGCAGGACACCTTCCATTCGGATGTGCTCTCCACTGCGGGCCTGGATGACCGCAAGTCCTCCAACGGCTACCTCAGCACGGCGGAACAACTGATGGCAGAGGCAGTCGGCGCAGACAAGGCTTTCTTCTCCACATGTGGCAGTTCCCTGTCGGTCAAGGCCTCCATCCTGGCGGTCACCCAAGGAAAGGGTGACCTGCTGATCGGGCGTGACGCCCACAAATCCGTGGTGGCGGGCCTCATCCTGTCCGGTCTGCAGCCGCGCTGGATCAATCCGCAGTACGACTCCGAACTGCACATCGCCCACCCGCCTTCCCCGGAAGAAGTGGAGAAGATGTGGCAGCGGTACCCCGATGCGAGGGCCGCCCTCATCCCCAGCCCCACCCCTTACGGCACCTGCGCAGACATCGCAAAGATTGCCGAAATCTGCCACTCTCGGGGCAAGCCGCTGATCATCGACGAAGCGTGGGGCGCCCACCTGCCCTTCCACGACAGGCTGCCGACCTGGGCCATGGATGCCGGCGCCGACATCTGCGTGGTCAGCGTCCACAAGATGGGCATGGGCTTCGAGCAGGGGTCCATCTACCACCTCCAGGGGAACCTCGTGGACAGCACCAGGCTCAGCCAGTGCGCTGACCTTCTCTCCACCACCAGCGCGAACGTGATGATCTACGCCGCAATAGACGGCTGGCGTCGGCACATGGTGCAGGACGGCACGAACATCCTTGAAAGGACGCTGAACCTCACGGACCGCGTCCGTGAGGACATCGAACAGCTTGAGGGAATCCATGTGCTGGGGCCCGAACTCATCAGGGCGGAGGCCTCCCACGATTTCGATCCCCTGCATGTGCTGATGGACGTCTCCGGGCTGGGAATCAGCGGCTACCAGGCGGCCGACTGGCTCCGCGCCAATTGCCGGCTCGACGTCGGACTCAACGACCATCGGCGGATCGAGGCGACCCTCTCCCAGGCTGACAACGAAGAAACCACCGGCCGGTTGCTTGACGGCCTCCGGCAGTTGATCAAGGCGGCACCCGACATGCCCGAGCCAAAAAAGGTGGAGCTCCCGGAGTGGAAAGACCTTGAGGCAGATGCCGTCATGCTGCCCCGCGATGCCTTCTTCGGGCCAGTCGAGAACGTGCCGTTCGACGAAGCCGCCGGCAGGATTTCCGCTGAACAGATCACACCCTACCCGCCGGGCATCCCCGCAGTGCTGCCCGGAGAACGCATCAACCAGCGGGTTCTGGACTACCTCCGCTCAGGCGCGGAGGCCGGCATGGTCCTGCCGGATCCGGCCGATCCCGGGCTGAAAACCATCCGCGTGGTGGCACACCAGCGGGACAGCTGACGCCACCCGCGCGAATCTTCGGGCCCGTAGCCTCACGCTCCCAAGGGGCGTAGGCTGGCCCCTCCAGCAAGAGGACCGAAACAACGAGTTCCAAGGAGAGATGATGACCCTTCCTCCACAGCACGAACCCGATCCGTTCCCGCCCGAGCCCGGGCCAACGCAACCACCTTCGGAACCTGGGCCGGTGCAACCGCCGCCGGACCCGACGCAACCATTCCCCCCACCGATGCCGGACCCAGGCCCCGAGCCCGGTCCGTTGCCGGTCCCGGACCCAGGTCCGGCAACCCCTCCTCCGCACCCGGACCCGACGTTCGGGAACACGCCCCCGGAGTGAGGCGGCCCGACTGAAGTGAAGTACGACGACGGCTGGTCACCTGAGGTGACCAGCCGTCGTCGTGCGTTGAACGCAAGGCCCCACTGCCGCCTATGCCTTGGACGGCACCGCAACCGAGGCGCGTTCCACGGCCGGGCACTCAATCTTCAGTGCCGAGTCCGCGGGAGCCGTGTCCAGCCCCAGCAGGAGGCGGACGCCTGCGGCGCCCAGTTCGTAGTGCGGCAGGGAGACCGTGGAGAGGGGCGGGCGCAGGTGCGCGGCGATGACCTCTTGGTTGTCGAAACCCACCACGGCGATATCGTCCGGAATGGAAAGCCCGTTCTCCCGGAGGCCGTCGTAGAGGCCCATGGCCATCCGGTCGTTGTAGCAGTAAACGGCGGTGATATCGCGTTTGAGCAATTCCTTGGTAGCGCCGTACCCGCCCTCCTGGTCCGGGTACGCCTCCAGGACAAGGCCGGGATCGAAGGCAATACCGGCGGCCTCCAGTGATTTCCTGTACCCCTCGAGCCGGCCATCCCGGGCAGGCGCAGGGGTGGTGGCATTGATGAAGGCGATGCGACGGTGGCCGCCGCGGATCAGGATGTCCGTAGCCGACTGCCCACCCTGGGCTTCATCCGGAACCACGGCGCGTGCTGCCCCGGGCTCCGGGGAGAAACAGTTGACCAGCACGAAGTCGGCCTCGCGCAGGGTTTCCGGAATCTCGGTGGTCCGGTGGAACCACGTCGAGTACAGGATCCCGCGGACTTTGTATTCGAGCATCATGTTGATCGCATCGTTTTCCAGGTCAAGGTTGCCTTCGGTGTTGGCGATCAGTAGGGCGTACCCGTGCTTCCAGGCTTCGTCCTGTGCACCATGGATGATCTGGCCTGCGAAGGGGGTAGTCGCTACACCGTCAGCCACGAGCCCGATGAACTTGGAGGTGCCGCTGACGAGGGTCTTGGCCATCGCGTTGGGCCGGTAGCCGAGCTTCCGGATGGCATCCTTGACCCGTTGGCGGGTCTCCTCGGCGATGCGCGCGTTTTTCTTCTTGTTGATGACCAGGGAGACCGTGGCCGTTGATACGCCGGCTTCTTCGGCAACTTCGCGGAGGGTCACCGGATGTGCGCGGCCTGTTCCGACAGGAGCGCCGGGGGTCGCCGGCGTGCCTGGATCTTTCTCCTGCGAAATCATC
This sequence comes from Paenarthrobacter sp. NPDC089675, assembly GCF_044749185.1. Lineage (NCBI taxonomy): Bacteria > Bacillati > Actinomycetota > Actinomycetes > Micrococcales > Micrococcaceae > Paenarthrobacter > Paenarthrobacter sp. NPDC089675. Next base: position 87,745 of record NZ_JBIVHM010000004.1, on the reverse strand, counting down.
TGCCCTCCATCAGGAGTATATCCATCCGCAGTGGCCGTCATCCCTTGTTCGCTCCGCTCTCCAGGCCCTGGATCATTGCTTTGTTCAGCACCAGGAAGACCAGGAGCAGTGGAGTGATCGTCACGCAAACGGCCGCGAACGTTGCAGTCCAGTCCACCTTGCCCATGGCCCCGATGTAGTTCTGCAGGCCGAGCGGAATGGTCTTCAGCTCCTCCGAGAGAACAAAGGTGTTGGCGAAGATGAAGTCGTTCCAGATGAAGATGCTGTTCACCAACACCACCGTCACCACGGTGTTCAGGGACAAGGGCAGGGTGATCAGGCCGAAGATCCGGTAGGGTCCGGCACCGTCCAGCGACGCCGCCTCATACGTTTCGCGCGGGATGTACTCGAAGAAGGAAGAGAACAGGTAGATGGACATGGGAAGCGCGAATCCGGCCAACGGGATGATCATCGACTGGTACGTGTCCAGCAGGTTCACCGTGGAGTAATCGATGAACAGCGGAACCAGGGCGATCTGGACTGGCACAATGATGCCGATCAGGAACAGTCCCCGGACGAACTTGCTGAGCCGGAACCCGAGGACCTGGATCGCGTAGGCTGCCATCATGCCGAACAGCACGATCAACAGGTTGGCGCCCATGGTGACGATGAAGCTGTTGAGGATGTTCCGGCCCAGGTCCCCCGTTTCGAAGGCCCGCGCATAGTTGTCCCACGTCCATGCCCCGGGCAGGGCGAACGGGTCGCCTGTTGCGAAGTCGTGCTCGGTCCGCAGGCTGGTCAGGAACAGCCACGCCAACGGGTAGACCTGGACGATCACGATCAGCATGATCAGGACCTTGGACAGCGTCCGGTACAGGTTCGGCTTCCGGCGCCTGCGCGTCGCCACGGGCCGCGACGACGGCGGGACCGGCGGGGTGTGGGTGGCAGGTGCTGTCTGGGCGATCATGAGTCAGCCTTTCGCTTGAGCATGAACAGGATGAGGCCCACGGCGACCAGGCACTCGAGCACGATGAACACGGAAATGGTGCTGGCATAACCAAAGTCGGTGCTGGTGAACGCGGTCTTGTACATGTAGGTAGTGAGCAATTCCGAGGATTGCCCCGGTCCGCCGTTGGTCATGAGGTAAGGGATATCGAAGCCGCGCAGGCCGTATGTGGTGGCCATGATGGTGGTGGTGATCCATACTGGCCTGATATAGGGGAATCGGATCTTGGTGAACAGGGTCCACTTCGAGGCGCCGTCCAGGACTGCGGCTTCTTCCAGCTCCTTGGGAACTGCGATCAGGGCGGCGTAGATGATGAGCATGTAGAGACCCGTGAACCGCCAGCCCTCAGGTGCGGAAACGGCGGCCAGCACGGTATTGACGTCGGACAACCACGCACGCTCCAGGTCACCCAAGCCCATCCAGTGGAGCAGCTGGTTGAGCAGGCCGACGGGATCGATCGAGTAGATCCGGACAAAGAGGAAAGCGATGGCAACCGTGGAGATGACTGCAGGAAGCAGGTAGAGGGTCTTGATCAGTTCCCTGCCACGGGTCAGCGAGGTCAGCAGGCTGGCCACCACCAATGCTCCGCCGAGCTGAAGGACCAGGCAGATCGCCAGATAGACCAGCGCGTTGCCAAAGGATCGCCAAAAGATGTCGTCGCCGGTCAGCATCCTGACGTAGTTGGCTAGGCCGACGAACTCCATCTCGCTGATGCCGTTCCACGAAAAGAAGCTCAGGAACAAGGACTGGAGGATCGGGAAGAGCACCGCTGCGCCGTAGAGCAGCAGCGGCGGAAGCAGGAAGACCAGGACTGATGTCTTTGACCTGTTGGGAAGCATGGTGTGGGCCTTTCGGGCGGGGGACCGTGCGATCCCCCGCCGCTGGGATCTACTGGGAGAACTGCCTTACTTGAAGAACTTCGGAGCGTTCTGCTTGATGGTGTCGTCCATGGTGTTGGTGAACTGCTCGGGCGTGATGTTGCCCTGCACCAAGAGGACCAGTTCTTGCTGGAGACGCCCGTTGGTGGTGGGGTCGAGCTGCGTATCCCACGGCATGGCCTGCTTGGAACCGAGGTTGTTGGCCGCATCCAAGGCCTTCTTGTACAGCGGAGTGGCGTTGGCCGGGACGGCGGTCTGCACGTTGGTGGTGGGCGAGAGGGCTCCTGTTGCGGCGTACTCGCTCGGGTACTTCTGCAGGGCGAACTTCAGGAAGTCGCTCACCAGGGGGTCGTAGGTTTTGGCGTTCACGGCCATGCCGATGCCCGACGGCGAGACGAACTCGTTCGCGGCCGTCACCGAATTCGCCGTGGTTGGCAAAGTGAAGAAGTCAACGTTGTCCCGGACTGCCGGGTTCAGCTTGTCCGTTGCGAGGCTGGGGAGTTCCCACGTGCCGATGTTGTACATGGCGGCCTGCCCGGAGGTGAACTGGTTCTGCGCATCGGAGTAGCCTTGGGCGGAGAAGCCGTCCTGGAAGCACTTGGCCTTGCCGAGCTCAGCCATCCAGTTGACGGTCTTCTGCCCGGCGGCATCCTTGAAGGACGCGTCACCCTTCTTCAGTTTCTGCACGAAGTCCGGTCCGGCTTCCCGGAACGGCTGGTAGGCAACATAGCGTTCCAGCGGCCACTGGTCCTGGCCATCGATGGCAATAGGCGTCACGCCTGCAGAGCGCAGCGCCGTGCACATGGCCGGAATGTCGTCGAGCGACTTCGGGACGGAGACGCCGGCTTTCTCCAGCAGCGCCTTGTTGTACCAAATGAATTCCAATTCAAACTGGAACGGAATCATGTACAGCGAGCCGTCGTCGAAGCGCTGGTAGTCCAGGGCTCCGGGCCGGTAGTTGTCGTACAGGCCCAGGGATTTGAGCAGTTTGTCCGCATCGAGCATCTTGCCCTGCTTGGCCAGTTGCTGGGCGAACGGTGTGGCATCGGTATCGAACAACTCCGGCAGCTTGTTGGCCGCGGCCAGGGTTTCGAGCTTCTGGATGTAGGACGGCCGGTCCGGGGTGGTGATGAGGTTCAGCGAGAAGCCCGGGTGGTCCTTGGCGTAGTCATCGGCGAGTTTTTTCATGATGTTAATGACGGCGCCGTCGGCCGGCCTGGAGAGCAACCAGGAGATCTCGCGTGGTTTGATCTCGCCTGTGGGGTTCACGTCGGCCGGGCTGCTGGCATTTCCGCCGCCGCCACAGGCTGTCAGGGCCAGGGCTGCTGCCGCGGCTACGGCAGCGACTCGGAATAGCTTCTTCATGGGGGCAATCTCCCTTGATTGGTCTGGGTGTTGGGGTTGGGGATGTTCAGTTGTCGGTGCGTTGACGGATGTCGAGTTCCACGACGGTTGCGGAACCTTCGCCGGTAAAGACGCCGATCCGGCCGCTTGGGCGGTCATAAATCCTTGCGCTCAGCGCAACTTGGCGGTCGACGACGGCGACGCACAGGTCGCCGTCGACGATGACCTCAAGCGTGTGCTCGCCGGGGGTGAGGTCGCAGGGGCGTTCGAGTTCGATGCTGAAGGGCACATCGCCCGAGACGTGCCACTGCGCATCTCCGGTGACCTTCCGCGGCCAGCGGTCAAAGACCAGGCGGCCACGTTTGGGTTCCAGGCGGACGACGTACGATTCGTCGCCGTCGTGGCCTGACCTGAGCAGGAGCCCGCATTCGGTGGTATTCGGCGCGATGTCGAAGACGGCTTTCGCGTAGAACTGGCTGGGCAACTCTTCCTCGGAAACGATCGCCGCGTAGCCGTCCGGGACATTGAGGGTGACCGGGAGTTCATTGGCGATGGACACCGGCACCTCCTCCCAGAAGCCCTCCACCAGTTCGTCAGCGAACCCGAACCCGAGGGTTCCGTCCGGGTTCTGCCGGGCTTCCAGGACGGACATGGTTCCCGCCCACTGCCACGCACCGTCGTCGGCATTCCCTTCCTTGCTGGCGATCCAGCCGAAGAAGAAGCGGCGATCGTCGCGGCCGGCTGTCTTGGAGGCGTAGAAAGCGCGCCCATCGATGCTGTCCAGGGCCGGAACCTGCCACGGGCCATCCGGACTTTTCGCCATGCGATACCGGGTGGTGAAGGATTCGGAGAACTCGGAGTAGACCATGTACCACCAGTCACCCCATTCGAAGACGTCCGGGCATTCATGGGTGATGTAGCGGCGAGGGTCCCAGAACGGTTCGGCATACTCCCACGTCACCAGGTCCGTGGAGGTGCATTGGGCGATCACGCCGCGGCGCCGTTCCGGACCGTTTGCGTGACGGGCGGCGATCAGCATCCGCCACTGGCCGTTGGCCTCGTCGCGGAAGACGAACGGATCCCGCCAGTCTCCGGACTCGTAGCCTTCCGGAGCTCCGAATGTCAGTTCCGGGTGCTTGGTCCAGCTGCGCATGCCGTCCTGGCTCGTGGCATGCATGACCAGTTGTAGCGGCAGTCCGTCCGCCCCGAGGTGGCGGGGGTTTTGCCCTGTGTAGAACAAGTGGTGGGTACCGTCGTCGTCGGTCACCACGCTGCCGGTGTAGGCGTTGAAGTCGGATTCATGCTCACTGCCGTGCAGCAGGGAGACGCCGTGGTTCTCGAATTGGGTCAGGTCCTTGGTGGTTACCAGGTTCCAGGAGGTGCCTGGCTTGGGGGTGGAGCGTTCTTCGTGGAGGTAGAAGAGCCAGAACTCCCCGTCCTTCTCGAAGGGGATGAGATCGCCAACCCATCCATCGGTGGGCTGGAAGAAGACCGGGCGTTTCATCTGCGCTGATGTCCATTCTGCTAAAGCGTTTGATCACCATGAAGGTAGCGTAGGTCACGTTGGTTGATCAAGCGTTTTAGCAAAGTTAATTTCCGACGAAAACTTTCTTCGCTAAAACGCTTGACCAACAAAACTCCAAACGGCTAACGTCCTTGCTACCGATGGCACACCCGCGCCCCTCGACGCCGAGCGGACGCCTTGAATGATGGCCCCCGGAAGAAGTAATCCCAGCCCTTTGACGGCGCACTTTGGCGTGCCCGGATTCAGCACTGCATCCGGACTCCCATGGCGTTCTCAACCAATGAATGCTTGAGAGGAAACCACTTCATGACGCTCAATTTCTCCCGAAGGACGCTCCTGCAAGGAACAGGTGCCGGTGCCTTGGCCGCGCTGGTGGGCGGCGCCACTGCCGGCGCGGCCCACGCTTCACCCTCGTTGAGGGCGGTTTACCACATGACTCCACCCACAGGCTGGCTGTGCGATCCGCAGCGGCCCGTCTACACGAACGGTGCGTACCAGCTCTATTACCTGCACTCGAGCGTCAACAACGGGCAGGGCGGCTGGGACCACGCCTCCACTACCGATGCCGTGTCGTTCACCCACCACGGCGCGGTCCTCCCCCTCCAACCGAACTTCCCCGTATGGTCCGGTTCAGCCGTGGTGGACACGGCCAACACCGCCGGCTTTGGTGCGGGAGCCGTCGTCGTACTGGCCACCAAACCGACCGACGGCATCCGCAAGTACCAGGAGCAATACCTGTACTGGTCCACTGACGGAGGCTACACGTTCACTCCCCTGCCGGATCCGGTGATCGTGAACACCGACGGCCGGACGGCGACCACACAGGCCGAAATCGAGAACGCCGAGTGGTTCCGGGACCCCAAGATCCACTGGGACGCCGTGCGCGGCGAATGGGTCTGCGTGATCGGACGGGCCAGGTACGCGGCTTTCTACACCTCGCCGAACCTTCGGAACTGGCAATGGAAATCCAACTTCGACTACCCCAACCATGCCCTTGGCGGCACCGAATGTCCGGACCTGTTTGAGATGACGGCGGGCGATGGGACACGGCACTGGGTGTTCGGGGCAAGCATGGATGCGTACAGCATCGGGCTGCCCATGACCTACGCCTACTGGACGGGCACCTGGAACGGCACCGCCTTTATCGCCGACAACCTCACTCCGCAATGGCTCGACTGGGGCTGGGACTGGTACGCCGCGGTGACCTGGCCGTCCGTGGATGCACCCGAAACCAAGCGTCTTGCAACGGCCTGGATGAACAACTGGAAGTACGCGGCCCGCGACGTTCCCACGGATGCCTCCGATGGTTACAACGGCCAGAATTCCATCACGCGCGAGCTTCGGCTCGAGAAGCAGGGCGGCGGCTGGTACTCACTCCTCAGCAGCCCCGTCAGTGCCCTGTCCGGATACGTCACATCCACCACCAGCCTTCCAAACCGAACGGTCAACGGCAGTTACGTACTGCCCTGGAACGGGCAGGCTTACGAGCTGGAGCTGGACATTGCCTGGGACACTGCAGCGAACGTCGGGGTTTCGGTGGGGCGCTCCACCGATGGCTCACGGCACACCAACATCGGGAAATACGGCGGGGACCTCTACGTGGACCGCGCGCCGTCGGACTTGGCCGGCTACTCGCTGGTGCCTTACACCCGGGCGGCCGCGCCGATCGACGCCAACGCCAGGTCGGTGCACCTGCGGATCTTCGTGGACAAGCAGAGCGTGGAAGTGTTCGTGAACGCCGGGCACACGGTGCTTTCGCAGCAGGTCCACTTTGCCGACGGCGATACGGGAATCTCCCTCTACGCCGACGGCGGCCCCGCGACCTTCACGGGAATCACCATCCGCGAGTTCGGGAACCCCATCTGAGGCACTAGTCGAAAAACCCCACGATGTAGCCGATGAAATAAAGCATGGACAACAGGACAACGGCGCCGATCACGGCAAGCCAAAAGACCTGCGTGCCCTTCCTTGTTCCGTGCTCGTCGTGGCCTTGGGGTCCGGCAGTGGAGGCTTCGCCGGGAGGTGTCTCTCCCGGCGGAACTCCGCCGCCGGGTTCCAATCCCGTGATGTTGTCTTCGTACGGATCCGGGTTGGTCCCTGACATGGTTGCTCCCTTGATCGTGGAAGGCGACGCCGCTGCGCCTGCTTGCAGCCCTACCCGCGCAGGGCCTTCTACAACCCCGTACCCAGCGTGGCGTCGATCAAAACCTTCGCAGCCTCCCGGGCCTGGCCTGCGGCCTCCGGGGTGCCAGCAATTGCGGCGGTCGTCTGGGCCCCCTCGGCTAGGATCGCCAGCTGGGCAGCGAGTTGCGGCGGGGCTCCGGCGTCGTTGGCCAGGGACGCAACGTACGCCTGGAACGATTCCTTGTGCTTTCGCGCGTACTCGGCAACTTCCGGGCTGACGGCACCCAACTCCGCGAAGCTATTGATGAAGCCGCACCCGCGGAAGTTGTCCTGGCAGAACCACTGCGACAGGTAATCGAAGATGGCCAACAGCCGGTCCCGGGGGTCCTGGACGGGACGCACGGCCGAGTCGAGCCCCTTTGACCACGTCTCATGCCGCCGCTCCAAGACCGCCATGACAATGCTGCTCTTGGACGGAAACTCCTGGTAGAGCTTCTTCAGCGAGACACCCGCCGCCGTGCGGAGTTCATCCATCCCGACGGACTGGATGCCTTTGGCGTTGTAGAGGCCGTCTGCCGTGGCAACGATCCTGCTCCGCACTTCGGAAGTATCCATTCATCCATTCTACTTGCATAGAGAACGATCGTTCTATACGATGATGAACATCCGGAGAGAACGATCGTTCTCCCTTCGAGGCAAGGAGCAGTTTCATGGGTTTCATCAAGGTCGGCACCGAGAACAGCACTGACATCGAGCTCTACTACGAAGATCACGGATCGGGCCAGCCGGTAGTCCTCATCCACGGCTACCCGCTCGACGGCGGCTCCTGGGAGAAGCAGACGGCAGCACTCCTGAAATCCGGTTACAGGGTCATCACCTACGACCGCCGCGGCTTCGGCAAGTCCAGCAAACCCACCATCGGCTACGACTACGACACCTTCGCGGCGGACCTCAACACCGTTCTTGAAACGCTCGATCTGCAGGACGCCGTACTGGTGGGCTTCTCCATGGGAACCGGCGAGGTTGGCCGGTACATCGGCACTTACGGGGAGGGCCGGATCGCCAAAGCCGTCTTCCTCGGTTCACTGGAACCGTTCCTCCTGCAGACCGAAGAGAACCCCGCCGGAGTGCCGGCCTCCGTTTTCGATGGCATCCGCGAGGCCGCCATCGAGGACCGCTACGCGTGGTTCAGCAACTTCTACAACGACTTCTTCAACACGGACAACTTCCTCGGCAACCGCCTGAGCGAAGACGCGCTCCGCAACGCCTGGAACGTGGCTTCGGGATCCTCCTGGTATGCCTCCTTCGCCGTAGTGGACACGTGGCTGACGGACTTCCGCGGCGATATCGAAAAGATCACCGTACCGTCCCTGATCGTCCACGGAACCGACGACCGCATCCTGCCCATCGATTCCACGGGTCGCGAATTCACCAAGCGGCTCCCCTCCGCCGAGTACGTGGAAATCGAGGGCGCTCCCCACGGCATGCTGTGGACGCACGGTGCGGAGATCAACGAGATCCTGCTGCGCTTCCTCGCCAAGTAGCCACTCACGCGTGTTAAATAACGACGGCGGCAGGTCACCGTTGGTTCCTTTGGGAACCGCGGGCGAACTGCCGCCGTCGGGCGTTAATTCCTAGCTGTTGTCCACCTCAATCACGATCTTTCCGCGGGTGTGGCCTTCCATGTTCAGCCGGAAGGCATCCGCGGCCTGTGCCAACGGAAGTACCTTCGCAACCTCCACGCGGAACTGCTTGTTATCCACAAGGTCAGCCAGCTCCTGCAGATCCTGGCCGACAGGCCTCACCCACATCCACGTCCCGCCGTGCTCCTCCACTTCGCTGTCCGCGATGGACGCGTGCCGGCCGCCTTCATTCAACACCAGCAAAGTGGCCGCAAGATTGCCGCCCACGAAGTCGGCAACGACGTCCACGCCGCCGGGGCTCAGCGCGAGGACCCTGTCCGCCAAGCCCTCGCCATAGCTAACCGGTTCGGCGCCAAGGGAGCGCAGGAATTCGTGATTCTTTTCCGAGGCGGTCGCAATGACCTTTGCACCGAGGGCAACGGCGATCTGGATGCCAAGGGAACCCACGCCGCCGGAACCGCCGTGGATGAGAACAGTCTCCCCCGGTTTCACCTCCAAACGACGCAGAACCTGCAATGCCGTCAGTCCCGTAAGCGGCAATCCGGCTGACTCGTTCCAGTCCAGGGACTTCGGCTTGCGGGCTAGCAGTCGCTCGGGAAGGGCAATGTACTCGGCGAAGCTGCCGCCGTGGACATAATCCTTCCGGCCGTAGGCGATCACCTCGTCGCCTGCCTTGAACTGCGGTGCATCGATCCCGACGGCTTCGACCACCCCGGCGACGTCCCACCCGGGAATCGCGGGGAACTGAAGGTCGATGATGGGGTCGAGGTAGCCGGCCATGATCTTCCAATCCACCGGGTTCACCGACGCCGCCTTCACCTTCACCAGGACCATCCCGGGCCCGACTTTCGGCTTGGGCTGCTCCGTCAGTTCGAGGACATCCGGGTTTCCGTACGTGCTGTAGGTAATTGCCTTCATGGTTAGTGGCAACGGGCAGCGCGGTGGGGGTATTCCGTCAGTCGTTGACCAAGGCCGCCGGTTCATCTGTGGGGGTTGCCACAGCCTCCCGCACTTTCCGGCCGCGAGCATAGCCAACGAGGCCCAGGGCAAGGATGCACCCCAAGGTCCCAAGCGCGAAAGCCTCGAACGTGGACTGCGGAACGCCCCACGTCGCCTCGAAGTCATACGGCAGTCCGAACAAGACATCGAGTGTTCCCGGGAAAATCGCCACCCACGAACCGACGAGGATCCAGGCGAAGCAAATGGCACCAAGGATGCGGAACCCCTGATCGGAGACGGGGACCTTGAAAGGGCGATCGGCGGCTGGGTACTTGCTCCGCAACCGTACGGCCGCCGGGATGGCGAACAGGTAACTGAGCAGGAACGTTGAGATGGCAATGGACAGCACCACTCCGAACAACGCACTGCTGGTTCCGGTGAGCTGCATCGCTGCCACCATGAAGAGCGTGGCTACCACTCCGGAGAGAGTGTTGACGCGGATCGGCGTACCCAGTTTGGGATGGAAGCGGCCGAAGAAGCCACCAAAGAACGAGCCGTCAGCCGCGGCCATGGCCTGCATGCGGTCACTGATGATCATCCACGCCGCGCCTTGGGAGACCAGGACAAAGCAGAAGATGACGGCGGACACGGCCAGCATCGCGTCGGCGGCGGGACCGAACACCGAGTACACCGTGGACACCGCACCAAACAGTCCACCGATGCCCGTGATTTGGTCCAGGGGTACCACCAGCAGGATGGCAAGGACCGGCAGGAGGTAGCTGGCCGCGGCGATCATGGAGGAACGGGCCACTGAGATGGGGACATCCTTGGCCGGATTCTTCATCTCCCCCGCGGCACTGTTGCCCGATTCGAAGCCGAGGAAGGAGAACAGCAGCAACGGCGTGACCCCAAGGAAGCCGGCCAGAGTGGGTGAGAAGAATCCCAGTTCCAGGCCGTTGAAGCCGTGCTGGAGGCCGTAGACCAGCGTGACGATGATGAAGAATGCCAGGAAGACCACCTTGAGGATGGCGCCGAGCGAGGGCAGCCACTTGCCGTGCTTGAGGCTGATGATGGCCGAGGTGACAGTGATCCAGATGAAGGCCAGCTTAAAGAGGTAGTCGCCCGGGCTGCCGGCTTCCACGTGGCCAACATACTCGGACCACGTTTCCACGGCTACGAAGGCCATGGCTCCTCCCACCCAGACCGGCTGGGTGACCCAGGTAAAGAGGGAGGTGATGGCGGCGACGACGCGTCCGAACGCCATCCTGGTCCAAACGTACACGCCGCCCTCCTCAGTGAACGCACCTCCGGTTTCCGCGAAGATCAGTCCGTAGGGAACCATGAACGTGACGGCGAGGATGAGTGTCCAGGTGAATGTCTCTCCACCGAACCCGGAAACCTGTCCCAGCACTTCCACGGAGATAACGGCTGCCACCACCAGCAGCAGGATGTCGAAGCGGCCAAGGGACTTTTGCAGATGCTTGCTCTGCTCCTGGGCCAAGTGCGTTTGATGCATGAGGGGTCCTTTGCTACGGCTTAAGTCTGCTACTGCGCAAGAAGGGGCGGAAGGGGATGACCATCAGCGTAGAGCTGTGTTCTGCATCACGTAAAACATTGAATGCTGATGGCCTTCCCCTGAATTTCCGTTGAAAGGCGTCAGCCGAACTGGATCCACGTGGTCTTGGGCGCCGTGTAGTTGTCAAAGGCATGCAAGGACAGGTCGCGGCCAAATCCGGACTGCTTGAACCCACCGAAGGGCGTCGTGTTGCCCAGCGCGTCCACGGTATTCACGGACACCGTTCCGGCCAGCAAATCCCGCGCCACCCGATGCGCGCGGGACAGGTCGGAGGTCCACACGGAGGCGGCCAGCCCGTAGTCCGTGGCGTTGGCGAGGCCTATGGCCTCCTCTTCGGTATCGAAGGCGTGCAGCACTGCCACCGGCCCGAAGATCTCGTCGCGGTGGACGTCGTGGTCTGCCGCCAGGCCACCCAGGAGCGTCGGTTCCAGGTAGGCATCGGAACCGCGGATCACCCTCCGCTCACCACCGAAAAGTACCCCACCTTCGGCGCGGCCACGCGCGATCCAGCGTCCGACGTCGTCGGTGTGGGCGCTGCTGATCAGCGCGCCGTTGCCATTGAGGCCGGCCAGCGGATCCGCTGGTGCGTAGCCGGCAGCGGCTTCAGTGAGCAACGCTGCAAACTCGTCGTGGATTTCCCGTTGGACGAGGATCCTGGAGTTGGCCGAACACACTTGGCCTTGGTTGTAGAAGGCGCCGAACGCTGCCTTTTCGGCCGCCATCACCAGGTTGGAAGTATCAGCGAAGATGATGTTCGAGCTCTTGCCGCCCGCCTCCAGGCTCAGCCTTTTGAGGTTGCTCCGGCCCGAGGCCTCCAGCAAAGTGCGGGAGACCGCCGTCGAGCCTGTAAACGCCAGAGCGTCCACGTCCATGTGGTGCGCCAGCGCTGCGCCCACTTCCCTGCCGGTACCGGTCACGATGTTCAGCACACCGTCGGGCACCCCGGCTTCGGCGGCCAGGTCGGCAAGCCGCAGCACACTGAGCGAGGTCTGCTCGGCAGGTTTCAACACCAGCGTGTTGCCGGAAGCGAGCGCGGGAGCCAGCTTCCACATGGCGATTTCCAGCGGAAAGTTCCACGGCACAATCGCGGCAACCACTCCGAGCGATTCCCGCGTGACGAGTGCCGTAGCACCGGGCGGGACCGCGGGCAGCTCCCCGTTCTGCTTGTCTGCGGCCTCGGCGTACCAGCGCAGCGTCGAGATGGCTCCTGGAACATCCACTGTGGTGGTCTGGAGGATGGGCTTGCCGCTGTCCAGGCACTCGAGCAACGCCAATTCCTCGGCATGCCTGTCCATGAGCCCAGCGAGCCGCAGCAGAACGGTCTTACGATTCTCCGGGCCCATGCGGGACCATGACGGGAAGGCGCGCCGCGCAGATTCGACGGCCCGGTTCACGTCGGCAGTGCCACAAGCCGCGATTTCGGCCAGGATTCGTCCATCGATGGGGCTGGCAGTTGGACGAACTTTTCCGTCGTGGGCGTCAGCGCGGCGTCCGTTGACGAAGGCCCGGCCGTCGATGGCCAAGGCATCCGCCCGGGCGTGCCAGTCGGTGGAGGTCAGGGTGGAGGTGGGATTCATGATGGCTCCTGGGATGGGTTGTGGTAAATCTGACAGGTCAGGGTTCGACGGCGGCAGGAACCGGAGTGCCTGCCTCCTCGACGGGCCGAGGGGTCTTTGGGCCGGGACGGCCGATGCGAAGCATTACGGAGGCGGCCGCAAGGCAAGCCAACTCAACAGCGATGAGCGTCAACATGCCCTCCCCGTGAGCCGCCGGTGAACCAGTGGCGGCACGTCCGTGGTGCCCGGCATGTCCCGGGTACCCAAGGAGGGCGGTGTGGAACAGGACCATCGCAGCACTCATCACCAGCAGATGGCGGGCAGCCTGTGGCGCACCGCCGCCGGGTGTGCGCGTGGCACAGCTCCGCCCACGCATCAAGGGAAGGAGACAGGCGAGGCAAGCCATTCCCATGGCGGCCATCAGCCAAGCCATGATGCCTGGCGTCCCCACTGTTGCCGCTGCGACATGGGCCGCGGCACTGCCGGAGGCAGCCACGCCGATCACGATGGAGGTCAGGGCACTCCGCCCCGGGAACAGCGCTTGGGGCAGGCGTGATGGCACTCTGAGTGCTTGTTTCATGTGTTTCCTTGACCTGCCGGCCTTTCCCGCTGGGGACTTTACGCCGGGCTTGTGAGGTGAGTAACATCAAAGCGTTGGTTGAACAGTTGTACCATCAAAAATCGACTTCAGGAAGAGCCATGACCCTTCAGACCACCCCCTTGCCCACCGCGCAGGCCCCGGCGTCGCAGGCTGCAGCGTCGCAGCACCCGCTTGAGCAGCTCACGGCCGCGGAAATCGATCAGGCCCGCCGCATCCTTGCCGACGCCGGGCTTCTTGCCGAGGCCACGCGCTTCGCCTATCTGGGCCTGATCGAGCCTTCCAAAGCCGCGCTCCAAGACGGGACCGCAGCCAGTCAGCGCACCGTCCGCGCCATGCTGTGGGACGCCGCCTTATCCCGGTCCCTGGACGTCCGTCTTTCCTTGGCTACGGAGCAGGTCCTCGAACAGCGTGAACTGGATCCCGCCGTCGACGGTCAACTGCCCGTCCTGCTGGAAGAATTCGGCCTCATCGAGGACATCCTGGCCTCGGATCCGCAGTGGACCGCCGCCCTGGCCAGCCGCAACCTGACACCGGAACAGGTCCGCGTCGCACCGCTCTCGGCCGGCGTCTTCGACTATGAAAACGAGGAGGGCAAGCGGCTGCTGCGTGGCCTCGGTTTCCGGCAGGACCACGCCGCCGACCACCCGTGGGCACACCCGATCGATGGCCTGGTGGCCTTCGTCGATGTGGAAAAACGCCGGGTTGACCACCTGATCGATGACGGCCCTGTCCCGGTCCCGGAGATCAACGGCAACTACACCGAACCTGCGATCCACGGCGAGCCCCGCACGGACCTGAAGCCGATCGAGATCACCCAGCCCGACGGGCCCAGCTTCACGCTGGAAGGCAACTTCCTCTCCTGGGCGGGCTGGGACCTCCGGGTCGGGTTCGACGCGCGCGAAGGCGTGGTCCTGCACCAACTCCACCACACGCTGAACGGGCGCCGACGGCCACTGATCCACCGGGCGTCGATCTCCGAGATGGTGGTTCCCTACGGCGACCCGTCCCCTTACCGGAGTTGGCAGAACTACTTTGATTCCGGGGAGTACCTGGTGGGCCGGGACGCCAACTCCCTCAAGCTCGGCTGCGATTGCCTGGGCGACATCACCTACCTGTCCCCCGTGGTCGCGGACGACTTCGGTAACCCGCGCACCATCCACAACGGCATCTGCATCCACGAAGAGGACGCCGGGATCCTCTGGAAGCACACGGATGAGTGGGCAGGCTCCAATGAGGTCCGGCGCAACCGTCGACTGGTGGTCTCCTTCTTCACCACCGTGGGCAACTACGACTACGGCTTCTACTGGTACCTCTACCTGGACGGCACCATCGAATTCGAGGCGAAAGCCACTGGCATAGTCTTCACCGCCGCGCTCCCGGACAAGTCCTACGAATACGCCTCTGAGATAGCCCAGGGCTTGGGCGCGCCCTACCACCAGCACCTCTTCAGCGCCCGCCTGGACATGATGATCGACGGCGACACGAACCGCGTCGAGGAACTTGACCTCGTGCGCCTCCCGAAGGGCCCGGGGAACCCGCACGGGAACGCCTTCACCCAAAAGCGCACCGTACTGGCCCGCGAATCGCAGGCAGTCCGCGATGCCGATGGCAGCAAGGGGCGGGTGTGGCACATCAGCAACCCCAAGTCGCTGAACCAGCTCGGCCAACCCGTGGGCTACAACCTCTACCCCGAGGGCCAGCCCACCCTGGCCATGGCCGACGATTCCTCGATTGCCTCGAGGGCCGCATTCGCCCGGCACCACCTCTGGGTAACCCGTCACGCAGAAGATGAGCTCTACGCAGCGGGCGACTTCGTCAACCAGCACCCGGGCGGTGCCGGCCTGCCCGCTTTCGTGGCGCAGGACAGGGACATTGACGGGCAGGACGTGGTGGTGTGGCACTCCTTCGGGTTGACGCACTTCCCCCGCCCCGAGGATTGGCCCATCATGCCGGTGGATACCACCGGGTTCACCCTCAAGCCACACGGTTTCTTCGACCAGAACCCTACGCTGAACGTACCGGCGTCGTCCGCTGACCACTGCGCAACGACGGCCGTCGACCCGGCCAAGCACTGCCACTGATAGTGTGGCGACGGCTGGGCCCGCGCCTGGCCGTCGCCGTCATCCCGCCCACCATGTACTGCCGCACAACCTAAGGAACCCGATGCCCCGCTTGGTCGACCACCAGGAGCGACGCCGTTCCATCATCGAGACCACGTGGCGGCTCATAGCGGACCAGGGAATCGAGAACGCGAGCATGCGGGACATTGCGCGGGAATGCGGATACGCGGCCCCCGGCGTGCTGGCCCACTACTTTCCCAACAAGGACGCCCTGCTCATGGCTTCCTACGAACTGATCTGCGAGCGCACCAACGAGCGCATCGCCGCGGGGACTGCCGGCCGGCGCGGCCTTTCGGCGCTGCGCAGCCTGTGCCTGGAAATCATCCCGGCGGATCCGCTCACCGTGGTGGAAGCCCGCGTGGCGGTGTCCTTCTGGCAGCGTGCGCAGACGGAGGATGCGCTGCGCGCCGTGGGACGCGAGGCCCTCCTTCACTGGCGGGGCCTGGTGTTGGGATTCCTCGCCCAAGCCGAGCACGACGGCGAGTGCGAACCTTTGGCGGACCCGGAGGCAGTGGCCGATGAGCTGCTGAACATCATGATGGGGCTCCATGTGACGTCGATGCTGGACCCGGATGTGGTGACGGGTTCCCGGCAGCGGCACCTGGTGGAACGGGCGCTGGCCCGGCTCGGCTAGTTCTTCAGCTCCCGAGCGGCCTTGGCTGACACGATCTGCTGCCTTACCGCTTGGGCCACCGCGCGGACCCGCGCGGTGGGCCGGTGGGATTTCAGGTGGGCCAAGACCGTCTTCAGCTCCGGCACGTCGTCGCGGATTTCGACGGCAGCCAGCTTGCCGCCGTCGTAGGTCAACTGGTGCTGCGGACGCTGGTGGAGGATGGAATAGCCCAATCCCCGCGCAACAAAAGTGCGGACCGTCTCATAGCTGGCGGAGCGGAACCTGACATCCGGCTCGCTGCCGCCGAGGCGGGCAATGGCCAGCATGAGGTCCCGGGTGTGGGGCATGTCCAACAGTACGAACGATTCCCGGGCCAGCGCGGACAAGGCGATGGTCCCTGAATCGGCAAGATGGTGCTGCGGGGGGAGCGCCACGTAGGGCCTGACGGTGTCCACCACGGAGCGTGAAATGGATTCGGGGAGGTCCAGGTCATAGCAAAGCGCCAAATCCGCCTGCCCGGTGAGCAGTGCGCTGATGCACCCCGGGGTATCGGTCTCGATGACTTCCACTTCCAAGGAGGGGTGGTCTTCCCGGAGCTTGGTGAGGACGCCTGGGAGCAGGAACGGCGCCAAAGTACTGAAACAGGCAATCCGAATCCGACCCGTCACGCTTTGATGCTCCCCCCTCGCGTGGTCGATGCTTTCTTCCACTTGGGCCAGGATCGCTTGGGCATCACGAACGAAGAGTTCCCCGGCCGGGGTGAGCACCAGGCCTTTGGATCGCTGCCGGATGAAGAACTGGGTGCCTACGTGCCGTTCCAACTGCGCGATCGCCGCCGACACGGCCGACTGGGCCACGTTCAGCCGAAGGGCCGCGCCTGTCATGGACAGCTGGGCGGCCGCTTCCACGAAGTACCGCAACTGGGTCAGGGTGACATCCATGGTTCGAGGATATATTAATCATCGAAAAAAGCGATGAATTCATTCGGAAAGAACTGTTGGACAGATGCAGAGTGTCGACTGGAAGCTGAGGGATACCAACTAAGCACCAAGCGAAAGGCAAGGCCCAGTGAAACACCAGCGCATCCGCACCTTCAACACCAAAGAAACGTACCCCGAGCAGAACCTGGACAATGACCTCTGCCAGGCCGTGGTGGCGAACGGCGTGGTGTACCTCCGGGGCCAGATCGGCCAGGACTTGGACACGCGCGAATCCGTGGGCATCGGGGACGTCGAGGCCCAGACCGAAAAAGCCATGGCCAACATCGACATGCTGCTCAAGGAAGCAGGCAGCAGCCTCGAGGACATCGTCAAGGTGACCGTCTACATCATTGATCCCCGCTACCGCGAGACCGTCTACCGGACCATGGGACGCTGGCTCAAGGGAGTGTTTCCGGTATCCACGGGCATCGTGGTGCAGGCGCTGGCCCGGCCCGAGTGGCTCGTCGAAATTGATGCTACAGCCGTTCTCTCAACGGGAGGCCAGCAGTGACGTTCAGCATCGCCGCCACCGACGGGAACGGCAGGTTCGGCATAGCGGTCTCCTCGTCCTCCCCTGCCGTCGCCGCCCGTTGCGCACACCTACGCGATGGCGTGGGCGCCGTCAGCTCACAAAACATTACGGATCCACGGTTGGGTACCGCCCTGCTGGACCGGCTGCAAGCCGGCTATTCCGCGCAGGAGGCGCTCACCGCCGTCGTCCATGAATCGCCGGCAGTGGACTACCGGCAACTGGTGGTTCTCGACGCCCGCGGAGGGGCTGCCGTCTTCAGCGGGACGCACACGCTGGGTGTCTTCGGCGAAGGGCGCGGCGCTTCCAGCGTGTCAGCCGGCAACATGCTGGGCGACCCGGCCGTGGCACAGGCGCTGTGCGATGCGTTCGAAGCGTCGGACGCTGAATTGGAGGTCCGGCTCTTGGCCGCCTTGCGGGCTGCCCTCGCAGCAGGAGGCGAGGCCGGGCCGGTGCGGTCGGCCGGGATCTCGGTGGTGTCCGGCCACGGCTGGCGGGACACAGACCTCCGCGTCGACTGGAATGACGACCCCATTGCTGAACTTGGCCGCCTGTTGGAGGTCTGGCTGCCGCAGCGGCAGGACTATGTGGTCCGTGGGCTCGATCCCGCATCCTCGGTGGGTTACGGGGTGGCCGGCGATGACCGTTGAAACAATGACCATGCAGCACGCACAGGTCCTGGATTCCGTGGCTTCCCAGCAAGCCGCCTTGGTGGAACTCTCGGAAACTCTCCACGCCAACCCCGAGCTTGGCTGGCAGGAACACCGCGCGGCCGAATGGACCGCCACCTACCTGGCGGGCCGTGGCTTCGACGTGGAACACGGGTACCTGGGATTTCCGACGGCGGTCCGCGCAGTTTTCGGTTCCGGCTCGCGTCGCGTGGGGCTCATGGCCGAATACGACGCTCTTCCAGGGCTGGGCCACGCTTGCGGCCACAACATCATCACAGCCATTTCCTGTGGTGCGGCCGTTGCGCTGTCCCGGTTCGCTGAAGAGCGCAACCTCACCGTGGAGGTCTACGGCACGCCCGCGGAAGAAGGCGGAGGCGGGAAGATCGAACTGTTGAAGAGGGGTGCGTTCGTGGGCCTGGACCTGGCCATGATGGCGCACCCCAGCCCCGTTGACTCCGCCGAGGCCCGGCCCTTTGCCGTGGCCCACAACCATGTCGAATACCGGGGAAAGTCCGCCCACGCGGCGGCGTACCCGGACCAGGGCGTCAACGCGAACGATGCTTTCATCGTTGCCCAGGTGGCCTTGGGGCTCCTGCGCCAGCAACTGCCCGCCGGCACGCGCGTGCACGGGGTCCAAACCAAGGGCGGCGAAGCTCCCAATGCCATTCCCGAAAAGACCGAAGGACGCTGGTACGTCCGGGCTGAATCACTGGCGCAGTTGGAGGTACTCGAAGAGCGGGTCAACCGATGCTTTGAGGCTGGCGCACTGGCCGCCGGATGCGAACTGGAAATCACCCCGGAATCGGAACCATACTCGGAGTTCCGGACGGATGCGCGGGCGTTGGGGCTATACAAGGCGCATGCGGAGTCCTTGGGGCGGACCTTCGACGCGCCTCCCGAACAGGCAACCATGAACCGGGCGTCGACTGATATGGGCAACGTTTCCCAGGTTGTCCCCGCCATCCACCCCTACATCGGGCTCGGATGCTTCCCCGCGGCCAACCATCAACCGGAGTTCGCCGCGCACTGCATCGGCGATGCCGCCAACCAAGCCATCCACGACGGCGCCGCAGCCCTGGCGCTCACGGCACTGGACTACCTGGCGGAGTAGCCCGGAGTCCCCTACCTTCAGGAACAGGACAATGACAGAGCAACTTTCAACTCCGGCGTCCACGATGCGCCGGGAACATGACAGCCTCGGGGACCGCGAAGTCCCCGAGGCTGTCTATTGGGGCATCAGCACGCTCAGGGCGGTGGAGAACTTCCCGGTCAGCGGCAGGCCGATCGGGAAGTCGCGCTCACTGGTGTGGGCGCTGGGCGCGGTGAAATATGCAGCTGCCCAGGCCAATGAACGTCTGGGCCTCCTGGCGCCGGAGAAGTCCGCGGCCATCCAGGCCGCCGCCCGCGAAGTGATGGATGGGCTTTTGGATCATCAGTTTGTTGTCGATGCCATCCAGGGCGGTGCCGGTACCAGCACCAACATGAATGCCAACGAGGTCATAGCCAACCGCGCCTTGGAGTTGCTGGGACGGGATAGAGGCGACTATGCCGCCCTGCACCCCATCGATGACGTCAACCGCAGCCAGTCCACCAACGATGTTTATCCAACCGCCATCAAGATCGCCCTGCAGGTGGACCTGGCCACGCTGTGCGCCGAGCACGCCAGGCTCATCGACGCATTCGACGCCAAGGCCGCAGCGTTCTCCGGCATCATCAAGGTGGGCCGCACACAACTGCAGGATGCCGTGCCCATGTCCCTCGGCCAGGAGTTCGGAGCATTTGCCGAGACCCTGCGCGAGGACGGATTCCGTTTGCGCGAACTCCTGTCGCACCTGGCGGAGTCCAACCTCGGCGCCACGGCGATCGGCACGGGCATCACCGCACCTTCGGGCTATCGGGAAACCGTCATCAGGGAGCTTTCGGAGATCACGGGGCTGCCCCTCACCAGCGCCGCCAACCTCGTCGAAGCCACCAGCGACACCGGGGTCTTCATGCTCGTCTCAGGCGTGCTGAAGAGGGCTGCCGTGAAACTCTCCAAGATCTGCAACGATCTCCGCTTGCTGTCTTCCGGTCCGCAGACGGGATTCGGCGAGATCTTCCTGCCCGCAGTCCAAGCTGGCTCGTCCATCATGCCGGGCAAGGTCAACCCCGTTATTCCGGAAATGGTCAACCAGGTGGCTTTCCGGGTGGTCGGGGCGGACGCCACCGTCACCATGGCGGTGGAAGCCGGACAGCTCCAACTGAACGCCTTCGAACCCGTCATGGTGGACTCCCTTCTGGAGTCCATTGGCTGGCTCACCGCCGCATGCAGGCAACTCCGCACCCACTGCGTAGATGGAATCACGGCCAACACGGCCGTGCTGCAGCAACGCATGCTTGAGTCCATCAGCGTCGTCACCGGCTTGGCGCCGGTGCTGGGTTACGCCGCGGCGGCCGAGCTGGCCAAGGAAGCCCTGGCCACCGGCCGGGGCATTGCCGAACTGGTGCTCGAACGGGGACTGCTGGACCAGCAGCAGGCAGAGTCAGCCCTCTCGGCGGCATCGCTTGCCGGCCTCGGCTGAAAGCCTGCGCCACAGCAAGAGAAGGACCAACAAAAGAGGGACCATGCCCGGGGGGCATGGTCCCTTCTTGTTTGGTGTCTAGACTCCCACCGGCTGAGCCGCCGCCTCATGGTGCTGCAGGTAACCCTGCTGGATGGCGATCTGGTCCGCCACGTACTTGGCGTCATGCCACACGCCCCAGATGAAGCTGGAGCCACGGCGGGATTGCCACGGCAGGCCGAGGAAGTAGATGCCCGGCTCCGGGGACACACCGCGCTGCTGCCGCGGCCGTCCGCGCTCGTCGAAGGCGTCGACATCCAGCCAGCTGTAGTCCTGGACGAACCCTGTGGCCCAAACTATCGACGTCACACCGGCAGCGGCCAGGTCCAATTCCCGGATCGGGTTGCTGAGGCATTCGGGATCCGCGCGCAGACTGCGGGCTTCGGGTTCCTCCGGCAAGTCCAGGCCGTTGCGCTCCACGTAAGCGTCGGCGTCGGCCAGCAGTTTCAAGTAGTTCGCATCCCCGTTCGCGATGTTGGCTTGCAGGTCGCCCGCGAAACGCATGGTCCCGGCGTCGAACGCTTCGGTGCGCCCCACCAGGGTGATACCCGCTTCGGCGAGTTCCCGGAAGTCGACCGTCCGACCGCCGTCGGCCCCGCTGACGGCGATGGTGACGTGCTCGGCACCCTCTGGAGGGGTAGATGCATCCCAGAGCCCCAGGACGCCCAGCCACCAGCAGAAGTCGCGGCCGCGGTAGCTCCGCGGAGGCCGGTCGTGCGGCCCGACGGAAAGGAAGACTTGGCGGCCGGAACGCTGGATTTCGGCCGCGATCTGCACGCCGGAGGACCCTGCGCCCACCACCAACACGGCCCCTTCGGGCAGCTGGCCGGGATTGCGATACAGGCTTGAGTGCAACTGCTGCAACCCTGCCGTTACAGGTACGACGGCGGGAATCACCGGACGCTGGAATGGGCCGGTAGCGGCTACGACGTAGCGGGCGTTGTATTCGCCATCGCTGGTGACCACGTGGAAACCGGGGGCGCCACAGTTGCGGCGCACGGACGTCACTTCCACGCCGGTGCGGATCGGGGCGCCGAAACTCTGCGCGTAGGCAAGGAAGTAGTCCGCCACCTGCTCCTTCGAGGCAAAGGCGCCTGGATCGATGCCGCTGAATTCCAGCCCCGGAAATCGGTCGTGCCAGGCCGGCCCGTTGGCAACCAAGGAGTCCCACCGCATGGAGCGCCAGCGCTCGGCGATGCGGTCCCGTTCCAGCACGATGTGCTGGATTCCTTGGTTGGTCAGGTGCTCGCTCATCGCGACGCCGGCTTGGCCCGCGCCCACGACGAGGACCTCAACCTCTTGGCTTGTCATGCGATCTCCTCCGCTTCAGATGGGCTGTTTGATCCATTTTCGGATGGGCAAACTGCATCTGCATAGCTCATAAAACAGGGTAACGGCATCTGAAATATCGATGATTGGTCGAGGGAATGCTGGCGACGACGGGCAGACTAGCGCGCCCTTGAGTGCCATGCAGTCGCGGCAACCACTCGGGCGAGCGGAGGCAGCTTATGGGCCGAGAGCCCCCAAGTAATTGTTATAAAGATTCGCGTCACGAAATCAGAAAAACTGTTTTCAATGAACAGAATACTTACTTTGCGATTCTTAATTAAATCTCTAAGATCTAATTGACGGACAAGAATGCTGTGCTATTCTGATAGGACATTATCTGTTGCATTGAACTCGGGGGATCATGTGAAGAATAAAGTTCGCGTTGCAGTTATCTCACTTGCCATGTGTGGGACTGCCGCCTTTGGCGTTGTTGGCGCAAGTGCTTCTGACAACAGTCAAGCGAATCAGGCAAACAATGACCGTGAGGTCCAGGGTGACCATCCTGAATGCTACGACAGCAGCAGGATGAATAATCCAGACGACTACTGCTACCGAAATATTGGCCCCTGGAACAGCACAACAGCCTCAGTCTCTGAAGTCCGGGCCCACGTTTCACTGCAGTCCATGATCGAGCAGGACATGCCTGCTTCCGTCATCCAGAAGTACTACCCGGAGTATTCACCAGCAGATAAGTAGTCCACGAAGGACGAATGCGGGATCGATTCATTCTCCACGCTCGTCGGCGTCCTGAAATTATCTACGACCTTGCCCGCCTATATGCCGGCGAACAAGTCGAATCCGCCTTGATTCACCCCACTCAATTCGCTCTGCCATTTTTCCACCCACTAACTGCTGCTGAGAGCTGCACATTGACGTGCCAACTTCACGAGAAAGAGATGCATAGGTGACTAATCTAAGAAACCGAATCGCAGGAATAATTGCTATCACGGCAGTATCCTTAGGGCTCGGCATGGCTGGCGCCTCGGCTGCCCCCACTCCGGCAGCTGACCCACCGGCCGGCAGTGCGGTTGCGGAGGACTCGATGATCGGCCCCGCAAACAGTACGCCGGCCACGGTCGAAGAAGTCCGCAGTCATGTCAGCCTAGAGGATATGGCCCAGCAGGGATTCTCGCTGAAGAACATTCAGAAGTATTACCCCAAAGCGAGCCAGTTAGACATTGTCCAAGCCAACAAAAATGCGAACGCAATCAAGATAAAGAAGAAGGACAAACTCAATCCACTCATTCAGCCTATGATCTCAGTTGCGAACTGCTACATGAGCACTGAGTTCTACGGTGTAGTCCGCGTCGACGGATCCCAGACGTGCTTCGCGTATGCGGGGACTTACAATGGGCTTTACCTTACGATGGCGAAATGGCTCTGTCCCGGAAACAACATGGGACGGGCCCTGTATTCCGACATATACAACAACTTTTACTGGAGCCCCTGGCGCGGTCCGGTGAATCCATTGACGTACTGCTACGGCTTTACTGCGAACGTCACCGTACAGTCCGTACAGATCGCCTAGTTCGTCAACTGATCTTCCTCACCCGCACCGCCTAACCATCCATCGATGCCACAAACGGCGGGCCGCCCCGGTTCCTTTCGAAACCCGGGCGGCCCGCCGTCGTCGTACCTTGACTCAGAGCAGTACCGCTAGAGGTTCTCCACCAGCGAGACGTCGCGAACGGCGCCCTTGTCCGCGGACAGCGCCATGGCGGCGTAAGCGCGAAGGGCCGGGGAGACCTGGCGGTCGCGGTTCTTGGGCTTATAACCCCCGTTGACCAGGAGCTTTTCGCGGCGCTCGGCGAGGATCTCGTCCGAGACCTTCAATTCGAGCGACCGCTGGGTGATGTCGATGCTGATGATGTCGCCGTTCTCCACCAGGGCGATCTCGCCACCCGAGGCAGCCTCCGGGGAGATGTGGCCGATCGACAACCCGGAGGTGCCGCCGGAGAAGCGGCCGTCCGTGATGAGGGCGCATTTCTTGCCCAAGCCGCGGCCCTTGAGGAACGACGTCGGGTACAGCATTTCCTGCATGCCGGGACCACCACGGGGGCCTTCGTAGCGGATGACCACCACGTCGCCTTCCTTGACGGTCTTGTTCAGGATCATTTCCACGGCCTCGTCCTGCGACTCGCATACGATGGCGGGGCCTTCGAACTTCCAGATGGACTCGTCCACGCCGGCGGTCTTCACTACGGCACCGTCCACTGCGATGTTGCCGCGCAGCACGGCCAAGCCGCCGTCCTTGGAGAAGGCGTGCTCGACGGAGCGGATGCAGCCACCCTCGGCATCGGTATCCAGGGAGGTCCACTCGTTCGACTGCGAGAAGGCAGTGGAGGAACGCACGCCGCCGGGAGCAGCGTGCCACAGGGCCTGGGCTTCCTCGGTAGCCTTGCCGCCACGGATATCCCAGTCGTCCAACCAGCCGTCGAGGTCGGCCGAGTGGACGGAGTGGACGTTCTTGTGCAGGAGGCCACCGCGGTTCAGCTCACCCAGCAGCGCGGGGATGCCGCCGGCGCGGTGCACGTCCTCCATGTAGTAGGTCTTGTTCCCGGCAACGTTGGGCGCAACCTTGGCCAAGCAGGGAACCTGGCGGGACTTGGCGTCCATCTCGGCCAGGCCGTAGTCCACGCCTGCCTCCTGCGCTGCGGCCAGCAGGTGCAGGATGGTGTTGGTGGAGCCGCCCATGGAGATGTCCAACGCCATGGCATTGTCGAAGGCCTCGGCAGTGGCGATGTTGCGCGGCAACACGGACTCGTCGTCGCCGTCGTAGTAGCGCTTGACGAGGTCCACGATGGTGGCCCCGGCCTTTTCGTAGAGCGCCTTGCGGGCGGTGTGGGTGGCGAGCACCGAGCCGTTGCCCGGCAACGCCAGGCCGATGGCTTCGGCGAGGCAGTTCATCGAGTTGGCGGTGAACATGCCCGAACAGGAACCGCAGGTGGGGCAAGCGTTCTCCTCGATGAGGTTGATGTCTTCATCGGAGATCGATTCGTCCACGGCGTCGGCAATCGCATTCACCAGGTCCAAGGAGCGGACGGAGCCGTCGGTCAGGGTCACGCGGCCGGCTTCCATCGGGCCACCGGAGACGAAGACCACGGGGATATTCAGGCGCAGCGCGGCCATGAGCATGCCGGGGGTGATCTTGTCGCAGTTGGAGATGCAGACCAGGGCGTCGGCGCAGTGCGCGTTGACCATGTACTCAACGGAGTCTGCGATCAAGTCGCGCGACGGCAGGGAGTAGAGCATGCCCGAGTGGCCCATGGCGATGCCGTCATCCACGGCGATGGTGTTGAATTCTCGTGGCACGGCGCCGGCGGCAAGGATGGCGTCGGAAACGATCCGGCCCACGGGAGCCAGGTGGGTGTGGCCGGGGACGAACTCGGTGAAGGAGTTGGCGACGGCGATGATCGGCTTGCCGATGTCCGAGTTGGCGACGCCGGAAGCGCGCAGCAGTGCGCGGGCGCCGGCCATGTTGCGGCCGTGGGTGACAGTTTTTGAGCGTAGTGCAGGCATGAATACCATCCTGCTGCCTTTGCGGGGTTGGCAGAAGACGGCGCTGATACTAGTAGTAGGAGTACCAGAGTAATAGTATTTTTGGCGTGCATGATTCGGAGAGACGTAAGGAACTTGGCCTTTACCTCAGGGCGCGGCGCGACCAAGCCCTCCGCTCCGAGTACGGGCTGCCGCCTATCTCCCGGAAGCGCGAGCGGGGCTTGCGCCGGGAAGAAGTAGCTTTCCTGTCCGGGGTGAGCGTCACTTGGTACACGTGGCTCGAGCAAGGGCGGGACATCAGCCCGTCCCGCCAGGTACTGGAAGCTATTGCCCGGGCGCTGCACCTCTCCGATACCGGTTTGGCTTACGTGCTCTCCCTGGGCGGCTACGCATCCGCGGTGATATCGACGCCGGTTGCCGGCAGCGCTCCCCCGCACGTCCAGCGCTTGCTCGATGCCCTGGACCCAAACCCGTCCTATGCCCTGTCGCCGGATTGGGGTGTGGCCGGATGGAACAAGGCCTACGCCGCCCTGTACCCGAACATCGCCAACGTTTCCGCTGAGGACCGGAACCTGCTGTGGCTCGTCTTCACTGATCCGTACGTCCGCAACCTTCTCCCCGACTGGGACGTGACCAGCCGCCGGTTCCTTGCCGAGTTCCGCGCAGAAACAGGCCAACGGCTCGGCGACCCCGACGTGAAGTTCCAGGTGGAGCGTTTGAAGGAAGCCAGCCCGGAGTTCCAGGAAAGTTGGGACCAGTACGACATCCTCGGCTTTGAATCCCGCGAGCGGCTCTTCCACCATCCCGCCGTCGGAGTCCTCCACCTGGAGCACCACCAGGTCTCACCTTCGGACCGACCGGACCTGCACCTGGTGGTGTACACGCCCGCTCCGGACAGCGGGGCCGAAGAGCAAATCGCCCGGTTGATGACCTCCCTCGCCTGACAGCGCCGCTTCCAGTGGGACTGGCCAGCAACAAGTAAGCATGCTTAGTATACTGGGGTGCGGCCTCCCGCACCTGGATACTTTTCCTACTCACTCAAGGACGGTCATCATGGCAGGAAATCTCTTGGCCCGCTCGATTCATGATCTGACGGCAGCGGCCTGGTTCGGCGGCTCGCTGATGGGCGCGGTTGGCCTCAACGGAGCCGCGGCCGAAGCATCCGATCCTACGGAACGTACGCGGCTTTCGAGCAAGGGCTGGATGAAATGGGCCCCCATCCAGACCGCCGCATTCTCGGCACACCTTGCCTCGGACCTGGCGATCGCGTGGAATAACAAGGGCCGCATCGCAAAGCAGGACAGCGTGGCAAAGGACACCGTGTACAAGACCGTGGTGACACTCGCCGGCGCAGCCGTGACCCTCTACGCCGGGATCCTCGGCAAGAAGGTTGAGAAGCTGGCAGGCGAAGGGTCCGAGGGAGCCACCGAACCGCGACCGGACGCGTCAGAGGAGCTCAAAGCGGCCCAAAAGCAGCTGAAAGCACTGCAGTGGGCCATCCCGGCCTTCGCCGGGTGGGTCATTGTGCTAGGGGCCAAGCATGGTGAAATGCAGCGGCCCAAGAACGTGCTTGCCGGGCTCGCCAAGCACTAATCGTCAAAGTGGGTCGTGGCCTCTGCGGTGTTGCCCGCGAAGCTCTGGATCATTTCCCGGGCAACATCGTGGAGCTTCTGGTTCCGGTTCTGCGAGGCCTCCAACAGGAAAGCAAATGCATCCTTTTGCGAGCAGCGGTTCTGGGCCATAATCACTCCCGAGGCAAGGTCAATAACCGTCCTGCGCTCCATGGCGGCCTTCAGGTCCTGGGCAAGGAGGTCAGCGGTAGCAATCCGCAAGGCCAGCCTGAGTGCTTGGCTGGCCATATCAGCGAAGACCACAGCCTCCTCCACGGCCTCGGGACTGAAGTTATCCGTGACGTCCGAAAAAAAGTTGAGCCCCGCCGAGGCATCCTTCCCCAGGAACAGCGGAACACCCAAGACACTCCAGGCACCGGCAGTTGCCAGATTGCCGCTGTACTCAGGCCATCGGGTATCTGTGCTTACGTCGGCCAACACCATCGGGACACCCGTGCGCACAGCTTCCATGCAGGGTCCGTCGTCGAGGGACTGCTCTATCCCGTCCAGCAGGATGGCGTCGTCGCTGCTGCCGGCGATGGTAGCCGCACGCTTCCGCCGCAGCAGCGTCACCGCACACTCAACGCGGGCGCCGGTTGCACGCGTCAACACCTTGGCCGCATAGCGGACGGTGCCGTCGAGGAAGCCCTTTAGGTCCGCTGCTCCAGCGATGAGCTGGTGGAGGCGCCGAAAGTCCTCATTCTGGTCGTCGGTTTCCACAGCAAGATTGTAGAAGTAAGAAGCCGATACCGCCATTCACAAGGCAGGTATTGCCGGTGGCACGTATTTCAACCCATCAAATCGCGCAGTGCAGCCTCATCGAGCCCCGAAGCCAGCTGTAGTTCCGCCTTCGGCAGCCCCGCAACGGCGGCGCTGCGGATGGCCAGTGCCAGGGCATCGCGGGCGGCGTCCATCTCCCATTCCAGCGATTCAACGCGGGCCGCGGCGGACCAAATACTCCCCGCAAAATCGCTGATGTCGGCGTCTACCCGGAATCCGCAGGCGCAGGACCACATAGGCCACGCAGGCTCGCTCCCGGCTCCTGCACCAGAAGGGGTCATGGCCAGGCCGCAATGCGTCGGCCCCTGCACCGGAGCGGATGGATGCGGCTCCGTCGCCGCATACTCCCGTACGTTACTTTCGGCCACCGACTGCTCATCCGCGCCCGGTCCCTGCAAAACTGCTGTCATTGCAACCACCCAATCTAGCTAAGCCAAGAAGTAACTTGATAAACTAGTTATATGGGTTTTTAGCTAGTCTGTCCATTCCCCATTTGAACGGCTGGCAAATCCAAGGAGTTGACTGCGCTGGCAAGCCTCAGAAGAAGGGAAGAGGCAGCGGCGGCTTCCTCGGTGCTCATGGATTCCGCTTGGTCACTGAACAGGTGATTCAAGGCAGCAAGGGCCGGGTAGGGCTCAAGGGCAAGCGACGTGGGGCGAAGGATCAAGGCCCGGCGGTCCGTCGGGTGCTGCTCGCGACGCACATGGCCGGATCCCACCAACCGGTCCACCAGCATGGTGGTCGCAGCCGAAGAGATGCCCAGGCGCTCTTTGAGGTCTTTGGGGCTGACGGCGCGGTGCGTTAGCTCACCCTCGAGCAGCAGCTGCAAAGCAAGGAAATCACTCTCGCCAATCCCACTGCGGGACCGACTGCGCCGACGCCAATCCGCCAACGCGCGCTGGAACTCCGAAAGGGCACTGATCACATCAGCGCCGGAGACGTTTTGCGCCCCCAGGTCGAACCACTCACCGGAACCGATATTCCGCGAACCCATAGCTTTCCCCTAGCCAGCCTTGTAAATCGCTTTTCAAGGTTAATCAGGTTAAGAACCTTACCAGCGACCCGTGGCGTCGAGGGTTTCCCGCCCCTCATGGCTGCGGCGCGCATAACCTTTGACGTAACCCAGCTCACGGAATATCATTTATGAATCGATTCAAGATGTAACCCTCCTCACGTTGATGTGCGGGGATAGGTCTTGTTCCTTGCCAATGACGGACATAGGAGACTCACGAATGAGCGTCATGCACCGGAAGGACATCCAGTCCGCCCCGAGCGACACCCTCAACCACAAAGATCCCAGGAAAGCCGCCATGAGCGGATGGATCGGCAGCGCCCTGGAGTATTACGACTTCGCTCTCTACTCCCTCGCTGCCACGCTGCTCTTCCCTACGATCTTCTTCCCCACCGAAAACCCCACGGTGGGCATCATCGCCTCCTTGGCTACCTACGCCGTGGGATACGTATCCCGGCCGCTCGGGGCTGTGGTCCTCGGCGCTTACGGCGACAAGCACGGGCGCAAGAAGGTACTGGTGTTCGCGATGCTGCTCATGGGCTTCGCCACCTTCGCCGTCGGGCTGCTTCCCACGTACGGGCAAGTCGGCCTGCTGGCACCCCTTCTCCTGGTGATCCTGCGCCTCATCCAAGGCTTCGCCGTGGCCGGTGAGCTGGGCGGGGCGAGCGCCATGATCGTGGAGCACTCCCCCGATTCCCGGCGTGGCTTCTTTGCCAGCTTCAGCCTACAAGGCACCCAGGTGGGTTCCATTTTGGCCACGGCCGTGCTGATCCCGCTCGCGGCACTCCTCCCGGACGATCAATTCCATTCATGGGGGTGGCGCATACCGTTCCTGCTGAGCGCAGTGGTGATCATTGCCGGCTACATCATCCGCAGGCGCGTCCAGGAGCCGCCCGCCTACCTGGCGCAGTCACACGATGCTCCGGCCAAGCGCCGCTTCCCCTTCGTAGAGCTGCTCCGTACCCATCCCTGGGTCCTGGTCCGTTGTGTCGCTATGACCTTCACCAACGTGATCGGCATGGCCACCCTGATCTTCGGCGTCTCCTTCGCAACCCAGAAGGGCTACGGCATCGGTTTTTCGAGCAGTGAATTCCTCTGGGTCACCATGGCCGCGAACATCGCCGCAGTGGTCACCATCCCCGTCTTCGGCGCCCTCTCGGACCGTATCGGCCGCCGCACCCTCATGGTGGCCGGTGGACTTGCCGGCGGTCTCCTCACCATGGGCTACCTGTGGGCCATCCAGCTTGGCAGCCTCCCGCTCGTGTTCGTCTGCGTCGTGATTGTGCAGGGCATCTTCTTCCAGATGTGGAACGGCACCTTTGCCACGTTCTTCCAGGAGCAGTTCCCCATGCGCATCCGCGTAACGGGCTTCGCGGTCTCGCAAAACATCGGCCTCATGATCGCCTCGTTCTTCCCCAGCCTGTTCACCGCGATCGCTCCCCCGGGTTCGGCCAACATCCCGATGGTCATCGGCCTTACCACCCTCGGCATCTGCGCCGTATCCGCCGTCGCCACCCTCCTGTCCCGGGACACCAAGGGCAAGTCGCTCGACGAGCTCGAAGCGCACTAAGGCCGGCCCGATGCCGCGGCGAGCTTCCGCAGCCCGCGCCTGGATTGGAACCGTCTTCTTCCTGTTCCTCGCACCGGGGATCGTGGCCGGCCTGGTGCCGTGGCTCATCACGGGATGGCGGCACGCTGATTGGGGCGAGGCCCGCTGGGTTGAACCTGCTGCCTGGCTGGTGATCGGAGCCGGGGCGGCGTTCCTCCTGTACGCGTTTGCGTTGTTCGCCATGCATCGCGGGACGCCCGCGCCGGTGGCGCCCACCGAGACGCTCGTGGTCACCGGCGTCTACCGGTTTGTGCGCAATCCTATGTACCTGGCCGTACTCGCCATCATTTTGGGACAGGCCCTGCTGTTCGCCAATGCGTGGGCGGCGTTCTACGCGGCGTTGGTCTTCATCGCCGTCTTCACATTCGTGAAGGGCTACGAAGAACCAACACTTACCGATACCTACGGCGAGCAGTATCTCGAATACCGGCGCAACGTTCCGGGCTGGTTTCCGCGGCTGACGCCGTGGCGCGGCTAGCCAGGAAAAGCACGACGGCGCGTGGTTGCCGCCCGGCGCTTGGACAGGGCCCCCGGCACACAGGAGCGTGTCAGCAGACCAAGCTGCCCTGAAGCGCCTTCCCCGTCCACATGTTGGAGGTGCCGGGGACCTTGTAGTACCCGCGGATCTCGTAGGTCCAAGTACCGATGTTTCCACGGTTGAAGGCGTAGGTCCTGCCTGAGGGCTGGCTGAGATCACCGGTGAATTGGAGGCTCCCTGAACGGTCAAAGAGCCTCACCTCGTGATAGTTGGCGTTGGCGACGCTGCTAAAGGAGTTCACGGTCACTGTTGCCCTGTTCCCCGAGGTGCAGCTCATGGTGACGTTGGCAGCAGCCGGAGCGTCGAGGCTCGCCGCCGAGAACCGGGGAGCAGCCTGATCCCCGTCCGTGAAGGCGGCGACTGCCGCCGTCGAACCTGAAAAGATTCCCGCCGCCACAACCGCGGCAACAGCCATGCTGCGCAGGAAGCTGAAGCTGCGTTTCATAGCTGGTCCTTTCCCGGGCATGGCTGGCAGTAAACCGCCGGGTCCGGAGCTGTTGGGCATCGAACCGGACCCGGCAGAGGTGGTGGGTTACTTGGTGGTTTGGGTGCGTTGGGTGCCGGTGAAGGAGAACGCGATGGTGGAGGTGGCGCCCTGGAAGGTGTTGTCCGCGGTGGTCGGGAACGCGGTGGTGACCTTCAGGTTGTCGGTCTTGGCCGAGGTCAGGGACGTCAGGTTGTTCAGGACAGTGTTCGCGGTGATCACCGGAGCCGAGGCCAGCACGGTGGTCTTGGTCCCGCCGCAGGTGTACGGGGCGGCAGCACCGGTCCACGGCACGGAGCAGTTCTCAATCGTCAACTGCAGCCCGTTCACCGTGTCCGTGGTCAGCAGCGAAGCGGTGGCCCCGGCGGAGGTGGTCAAGGTGACGTTGTTCAGATCCGAGTTGCCGGTGTTGGAGAGCGTGACGAGCTTTTCGACCTTGTCACCGGGCAGCAGGCCCGCTACCGGGACGTTCAGGGTGTTCGAGGCCCCGGTGCCCAGGGCGATCGTGACGGTGCCTGCCGTGACGGCCTGTGAGGCAGAGGTGGAGGAGGTGAACGCACCATAGGTGCCCATCCCGGCGACGGCGGCAG
This sequence comes from Paenarthrobacter sp. NPDC089675, assembly GCF_044749185.1. NCBI lineage: Bacteria > Bacillati > Actinomycetota > Actinomycetes > Micrococcales > Micrococcaceae > Paenarthrobacter > Paenarthrobacter sp. NPDC089675. Next base: position 55,611 of record NZ_JBIVHM010000004.1, on the reverse strand, counting down.
CGGTGCCGACCAGAGCGACGGAGGCGAGGATCTTGCCGGAGGTGGTCTTGAGGCTGATACCCATCTGAATCGGTGTCCCTTCCAAAGTGGCCACCGTTTCCCCGGACGGCCGTTTCCTGTTTCCAGCCTCTCTGGCTGACAAGAGCAACTTTGGCGGCCGCACCTCAAGACGGAACGCTGTAAATCAACAGCACTGCGTCAGGAAAACCTCAAGACTGGCTCAAGCAGGCAGCTCCAGCCTGAAGCCGCAGCCCAGGCATTGCAGCACCTTGGTACCCAGGCGGACGTCCAGCAGCACCAGCTCGTCCGAACCGGGGACGGGTTTAGCCGTGATGCTGCGCCTCACCTCGATGGGAATGGTGGCCATGGGCTCACCACAGTGCAGGTAGCTGTCGCCGAAAAGGATGAGTCCCTCGAGGTTTGCCTTGGTGTTGAGCTTGGCAGCTACTTCGCGGAAGGGGGTGAAGTGGGAGAGCACGGTCCCGCAGTCAGCGCAGCTGTAGGACACTGCCACGAGCAGCCCTACGGTATGCGCCCGCACGGACTCAATGGAATGGAGCACCAAGTGCTCATCCGAGCAGCATCGGGAGCACCACATCCGCTCCCCCTGCGGCACCGACTTGCCACCAGGTAGACCTGAGTCCTTTCCCATGTCCGCGACCTTCCCTCACAAAGGCTTGGGAACGGCCCTTCCGATCCCACCCCATAATAAGTAGCCTTACTAAATGCTACCGCAGAAGTGGCTTAATGATCCCGAGTTCTTCAAGTTGGGCGGACATGCCGGCGCCGTCAGGCGCGTAGACCCAGGGGACGCCCGGCGTCGGCTGGCCCCCGGTGGACCGACCGCCGGCCAGGACAGCCTCGCCCGCGGACAACTGGCGGATGGCAATGGCGCGCACATTCTCCGGATGCCGCTGGGCAAACTCCGAATAGATCGCCACGTCGTGCTGCCCGTCGTCGCCCACCAACAACCACTTGATGCCGGGAAACTCCTCAGCCAGCCGCTCCAGGCTGCTCCGCTTGTGCTCTTTTCCGCTGCGGAACCAGCGGTCCGTGGTGGGCCCCCAGTCGGTGAGCAGCTTTGGACCGGCCGGATAGAGGTTGCGGGAAAGGAACCTGGACAGGGTGGGCGCCACGTTCCATGCACCCGTGGAGAGATACAGCACGGGAGCGGTGGGCGCCGAGCGGACGATCCGTTCGTACAACACAGCCATGCCGGGAGTGGGAGTCCGGGCGTGTTCGTTCAAGACAAACGTGTTCCAAGCCGCGAGGAAGGGCCGGGGCAACGCGGTGACCATGACCGTGTCGTCAATATCCGAGACGAGGCCAAAATCGGCGTCGTCCGCAACGATTTGAACGGGGGCCTCAACCGGGCCCGACTCCCCCGCCTGCAAGGTAATGGTGTGCCAGCCGGCCGACAGCGTGGCAGGGATGCGCGCATCCACCACACCACCGCGGTCCGCCTCCACCTGATGGACTTCGCCGGCGACCGTGACCTGGACCGCGGCGTGAGCCACCGGTGCGCTCGTGAAGTTCCGCCACCCACGCATGCCCTCGGGGAGCGGACGCCGCGAACCACCCGCTTCACCTGCATCCCTGGGATCGCTCCTGACCACACGGGCCAGCACTCGTACCCATGACGTGCTGCCGTAGCCGGTATGCGGAATCACCGTCACCACCCGGCCCCGCTTGATGGCGAGCCGGGTCTGGAACCGCAACCACGCGTCGTCGAGCATGGTCGCCAGGTGACGGCCGCCGGCTGAAACGGACGACGCCGGCTCGCCGGGCTGGTTGGAATCGGACAGTGTGCGTGGTGTCTGGGAACGGTAACGCATGTGTCCAGTCTGGCACGGGCACGGCGGCCCGTTGCGGACGGCGCCCCGCTTAGGAGGCTTGCGCCGCGCTCCTGCGGAACAAGACGCTGCGCACATTCTCGCGGAGGGTCTTCCGGCTGCGGCGGCTGACCAGGATCACGCAGGCCACCCCGGTCACCAAGACCACCGCACCGCCCGAAGCGACGGCCCAACGGGCCCCGAACTCCGTACCGATCCAGCCCATGAGCGGCGCCCCGATGGCCGTGCCGCCCTGCAGGATCGCCAAGTAGAGTGCCAGGACCCGGCCGCGGAACTGCGGCTCCACTGACAGTTGGATGGTGGTGTTGCAGCTGTTAAGGAACGTGATGGATGCCAGCCCCACGGGAATCAGGAGCGCTGCATAGATCCAGAACGACGGCGCGAGGCTCGCCACGAGGGTGAAAAGGCCCAATGTCAGGGCACCGCCCAGCATGAAGCGAAGGCGTGGCCCGGAGCGGCGCGCGGCAAGCAGCGCACCGGCGAGCGTGCCCACGGCCATGATGGAACCCAGGGCACCGAATTCCTCCGGCCCCATTCCGAACTCGGCGGTGGCCATCAAGGAGTTGGTCACAGGGAAGTTCATGCCGAAAGCACCCAGGACACTCACCATGACCATGATGAGCATCAGGTCCGGCCGCTGGCGGACGTAGGCGAGTCCGTCAAGGAATTGGTGCTTTCCGCGCGCCACGGGTGTTGCTGGTTGCAGCTCCGAGGTCTTGACCCGGAGCAGGGAAATGATCACGGCAACGAAGCTCGCCGCATTGAGGATGAACACGGGTCCGGTCCCGATCCAGGCGATCAACACACCTGCGATGGCCGGGCCGGTGAGCCGGGCGCTGTTGAAGGACGCAGAGTTGAGGGCCACGGCGTTGGAAAGCTTGTCCGGTCCCACGAGTTCGGAAACAAAGGCCTGCCGGGCCGGCGCATCCATGGCTGCGGCGAGGCCCAGGGCGGCGGCGGCCACGTAGACGTGCCAAAGCTGTGCCACACCGGTCACCACCAGCAGCCCGACCACGAGTCCGCAGACTCCCATGGCTGCCTGCGTCCACAGCAGGATGACTCGTTTTCGGTACCGATCAGCCAGGACTCCGGCGTACGGGCCGAAGAGCAGCATGGGAAGGAACTGCAGGGCAGTAGTGACGCCGACAGCCGTTCCGGAATGGTCGGTGAGGATGGTCAGGACCAGCCAGTCCTGGGCTACGCGCTGCATCCAGGTGCCGATGTTGGAAACGAGCGCACCGCCGGCCCACAAGCGGTAGTTAGGGCTCTCCAAGGCTTTGAACATGGCGCTCATTTGGCGCTCATCTCCTGCATGATGCGCGCGGCCCGGCTGAGGGTCAGCCGATCCTCGTCGCTGAGCCCTGCAACGCGCTGCGCCAACCATGCGGTGCGCTGGCTGCGGGCCTCGGCGAGCACTTCCTGGCCTGCCGGTGTGATGCTGATCTGCACCTGGCGGCCGTCGACGGGGTGCGCCTGCCGCGAGACGAAGCCTTGTTCAGTCAACGCATTGACGATCCGGGTCATCGACGGCGCCTGCACGTGCTCGCGTTCCGCCAACTCCCTGAGCGTTTGGGAGGCGGTATTGAGGTGGGCCAGCACGGTGTACTGCCCGGGGGTGATGACGTCGCCGGTGGCTTCGATGCGAAGCCTGCGCGAGGTCCGCATCACGGCCGTACGCAGATCGATGGCGAGGATGTCGGATTGGATGGCTTGTTCGTTCGTTGCTTCCGCTGAAGTCACCGCGTTCGTTGGGCCCACTATGGAGGCGCCTCCTGAGGTTGGCATAATAGTTAGCAGTGCTAATTAGCTCTGCTAACTATTATGCTCCCTCCATCAGCAAGCTGTCCATGGAATGTGAGCGGGCCAACGCCGAGGCTCAGTGGGCGAACCCCGCTGCGGTTTCCGTAAGGCTCTTGCCTTTCGTCTCCGGTGCGAGCCATTGCGAGAGGCCCGCCCCCACGAAGGCAACGCCCGAAGCGATCAGCATGGTGGTCGCTGTGCCCAGGTTCGCCACCGACCACGGCAACAGGAAAGTCCCCAAACCCGCCCCTATCCGACTGAAGGCGGCCCCGAAACCGGTCCCGATGCCGCGGATTTCCGTAGGAAACACCTCCCCCGGATAGATGCCCGTCAGCGTGGCATACACGGCGTTGACGAACGAGAACACCAAGAACAACACGAGGACAATCGCCGGTGGCGCGCCGCCCCAGATGCCAATGACGGCAAGTACGACGGCGGCGGCCCACTGCGGCGGGACGGTCAGGGCGCGCCGGCCTGCCTTGTCGACCAGGAGCACAGCGAACACCACCCCAAAAAGCGCAGCCGCCGAAAGTCCAACGCCGCCGGTCAGCCCGGCATCAAAGCCGTAACCGCTGAGAACGCTGTCCGCGAAGGTCGCGATCGCAAAGTAGGGCGCCACAGCGCAGAACCAAAACATGGAGACGAACAGCGTGGACCGCCAGTATTGCCTCGAGAACAGCATGGAGAACGTCCCCGGCGTGGTGTCTTCGTGTTGCACATCGGCCATTTCTTGGGGGCTCTCCATGTACTTATGCGCCACCGCCATGGCCTCGTCCCGGCGCCCTTGGTTCCAGAGCCAACGGGGCGATTCAGGCAGGCCGACACGGAAGACCAACAGCACCACGGCGATGGCAGTGCTGCTGCCGAGGATGGCCCGCCAGTCGACGGCGGTGAACTCTTCCAGGAGGTAGCCGAACAGGAACGCAATCATGAAGCCCGCGTACCAGGCAATGAGCGTCACGCCCAGGAGACGTCCGCGCAGGCGTGCGGGAGCGAATTCGGACATCAGCGGCCAGCCGACGGAATACTCCACGCCGATCGCAACACCCATGGCAAAGCGGACAGCAAACAGCAACTCCGGCGAATGGACGAAGAATTGCGCCGCAGAGGCCGCCACGAACAGGCACATGTCGATCAGGAACAAGGGCTTTCGTCCGAATTTATCCCCGGCCCATCCGCCAAGAGGAGAGCCGGCCAGGATGCCGAACAGCGGCCCAGCGGCGATCAAGCCTTCCCACAGCGCGGAAAGGTTCAAGTCCGTGGTCATGGAGTGCGACACAGGACCGAAGATGCCCAGAATGTAGCCGTCCAGGAACATACCCCCGGCGAGGACAAAAACGAATCGCCGCATGAAGCGCCTTGGGAAGGCGGTGGAACTATGGACCTGATCCCCCACGGCGTTCTTGGCGTCCCTCATGGCTCGTCCTTGGCTTGAACCGCTTTCTCCTGATGATCGTCCAAGCACGCAGCGAGCGCTAGGTCGCGACGGTGTCCCTCGTCGTCGTTCGCAGGCGATACAAGGAAGACGTCGCCGTGATGTACAGGTCCTGGCCGTCCGGCCCACCGAAACACAGGTTGGAAACGCGTTCCGGGACATCGACCGCGGCCAGGAGGCCGCCGTCGGGCGCGTAGACCCGGACCGAAGCGCCCGCGGAGGTCCAGACGCGGCCTTCTACGTCCACCCGGAAACCGTCCGCGACCCCGTCCTCTTCCAACTCCACGAAAGTCCGGCCGGTACCGCAGGTGCCGCCTGCAACCGGGTAGGCAGCGATGCGGTACGGCACTCCCCGATCAGGTCCAGCCGTATCGGCGATATACAGAACGGACTCATCGGGCGAGAAAGCCAGGCCGTTGGGATGGACCAGGTCCGTGACAACGGGTGTCAGTTCGCGGGTCCGCGGGTCGAAGCGGAAGACGTAGCAGCCTCCGTATTCCTGCTCCCCCTCGTGGCCCTCCACTGTCCCGGGCAGGATCCCGTACGGCGGGTCCGTGAACCAGACACTGCCATCCTTGGCGACCACGACGTCGTTGGGCGAGTTGAGGCGTTGCTCCCCGAACGAGTCGACGATGGGTGACACTACGCCGTCGTGGTCCCGCTCGACGCGGCGGCGGCCATGGCTGCACTGCACCACACTGCCGTCGCGGTCCAGCGTCCGGCCGTTGGTGTATTCGACGTCGGTGGCGTACTCACGCGTCCGGCCGGTCTCCGGGCTGTACTCGAGGATCCGGTTGTTCGGGATATCGCTCCACCGGACCGTCTGCGACTGCGGTATCCAGACAGGACCCTCGGCCCAGATGCTTCCCTCGAAGACCTTCTCCAGCGTGCCCGCGATCAGTTCCATGCGGTGACCTTTCCGTTGTGCCCCGCAATAGAGCCTAATCCTGCGCGCTGGCTCCGCTGGCGGCCGGGGCCGCCTCGGGACTCTTGGCGCCGGCTTCGGGCATGGCGACGACGGCTACCACGGTCAGCACGGCGCACACCAGGACGGCGAAGAACACAGCGCCCGACGCCGAAACGGTCGACTGCGGATTCGGGCCTCCGCTGTTGGCATAGATCGCATTGGCCACTGCACCGAAAACGGCTACGCCGATCGAGCTGCCTATGGAACGGGCAAAGAGGTTGGTTCCCGTGACCACGCCGCGCTCGTTCCACTCGACGCTTGACTGGGCGGCAATGAGGGTGGGCGTCGCAACCAGGCCGAGTCCCAGTCCCACCACGAAGCAGGAGGCAGCCACCAGGAGGACGTTCGGCGAGGAAGCCGTGAGGGCCAGGATGGCTGTGCCGATGACCGTGATGGAGATGCCGATCAGCGCCGTCCTGCGGAAGCCGATGCGCAGGTAGAAGCGACCTGCCTGGGAAGCGCTGATCGGCCACCCCAGCGTCAACGCGGCAAGTGCAAGTCCGGCCAGGACCGGGGAAGTTTTGAGGGAGCCTTCGAGGAAGGTGGGGACGTACGAGGTGAGGCCCAGCATGGCAGCGCCAACTCCGAAAGAGATGAGGGCCGTCGTCGCGAGCAGCCGGCGGGAGACCACCCATGGCGGGAGGACGGGCTCGGCGGCTTTGCGCTCCACAAGAAGGAAGATTGCGAGAAGGACTGCACCGACGGCGAAAACCGTGATGCTCACGGGTGAGTTCCAAGCCCATGCCTGTCCGCCTTCCAGCGCCCCGAGGATCAGCAGGCTCAACGACGTGGTGAGAAGGGCGGCGCCCAGGTAGTCGATGCGGTGTTTGGTCTTTTGGACGTTTTCGTGGAAGGTGCGGACCAGCATCCAGCCGGCCAGGAGGCAGAGCGGGATGTTGATGAGGAAGATCCAGCGCCAGATTTCGAGCGAGGCGAAGATACCGCCAAGGGTGGGACCCACCACGGAGGAGATCGCCCACACGCTGGCCAGGTAACCCTGAACTTTCGCGCGCTCGGCGAGTGTGTAGATGTCTCCCGCAATGGTGATCGATACCGGCTGGACCGCCCCGGCACCCAGGCCCTGCAGCACCCGGAATGCGATCAAGGCAGGCATGCTCCACGCGAGTCCGCACAGGATCGATCCGAGCAGGAACAGCCCTATGCCGCTGAGGATGATCGGCTTGCGGCCAAGGACATCGGAGAGCTTCGCATAAACGGGGACGGACACGGCCTGCGCCAACAGGTAGGCCGAGAACAGCCAGGGGAAGGAAGAGAACCCGCCGATGTCCTCAACGATGGACGGGACTGCCGTGGCCACGATCGTGGAATCGATCGCCACGAGCCCGGTGGAAAGCATCAGGGCAATGAGGATAGGGCCACGCTTGGAACGGAACCCTACGCCGTCGGCAGTCTCTGTAGTCATGTATGTCGTATCCCGTCGCGTTCGTCGTCTGCTTCCGTCCCCTCAAGGAAGTAACCGCGGTGGTGGCGGAATTAGTCCCGGGGTGCGGATGTCGGAAGCAATTAGACTGATGGTATACAAAGCTTGTTGCCCTGCCGTTGGCGCCGATCAACAAACGGGAGACTTTTATTGGGCAATCTGCGGCTCATCGCCTGGCTCGTGCGCTATGAATGAGCGGCGGTGTCGTAAAAATTCACACAACCCCTATTTGACCGCAGCTATTGCTTTGGAATACCAGAACGCATAATCTCCTCTTATCGATCAATCGTGACTATCGTCACAAAAGTGCAAGGGGTGGGTTATGAAGTCCCATACACTGCTTGTCTCCCAAGTGCGCGTGCCGGATGGACTGGTGGAGATGGACCTGCTGATCCGCGACGGCCGGATCGCGGACCTCGGGCCGGCAGGAACACTCGCTGTTCCCGCTGGGACGGCGGTGGAAGACGGGGCTGGCGCCCTGGCGCTGCCGGGTATGGTGGATGCGCATTGCCACGTCGACAAGACGCTGTGGGGCAGCAGTTGGGTGCCACATTCCGCGGGACCCGCGCTCGCGGACCGCATTGCGAACGGCGAGCGGGGACGCACGGAATTGGGCCTTCCATCCCGTGAAGGCGTCCACGCGCTGCTCCGACAGATGGCTGCCACGGGGACCACCCTCGCCCGCACCCACACCGACGTCGACCCCGAAATCGGGCTGCGCGGCGTCGAGCTTGTCGCGAGCGTCGCCGAAGAACTGGGTGACATGATCGACGTCGAACAGGTCGCCTTCCCGCAGGGCGGGCTGTTGACCCGCCCCGGTACTGCGGAGCTGCTCGAGTCGGCCCTGCAGCGCGGACTGGTTGGATGCCTCGGCGGCATCGACCCGGCGGCGCTCGAACGCGACTCGGCACGTCACCTCGACCTGATCTTCGGGCTTGCCGCGACCTACGGCACCAAGCTGGACATCCACCTGCACGAGCGCGGAAGCCTGGGTGCCCACACCATGGAACTCATCATCGAGCGGGTGCTACGGCACGGGCTCGAGGGCAAGGTCGCGATCTCGCACGGCGTGGCCATCGTGGAAGTCGACCGCGCCCAGTCCGAGCAGATCTCCCGTGGCTTGGCCCAGGCGGGGGTCTCCCTGCTGACCGCGACGGTCTACAACACTCCGGTGCTGCCGGTCTCCGAACTGCGGGGCCACGGCGTGAACGTTGGAGCCGGCAACGACGGGGTCCGGGATCTCTGGGGCCCGTATGGCAGCGGGGATATGCTCGACCGCACTTTTCATCTCGCCTACCGCAGCGGTTTCCGCACGGATGAGCAAATCGCCGACGCCTTCGACGTAGCAGTCAGCGGCGGCGCGATCGCACTCGGGCGTGAACCCGCCCGCATTGAGGCCGGCGCTCCCGCCGATCTCTTCCTCATCGATGCCGCAAGCATCGGCGAGGCTGTCGCCGCCCGACCGCCAAGACGGCTCGTGCTGAAACGCGGCAAGGTCATCGCCCGCCACGGGAACCCAGTGGGCGCGAGCTGACCTGTCCAGGCGGACGAAACTCCGCCCGCCTCCCCACCGGACTCCGCATCCCGCGGAATCCTCGCACCGAAAGGCAAGAACAATGTCGTTCTCCCGCTCCACCTTCACCCGGCGCGCTGCGGCCGCCCTCACGGCCAGCGGCCTCGCCATGCTGGCCTTTACCGGTTGCGGCATCTCCGACTCCACAGCCACTGCAGCCGGCGGATCGGAAAAGCCGGCCTCCCTTAACGAAAAGGCGCCACTCTACGACCTGCTACCACAAGCGGTCAAAGACAAAGGCGTTCTCACCGTAGCCACGCAGCCCGACTTCGAGCCGGCCAACTTCACTCCCGCCGGCGAGACCGGCATCAAGGGCTACAACGTCGACCTCATGGAGTCCATGGCAAAGCAGCTCGGCATCCCGGTCAAATGGGAGAAGGTGCCCTTCGACCAGATCCTGATCGGTATGCAGAGCGGCAAGTTCGACGCGGCGATCGCCGGTATGACCGACCGCAAGACGCGGCAGGAGCAAGTCGACTTTATCGACTACCAGTGGGCCGGCACCGTCTTCATGGTGCAGAAAGGGAACCCCAAGGGCGTCACCAGCGCAGTCGATGGTTCCTGCGGCCTCAAGATCGGCGACGTGAAAGGCTCCGATGCCAAGCGCCTCGTGGACATGATGGCCGCGGCCTGCATCGCCAAGGGCAAGCCCGCCACCGAGCTCATTTCCTTCCCGAACTCGAGCGACAAGAACCTCGCGGTAACTTCCGGCCGCATCGACGCCATCTTCTGGCCCGACATGGCGGTCTCGGTCATCCAGCGCGAGACCGGGGACAAGCTTGAGTCCCTGCCTGTCGATTTTGAAGAAAAGGTCTACCTCGGCATGACCTTCAACAAGCAGCAAACCCAGCTCCGGGACGCCTTCCTCAGCGCCCTCAAGGCGATCCACCAGGACGGCACCTACGACGAAGTCCTGAAGAAGTGGCACGTTGAGGTCATCAACCTCGACACGCCGGGCATCAATTTGGCGGCGAAGTGACCATGTCAGACCTCACCCACCCGGCAATCACGGGCCCGGCCCACTACGTCCGCCGGCCAGGCGACGAGCCGCCCGTGCAGGAGGCTCCCGTCCTGGCGAAGCGGCGCCCCCGGTACGGCCAGATCGTCACAGGACTCATTGCGATCGCGCTGGTTGTCCTTTTCATCCAGTCCCAGGCCCGGAACCCCAACATGGAATGGGGCGTCACTTGGGGGTACATGTTCAACCCGGTGGTGCTGCAGGGAGTCGGCGTCACCATCCAGTTGGCGATCTTTGCCATGCTCATCTCGATCGTGCTTGCGTTTGTTGTTGCCCTGATGATCCAGAGCAACAACAAAGTTGCCAGTGTGATCGGCCGCGCCTATGTCTGGTTCTTCCGTGGCGTGCCCATGCTCGTGCAGGTGCTGCTCTGGTTCAACCTGGCGGTGTTGTTTCCCACGATCCTGGGGCACGACACGAACACCCTGATCTCCGGCTTTACGGCCGGCCTCATCGCACTCTCGCTCGCCGAGTCCGGTTACATGGCGGAAATTATCCGTGGAGGCATCATCTCGGTTCCGGCGGGCCAGACCGACGCGGGAGTGAGCATCGGCCTCACGCGCAACCAAGCCCTGGCACGCATCGTGCTGCCGCAGTCCATCCGGGTCATCATCCCGCCCACCGGCAACCAGTTCATCGGCATGCTGAAGGCCACCTCGCTCGTCTCCGTGATCGGCGGCAGCGACCTGCTGACCCGGGTGCAGCTGATCTACGGGCAGAACTTCAAGATCCTTCCCCTGCTCATCGTGGGGGTGCTCTGGTACCTGATCCTGGTGTCCGTCGCCAGTGTGGGGCAGCACTTCCTGGAGCGCCGCTTCAACGCCTCGCAACCCGGTTCGCGCCGGGCGGCCAAAAGCAAAGGCCAAGCGACGGCAAATATCACCCACCCGACCACCACCGGAGGTGCGCAATGATGCAAGTAACCCCTGAGGCAACCGCCACAGCAACGATGCTGCGCATCGCGGGCGTGCACAAGTGGCTCGGCCACAACCATGTGCTGCGGGGCGTGGACATCGAGGTACGCACCGGTGAGATCGTCTGCATACTCGGTCCGTCAGGTTCCGGCAAGAGCACACTCCTGCGCTGCATCAACCACCTCGACCCCGTAGACGGCGGCTCGATAGAGGTCAACGGCGAGCGCGTTGGGCACGAGCTCCACGGCGGGCAACTCTACGAGCAAAGCGAACGCCGTGTGGCCAAGGCACGCCAGCATATCGGCATGGTGTTCCAACACTTCAACCTGTTCGGACACATGACCGCCGTCGAAAACGTCACGTACGGCCCCACCAAGGTGCTGGGCCGCCCCCGCAAGGAGGCGGCCGAGCACGCGCGGCAGCTGCTGGCAAAGGTGGGACTGGCGGACAAGGATGCCTCCTACCCGAGCCAGCTCTCCGGCGGTCAGCAGCAGCGTGTGGCCATCGCCCGTGCGCTTGCCATGGAACCGCGGCTCATGATGTTCGACGAACCCACCAGCGCCCTGGACCCCGAGCTGGTGGGCGAGGTCCTGCAGACCATGCGACAGGTTGCCGAGGAGGGCATGACGATGATCGTCGTCACCCACGAGGTCGGCTTCGCCCGCGAGGTGGCAGACCGGGTGGTGTTCATGGACCAGGGCCGTGTGCTCGAAGACGGTCCCGCCCGGGAGGTGCTCGACAATCCCCGGCACGAGCGCACAGCTGCCTTCCTTCGCCGCGTTCACTAGGTTCGGAAGAAAGAAAGATACAGAATGACTGACAACAAGTTCACCCTGAGGAACGTGCGCCCGTGGGGCGCCGACGCGGTCGACATCGTGATCGACGGGGGCACGATCGTCCAGGTGCTTCCCGCAACCGGGACGACGGACGACGGCGACCTCGACGGCGACGGGCTGCTCGCCGTTCCAGGGTTCATCAACACGCACGCCCACGTCGACAAGAGCTGGTGGGGCAAGCCTTGGGTGTCGTACACCTATTCGGACCATCCAACGGTTGAGGGCTGGATCGCGAACGAGCGCGCCCAACGTGGGAACTACGACATCCCGAACGTGGATTCGGCTTCCGCGGTGTTGCGCGAGTTCATCCGCCACGGCACCACCGCAACCCGCACCCACATCGACGTCGACCTCGGCATCGGGCTCAAGGGCCTCGAATCCGTGCAGGCGGCCGTTGCCGAACTCGATGGAGCGATCCAGGTGGAGACCGTCGCTTTCCCGCAGGACGGCGTACTGCGCAGGCCCGGAGTGATGCAGCTGCTGGACGAAGCTGCCCAGTCCGGGGCCGACAGCATTGGCGGGCTCGACCCGGGGACGATCGACGGCGACGTCGAGGGCCAGCTCGACGGACTCTTCCAGATCGCCGTGGAGCGGGGCGTCGGCCTGGACCTGCACCTGCACGACTTCGGCTCGCTCGGCGCATACGAGTACCGCCAGGTGATTCGCCGCACCATCGACGCCGGGCTGCAAGGCAGGGTGAACATTTCGCACGGCTTCGCTCTGGGCGCGCTGCCGCAGGCCGCACAGGAGGAGATCGTAGAGGGCCTCGCTGAAGCCGGCATCTCGTTGACCACCGTGGCGATGAATGGCACCGCACCGCTGCCTTGGCAACAGATGCGCGAGCGCGGCGTTCCCCTGGGCCTGGGCACTGACGGCATCCGCGACCTGTGGTCGCCGTTTGGCGACGGGGACCTGCTGCGCGTGGCCTTCGCCTTTGCACGGCTTCATGGCTTCCGCCACGACGATAAGCTGACCACCGCCGTCGAGCACGCGACGACACACGGCGCGCCGTTCGTGGGACGGGAGAAGCACGACCTCGTCGCCGGCTCACGCGCCGACATTGTGCTCCTGGACGCCGAGAACGTGCCGGACGTGCTGGTGCGCTGCCCTCAGCGCCGCCTCGTGGTTTCCGGCGGGCGCGTGACCGCGCGCGACGGCGAAGTGCTGGTGTAGCGGGCCCATGACACGCATTCTTACCGCCTCTGTGCTTGAATCGTTGGCCGACATGGAGGCAACTATCGCCGCCGTCGAACAGGGGTTCAGAGACATCGCGCTGGGCACCGCCCACCAGCCCTGCCCGACGTCGCTCCACCTCCCTGGCTCCGACGCACGGTACGTGCTGATGTCCGGGCTGGCGGAAGCCCAAGGGCTCGCGGTAGTCAAGCTCTTGTCCGACATTCCCGCGAACGGGGCCGCCGGGCTGCCTACACAGCGTTCGAGTATCCTCCTGGCCGATCGGCACACGGGGGAAACCCTGGCTGTCCTCGATGGCCGCGTGCCCACGCGGGTGCGCACGGCGGCAGCAAGCGCAGTGGCCAGCAAGCACCTTGCCCGCCCTTCAAGCTCCACGCTGGGGCTTGTGGGAGCTGGTGCGTTGGCCGTCGCCCACGTGGAGGCGATGCTGGCGGTCCTTCCGATCGACAAGGTGGTTGTGTGGTCCCGCAACCGGGCCACGGTGGAGGCCTTCCGGGCCAAAACCAGTCATCACGCCGTTCAGATCGTCGAGGCATCCAGTATCCGAGAGGTAGTGGAGGCGGCTGATGTGCTCTGTACGCTGACTCCTGCCGTGGAACCGCTGATCCAGGGGGAATGGTTCAGGCCCGGGCTGCACGTCAACGCCGTTGGGGCACGCCCACGACCGAACCACCGTGAAATCGACTCCGTCGGCATGGGGCGTTCCGAGGTGTTCGTGGACAACCTGGACACAGCCGTCGAAAAGTCCGGTGATCTGTTGATGGCGGTCGCGGAGGGGGCCATGGCCATCGGGGACGTCCGCGGAGAACTGGGCAACGTGATCACCAAGGATGTGGCGGGCCGCACCACCGACTCGGAGATCACCCTGTTCAATTCCGTGGGCATCGGTGTTCAGGACCTCGTGATCGGACGCCTGCTGTTTGATGCTGCCGTGAGCCATGGCTTGGGGACGGAGATCAACATGGCGCAGTGAGGTGAGTGCCCCTGCCGGCGTCGTACCGCGCGTGAGTTCACGCGGATTGCGGACGGGCGGCGGCGGTATCCAATAATTCATCATTATGCTTACTATTAGGCGTCGTAGGCACGTCAAGGGACGCTGTTCACTGGGGGCAGCAGTAACCGTGCCGGAAATTGGAGCCTGTTGTGAATGATGAATCCGCTGCCAAGGGCTTGTCCGACGAGGAACTGATGGCCGAAGCCGCCACGCCGCTGCCGGACAAGGAAGTCGCCTCGGTCCTGGACCTGAACGCCGATCTCAATCTCGGCATCAGCGCCGCGGCTCCGATCGATCTCGGCGTCGCAGCCAACGCCAACGTCGCAGCGCCGATCGACGCGGCCGCCTCTGCCAACGTTCTGTCCTTCGGATCCGATGCCCAAGCGCTTGCCGACCAAGGGACCCTGATTAACCAGGGAATCACCGGGGATGCCACGGCCCACTCCGTGCAGGACAGCGGCATCGAACAGGGCACCGCTGCACCCGCGGACGGCAGCAGCACCGGTCCCGCCAGTACTCCGACGACCGCACCGGACGCAACCCTTCCCGGGGACACCAGCGGCGGAACTCTGCCTGACGGGGTTCTGCCGCCGGTAAGTTCCCCCGATCCCGGCTCGACCGTAGGAGGGGCCGCGGGTGCCCTCAATGGCAACCTGCTCAACGTCGACGTTAACCTCGACGCCAATGCCGGCATTGCTGCCCCAATCAATGGCGCTGTGGCCGCCAACGCGAATGTGGCTGCCCCGATCGACGCCGCCGTCGCCGCCAACATCGGATCGATCGACAGCAGCGCGACCGCGGTCGCACAACAGGACGCCATCATCAACCAGGACATCAACGGCAACGCAACGGCCGGGGCTGAGCAGCAGTCCACCATGAAGCAGTAACAGTCAATGACAAGCGTTCACGGCGGGCCGAGCAATCCGGTCGGTCCGCCTGCCCCTGCCCCGGCATCCGAAACTTCGGCCTCCTGGCCGCCGCCCGCACTGGCCGACGGCGTGCAATTGATCGGTGAGACCAAGGGATCCGGTTACAAGCAAGCCCCGTCGCTGGTACGGCGCGCCGACGGCCAGACCATCCAACTGACCCGGCTGTTGTACCTGATACTGCAGGCCGTGGATGGTCACCGTGGTTTGGCGGAGATCGCGCAGCATGCAGGGAGCGCCTTCGGCAAGCCGGTCAGCGCGGCCAATGTGCGCGCCCTCATCGAGACGCAGCTGCTCCCGCTGGGACTGTTGCGGCTGGCCGACGGCTCTCAACCCGAGGTCCGCAAAGCCAACCCGCTGCTGGGCATGAGGTTCCGCTATTCCGTCACGGACCCTGAACGCACCCGAAAAATCACAGCTCCCTTCACCACGCTGTTCAACCCGCTGATCGTCGTCGCCGTGACCGCTTCGTTCATCGCCATCTGCTGGTGGGTATTGATGGTCAAGGGGCTGGCCTCCGCCACTCATGAAGCCTTCGCGAGCCCCGGCCTGGTGCTGCTGGTTTTGCTGGTCACTGTCCTGTCTGCGGGCTTCCATGAATTCGGCCACGCCGCGGCAGCCCGACGCGGCGGTGCGACCCCTGGGGCCATGGGGATCGGTCTGTACCTGATGTGGCCGGCGTTCTACACGGACGTCACCGACTCTTACCGGCTGGGCCGGGGCGCCCGGATCCGCACGGATCTGGGCGGCCTGTACTTCAACGCGATCGTGGCTGTAGCAATCATGGGCCTCTGGTGGGCTACGGGCTTTGATGCACTGCTGCTGGTGGTGGTGACACAGATCCTGCAAATGGTTCGGCAACTGATGCCGATGGTCCGCTTTGACGGCTACCACATCCTCGCCGACGTCACCGGCGTCCCGGACCTCTTCCAGCGGATCAAGCCAACGCTGCTCGCCTTGGTCCCTTGGCGCAAGACGGACCCTCAAGCTCAGCTGCTCAAGCCTTGGGCCCGCGCCGTCGTCACGGTCTGGGTGCTGGTTACCGTGCCCCTGCTGGTCTTCAGCCTGGCCACCATGGTCCTCACGCTGCCGCGGATCCTCGGCACTGCATGGGACAACGCCGGGAAGCAACAAGCCGCACTGGTTCACAGCGTGGCCGCCGGGGACGTGGCGGATGCTGCTGTCCGGGCGCTCGCCTTGGCCTGCGTCGCTCTTCCCGTGGCAGCCATTTTCTACATGCTGGTTCGACTGGGCCGCCAGGCCGTTACCGGCCTGTGGCAAAAAACCCGCGGCAAAGCCTGGCAGAGGGCCGCAGCAATGGCCGTCATCGCAGCCGTCACGGCAGGCCTCGCATGGGCTTGGTGGCCAGGCGCCGGGACCTACCGCCCTGTCCAGTCCTACGAGCACGGCACGCTGTTCGACGCCACCACCGCCATTTTCCCGACCGCAGCCGGCCATGACCTGAAGCAGGGCCATACCGGACGGACCGTGGCGCTCTGGCCGGAAGGCGCCCGCAAACCAACCCGGGACGATCCGCAACTAAGCATGGTTCTGGTCCCCCACACCACCCTGGCGCCTCCCGCGGCCTCCAGCGCAACGACGTCGGTCCCGTCCTGGGTATTCCCCTTCGAAAAGCCGCCCGCGCCCGAAGAAGGCGGCAATCAAGCCCTCGCCGTAAACACCACGGACGGATCTGTTGTCTACGACGTCGCCTTCGCCCTGGTCTGGGCCGACGACGGCGAGGACGTGCGGAACGCCAACGAGGCGTACGCCTTCGCCAGCTGCAAAGACTGCGCCGCCGTGGCAGTGGGCTTCCAAGTTATCCTCATCATAGGACAGGCCAACGTGGTGGTTCCGGAGAACCTCTCCGCTGCCGCCAACTACAACTGTGTCCGCTGCCTCGCTTATGCCCTCGCGAACCAACTGGTCCTGACCCTGGACGGACCACTCAGCGAGGAGGGCATGGCCAAGCTGAGTGCCTTGTGGCAGCAGATCGCCGAGTACGGCCGGAACCTGCAGAACGTGCCGCTCTGGGAAATCCAAGGGAAGCTGGAAGACTTCAAGAAACAAATCATTGAGATCGTCCAAACCGACCCGAGCGCCAAACCGGCAAGGAACGGGACGCCCGCACCATCACCGTCACCCGGTTCCACAGGGCCCACGCAGTCCTCGACCCCAAGCCCGGTGGCAACAACCCCTGCCTCGGTGGGCGAAACGGTGCCGCCAGTACCGGCAGCTCCTGCGCTCCCGACCCCGACAGCAGCCTCCGGCCCCGGCTCCGGCTCCGGCCAAACTACCGCTTCCCCGGCAGCCCCCGTTCCCGGCACGGCAGCGCCCGACCCGGGCCTGCAGACTGCACCACCGGCACCACCAACGCCGCCGGGAAACACGACACCCGCCCCGTAACCACGAGGCGGCCCGCCGTCGTCGTAAGTCAGTGAAACTTAGTCGTTGATCAGGTCGTGCACCACGATGGTCTGGTCGCGGTCCGGTCCGACGCCGATCGCCGAGAAGCGCGTGCCGGAGAGCTTCTCGAGGGCCAGCACGTAGTTGCGGGCGTTCTCGGGGAGGTCTTCCAGGGTGCGTGCGCCCGTGATGTCCTCGGTCCAGCCGTCGAAGTACTCGAAGATCGGCACTGCGTGGTGGAACTCGGTCTGCGTCATGGGCATTTCGTCGTGGCGGACGCCGTCAACGTCGTAGGCAACACAGACGGGGATCTGCTCAATGCCCGTGAGCACGTCAAGCTTGGTGACGAAGTAGTCCGTGAAGCCGTTGACGCGGGAGGCGTGGCGGGCCAGGACGGCGTCGTACCAACCGCAGCGGCGGGGACGGCCGGTGTTCACGCCGAACTCGCCGCCGGTCTTCTGCAGGTACACGCCCATCTCGTCGAAGAGCTCCGTGGGGAACGGACCGGCGCCAACGCGCGTGGTGTAGGCCTTGATGATGCCGATGGAGCGCGAGATGCGGGTGGGTCCGATGCCCGAGCCAACGGAAGCGCCGCCGGCCGTCGGGTTGGAGGAGGTGACGAAGGGGTAGGTGCCGTGGTCCACGTCCAGGAACGTTGCCTGGCCGCCTTCCATGAGCACAACCTTGCCCTCGTCCAGTGCGTTGTTCAGCTCCAGGGTGCTGTCGATGACCAGCGGACGCAGGCGCTCGGCGAAGGACAGGAAGTACTCCACGATCTCGTCAGCGACGATGTCGCGGCGGTTGTAGACCTTGACCAGGAGTTCGTTCTTCTGGCGCAGCGAGCCCTCCACCTTCTGGCGGAGGATCGACTCGTCGAAGACGTCCTGGACGCGGATGCCCAGGCGGGCCACCTTGTCCATGTAGGCGGGCCCAATTCCGCGGCCGGTGGTGCCGATTGCGCGGCTGCCGAGGAAGCGTTCGGTGACCTTGTCCAGCACCTGGTGGTACGGCGCAACAAGGTGGGCGTTGGCCGAAACACGCAGGCGGGAGGTGTCCGCGCCGCGGGCCTCCAGGCCATCAATCTCCTGGAAGAGGGCCTCGAGGTTCACCACGCAGCCGTTGCCAATAATCGGAATGGCGTTGGGGCTCAGGATGCCGGCGGGAAGGAGCTTGAGCTCGTACTTCTCGCCCCCGACAACCACAGTGTGCCCGGCGTTGTTACCGCCGTTGGGCTTGACCACGTAGTCCACGCGGCCACCGAGCAGGTCGGTTGCTTTGCCTTTGCCTTCGTCGCCCCACTGGGCTCCGACGATCACGATTGCGGGCATGGGATCCTCCCCCATTCTTTTCGGGCCGGAACGCGATGATCCGGCGCCGTACATGAGAATGCCCCGAGGTTACCGGTGTGGCCATCAAGGACGGCAGCCAACGCAAGAGGTTCGGGGCTCTTACCAGCCAAGTTTAGCCGATCAGCCCTGAAAGTCTGGTGTCAAGGAACGTTCGACGGCGGTCGCGTAAAGATTTGTCGACGGCGGAGCGGTACGCAATCCGGGGACGGCTACCTACGTTCCCGCAGGCAGGTTCCTGCAGTTCCCGCCAAGCCCGGCTATGAGTCCGGCGTTGCTTGCCACGGACGCGGATTTGGAGCTCCACCCGGTGGCCGGGTCCTTGATCACAATCGCCAGTTGGAGCTCTGTTCCCAAGCCAAACAAGCCGCCCAACAGGTTCGTCTGGACGTCCGTCACGTATCCGGACGTGGCATTCCCTGTGGTGTTCGCAGCAAGGTTGTATCCCGTCAGCGGTGCAAGCGCGGAACCCAGTCCGCTGGTGGAAGCCTGCATTTCGGCTTGGGCCAGGGTGTAGCCGGACGGGGGAAGCCAGAAGATCCGCACGTAGGAATTGAGGCCCAGCGGCCCGGAGTTGTACGTGCACTGACCGTTCAGGGTTGGCGCCGGGATGGTGATGGTGCCGAAGGCCCCCGTGCCGTATTCGCTCTTTTGCCAGGCTGCTTCCGTGACAGAGAGCGCGGCCCGGGACAATGGGGCTCTGGACAACGATGCCGCAGTCAACGGGGACGCGGTCAACGGGGCCGCGACCAACGCCAGGGACAGCGCCGATCCGAGCAATGCCGGCAGCTTCCTCATGGCCGCGAACTCCGCATCCGAGCGAGCCCGAAACCCGCCGCAACAGCACATACTCCCAGAAGGGCAAAGCCGCCCAGCCGCGCGCCGGTATCCGGAAGATGGCCCGTGGTGCTGCCAGGACTGCCCGGATCGTCGCCGCTGCCGTGGACGCCCAGGACGATTTGCGTCCGTGTCCCCGCCGCCTCCGGTGGGAGGTCCCCCAAGAGCGCAGCCTTCAGCAGCAAGTGCGTCCCGGTGGATCCCGCGGCGCCGGGGTCGTCCAACTGCACACGCTCCCCCTCGGCTTCCGCGAGCGCGGTGGGTTCCAGAAGCTGTTCCTTGCCGCCGGCGCACGCGCCACCCACCCACGGCTCCCGGCACGCCTGAAGCTCCACGCTGAGGTGGTCGCGGAGCAGGCGCTCGCCGGGCGCGACCGTGGCCGGCTCCACCCAGAATTCCAGTGCCCTGGCCGGCTCACCCGGGGCCAGGACGGTAACCGACCATTCAGCAGTGCCGTCCGGGGCGAGCTGGTGCACTTTCCCGGCCGGACCGGCGTCGAGCTCCAACCAGCCGGAGGGCTGCTCCCGGGCCGGTGCCGCCTGGACGCCTGCCGGGAGCCACACGAGCAAGGCGAGCAACCCGGCCACCACCGCAACGCTAGAGAGCCGCATGCCGCCCGCCTTTGCGCCGGCCCGGGGCCTCAAGGTTTTGCCCTCGCCTTTGCCCTAGCCCTGGCCTCGGCCACAACACCCAGGTCACCAATGCCGCGACGGCCACGCTCGTTGCACCGAGGACCACCGGATTGGCCGCGGCCGCGATCGGGTAGGCGAGTCCCGGAACGGACCATGCCACCAATCGGACCCGTTCCACCACGTAAGGCGCGGGGTCCGGTTCGGAGTTGGCATCGCCCTTCATGGTGATGATCCGTGCCTCCCCCGCGCCCGGCTGGATCCCCTGCACCCGGTGGGTTATGGGCAACTTGCCCGGCCGTTCCACGGTGACGACATCGCCAACCCGGATCTCCGACGCCGGAATCCCGCGGACCACGGCAAGGGAACCCGCCGGGATCGTCGGGGACATGGACCCCGTCTTGAACAAGACCAGGGATACGTTGAACAGCACGGCCGCAATCACAACGAGGATGCAGGCGGCTCCGCCTGCGGCCGCGAGGTTCAGCAGCAGTTCCCGTGCCCGCCCGGCGAAGCTCGGCCGGCTCATGAGCTTGAGGTGGCAGTGAACTGCCAGGTCGCCGTGGCCGTTTGCCCTTGGAGTGCGCTGTTCGCTCCGGCCGGCAGGGTCACCTCGAAACAGAACTGCGTCGGAGTCCCAGGCAAGGTGGCGGTAGCTGCGGCCAGCGGATTGACGACGCCGGCCGCTTGCCCTTGCGTAAACGGCTTGGCTCCGTCGCTGCCCACCACAAAAACGGGCGAGCCGATGAAGGCCGAGGCATCGCACGTGGCTGATCGCACCACCCTGTAGCGGAGTGCGGCACCCAGGTCCGCGCTGCCCGTTCCGCTGCTGGTTACAGAGGGAATGCCCAGGACCACTTCCCCTGCGACTGAGTTTGCCTTGGTGCGGATGGCGAATGGCGCGTACACCACTGTCCCGGGACTCATTGCCGTGGCGGTGAACACCAGGGCGCCGCCCGGGGCAACGTCGTTAGGGCTCCACGTTCCCGCCGCACTGTAGGGCTTGGTCACGTTGGACTCGGTGACGAACACGCTGGCCCCGAACGCACCTGTGGCGAAGTCACTGTCAGTCCACGCAGCCATCGTCACCGAGCCTCCCACGCCCAGCGCCAAGGCCCCTGCCAGGAGTGCCCTGATACGCAGGAACCCCATCCTTCCGGGCATTCCCGAATGGGTTGTTACCAAACGTCGCTTACCCATGGGTCACTGGGACTGCGCCGCGAATTCCCAAGTGGTGGTTCCGGTCTGCGATTGCACCAGATTCGAATCGGCCGTGATCCTGAAGCACAGGTTGACCGGATCTCCCGGGTCCGTTCCCGCACCTTGGGCGAGCGCGAAGGTGACGCTTCCCGGCGTCGAACCCAACGCCTGCCCGGCCGTCACCAAAGTGGCGGTGACAGGCTCGCCGCAACCGAACGCCGTCGATTGGGTGAGCGAGTAGGTCAGCCCGGTGAGGGAACCGGTGGAGGCTTCAGTGGAGACGGTCACCGTGGCGTCGTTGGTGGTGGCGTCGTCGAGCCGCACCGCGAAAGGCGCGGTGACCACATCCCCGGGTGACAGGTTGCCGGGGTTTGCCGTGAAACTCAGGGTCGCCGGGGAGCCCACGGGGTGTTCCGCGAAGGCCGTCCCGTCGGCGCTGCCTTCGAGGTTGAAAGCTCCGGCGGTGAAGGTGCCCTGGGCGAATTCGGAGTCGTTCCACGCGGCCAAGGTGATCACCGCACCTACTCCCAGCACCAGGCCACCGGCCAGGATCGCGCGGATTTTTGGAGCCTTGCCCGGACGCTTGGACGTTTCAACGGACGTTTCT
This sequence comes from Paenarthrobacter sp. NPDC089675, assembly GCF_044749185.1. Classification (NCBI taxonomy): domain Bacteria; kingdom Bacillati; phylum Actinomycetota; class Actinomycetes; order Micrococcales; family Micrococcaceae; genus Paenarthrobacter; species Paenarthrobacter sp. NPDC089675. Next base: position 33,635 of record NZ_JBIVHM010000004.1, on the reverse strand, counting down.
GGTGCTGCAACCACTGTTACCCCCACGGTAGATGTTTGCTGGCGGCCCCTGGGTGGGTCCTTGGCGTGGGGTGCGGTTCCCCCCAAAACCGTTGGGTCCAACCCATCATCCGGATGGTCCAAAGTCAACGGTTTTGGGGATGACCTGCGGAAATATTACTCGCCGCCACCAATTCCGCTGCAGCTTCCGCAAAGGCCGAGACAGCGGCAGCGGGACATTCCGGGCATCATGACCGAAAGCGCGTACCACTACCCACCCAAGTGTCCGGTAAGGTTAACCAGCCCCCAACTGCACCCCTTGAGCGTCGGCAGCGGCATGCCCGCGGCCGGTTCGATTGGTGCGCGCTGTAACACCTAGGAGACCAAACTTCCGATGCAAGACCTGGCGACTGACTCACCCGAACAACTCCTCTGGAACCGCCGTTACGAAGACCACATCGCCGAGGTCAACGGATTGTGCGATTCCCTTAAGGAACAGAAGCCGGGCAGCGAGGTCCTGTACATCGACCCCGCCCACAGCATGGACGACTGCCGCATCGTCAGCCTCTTCTCCAACCAGCGCACCACGTCCGGCGAGGGCTTCATCAAGCCCGGCGACGAAGAAGCCACCACCCGCATGCTCGGAATGCAGTGGCAGCTGGGACTTCGCCCCGAATACGTCATCCCGTGGAACGCCTACCCCTGGATCGAGCCCAACGAGGAACCGGGCAAGCTCACTCCCGCCAACATCACCGAGGGACTCAAGCCGCTCCTGCGCCTCCTGCAGCTCCTGCCGCGCACCTCGGCTTTGGTGGCGCACGGCAACGAGGCACACCGCCTTGCCGATCAGCTCATGAAGGCTGCCCCGGCCAGCATCGCACGCCGCGGTTTCAAGACGTTCAAGGTCCGCTCGCTGGGTGGCCGTTCCTTCGCCGGAACTCCCGAGCGCCAGCAGGAATACCTGGACGCCATCCACGCCGCCTATGCCGAAGCGATGGCGCGCACGGGCATCCCCCGCAAGGCTTAGCCTCTCGCGTTGCGGGGCCTGTTCTGCGCGGCATTTCGCCTACAAAGCACGTAAAGCGGGCCTCACAACGCACATACGACGGCGACCCTCGCCTTTTGGTGAGGGTCGCCGTCGTTGTTTACTGCGTTTGGTCAGCTGCCTTCGATCGCTGCCTTGGCGTTCGGATCCGAGTCGTTCAGGAACTTCTCGATCCGCTCGGGCTCGTCAGCTTCGCCGATCGCAGCCGCAGCACGGCCCAGCGCGTAGAGCGCGCGCAGGAAGCCCTGGTTGGGTTCGTGCTCCCACGGGATAGGTCCGACGCCGCGCCAACCGTTGCGGCGGAGGGCATCCAGGCCGCGGTGGTAGCCGACGCGGGCGTAGGCGTAGGACTCGATGGTCCGGCCCTCGGCCCAGGCTTCCTCGGCGAGGATGGCCCACAGCAGTGACGACGTGGGGTTCTGGGCCACGAGGTCCAGTGCTTCCTTGCCAAGGGCCAGGTGCTGGTAGATCTCGTTCTCGGCGGGCAGGAGCGTGGGCTCCGGCCCCATCAGGTTTTTGCGGAATTCGTCGGACATTAGAACGTCTTGCCGGCCGATCCGAGCTGCTGTGCTGCTTCGACGATGCGCGCTGCCATGCCGGCCTCGGCCGAAGCACCCCAGACACGGGGGTCGTAGGTCTTCTTGTTGCCCAAACCGCCGTCGACCTTCAGTACGCCGTCGTAGTTGGAGAACATGTGCCCGGCCACCGGACGGGTGAACGCGTACTGGGTGTCGGTGTCGATGTTCATCTTGATGACGCCGTAGGAAACGGCGTCGGCGATTTCCTGCTCGGTGGAGCCCGAACCGCCGTGGAAGACGAGGTCGAAGGGGTTGTCCTTGCCGATCTTCGCGCCGACCTCAGCCTGGATCTGCTTGAGCAGTTCGGGCTTGAGCTTGACGTTGCCCGGCTTGTACACGCCGTGCACGTTACCGAAGGTCAGCGCGGTGAGGTAGCGGCCGTTTTCGCCGGCACCCAGTGCCTCGATGGTGGCGAGGGCGTCCTCGGTGGTGGTGTAGAGCTTCTCGTTGATCTCGTTCTCAACGCCGTCTTCTTCGCCACCAACGGTGCCGATTTCGACCTCAAGGATGATCTTGGCAGCAGCAGCGCGCTGCAGCAGTTCGCGGCCGATGCGCAGGTTGTCTTCCAGGGTCTCGTGCGAGCCGTCCCACATGTGCGAGTTGAAGATCGGGTCCTTGCCGGCCTTGACGGCTTCCTCGGAAGCGGCGAGCAGCGGGAGGACGAAGCCTTCCAGCTTGTCCTGCGGGCAGTGGTCCGTGTGGAGGGCGATGTTGACGTTGTAGTTCTTGGCAACCTCGCGGGCGAAAGCGGCGAAGCCCAAGGAACCGGCCACCATGTCCTTGACGGAGGCACCCGACCAGTAGGCTGCGCCACCGGTGGAAACCTGGATGATGCCATCGGATTCGGCCTCGGCGAAACCGCGGATCGCAGCGTTCAGAGTCTGCGACGACGTCACGTTGACCGCGGGGAAGGCGAAGCCGCCAGCCTTTGCGCGGTCGATCATCTCGGAGTAAATCTCTGGGGTTGCAATGGGCATGGTGACTCCTATGCTGAATTCGTCTGTGGGTTGGTAACCCTGGAGTAGACCGCTTACGGCTAGCACCATCCTAGCGACAACCGTCCGGCCGCCGTGTTTCCGGTCACTTGGGCTGGTAACACTGGCGCCAGGATGCCCTTCCGCGCTAGGACACGGGTTGGTTGAACACGTGCCGGCGCACCCAGGCGTGCATCGCGATCGCGGCCGCGGAAGCCGCGTTCATGGACCGAGTGGAGCCGAACTGCTCGATCGAGAGGGTGGCGACGGCGGCTTGGTGCACCTCCGGAGTGAGGCCCGGCCCCTCTTGTCCGAACACCAGCACGCACTTTTCCGGGAGGTCGTAGGTCTCCAGCGGCACGGAATCGGGGAAGATGTCGATCCCGATCACCGCCAGCCCCTCCCCTTCCGCCCATTGGACGAAGTCCTCGACCGTGGGGTGGTGGCGGACGTGCTGGTAACGGTCGGTGACCATGGCACCGCGACGGTTCCACCGCCGTCGTCCAATGATGTGGACTTCCTTGGCGAGGAACGCGTTCGCGGTGCGCACCACGGTCCCGATGTTGAGGTCGTGCTGCCAGTTCTCAATGGCAATGTGGAATTCGTGGCGCTTTGAATCCAGGTCCGCCACGATCGATTCGTGCTTCCAGTAACGGTACTGGTCCACTACGTTGCGGCGGTCGCCGTCGCGCAGCAGGTCCGGGTCCCAGTGCTCGCCCTCGGGCCACTCGCCTTCCCAAGGCCCGACGCCGACCTCCGCCTTCGCTTCGCCCTCGCCTTCCGCCGGGGCCGGGTCCGGTGTTCCGGCAGGGGTGGGCTCAATTGCATCAGCGGGAAGGTCAGTCACCCCGCAATTTTAGCCGCGGCTTCGCACCGGCCCGCTTCAGCTCATCTTCCACTTGTTGATGCGGTACGAGTTGGCCAACTGCTGGAAGAGGCCTGGGTGGGCGTCCCAGTATTCCTTGTGTCCGCTCACGCCGAGCATTTGCGGGGTGCCCCAGGGCGTAACCGAGAAGAGGTTGACTGCCTGGATCTGTTCGCCGCGGGCGTTGGTGCAGGTGAATCCCACCACCACTGCCGCGCCGCGACGGAATTCGCGGATCTCCGGCATGCTGGTCTTGAAGTCGGAGGCACACTTGTGGCCCACAAGGTTCTGCGGCAACTCCGTTGCGGTCATGCCCCTGTAGCGGGCTTCGATGTCTTCGATGGCTTTCTTGACGTCGGCCGGTTCCTTGCCGAACTTGCCCTCTTCCGATTCCGCGAAGAAGGCGTAGGCAAGGGCGATGCCGTCGCCGTCGGTCTCCGCTGTGCCCTGGGCACGCTTCTGGATTTCTTCGCCGGTACTCGGGTCCTTGGTGATGCCGAAGGACTCGTCGTGGGTCCACTCGGCCAAGTACTGGAACGAGGATTCACCCGTCACCCACTTGCTGAAAAGCGGATCGCCGTCGGCGGGAACGTTGCTGGGGCCGGCCAGTTGGTCCCAGCCAGCTGGCAGCGGGATGGCGCCGGCGGGCATGTCGCCGGAACCTGTCGCATCCGCGGAGGGCTGCTCGGAAGGGTCGATTGCCGCGTCGGAGGCCTGTCCGGAGGCTTCCCCGGTGGGCGTAGGGGTTTCCACCGCAACCGGCTTGGTGGCCGACGGAATCAGCCATGCGAACACCACCACCAGGGCAATGACCACGACGACGGCGATTCCGCCGAGGATCAGGAACAGCGCCTTTTTGTTGTGGTCGCCCGGGTTCTGGTTGGGTCCGCCGGGCTGGGGAGCGCCGGAGTAGCCGGGCTGCTGCGTGCCGGGGTAGCCGGGCTGGGCCGTGCCGGGGTATCCGGGCTGCTGGGTGCCGGGGTAGCCGGGCTGCTGCTGCGCCTCCGGCTGGTACAGCGGCTGGGTCTGGTCCGACTGGTACTGCCGGTATTGACCCTGGTCCGTGTTGTAGCGCGGCTGGGGTACGCCGTCGGGATTGTAGGGAGGCTGGGGTGCCCCGTTGTTGTTGGTCATGACAGGCCCTTTCAAGCGCTGGGGCCGGCTGTGGAACTGCCGGCAGGACGATCTGAACAGGGGACCTGCTGAAGCGCCGACGGCCTGGAATTCCACCGTGCCGATCCCCCGACCCACGGTGATGCCGCCCGCGCCGCCACAACACTAGTGCAATCAGTGGCTCCGCCCGCAAGTCAAAAGGCCTTTTCCGCATGGGTACTTCTATCCACGTAGCAAGAACCCGGGATGTCTGGAAGTCCGAATAGTGAAAGACTGGGACGCAGTGCATGAATAATCCCAGCCGGAGGCAAATATGGCAGAAGAATCCACGCCCCAGACGTCCGACTCCGTTTACCGCAACGGCCACGAAATCGAGTGTTGGCTCACGGACATGGACGGCGTCCTGGTCCATGAAAACCAGGCAATCCCAGGAGCCGCCGAGCTCATTCAACGCTGGGTGGACACGTCCAAGCGCTTCCTCGTACTCACCAACAACTCGATCTTCACTCCGCGTGACCTGGCCGCCCGTTTGCGGGCCTCGGGTCTTGAGATTCCGGAGGAGAACATCTGGACCTCAGCCCTGGCCACGGCCCAGTTCCTTAAGGACCAAGTCAGCTCCTCGGACTCCGGAAACCGCGCCTACACCATCGGCGAAGCAGGCCTCACCACTGCCCTGCACGAGGCCGGGTTCATCCTGACGGACACGGACCCTGACTTTGTGGTCCTCGGTGAAACCCGCACCTACTCCTTCGAAGCGATCACCATGGCCGTCCGCCACATCCTCGCCGGCGCACGGTTCATTGCCACCAACCCGGACGCCACGGGCCCCTCCAAGGACGGCCCCCTCCCCGCCACGGGCGCAATAGCGGCAATGATCACCAAGGCCACGGGCCGCGAACCGTACATCGTCGGTAAGCCGAACCCCATGATGTTCCGCTCGGCCATGAACCAGATCGACGCCCATTCCGAGACCACCGCCATGATCGGTGACCGCATGGACACCGACATCATCGCGGGCATGGAAGCCGGCCTGCACACGGTCCTGGTCCTTAGCGGCATCACGCAGCGCGACGAGATCGTGTCGTTCCCCTTCAGGCCCAACCAGATCCTGAACTCCGTAGCCGACCTGAAGAGCCAGATTTAGGGAGATCATCGTGGCCGTGCTCAATCTGCGTCCGCTGGCCGGCGGACGGATCCTCAGGGGGAGCCAGCCATTCGGCCTGGATGCTGCGGCCACTTCGGAATTCCTTGCACAGCACGGCATCCAGGCCATCATGGATCTCCGCAGCGACCTCGAACGCGCTTTGGTCCCATGGTTGTTGCCCGGGAGTGAGGCTGAGCCTGCTTCCGCCGCCGTTCCGGAGAAGGAGCCACGGAACCCGGGCAGCGCCGTCGAACTCATCCAGAACCCGCTGGACCCCAACGCGGTTGCCGGGTCCCTGCAGGCCGTGGAGAAGCCCGAAGACCTGGGTGAGCTGTACCTGGGGTGGATCCGCATTCGCCCCGAATGGGTGGCTGACGCCCTGCGTCCGGTGGCCCAGGGAAAACGCACGCTCATCCACTGTTCGCTGGGCAAGGACAGGACCGGGGTGGTGTCTGCGGTTGCCCTTCTGGCTGCGGGCGAATCCGATGAGGCGGTGGTCAGCGACTACACGGCCACTACGCGCAACCTTCCCCACCTGTTGGAGACCATGGCCGAGACGTGGAGGCTTGTGGTTCCGTCCACCCCGGCGCAGTATTTCAGCCCCGACCTCATGATCCTGCAAAGCCCCGAAGCCGCCATCCGGCACTTCCTGGTTGGCTTTGCGCGCGAGTTCGGCGATGCCCGCAGCTTCCTCCGCGGAGCCGGACTGACCGCCGTCGAGGTTGAGGGCCTGCGCAACGGCGGGTGAGGCCTAAGCCGGGCGGATGATCCGCCCGTTCGGCTCCTTATAGGACGGCTCCACACGGGCAGGCGGCAGCGGCTCCAACTGGTTTTGCACATGCTCCAGCAGGGGACGGTAGACCTCGGGGTTCCATTGCGGGCTGGCATGGGCGGGACGGGCACCTTCGGTGCTGAGAATGGGGAGCTTCATGTTGGCGGCGAACACTTTGCTCCATCCTGCGCGGGCCGTCACATAGTTGACGGTGGCGTCAGCCGAGTTGCCCATGTACGCCATCTTTGCCGGCCCCAGTTTCCCGACGAAGCGCAGGCCGTCGAAGTGGTAGATGTAGGCAGACTCCGTCTGGATCAGCACGCTCGACGGCGCAATCGGCGAGAGCTGCTCAGCCGTTTGGTCAAGGATCTGCCGCCAGGAGCGTTCGTCCTTGTGAACCAGCCGCTCCCCCAGCTCATACCCGCCGCGCAGGACCGAAGGAATGCGGAAGCCGTTCTCGTAGAGGAAAACGACGCCGTCGAACCAACTCTGGTCCAGCACGTCCGCGCGGCTGAAAGGGCTTGAGTCGAGGACGATCAGCTCGGTTTCGACGCCGTGCAACTCCAGCAGGCGGGCGGCGACCTGCGTGGCGAGCATCCCGCCGAAGCTATGGCCGTAAAAGTACAACTTCTCGAGACCGAGTTCGCGAACATGCAGGACGAGTTCGCGGACAACCTCGTCAACGTCCAACCCAAGGTTGGAATAGCCGACGGCGGCGAGGCGTCCGCGTTGGTGAAGCGCCGGACGAAGTGAGTTGAGGATCCACTGGGCCTCCTCCCAGCTGGTCTTGTAGCCGGGAAACAGGATCCAGCTGGACTTCGGGAAGTACAGGTCCGCAAACGTGTCCGGGACTCGGAGGATCTTTGGGACGCGGCGTTCGGCCTGGACATGGCGCGTGAAAAGCATGTCGCCCGCCAGCGCCGCCGATGCTCCGGCAGAGATCAGGAAGTTACGACGAGACGTCTTCTTCAGCCGGGCAGCATAGGGCAGGATCCGGGCCCATGAACCCGGATCCTCCGCTGGCTCCGTCCCTGATCCAGGCTGCGGGCCCGGCTCAGGCGCGGCGGGCAGCGGGAGGTCTTCTTCCACTTCCGGCGGCGCCGGAAGCTTCTCTACCTGAACGCCCACGCAGCAAGCATAGGCTTCGAAGGCATAGCCTTACAGCCCCGTGGAAACTGCACCGCCGATGCCCTTAGGATGCGCCCTTCGTGGCATCGGCAGTGCCTGGTTTTCCTAGTCGAGGCCCAGCTCGTCCTTGCCAAAAGCGAAGAGATACGGCACACCGGTTTCGGCTTCGATCTTTTCCTTGGCGCCGGTGTTGCGGTCAACGATCACGGCTACGGCCACCACGTTGCCGCCGGCCTTGCGGACACCTTCGACGGCGGTCAGCGCGGAACCGCCCGTGGTGGACGTGTCTTCCAGGACCACAACATTGCGTCCTTCAACCGAAGGACCCTCAACCTGGCGGCCCATGCCGTACGACTTCTGTGCCTTGCGGACCACGAACGCGTCGACGGCACGGCCGGCATCGGCTGCTGCGTGCATCACGGCGGTACCCACCGGGTCCGCACCCATGGTGAGTCCGCCGGCGCACTCAACCGGAATCCCGGCGTCGTCGATCATTGCCAGCATCACTTGGCCCACCAGCTTGGAAGCCTCGTGGTGCAGGGTGATGCGGCGCAGGTCGATGTAGTAGTCGGCTTCCTTGCCGCTGGAGAGGATCACCTTACCCCGGACCACCGCCAGTTCTTTGATGAGTTCAAGAAGGCGGGCGCGGGCAACTGAAGTTTCAGGCGAGGAAGTCATGGCTCCTATTCTACGGAAGGCGGACGGCCCGACTTGCCCCCGAAACCCGGGGTGGAACCGTCATGTTCCGCTCTTACGTCATACTTCAAATAGAGGCACCGATATTCGGCAGCCGAACAGGCCCATACAAGAAGGGTGGTGCCCTCATGGCGTTCCCATCGGAATTGGCGTCGGTATTGAGCGGCGCCTCCATGTCCCAGCTGATCCACTGGAGGGCAACTCCCGCACTGCTCGTTCCTGAAGTCGCTTCCCGGCCCCGGGCCCTGTATTCATTCCGGGACATCGTTGCGTTGAGAACATTCGTACGGCTCCGAAGCGAGCTCCCCCTGCAACGAATTCGCACGGCCCTGAGTACGCTTCAGAACTACGACCTCACAGACCATCCCTCGAGCTACAAACTAATTACCGAGCGCAAAACCATCTTCCTCGTCGACGAGGACGGAAGCGATGCAGTCGACCTGGTCGAGAGGAGGGGACAGACACTGCTGCTTTCGATGGCACATGTGTTCGCACCATTTACCAACATGCAGGGGCAGGACGTTGTGGATTTCCGCCAACCACGAGCGAATATCGAAGTTCGTGAACGTCGAATGGGCGGCTGGCCAACCATCGCAGGCACACGGGTAAGGTATGACACGGTTGCCCTGCTGCTTGAGGATGGCTCTGTGTCAGCTGAGGATGCACACTTCTTCTATCCGCAGGTGACACGGCAAGCTGCCTTGGACGCAGTGGACTTTGATTCATCAGTAAGGGATCGGCGGCTTGGCCGTTGAAGCTCTATCTGGACGAGAACCTTCCTTATCAAGCCTTGGTGGAGCCCCTTACCAAGTTGTATCGGAAACATACCTTCCGCCACCCGGACCACGAAACGCTGCGGGGCGTGGAGGACGTCGAACTCTTCGAATACCTGGCTGAGCGTGACTTCGATGCCATCATCACGCAGGATGCGAATCAACTGGTCAACATTGATGAACGTTCGGGCCTGCGGACTGCGGGCCTCCACTGGATCGGTGTTCCGCAGCTCAACGAGGCTGGACTGCACGGCCTCGCGGCAGTCGCGGGAATGGTGATATCAGGCTTGCCGTTTTTCTTGGAAAGCAACGTTGACGGGCCGCATATCTACAGGCTCAAAGCTGCCGCTGCCCGATCCCGGCGTGGCCCCGAAATTGAACCAGTGTGAGTCATCGGCCGCCTCCTTGTTCCTCCGTCGTCAGAAACGGGTGTCGAACGAATCGCAGAACACGTTCTGGTTGAATGTGCCCTGGAATTCGGACTCCCCCTTGATCTTGAGGATGGCCGCGCGGATCGCTTCGCGGGTTCCGGCGTGGGCGTGGATGGCAGTTCTCACCATGGGCACATCGATCAGGTGGTTCGGCTGGTTTAGTGACACGAACACCGTCGGGACCTCCGTGGCGTACCAGGGGACCTCGGCGGCCATGGGTGAGGACCACTTGATGCGGATCACTGCCTCCTGCGCGAAGCCCTTGACGTTGGCGAAGACGAAGGCGGCATCGTACTTATCCGCATAACCGGCGGTGGCTTCCTCGGAGAGGACCCTCATGAAGTTCATGCCGGCTTCCCCTGCGGCTTCGCGCTGCTCGGCGGTCTTGAAGACATGAACCTCAAACCCCGCGGCTTCGAGTTCTTCCCTGACCGTGTCCAGGTAGGCCAGCGGGTCCGCGCGCGTGAAGTCTGCCCCGCCCGAGATCCCGTACAGCCGGACGCGCTTGTGGGTTTCCGGGGTGATGGGAAGGTTGTGGGCCGTGTCCTTGACCAGGGTCACGGTCTTGTCCGCGATCTCGGCAGCGATGGCTCGGTGGGCCTCGCTGCCAATCACCTCCAAAGCATCGGCAGCAGGAACCAAGGATTCCCTGGATGCCGTATGAAGGCCCAGCCTTGCCTTCAACCCGAGTATCCTCCGCAAGGCGTCTTCCAGGCGTGAGTCGGAGATGACGCCCGACTTGTACCCGTCGAGCATGAACCCAAAGTCCTCCTCCGGGTTGCGGAAGAACAGGAACATGTCGCAGCCGGCAGCAATCGTGGCGGGGACCAGGTCGCGGCGCTTCATGGCCCGGGTCAGGCCCACCATCAGAGACGCGTCTGTCAGCACGAGCCCGTTGAAGCCCAGCTCACCTCGCAGGAGGTCCTGAAGCAGTTCGGGAGCCAGCGTCGCCGGACGGATCTCCGAGTCCGGCATCCCCGGACGGAAGTGCCGTGACACCTCGGGTGCGCCGATGTGTCCCACCATGATCGACTGCACGCCATGCCCGATCATTTCGCGGTACACGCGCCCGTACGTGCTGGTCACGCTCGTCGACGCCGGCTACCTCTCCCATGCGACGGGCAATCGACTTGTCCGGGTGCGAACCGGCCTGGAGGTGCGTAGAGACGAACGTGCCGTCGTCGCAGCTTCCTGCGCCACCCATCTCAGGGTTGGAAGCAACAAGCAGCGGGATCCGGGTCCTGGACTGCGCATACCGGATATGTTCCTGCACTGCTGACGACGGGCCCGGCCGGTACCGCATGCCGCCCACGTGGAAGTTCTCCAGCACGTTGTCCAGATACGCAGGCGAGTAGTCGTTGTTGTGATTGATGAAGAGCTGCCCGATCTTCTCTTCAAGCGTCATCGAGGCGATGGTCTTCTCAACCCATTCCGCTGCGGATTCATCGAGGTGGAACGGCGCCGCCTTGAGGTCCACCGGGAACCTCAAGGCGTCATCCCCGGGGCCCAGGAACGACTCCACGGCCCGGTCGGACGTCGGTTCACCAGTCATGGACAGTGCCGTCCACGAGTCGGTTGTAGGGCAGGTAGGCCTGTTGGTAGGGGTAGGCGGCGGCTGCTTCTTCGTTGAATTCGACGCCGATGCCGGGGTTCTCGCCCGGGTGCAGGTAGCCGTCCTTGAAGGTCATGGACTGTTCGAACACCTCGTTGGTCTTGTCCGAGTGCTGCATGTACTCCTGGATGCCGTAGTTGTGGATGGCCAGGCCAACGTGCAGCTGCGCGGCGAAACCTACCGGGGAGATGTCCGTGGGCCCGTGGAAACCGGACTTGATCTGGTACTGGGCTGCGAAGTCCATGACCTTCTTCAACGGGGAGATCCCGCCGAAGTGCGTGGACGCGGCCCGGACGTAGTCGATCAGTTGTTCCTTGATCAGCGTCTGGTAATCCCACACGGTGTTGAAGATCTCCCCGATGGCCAACGGCGTGGTGGTGTGCTGGCGGACCAGGCGCAGGCCTTCCTGGTTCTCGGCCGGGGTGCAGTCCTCAAGCCAGAAAAGATCGTACGGTTCCAGGGCCTTGCCGAGCTTCGCGGCCTGGATGGGGGTCATGCGGTGGTGCCCGTCGTGCAGGAGCGGGATCTCGGGACCGAACTCGTTGCGCACCGCCTCGAACACAGTGGGAAGGTGGCGGAGGTAGGCGCGGGTGTCCCAGTCCTCCTCCTGCGGGAACGCGCCACGGCCGGCGGGCTCGTAGTCATACCGCTCCCCCGAGGCCTGGGCCTGCGCGGCCACACCGTACACGGCCTTGATCCCGGGAATTGCGGTCTGGATCCGGATGGACTTGTATCCGAGTTCCAGGTGCTCGCGGACCGAATCAAAGAGGGAAGGAATGTCCGATCCCGAGGCGTGCCCGTACGCCCGCAAACCGTTGCGGGAGGCCCCGCCCAGCAGCTGGTAGACGGGCAGCCCGGCAACCTTGCCCTTGATGTCCCACAACGCCATATCCACGGCGGCGATCGCGGCCATGGTCACCGGGCCACGGCGCCAGTACGAGGACCGGTAAAGGAACTGCCAGGTGTCCTCGATTCGGTGCGGATCCTTGCCGATCAGCAACTGCGCAACGTGCTCCTTCAAATACGCGGCGACAGCGAGCTCACGGCCATTGAGCGTCGCGTCACCAATACCGGTTACCCCGTCCTCGGTAGTGATCCGCAATGTCACGAAGTTACGGGACGGGCTGGTCACGAAGACGTCAGCGGCGATGATTTTCATGGTCGTTGGTCCTTCCGGAAGGTGTGGGAAATCAATGGGAGGCGTGCGTGGTAGCGGCGGCAAAACGGTCCTGAAGACCGTGCACCAGGGATACAAGCTGCGGTTCAGTTGCGAGCTCGGGGCCGATGAGCCGGAGCAAGGCAGCAGTCCGAGGCTCACCCGTGAGCGCGTTCGCTGCCCTGACCTCGGCTGACAGGGGGTCCTGGAGGTCTGGCTTTACCGCAAGGCATGCAGCCCAGGCCGCGATCATGCCGGCCGCGCCCCGGCCGGTACGTCCCGCGGAGCGCTCGGCCAGCAGCACCGGCACAGCACGCATTCGAAGCTTGGTGGTCCCATCGGCTGCGATTTGGCTGAGGTGGTGGGCGATGCGTGAGTTGCCGAAGCGCTCCAGCAACGCGGCCCTGTACTCAGCTATGTGGAGATCCGGGGCGGTCAGGTGTTTCCCTGCTTCGTCCCAGAACTCCTCAACGGCCTCCCTGCAGACGGAATCTGCGAGGGCCTCCGCCACAGTGGCGTGCCCCCGGACCAGGCCTGCGTAGGCAAGGATCGAGTGGGCACCGTTGAGCAGCCAAAGCTTGCGGTTCTCGTAGGGTTCGATGTCGTCAACGAACACGGCCCCAGCGTCCTCCCACTGGGGGCGTCCTGCGGGAAAGTTTCCGCTGAGGATCCAGTTGTGGAACGGCTCGGTGACCACGGGGGCATCGTCCTGGTAGCCGCAGGAAGAGGCCACCAGTGCGATATCGTCCGGGGTGGTCCGCGGCGTAATCCGGTCCACGGACGTGCTGACGAAGCTGATGTTCGCTTCGATCCACTCCGCCAGCCCGGCATCGAACTCCCCCGCCAGGGACAGCACCGCTTTGCGGGCCACGTTTCCGTTGTCGGAGAGATTGTCGCAACTCACGACGGCGAGCGGTCCGGCGTCGTTCTTCTTACGGGCGGCGAGGCCCGCGACCAAGCGGCCCATCGGCGTCGTAGGTTCCTTTCCGGAGGCCAGCAGCGGAAGGTCCGTGGCACCGGGCCCGTAAGCTGCCTCGGTGATGGTCAGGGTGATGACAGCTGTGGCGGGGGCGGAAACCAGTTCCACCAGCGTCCCCACATCTGCTCCGTCGATGGCCTGGACGATGCTCCCCACCACCTCGAAAGTGTCACCGCTGCCCGAGCGTTCCACCACTGTGAACAGCCCGTCCTGGGCTGCCAAGGCGGTGGCCGCGTTCGGGCGTCTGCCGGTGAAAGCCGCGATCCCCCACTCGCCGGCGTCGCCTGCATGCTGGGTGTACCAGGCCTGGTGGGAGCGGTGGAAGGCGCCCAAGCCCAGGTGCACAATCCTGACTGGTGGTGTGGCGCCGGAAAACGCCAGGGTTCGGTTCAGCCGTGGCAACGCCTCCTGGGAGCTCACAGTTTGAAGACCCTTCTGGGCGAGGAATCCACGACGTCGACAATCAGCTCGTGCGCGCGGTCCTCGCTCACGCGGTGCTCCGCTACCAGCCGCGCGAGGAACGCTGCCTCGATCCGTCGTGATGTGTCGTGCCGGGCCGGGATGGAACAGAACGCCCGGGTGTCATCGATGAAACCGGAAGACCTCGAGAACCCGGCGGTTTCGGTGACGGCCGAACGGAACCGCAACATCGCATCCGGTGCGTCCAGGAACCACCACGGAGCGCCGATGTAAACCGACGGGTAGAAACCGGCCAGCGGTGCCAGCTCCCGGGAGAACACCGTCTCGTCCAGGGTGAAGAGGACCAGGTGGAAGTCCTTGGCCGTGCCGAAATCCTGCAGCAGCGGACGGATGGCCTCGGTGTAATTCACCGCGAAGGGGATATCGTGGCCGGTGTCGGCGCCGAAGGCCTCGAAAGTGGGGCCGTGGTGGTTGCGGTAGGAGCCCGGATGGATGGTCATCACCAGTCCGTCTTCCACTGACATCCGCGCCATCTGGTACATCATGTGCGCCTCGAACGCGTCACGGTCCGCGGCCGTAGCCTGGCCTGCGCGGGCCTTCTCGAAGAGGGCCTCGGCGTCGGCGTCGTCCAATTTGAGGGTCGCCGGGGTCCGCACGCCATGGTCCGCGGATACGGCGCCATGGTCCACGAAATAACGACGCCGGTTTTCCAGGGCCGCGATGTAGCCGCCGTAGCCGGTTGCGCCGTCGGCCGCGGTTTCAATCAGCCGCTCGACATTCGACGCCCAAGACGGGTTAGCGATGTTGATGTACGCATCCGGCCGGAACGTTGGCAGCACCCGGCCGTTGAAGGACGGGTCGGCGGCCAGCGCAGCATGGCTGTCCAGCGAGTCGAGGGGATCGTCAGTGGTGGCAAGGACCTCGATGTTGAAGTCCTTGAAGAGCTGCCGCGGACGGAAGTCCGGCTCCACGAGCCTGGCGGAAATGGCGTCATAGCTGGCGTCCGCGGAGAGCTCGGACAGCTCGGCCCCGAGCTTGAACACCTGCTCGAACTGGGTGCGCAGCCAGTACCCGGACGCGGTGCCCTCGAAGAGCGGCCAGGCTTCGACGAACCGCCGCCAGACTCCCCTGGCGCCCTGTGGATTCCCGCCCTGCAACTGCTCCATGGGTACGCCGGAGGCATGTATCAGGCGCGTGACGTAGTGGTCCGGAGCGACCAGGAGCTCGGCAGGGTCGGGAAAGGGAGTGTTCCGTTCGATCACGGCCGCATCCACGTGGCCGTGCGGGGAAATGATGGGCAGGTCCTGGACCCTGGACAGCAACCCGCGGGCGATCTCGCGGGTTCTTGGGTCCGCTGGAAGGAGCCGGTCCGGATGGGCTGCGATTGACGGGGACATCGGTTCAGCCTTTCGAGAGCAGGTCAGCGGAGTTGCTTCCGCTGACGGTCAGTCCCGCTGCGGCGGCGGCGCGGCGGAGGAATTCCAGGTTTCCGGCGGTGCGGTCGGCCAGTGGAACCTCCGTTGAAAAGTCCTCCACGGTGACCCATTGGTCGTACCCCACGGCCGCGAGCGCCTGGAAATAGGCGAGGACGCTGCCTTGCCCCTCGGCGAGCGGAGCCCACTCATTGACCCAAACGGCAGCGCCTGCCGCGTCGCGTTCCTCCGTGCGGACCCAGCGGGCATTCTTGACATGCACGTGGGAAAGATACGGACCGAGCAGTTCGAGCCCGGGGAGAAGCGACTCCCAGCCCTCGATGAGCAGGTTGCCCAGATCGTGGATGACGCCCACGTGCTGTGGGTCAAGGCCCTCCAGGAGCCTTCGCGCAGATGAAGCGGATGCCGTCACGGTGCCGTGGTGCAGTTCAACGAGCGCTTTGACGCCGTGGTGCGCGGCCCGCTCCGCGACCCATTCGTAGTGCTCACGGGTAGCGGCGAACAGTTCGGGATAGGACAGCCCGCTCGGTTCCTGGCCGCCCATGGTCGAGTTGCCCAGGGCAAGGACGTTGACCCGGACTTGGCGGGCACCCAAAGCCGCCGTCGCGGCGAGAACCCGCTCAACGCCGTCGTGGTCGTCGCAACGCGCATACCCACCCAGGCCGGAGTATTCCAGGCCTGCTTCGCGGGTCAGCCGGGCAATTTCAGGGAGGGAGCCTTCAAGCCCGGTCATGGGCCACGTGGCTTTGTTCCCTGCCCAGAAGCCGGGTTCCGCTGCCTCCGCTTGGTCCGTGACGCGCCATTCGATGCCATGCCAGCCTTGCGCGGCCAGCGTCGTGGCAGCCTCTTCCGGGGTCCATTCCGGGGTGGATGCCGTGAAGACGGAGAATTTCATGCCGTGACCTCCTCAAAGTGGCCGTTTCCGGTGCGTACTTGCACGTCGTTGTACTTGCCTGCCAGGACGTCGGCGATCAGGACCGGCTTGCCAAGGGTTGCCGATACGTACAGCGCCCGGACCGTGCCGAGGGCGGTGACGGCATCCTGGATGGTGACGCCGGGTGCCCTGCGGTTGCGGATGGCATCCACCACATCGCGGTACTGACGGATGTGTCCGGCCGGGTAGACCGTGGGGTCCAGGTTGGTATCCACCGCTGGTTCGTCGAACGTGGCCAGTTCCGCCTCGGCCTGGTTTCCACCGCCGCGGACACCCATCGGATTCTTGTTGACTTCCTCCGGGTCCCCCGCGTGGAAGTACTCAAGATTGTCGTTGTCGATGACGGCCGAACCGGTTGAACCCATGACCTGGAGCCGTACAGTGAGTCCCGGGTAGGCCGCCGTGGTTGCGTGAAGCACCGCGAGCGCGCCGGATTCGAACGTCAGGGTGGCCACCGCGGTGTCCTCGACCTCAACGTCTTTGTGTGCGAGCAACGCCGTCTTGGCGCTGATCTCCACCGGCTTGCCCAGGAACCAGAGAAGGAGGTCCACGGTGTGCACACCTTGGTTCATGACCGCACCGCCGCCGTCCATGGCCCACGTTCCGCGCCACGCGCCGGAATCGTAGTAGCCCTGGCTGCGGAACCAGCTCACCGATGCGATGGCCGAGGTCAACCGACCGAACCGCCCTGCGCGGCGTGCCTTGTCCACCAGGACCGACGCCGGATCGAAACGGTGCTGACTGATGACGGTGGCAACGAGTCCCTTTTCCTCCGCATCTTTTGCTGCGGCCAGGATTTCGTCTGCCCGGTCCAGGTTCACATCCAGCGGTTTCTCGATGACAACGTGTTTGCCGGCGGCCAGCACCTCCAGCGCCTGCTCGATGTGCAGGCCGCTCGGAGTTGCGATGATGACGAGGTCGACGTCGTCACCCGCCAGCGCTTCACGCAGGCTCCCGAAGGTGGCCGGGCGGGCGGCACCGGTGTCTTCGATGTGCTGTGCCAGGGCCGTTGCGGCTTCCTCGATCTCGTCCACCAGCGCCGTGACGCGCAGTTCAGGCAATTCGCCGACGGCGGCCGCGTGCGTCCTGCCGATGCTGCCGCACCCGGCAATGGCTACGTTGATAATCCGGTTCGTATCAGTGCTCACTTGGTTTCCACTCCAGCTTCGTTCACTACTTTTGCAAAGGCACGTGCTGCCATTCCGAACGCGGTGGGTCCGGAGAATCCGCCGAGCCCGTGGGCGCCGGCGAGGTGTGGTTCGAGGCTGGCGAAGCCCACGTAGCCGTCTTCCTTCAGGGCTTTGACTGTCCGGAGGAGATCGCCGTCGCCTTCACCGGAGGGAACCACCACTCCGTCCGCGAACCGGGCGTCCTTGACCTGCAGGTACTCCAGATGGGGCCGCAGCTTTGCGTATCCCTCGTCGAAGGGCTTGACGCCGACCTGGACGAAGTTTGCCGGGTCCCAGGCGACCTTCAAAGCAGGCGAAGCCACCGACTCGATGATGTCCAGGACACGCTCCGGGGTGTCGCCGAAGATGTCCTTTTCGTTTTCGTGAAGAAGGACCACGCCCTGCTCTTCCGCCAGGGCTGCCAAGGCACGCATCCGCACGATGACCTCGTCCCGGATGCTGTCCACAGCCACGCCTTCCCCGTAGTAGAAGGAGAAGATCCGGATGTAGCGGGCGCCCAGCACGTGTGCCGCGTTGGCTGCCCGGCGCAGGCGGTCCAGTTCGTGTTCCACCGGGAGGCTCACATCCACCTTGCCGATGGGAGAAGCGATTGCGGAAACCCCCATGCCGGCGTCCGCAAGGAGGGACTTGAGCTGCTCAAGCTGTCCGGCGTCGAGATCCACGATGTTGGTGCCCCACGCGCTGCGTACTTCAATGTGGTTCGCCCCGAGGGCCTGCAGCACAGCGATCTGGACCACTGGATCATCACTGATCTCATCGCCGAACCCGGAGAGCGTCCACTCGACTTTTGCTGAACCTGTCATTGCTATTTGACTCCTCCGGCGGTCAAGCCGCCCACTAGGTAACGTTGGAAAATCAGGTAGAGAATCACCACGGGCGCCGCACAGACAAGTGAGGCAGCCATCATCTGGCCGTACATGGGGATGGCGCCGCCTTCCTGCGAGGCCCCGAAAATCTGCAGGGCGACGGCAGCGGTCTGGCTGTCCGGGCGGGTCATGACGGAGGCAAACAGGACGTCGTTCCAGCCAAGGAGGAAGGCGAAGATTCCCGAGACCACGATTCCGGGCCAGCTCAACGGCAGGATGATCCGGGTCAGGACGCCCAGGTTGCTGGCGCCGTCGATCCTTGCCGCCTCCTCCAGTTCCCGGGGCAGGCCGCGCAGGTAGGTGACCATCACCCAAGTGGAGAACGGCATGGCGAATGTCAGGTAGGTGATGAACAATCCCCACTGGGTTCCAATGACCTGAATGCCCAGGTAGCTGGCCGCCGAGGAGAACAGCACGAACACCGGGAGGACCATGAGCGTGCCCGGGACAGACTGCAGGGCCAGGAGCCCGCGAAGGATGGTGAGCCGGCCAAAGAACTGGTAACGGACCAGGACGTAGGCGATGGAGACGGACATCGCGGCCGAGACCACTGCGGTTGCCCCTGCAACCAGCACGCTGTTGGTGAGGCCCTTCGCCAGGCCCACACTCGACCAGATCTTGGTGTAGTTCTCCATGGAGAACGTTGACGGCCAGAACTCGCCCCGGGCCACGCCAATGTCAGAGTTCACGGACGCCAGGAAGATGTAGAAGATCGGAATGAGGACTATGGCGCACAGGACCGTCAGGATGATGGCAAGAAGCGGACCGGGCAAAAGCCGTGTTACCTCGTGTTGCCGCCTGGAACCGGGCCTGAACCCGGCCGATGACGCGTCGCCCCTGGACATGCCTCGGACTGAAGTTGTTGAAGTGCTCACTTCTTGCCTCCTGGCGCTTCGGCGTCGTCCAGTTTGACGGCGCGCAGGTAGATGAACAGCGGGATGGCGATCAGGACCAGGGACACGAATGCCATGGCCGCGCTCAGACCAAAGCGGAAGCTCTGGAAACTGGTCACGTAGGTCAGGATCGGGAGGACCTCGACGTCGGATGGTGCGGGGACGCCGAACAGCACGAATGGAAGCGTGAAGTTGTTGATGTGGTGGAGCATCCCGATGAGGAACGCCAGGGAAAGCGGTCCCTTGAGGTAGGGAAACACGACGTACCTGAGCTTGTTCCACCAGAGGGCGCCATCAAGGGCGGAGGCCTCATGCACCTCGTGGTCCACCGACTGGAGACCGGAGAGCGCCAGCAAGTAGATGAACGGCCAGGATGCCCAGATCTGGACCAGGATCAGGGTCCAATAGGTCTGCGGTCCGTTGAGCCAGAGGCCGGGATCGATTCCGACAGTGCCCAAGGCAGAGTCCACAACACCGTTCGGCTGGAACATCGTCCGCCACACTGTTGCCACGACGAAGGAAGGAAGCACGTACGGGATCAGGAAGATCGAACGTATGAGCGCCCTGCCCTTGAACGCGTTCTGGGTGGCAACAGCGGCGGCAATACCGAGGGGAACGGTAACCACCATGGCAATCAGGGAGTAACTGACGCTCAGCCACACGGAGTGCAGCAGCGGTGAGTCTGTCAGGGCCTCAACAAAGTTCTCCACACCGATGAACGGAGCGCTGATCCATTTACGCAGCGAATACTGGTCAAGGTTCAGCGTGGACATGTAGATGCCCAGGATCAGCGGGACAACAATGATGATCAGCATCAGCAGGCCGCCTGGAATCAGCATCCACAACGGACGGTTCCGTTCGCTGATGTTCCGGCGACGGACCGGCTTTTTGGAAGGCCCCTGGCTCCCTACGGTTCCTGTGCCGGCGCTCGCCGTGCTGCCGGCGTCGTGGGCGTCTGCGAAGGTACCGGACCGCGTGAGCTGCTTGTCAGGCACCGGACCGGCCACGGTCCTCATCTCCCTGAACGAATCTGTTGACATGGTGGTTACCGCCTAGGACTTCGAAGCCCGGTCGAGCGAGGCCTGGCCCTTGGCCTGGGCGTCCTTGAGCCGTGCCTCCAGTGCCGCGTCATCGACGCCGCCCTTGGCGAGGTCCGGGATGGACTGCACAGTGACGTTCAGGAGGGCGAGCTGGATGTCACCCCAGGCCCCGGTGAAGGGCGTTGCCTTGGACTTGCCGGCCGTATCGGCGATCGGCTTCAGCTTCGGGTCGGTCAGCGATGAGAGGGCCTCGGCATTGGCCGGAAGCTCACCGAAGATCTTCTGGTAGTTCAGCTGCTCGTCCTTGGAGGTGATGAGCTTGATGTAGGCGAAGGCAAGATCCTTCTGCTGCGAGTAGTCAGCCACCACGACGTTGTCACCGGAAAGGATGCTGGCTGCCTTGTCTCCGTCGCCCTTGGGGCTCGTCTCGCCGGGAGCCACAGTGGGCATGGTGGCGTACGCGTACTTGCCTGCGATCGCGGACTTGTCCAGGGTGGGGACGGAGCTGGAAGTGGTCATCATCAGGTAGCCTGCCTTGCCCGAAGCGAACGCTGCCACGGCATTGCTGTTGCTCCAACCAATGGCTGCCGGGTCCACCACTTTGTCCTTGGTCAGCCATCCGAAGTAGGTTTCGTAGGCCTTCTTGACGGTTGGGTCGTCCAGCTTCAGCTTGTTGCCGTCCACCAGCGGGTTCCCGGCCTGGACGGACATGGCCCAGATGAACTTCCACGGGTCAAAGTTGTCCTTGTAGCCCGTAGCCAGGCCATAGGTTCCTGCTCCGGCGTTGGTGAGCTTCTTGGCCTGCTCGGCAAGCTCATCCCAGGTGGTGGCCGGCTTGTCGATTCCCGCCGCAGACAAGAGGTCCTTGTTGTAAGCCATAACGAAGGGGCGGCTCACGAACGGGATGCCTGCCAGGTGGTCCTTGTCCGGGCCGGAGATGCCCAAGGCGGCAGGGTTGAAGCGGTCCTTCCCGCCTACCTTGTTCCAGTCGTCGTCGTTCAGCGTGACGAAGGCCTTGGTTGCGTAAGCCGTAGGGGTAAACGTGGTGCCGAGGCTGTAGACATCCGGTCCCTGCCCGGAAACCACCGAGGTTTGAATCCTGGTCAGTTCATCATTGGCGGAAGCGAAGGTTTCGAACTCCACGTCCGCGCCGGTCTGCGCCTTGAATTTCGCCGCGATGTCCTTGAACCATTCCTTCTGCTGCTCCGGATATTGGTTGTTGACTCCGGTCAGGACGCTGAGCTTCTTCCCGGTGCCATCTACCGCTCCGCTGGAACTTGTGGAGCTTCCGCCGCCGCCACCTCCGCAGGCGGTCAAAGCGAGCGCGGCTGCCGCGACTACGGCCGCCAGCTTTGCTGATGGTGCAAACCTCATTGTTTCCTCCTTGGTTGGCCAGCCCGCAATGGTGGTGTACGTCACAGGGGCTCGGCATCGAGTCTAGGAGTTGGCAAACGCAGCGGCAAGCGTTTGCCAAAAGTTGCCAAAAGTGCTGCAATTACGTCCATGGCAGATGCAAAAGCCCGGGCGGCAGTGCCCACCATCCGCGACGTAGCCGAGCTGGCAGGAGTGGCCACGTCCACCGTCTCCAGGGCGCTGTCCAACCCCGGACGGGTCAACCACGTGACGCGGGAGCGCGTCGAACAAGCGGCTGCAGCTTTGAACTACGTGCCCAGTTCACAGGCCCGCGGGCTCAGCTCCGGACGCACCAACGCCATCGCCCTGCTGGTCCCGGACGTGACCAACCCCTTCTATTTCGACATCATCCGCGGTACCCAGAACCAGCTGAAAGCTGCCGGATACACCCAGCTGCTGGTGGATACCGAGGAATCGGCCGAGATGGAGGTCGATACCCTCAAGAAAATGCAACGGACGGCGGACGGGTTCATCCTTGCTGCTTCCAGGCTGACCGATGGCCAACTGGCCGAGGCGGCTTCATCCCAGGCGATCGTGACCATCAACCGTTCGTCTTCCAACGCACCGACAGTCATGATCGACACTCCTGGGGCAATCGTCCAAGCAATAGAGCACCTCTCATCACTTGGCCACACGAGGATCTGCTACGTCGGGGGCCCGGCCTCATCCTGGTCAAACGCCAAGCGGCTGAAGACTTTCGAGGACGACTGCCGTGAGCGGGGGCTGGAAACCTCGAGGATTGGCCCCTTTGCACCCAAAACGACGTCGGGCGCGGCAGCTGCAGACGCTGCCGTGCGCACGGGAGCCACTGCCTGCATTGTTTTCAACGACCTCCTGGCCATCGGCATGCTCCAGCGGCTGCGGGAACGGGGGATCCGGGTGCCCGAGGACATGAGCATCGTAGGTTGCGACGACATCTTCGGCGCCGATTTCTGCAATCCGCCGCTGACTACCATCGCCTCGCCGATTGAGCAGGCGGGCCGGGTGGCGGTTTCCATGCTGCTGGCCCAACTGGATCCCCTCCATGCCGGTTCAAGCAGGCGCCTCGCCGTCATGCCTACGCACCTCACTGTCCGCAATTCCACCGGCGCCGCACCCAAGTAAGTCGCAGTTGTGCGCGTCTTGACTGCTCATAACGGGCTTAGCTGCGACTTACTTGGGACTCCGGCGGCAATATGGTTGAGCCTTTGTGACGCGGCTGACTAGTGTTGAACACATGCGCGAACTCCAGGCCAAGATCATCGAGGAAATGGGCGTACAGCCCCGGATCACCCCAGCGGAGGAGGTCCGCAAGCGGGTCTCCTTCCTGAAGGACTACCTGAAGGCAACGGGTACAAAGGGCTTTGTGCTCGGTATCTCCGGCGGCCTTGACTCCACCCTGGCCGGAAGGTTGGCGCAGCTGGCGGTCGAGGAGTTGGAAGCGGAGGGTGTTGACGCCAACTTCGTGGCCGTCCGCCTCCCCTACGGCGTCCAGCACGACGAGGACGATGCCCAGGCGGCCTTGGACTTCATCAACGCCAAGACCGAATGGACCTTCAACATCTCCCGCGCCGTGGACGGCTTCGAGGACGAGTTCAAGAACACCACAGGCGCCGAAATCTCCGATTTCCACAAGGGCAACACCAAGGCCCGCGCCCGCATGATCGCGCAGTACG
Organism: Paenarthrobacter sp. NPDC089675; assembly: GCF_044749185.1. Classification (NCBI taxonomy): domain Bacteria; kingdom Bacillati; phylum Actinomycetota; class Actinomycetes; order Micrococcales; family Micrococcaceae; genus Paenarthrobacter; species Paenarthrobacter sp. NPDC089675. The sequence continues at coordinate 10,547 of NZ_JBIVHM010000004.1, read as the reverse complement.
CCCTCGCCGGCGAACACAACTACCTGGTGATCGGTACGGACCACGGCGCGGAATCCGTGACGGGCTTCTTCACCAAGTATGGCGACGGCGGTGCGGACATCCTGCCGCTGTTCGGACTCAACAAGCGCCAGAACCGCGAAGTCCTGGCCGAGCTGGGCGCCTCTGCACGCTTGTGGCAGAAAGTCCCCACGGCAGACCTTCTTGACGACAAGCCCGGCCGCACGGACGAGGACGAGCTCGGCATCACCTACGACCAGATCGACGACTACCTCGAGGGCCGCGACGTGCCTGAGGGCGTGGCCGAGAGCATCGAGCAGAAATACCTCCGGACCCGCCACAAGCGCACGGTACCGGTCACGATCTTCGATACCTGGTGGAAGTAGCCGCCTAACGGCTAGGCCAGGAATCCACGCAGGAGCGAGGCCGTGCCCTCCAGGTGCTCCATGGTTGCGCGTTCCGCGGCAGGGGCGTCGCCGCGAAGGATGGCCTCGGCGATCTCCGTGTGCTGCTCGTTTGCGTGCTCGAGGTTGGTTCCCAGCAGCGGAATCCGGTCCAGCAAGTCATTGAGCCTGGCCCGGGTCTCCGCCACGGCTGAAACGAGGCTCGCGGAACCGCACATCTCGGCGATGGCAATGTGGAAGCGCGAGTCGCGGGGCCTATAGCCGGCGGCCGGTGAAGCGCACACTTCGGACAAGCAGAGCTGCAAATGCCTTCGTGCTGCTGCCGACAGATCAGCCTTGGCCGCCAGTCCCGCAGCGGCAGGCTCAATGATTGAGCGGAAGAGCAGGACGTCTTCAACCTCGGCCGGGTCCAACGGCCCCTGCTCCGGCTTGCGCTGCACGGAATCAGTGGAAACATACGTTCCGCCGTACCTCCCGCGCTGCACTTCCAGGTAGCCGGCGCTCTGCAGTTCGCCCAAGGCATCACGCAGCGTGGCCCGGGAGACCCCAAGTTGCTCGGCCAGCTCACGTTCCGGCGGAAGTTTTTCGGCCGGGGCAAAGATGCCCAGCTTGATGGTTTGGAGGATGTGTTCGATCGTCTCCTCGAACGCGTTGCCGCCCCTGACTGGGCGCAGCATGGAGAACGACGGGCCAAAGACCGTGTCCGGCACGGCAGCTCCTTTCACCGGAAGCGCATCACCGCCAGGGAGATGCTGCCTTCATGCTACCCATGTCCCACGCCAATGGTCGCGTAAGTAACCATTGGCGTGCTGATTACACCCGACGGCAGAGATTTGCCCGCACTTTCCAAGGAAGTCTTGACGTGCGCCACATCACAGTCCAAACTATGAAGCACGCAATGGACTAAAAACAGTCCTTTAGGATCCGAGGATCCTCCCAATTACTTTCCCACAAGCATTCCTCAAACGTAAGGAACACGCATGGAAACAGTGGAACGGCCGTCCGGTGGCGAGGACGAGTATTTGCAGCATCGGCGCCTCAAACGAGGGGCGGCGGGCTGGGTCCTGCTCGCCGGGCTGGGTGTGGCCTACGTCATCTCCGGCGACTTTGCCGGCTGGAACCTGGGCTTGGCCCAAGGAGGGTGGGGTGGCTTGCTGATCGCCTTCGTCCTCATGGCGGTCATGTACACGTGCATGGTCTTCGGACTTGCCGAACTCTCTTCGACGCTCCCCACCGCAGGCGCCGGCTACGCCTTTGCCCGACGCGCTCTTGGGCCCTTGGGCGGCTTTGCTACCGGAATGGCCGTGCTGATCGAGTACGCAGTGGCACCCGCAGCAATCGCCACTTTCATCGGAGGCTACGTTGAGGCGCTCGGCCTTTTCGGCCTGACCAACTCCTGGCCCGTCTACCTCGTCACCTACGTCATCTTCATCGGCATCCATCTTCGTGGCGTCGGCGAAGCCTTGAAGATCATGTTCGCCATTACCGCCGTGGCCGCAGTTGCCCTGGTCGCAGCCGTGGTTGGCCTTCTCCCCAAGTTTGACGCTGCAAAACTCTTCGACATCGTCCCTGATGGATCAGCAGGCTCCAGCGCTTTCCTCCCTATGGGTGTCAGCGGAATCCTGGCGGCCCTGGTGTACGGAATCTGGTTCTTCCTGGCGGTGGAAGGGGTCCCCCTGGCCGCTGAAGAGACCTCAAACCCCAAGCGTGACATGCCCCGCGGCATCATCGTGGCAGTCATCATCCTGGTGGTATTTGGAGCACTGATGCTGGTCCTGGTCCCGGGCGCTGCAGGTTCCCAGGCAATGAGCGGTTCGGACAACCCCCTGCCCGAAGCCCTCCGGATCGCTTATGGCGGAAACACCTTCCTGGCTGACTTCATCAACTACGCCGGGCTGGCCGGTTTGGTGGCCAGTTTCTTCTCCATCATCTACGCCTACTCCCGGCAGTTGTTCGCACTCTCCCGCGCCGGCTACCTCCCCCGCTGGCTCTCCCTCACCGGCGCACGCCGGACTCCCTACTGGGCGCTGATTGTTCCGGGCACCATCGGCTTCCTCCTCGCGGCAATAACCCACAACGGCGCCCTTCTGATCAACATCGCAGTCTTCGGAGCCACGGTTTCCTACGTCCTGCTCAACCTCTCGCACATCGTCCTGCGCAAGAAGGAACCCAACCTCGAACGCGGCTACCGGACGCCCGGCGGCACCGTCACTACGTCGATCGCCCTGGTTCTTTCCGCCGTGGCAGTTGTGGCGACGTTCGTCGTCGACGTCTTCGCCGCCTCCATTACGGCAGTTATTTTCGCTGCCGCCCTTCTCTACTTCTGGCTTTACAGCCGGCACCGGATCGTGGCGGGCGCGCCCGAAGAAGAGTTCGCCCAACTGGCCATGGCCGAAGCCGAGCTGAAGTAACAACCCCGCTCAAGCAACAACAACGTCCAACCACAAGAACTGCGGAGACACCATGAACGACCAAATCAAAGAAGACTTCCCGGACCAGCAGCTCACCGTCGAGCAGCTGGGGGAACTCGTGGGCCGTGGCGAGATAGATACGGTAATCGTCGCCATCACGGACGCTCTAGGACGGTTGCAGGGCAAGCGCTGCGGAGCGCGTTCGTTCCTGGAAGACGTCCTGGGCCACGGAGCGGAGGGCTGCAACTACCTCCTGGCAGTCGACGTCGATATGAAGACGGTGGACGGCTACGCCATGTCCTCTTGGGAGACGGGCTACGGAGACATGGTGATGATGCCGGACGTCTCCACCTTGCGCCGCGTCCCGTGGCTGGAAGGCACTGCGATGGTGCAGTGCGACGTGCTGTGGACAGACGGTACGCCGGTGGTTGCTTCACCGCGCCAGATCCTGAAGGCCCAGATTGAGCGGCTCGAAAAGCTCGGCTACCGGGCATGCGCCGGCACCGAACTGGAGTTCATCATGTTCGATGACTCCTATGCCCAGGCTTGGGAGAAGAATTACAGCGGTCTCACGCCGGCCACCCAGTACAACGTGGACTACTCCCTGCTGGCCACCGCCCGCCTGGAGCCCGTGATCCGGTCCATCCGCAACAACATGGAAGCCGCAGGCCTGGTGGTGGAGTCGTCCAAGGGCGAATGCAACCTCGGGCAGCAGGAGATCACCTTCCGCTTCGACCAGGCCCTGGCCGCCTGCGACAAGCACACGTTCTACAAGAACGGCGCCAAGGAGATCGCCGACCAGCACGGCAAGAGCATCACCTTCATGTCCAAGTTCAACGAGCGCGAGGGCAACTCCTGCCACATCCACTTCAGCCTCACCGACCTTGACGGGAACCCGGTCCTGGCGGGCGACGGCGAACACGGCTTCAGCCCCGTCATGGAACGTTTTGTGGCGGGCCAGTTGACGGCGCTGCGCGAACTCACGTACTTCCTCGCGCCGAACATCAACTCCTACAAGAGGTACGTGGAAGGCAGCTTCGCCCCAACGGCTGTCGCCTGGGGCCTCGATAACCGCAGCTGCGCGCTCCGAGTGGTGGGACACGGCAAAGGCCTCCGCACCGAGAACAGGATCGGTGGCGGAGACGTGAATCCCTACCTCGCCGTCGCGGCGATGATTGCCGCGGTCATCCACGGCATCGAAAACGACGTTCCCCTGCAGCCCATCACCAGGGGCAACGCGTACGAATCCGACGCCGAGCGCCTGCCCACAACGCTGCGGGACGCCCGCGACCTCCTCGCCGAAAGCAGCATCGCACGGAAGGCATTCGGCGACGACGTGGTGGACCACTACGTCCATGCCGCCACCGTGGAACTCACCGCCTACGGCAGCGCCATCACAGACTGGGAGCGGACCCGTGGTTTCGAACGACTCTAAAAACACCTACCGGCCCAGGATCGCGCTGACCAGTTATCTTCAGGAAGCCTCCTGGGGCGTGTGGAATACGACGGCGGCCATCCTCCCGGCAACGTACGTGGAGGCGGTCGTCGCTGCCGGGGGCACACCGCTCCTACTCCCGCCCGCGGGAACCGACCCTTCGGTGCTGGACCTGGTGGACGGGCTGATCGTGGTGGGCGGACCCGACGTCGATCCTTCCCTTTACGGGCAGGAACCGCATCCCACAACCCGGCCACAGCCCCTGCGGGACGGGCACGATTCCCAGCTTCTGCACGGGGCGCTTGCGCGCGGGCTTCCACTCTTCGCGATCTGCCGGGGCGCCCAGCTCCTGAACGTCGTGTTGGGCGGCACCCTGGTCCAACACATTCCGGACATCAATCCGGATGCTAACTGCCAGCCGGCCCCCGGCGTGTACGGCGAAGCCAGCTTCAGCACCACGCCAGGGAGCCTGATCGAGGATCTCCTGGGCCCCTCTGCCGCATCACCCTGCTACCACCATCAAGCCATGGACTCTGTTCCCGATCAGCTGCGTGTGACTGCCCGCTCCGCCGACGGCATGGTCCAGGCCGTCGAAACCACGGCCGGCAGTTGGGTTTTGGGCGTCCAGTTCCATCCCGAACAGAACCCTCACGATCTCCGGCTCTTCCGCGGCTTCGTGGAGGCCGCCGCCCAATACCGAGCCGACCACACCGCGACCATGAAAGCGATGTCCCCCGCATGACCTCAACTGTCTTTGACGTGATCAATCCGGCCACCGAGGAAGTCATCCAGACCGTGCCCTTGGCTGGATTGGCCGAAACGGATGCTGCCATTGCCAAGGCGGCCGCCGCCTACGAATCCTGGCGTGCGGTTGCTCCCGCCGACCGCGCGCTGCTCCTGCGGAGGTTCGCCGCCGCCGTCGACCATGACCTCGAGAACCTCGCGCAGCTGGAGGTCCGCAACGCGGGGCACACCATCGGCAACGCCCGCTGGGAAGCCGGCAACGTCCGCGATGTCCTCAACTACTACGCGGCGGCTCCGGAACGGCACTTCGGCCGGCAGATTCCGGTGGCCGGCGGGGTCAACATGACGTTCCACGAGCCTCTCGGCGTGGTGGGCGTGATCGTGCCCTGGAACTTCCCGATGCCGATCGCCGGATGGGGTTTCGCTCCGGCCCTGGCCGCCGGCAACACAGTGGTGCTCAAACCTGCGGAAGTCACTCCGTTGACGGCGATCCGCCTGGGCGAGCTCGCCCTGGAGGCCGGTATTCCTGAGGGCGTCTTCCAGGTACTTCCGGGCAAGGGCTCTGTGGTTGGCCAGCGGTTCGTCACCCATCCTGCCGTGCGCAAGGTGGTTTTCACCGGTTCCACCGGGGTTGGCAAGCAGATCATGGCCGGCTGCGCGGACCAGGTGAAGCGCGTGACGCTGGAGCTTGGCGGCAAGAGTGCCAACATCATTTTCGACGACGCCGACCTTGAGCTGGCTGCTGCGGCGGCCCCGGGCGGTGCGTTCGACAACGCCGGCCAGGACTGCTGCGCCCGCTCGCGGATCCTTGTCCAGCGCAGTGTGTACGACCGCTTCCTGGAGCTGCTGGAACCTGAGGTCCTGGGGATGCGCGTAGGCGATCCGGCGGATCCGGCCACCTCCATGGGGCCGCTCATCTCGGCACAGCAGCTGGGTACGGTTTCCGGTTTCGTGCCCGACGGCGCCCCGGTCGCCTTCCGCGGGAAGGCGCCGGAAGGGCCCGGCTTCTGGTTCCCGCCCACCGTGCTGACTCCGGAGCTGGATGCGCCGTCTTTCACGGACGAGATCTTTGGTCCGGTAGTCGCCGTCGTGCCTTTCGACGACGAAGCGGACGCCATCAGGATCGCCAACAACACCGAATACGGCTTGTCCGGTTCGATCTGGACGTCCAAGGTGGATCGCGCGCTTCGCGTGGCACGCGGCGTCGAGTCCGGCAACCTGTCCGTTAATTCCCACTCGTCCGTCCGCTACTCCACGCCGTTTGGCGGCTTCAAGCAATCAGGCCTCGGCCGCGAACTCGGCCCCGACGCCCTGGATGCGTTCACCGAGGTCAAGAACGTCTTCATCTCCACCCAGTCCGCTTAGTCTTTTCCACCGTTACAAAGGAGCAATCATGCAAGCAGTAGTTTCCAACCGTCTCGCAGGCCGCAGCGCAGTCATCACCGGAGGGGCCAGCGGCATCGGCCTGGCCACCGCACGCCGGATGGCGGCCGAGGGCGCGAACGTGGTGATCGCGGACATTGAACCCACCTCGGGCATCGCCGCCGCGAGCGAAGTAGGGGGCCTGTTCGTGAAGGTCGACGTCACCAGCGAGGAAGAAGTCCGCAACCTCTACGCCCAGACAAAGGAGACCTACGGCAGTGTCGATATCGCCTTCAACAATGCAGGCATCTCCCCCGCAGACGACGCGTCCATCCTGGACACCGGCATCGACGCGTGGCGCAGGGTCCAGGAAGTGAACCTGACGTCCGTCTACTACTGCTGCAAGTACGCCATCCCGTACATGCAGGAACAGGGCAAGGGCTCCATCATCAACACCGCCTCGTTCGTGGCGGTCATGGGTGCTGCGACGTCCCAGATTTCCTACAGCGCTTCCAAGGGTGGAGTGCTTTCCATGAGCCGTGAACTCGGCGTGGAATTCGCCCGCCAGGGCATCCGGATCAACGCCCTTTGCCCCGGACCGGTGAACACTCCCTTGCTCAAGGAACTCTTCGCGAAGGATCCGGAGAAGGCAGCCCGCCGCTTGGTGCACGTGCCCTTGGGGCGCTTCGCCGAGCCTGAGGAACTCGCCGCAGCCGTGGCTTTCCTCGCCAGCGACGACGCCTCGTTCATCACGGCCTCCACCTTCCTGGTGGACGGCGGCATCTCGGGAGCGTACGTCACGCCGCTTTCGTAGCTTCGAAAGGCACTTCCCGGACCCACGACGGCGGGTGCGGACTTAGCGATAAGTCCGCACCCGCCGTCGTTCTTTAAACGCCCGCTCACATCCCACCCCCGATCCGCCGAATCCTCTCTCACAACCTCTTGACGCTTCGATATTCACCGATATATCGTTAAGTATCGCCGATACTCCTTCGGTGGAAACTATCGAAAGGACGATGCTGTTATGAAAGGCATCCACGAACACGAACACAACTCTCCTGACTACGGCCCGGGAATGCCCGGTCGCGGACGCTTCGGGCGCGGAGCCGGCCGCCGTGGTCCCGGCGGCCACGGCGGAGGCGGCTTTGGTCCTGGTTTCGGACCCGGGTTTGGTCCGGGCTTCGGACCCGGCGGCTTTGGTCCGCGCGGCTTCGGACCTGGTGGTCCGCGCCGCAACCGCGGCGATGTGAGGGCTGCGATCCTCTCGCTCCTCGCTGAAGCACCCTCAAATGGTTACGGCCTCATCAAGACCATCGCCGAGAAGACCTCCGGCGCCTGGCGTCCCAGCCCGGGCTCCGTCTACCCGACGTTGCAGCAGTTGGTCGACGAAGAGCTCATCGTCGCCTCCGGGGAAGGCCGCCGCACCGAATTCACCCTCACCGACGACGGCCGCGCCTATGTTTCGGAGCATGAGGAGGAACTCGCGAACGCCTGGAACACGGAAGCCGACTCCACAGGGGCTGCCTTCCACCAAAGCGTGGGCAAGCTGATGGGCGTAATCCACCAATTCCGCTCAGCCGCAACCGACGAACAACGGCAGGCCGCCATTGAAAAGCTCGACGAGACCCGCCGCGCGCTCTACCTGATCCTGGCCGACTAATTCCGGATCCACCCCTTGACCTTGACGCAACGTCAACCTCTACTGTCGAAGGAAAGGCACGGGACGGAGGACGGATGGACTGGTCTATCCAGGAAATCGCCAAGATGGCAGGAACCACCAGCCGCACCCTGCGTCACTACGACGACATCGGGCTGCTGAAACCAAGCCGGACCGGAGTTAACGGCTACCGCTATTACGACGGTCCGGCCTTGGTTCAGCTCCAGCGCATCCTTCTCCTGCGCGAGCTGGGCCTGGGGCTGCCGGCCATAGCCGAGGTCCTCGGCCGTGAGACGGACACCGTCAAGGCGCTGAACGGCCACCTTGAGTGGCTCGGGCAGGAGCGAGACAGGTTGGGGCGGCAAATCGCGTCCGTGCAGCAAACAATTGAGGCATTGAAAGGGGATGGAGAGTTCATGGCACAGGATATGTTTGACGGCTTCGACCACACTCAGTACAAGGACGAGGTGGAGGAGCGATGGGGCAAGGAAGCCTACGCAGCCAGCGACAAGTGGTGGCGTGGCATGAGCAGCGAAGAGAAGAAGGAATGGAAGGGGCGGGTGCAGAAGCTGGGGAGTGATTGGATTGCCCTGGCCGGTTCTGATGCGGCTCCGGACAGTGCCGAAGCCCAGGATCTGGCCCGCCGACACGTCGAATGGCTTCGCGGGATCCCGGGAACGCCCTCGGCAACACCGGGCGGGGACATCAAGGGATATGTGATCGGACTCGGCGAAATGTACGTGGCCGATCCGCGCTTCGCGGCCAACTACGGCGGTGAGTCCGGCGCGGCCTTCGTACGGGACGCCTTGCAGGCTTATGCCGAGGCCAACCTCTGAGTTGACCTCTTGTCGGCGCCGCTTCTGTAACAGTCCGTCCCGAACTACAAACTTGTAATTCCCGCACTAGAATCCCCAAGGGCGTTCAGCCACAAGCGTCCTTTATATCGGCCGTCGACTCGCGGTCCGATGTCTCGAAATGGGGATTTGTTGTCTAACCAAACACCGCCCGGAACGGGTTCCTTCCGGCTGCCAACTTCCACTGTCTGCGTCTGCATCATCGCAGTTCTCCTTCTGGTGGTCAGTGCGTTCACGTCCGGATTTGGCGGAATGCTTATCATGCTGGGCCTTCTGGCCCTGCTGACCGGAATCTACATCGCGGCAACCGGGCGACGTTCCTGGGCACTGGTGCCGGGGGGACGGCGTGCCGGCGCCATCGTGCTCACCGGCGCGCTGGTTCTGTTCGTTGCCGGTGGGGCCCTGGTTCCCACTAAGCCCAAGGAACGCCTCGAGGCTTCGCAGGCGGCCGCGGAAGCACAGAAACTGGTCGACGGCGGAACCTCGGCAAGTGCTACGGCGTCGCCCTCACCTTCAGCAACGGAGTCGGGCGCGCCGCTGGACCCCGAAGCCACACCGGAACTGGCTGCGAGTGTTGCCTACAAGGCTCCTCACACCCAGCCCGCCTACGCATCAAAGGCACTCGACATCCTGGCAACGCTGCCTATCAAAGGCAGGGCACCCAAAACCGGCTACGACCGCGCACAATTCGGTCAGGCCTGGGCCGACGTCGACCGCAATGGATGCGACACCCGGAACGACATCCTCAAGCGGGACCTCACAGCGGTCACTTACACCAACAGCGTGCCCTGCAAGGTCCAAAGCGGAACCCTCGCTGACCCCTACACGGGTAACAGGATCGCGTTTATCAGGGGTGCCAGCACCAGCACCGCCGTGCAGATCGACCATGTAGTGGCGCTCAGCGACGCTTGGCAGAAGGGTGCCCAGCAACTGAGCCTTGAACAGCGGACCGCCCTTGCCAACGATCCGCTTAACCTTCAGGCCACTGATGGGCCCACAAACCAGCAGAAGAGCGACGGCGACGCGGCCACTTGGTTGCCGCCGAATAAGGCCTACCGGTGCGAATACGTGGCGCGGCAGATCTCCGTGAAGGCGAGCTACAGCCTCTGGGTAACGCAGGCCGAGCACGACGCTATGGCACGCATCCTTGGTGACTGCCCTGGCCAGTTGGCGCCGACGAACCAGGAGGCTCCCCCCTCTCCTGCGCCGAGCCCTGTGGCAATCCCTGCACCGGCGGCCGAACCTGCACCGGCTCCGGCCCAGGCAGCTGTTCCGGCACCGGTCCCCGCTCCAGCCGCTCCGGCAGCTCCGGCGCCTGCTCCGGCGCCTGCTCCCGCTGTTGTCCCCGCCCCGGCTCCGGCAGCTCCGGCGCCCGCGGCTGCCTATTTCGCCAACTGCGCTGCTGCCAGGGCGGCTGGTGCTGCACCCTTGTACGCAGGGCAACCTGGATACCGCGCAGGCCTGGACAGGGATCACGACGGCGTAGCCTGCGAGTAGCGAGCACAGGCACACGTGACGAAATACCTCCCCAGGAGCCCCCTGCGGAGGTATTTACGTCTAACCAGCCGCTGACTGGGGCAGATGTCTCGGGTTTTCCACATAGGGGTGTTTGTTGGGTTACGGGCGTTGGCTGGCGTGACAGGGTTGATTCATGGGATTTGGCGGGCAGGTGATAGCGGAGCG